>JAVXND010000203.1:0-503 GCA_036645955.1 Clostridia bacterium | reverse complement strand
CCTTAGCCTGTGCATATCTCTCAGTTTATTAACTGCATGCAGCTCACCTGAACAACGCGCATTCAAAACTGCTTTAACCTCTGCAGAAAAAGGCGATGCTATTGCACAAATGAAAGTTGCTGACTTCTATTTTGCAGGAACAGGTACTGAAAAGAATGTTCAAGAAAGTGTCAACTGGTATAGCAAAGCTGCTCAACAGGCCAATACTCAAGCATTTTCTTGGCTTATGGGACAAGCCTACAATGGCAATGAGGCAGCTGTAAAAGTCATTCATGACATGCAAAATGAAGGCAATATTTTCCTGGCACATTGGATTTTAGATGTCGCAAAAAAAACCAATGATCCCAGTGCACAATACGCTGTAGGCTGGATGTATGATACAGGTAAAGGCTTAATCAAAGACTCACATCAAGCTCAAATCTGGTATAAAAAAGCGGCCAAGCAAAATAATGTGTTAGCCATCAAAGCCCTTGGCGATCAGCATTATTTTAGTGAGATTGAAC
>JAVXND010000202.1:0-504 GCA_036645955.1 Clostridia bacterium | reverse complement strand
GTCCACAATCGCCGAAACAATCTTCATAGCGATTTTCAGCCCTGCAGAAAGCATGTTGGGGATCATGTTCGCCATGCCGCTTATCGCGGCTGTTAGCGCATCTGCGATCCCTTCTGCAATACTGTCCGCATTATCTGCAATGCCTTCAACAAGGCTTGAGATCAGTTCTACGGCCATCTCAATCATCTGCGGTGCAAAGTCGCTCGCTTGAGATACGATGTCGCCAAGCACGTTCCCAAGGGCACTCCCGTTAGACCCTTCAAACCGTTTGCGTTAAAGGCTTTTTGCAAGGTATCGATATAACTGTTCCCGAGCTTTGCCATATCCTTGAGCTTGCCGCTTGCGCCGTTGTAGATGGATATGCCAAGGTTTTTTGCACTCTCCTTAAGGCGACCTGTTTGTCCCTCAAGCGTATCCATCATCTTGTCATAAGCATCGCCTACCAAATCAGTTTCCGTTGACATAGCAGCAAGGTTTGTCGTATATTGCTCGGCATTTTCACCA
>JAVXND010000201.1:0-504 GCA_036645955.1 Clostridia bacterium | reverse complement strand
ATCTTACAAAAAATACTATGGTTGTTTTAGAAAGCACAACCTATCCAGGCACTACCGAAGAGCTTGTTAAACCACTTTTGGAAGAGGGTAGCGGTTTAACATGCGGAGTGGATTTCTATCTGGGGTTCAGTCCTGAACGTGTTGATCCCGGTAATCTTATTTACAAAACTAAAAATACCCCCAAAGTAGTTGGTGCGATTGGCGCCGAAGCATGCGAAGTTATCGCAAGCATGTATAGGGCTGTACTTGATGGTGATGTCCATACTGTAAGTAGTCCAGCAGTTGCGGAAATGGAAAAAATACTAGAAAACACATATAGAAATATAAATATTGGATTAGTAAATGAACTTGCTCAATTATGTCACAAAATGGGTATAAATATTTGGGAGGTTATTGAAGCGGCGAAAACCAAACCATATGGTTTCCAAGCGTTTTATCCGGGGCCGGGTCTTGGCGGTCACTGCATTCCACTTGATCCATATTATTTGAGTTGGAAAGCAAGAG
>JAVXND010000200.1:0-507 GCA_036645955.1 Clostridia bacterium | reverse complement strand
AATGCAGGTACGTAAGGCACAAATCCACCGCACGCAGAGCCTTGCACCCAAGCCATTGAACCACATTCAACATCAGCGTTAGCAAATGCAGGAGCGTAAGGCACAAATCCCACGCATGCAGAGCCATGCACCCAAGCCATTGCACCACATTCAACATCGGCGTTAGCAAATGCAGGTACATAATGCGCAAATCCCACGCACGCAAGACATGCACCCAAGCCACTGCACCACATTCAACAGCAGCGTTATCAAATGCAGCCGCGTAAGGCACAAATCCCGCGCACGCAGAGCCATGCACCCAAGCCAATGCACCACATTCAACAGCAGCGTTATCAAATGCAGGTACGTAAGGCGCAAATCCCGCGCACGCAGAGCCATGCACCCAAGCCATTGCACCACATTCAACAGTAGCGTTATCAAATGCAGGCGCGCAAGGCGCAAATCCAGCGCATGCAACCCCACGCATCCGCGCCCTCACCTTCCAATGCAGCGTCCACGTGCGGCGTT
>JAVXND010000199.1:0-507 GCA_036645955.1 Clostridia bacterium | reverse complement strand
CTCCAAGCAAATCCGCAAAGGCGAACAACGCTCCGTCAAAGGCGGCTACTTGTTCCTTGCGCCTATTTATCACGCACTAAAACTAGATAAAATCTGCAAAGATATTTCAGAAAAATACAAAAGCACCTTCAATCTTAATGCCATTCTTTCAAGGCTCATCTATGGGCGCATCCTTTTCCCAGGCTCAAAGCTTAACACAACGGAGCTGTCTGCCCAGCTCATTGAACCACCTGATTTTGAAATTCAGCACGTGTACCGCGCCCTAGAAATGATTTCCAAAGAAACTGACTTCATCCAATCAGAAATCTATCAAAACAGCCTCGCCTTGTCCAAGCGAAACAAAGGCGTGCTCTATTACGACTGCACAAACTACTTCTTTGAAATTGAGCAGGAAGCGGGCTTGAAGCAATATGGCTATTCCAAAGAGCATCGCCCTAATCCCATTGTGCAAATGGGGCTGTTTATGGATGGTGACGGCATCCCGCTTGCTTTTCACATAGATGCAGG
>JAVXND010000198.1:0-510 GCA_036645955.1 Clostridia bacterium | reverse complement strand
TTGGTAAAATGCATCTAAAAAATCCTCCCATCACCTCTGTAGGGACACCCTACATGGTGTCCGCCCAGTTGGCGTTCCGCCCCATACGCCCCCCTACTCCGCCGCGTAGCAACCCCGTACCACCGCTTCCACCGTAGGGACACCATACATGGTGTCCGCCCAGTTGGCGTTCCGCCCCCATACGCCCCACCCAACTACCCAACTACCCCCGCGGCCCCCCCTACTCCGCCGCATAGCAAACCCGTACCACAGCTTCCACGCTAAGCGCGCTATCCAATGGCACTTCTACCTGTTCAATTTCAACATTTACAACCGCATCGCCACTTTGCGCTCCGCCCGATACCGCCTCGCTCTGCTCGCTCAAGCTGCTTAGCTCCGTAACGCTTTGTAGCTTGCCCAATGTAAGCCCCGCCGCTTGCGCCAATAGCTGAACCTTTCGCACAGCCTCCGCCGTTGCTTGCGCCAATGCCGTATCATAAGCGGCGGAGGTCTGCGAGCTTTGAAATGCCA
>JAVXND010000197.1:0-513 GCA_036645955.1 Clostridia bacterium | reverse complement strand
GTCAAAACAGGTTTTGATTTATCTATAGTAATAGTGGTTGGCATATTTGGCCTCCTTTACAATAATTAAGTATTTTTATTATATCATAAACCCCTAAATATAAATAGTTCATAATTGTAAATGACGCTGTCAAGTAGTTGTAGGATTAGTGGAGCAAGTAATCGAGCACTTCCGACGCCGACTTGACAGAACACCGCTGAAATGCGGAGTAGAAGACGCGAAGGCGAAGGAACTCAAGTTTGAAGAAACAAATCGCACGCCTTCGCAAAGAAAATTGTGACATTTCAGCGGCGACCTGTCAAGTCAAGCCCTTCGGGCGGCTGCTTGACTGGTTTTGGAAGGATTGCAAAGGTTCGGAATCTAAGTTTGAAGGTTCAGCACATCCGATTGCGTACCAAACCCGACAGAGCTTGATAAAGCTGCGTTTTTTCCCCATCTGCGTAATCATCAACGAGCTTTGAAACGACGAATTGCCGTTGCTTCTAGAAAGCTTACTTCTGGCTTGTTTCAATG
>JAVXND010000196.1:0-516 GCA_036645955.1 Clostridia bacterium | reverse complement strand
GATTAATGGGTCGTCCCCTTCGCGGGGACGTGGATTGAAATCGTGACGCAATAGGCGCACAGGTTGGCGCTGGCAGTCGTCCCCTTCGCGGGGACGTGGATTGAAATTACGTGATTATATCGCGCTCACATGATGAGATATAGTCGTCCCCTTCGCGGGGACGTGGATTGAAATGTGCTTGTGAGCACCGTTACAGTGTTTGCAGTGCGGTCGTCCCCTTCGCGGGGACGTGGATTGAAATAAGTCCTCAATATCTTGCTTGAAAAGGAGCTCGCGGGTCGTCCCCTTCGCGGGGACGTGGATTGAAATGATAACCCATGGAAAGGAAGATTGAATTATGCCTGTCATCCCCTTCGCGGGGACGTGGATTGAAATGGCGCGGTAATGGCGGCGGTGGCGGTCTTGTATGTCGTCCCCTTCGCGGGGACGTGGATTGAAATGCCGTGCTATGATATCAACGTCGGCAGGGCGAGCGTGTCGTCCCCTTCGCGGGGACGTGGATTGAAATAGCACAAC
>JAVXND010000195.1:266-518 GCA_036645955.1 Clostridia bacterium | reverse complement strand
ACTGATATCTCGACAGGAGAGGCTCGTCGAGGCTATATAGATGTTGTGACGGAATTAAATTTAAGATACCCTGAAATTGATAACATCGTTACTGAAAAGGATAAAAAAGAGTTTGTTAAGTTGTTTGGAGAATATTTAAGAGTTGAAAATCTACTACAAAATTATGATGAGTTTACTAACTTAAAAGCGTTAAAGTTTATTGATACAGAAGATCCCGAAGCATTAGAAGAATTTAAAGTTACGCATTATGTA
>JAVXND010000195.1:0-256 GCA_036645955.1 Clostridia bacterium | reverse complement strand
ATATTGAAATTATGAAGAGTATTCAAATTCCGGAAGAGAGAACTATTCAAGATTATCGTTCAACTTACAATGATATTCGTGATTGGTTACGTCGTGAAAAAGCAGGGAAAGACAAAGAGGAGTCAAATATTGATTGGGATGATGTTGTTTTCGAAGTTGATTTATTAAAATCGCAAGAAATTAACCTTGACTATATTCTTGAATTAATTTTTGAGAAGAATAAAAATGTAAAAGATAAAGAAACTTTAATTGATGA
>JAVXND010000194.1:0-518 GCA_036645955.1 Clostridia bacterium | reverse complement strand
CGGACCTTGAAAAACATGAGAAAATATGCAAACACTCTCTCACCATCCTACTGTATGGCGTAATAGAAAGAGACGGTGACGAAAAATGAGTACTGTGAAAAACATGGAAAAAGAATCACTGCTGTCCGATGTAAAGCCTTCCAAGGCGATTGTGAAACTAGCGGTTCCGGCAACAATTGCGCTTTTGGCCAAGGCGGTTTACAACATCGTAGACACGGCTTACATTGGGCTTTTAGATAGCGAATCCGCACTAGCAGCGGTGGGTGTCACCTTGCCGTTACTTCTAATCTTTGTATCTATTGAGAATATTTTTGCTGCAGGCGCGGCAGTATTGGCAGGACGGCAGCTTGGCGCAGACGATAAAAATGGTGCCAACACCACCATTTCCACCATTGTTGCGGTATCTACCCTCATTGGCGGACTTCTATGCGTAGGTGGTATTATTTTTATGGAGCCGTTGCTGCGGACTTTCGGCGCTTCCGAAACCGTTATGCCCTTGGCCAAGGATTATGCCTTTT
>JAVXND010000193.1:0-525 GCA_036645955.1 Clostridia bacterium | reverse complement strand
CGACCTCCTTCCACATACGAAAAAAGCGGGCAGCGTTGTCGCTGCCCGTTCTTACTTACCCATTCTTATTATAATCGGACAAACCCGGACAAAGTTGGACAAACCCATACAAACTAAAAATATTTTTTTAGCGCGCGATCAATCTTCTTTCTTGCACCCTCGTCTGATATGCCATACTCCATGCCGAGTTTCACAAGGCTCCACTCCTGTATGAAGCGCCGCATAAACAGCACGCGATCACTTTCTGACGAAAGCTGCTCAAGCCAAAGGTCTACGGCTTCGCACCTACTCACGAGCTCCGCTATCTTGTTTTCCGTTTGGACAGTGCGGCGCTGATCGTAGCCCTGTATAGTGATATTGTGCTCTGTGTACGGAAATTCTTGGCATGACCCGTGCACGCTGTCAGTAATCATCAGTTCTCCGCTTTCCAACTGTTGCTTGAGACATCGGATTGCAACCTTTCTTGCCGCATAGCGCAAAAGGTCGTCAACTGCCGCCATCGCGCTATGCTGTGTCCTGCTCGTC
>JAVXND010000192.1:269-526 GCA_036645955.1 Clostridia bacterium | reverse complement strand
TGGAGCAGTATGGCCCGGATAAGAAGATCGGCTTCTACACCACCAACTGCGGCCTTCAGGAGACCTTGCAGGCGCAGGTGCTTGCATACCCCAACGCCTACTATCCGCTGCCCTGCTGCCCCAGCCCCTTCCACGGCTTCCCGGCATCCTTGGGCATCGAAGTAACCGCCGACCAGTACGGCGATGTGCCCTCTTACTTGAAGACCATGGCCGGTATCCTTGAGGGGCATGAAGCGCTGGGTCGCTTCTCCACTTGG
>JAVXND010000192.1:0-259 GCA_036645955.1 Clostridia bacterium | reverse complement strand
GAATTCACCGAGAAGCTCAACGAAGAAGCGCTCCTCAAGTGCATTTCCGAGGCTGCTGGCAACCCCTGCACCTTCTCCAAGTATGAAGACGGCAACGGCAACAGCTTCAACAACTATTTCATGATTCTCTGCCAGAACATCGATTTCAACGATTACAAATAACCCACACAATCAAATCCGCGGCAAGACCCGCCCGCTTCACGGCGGACGGGTCTTGCCATCGGGCGGCAAAGTACAACAGAACCTTGTTTGCGGGAGG
>JAVXND010000191.1:0-526 GCA_036645955.1 Clostridia bacterium | reverse complement strand
GGGCATTCGTTTGATGAACGAGCAGGGCTATGCAATGCCCGCCGCTGTGGAAAGCGTAAAGGAAGGCGATGGCATTTTGTGGACGTATCAAGTAACGCTGGATACGGCATACGAGGGCAATGTATACGCCTATGTGCGGGATAAAAACGGCACATGGACGGATGGCGGCGTAAGCTGCAAAATTACGGTAAAATAGAGAGCTTGGAGTTGCGATAAGCAAAAAAATAAAGAGCGCAAGGCAAAGCCGCTGCGCCCCATGCGCCAAAGGCGCGGTTACACTAAATAGCCATGCCGCATGTTGCGGCATGGCTATTTAGTATTAGGGGTTCAGCGCCTTTGCTTTGGGCGGAGCTGAGAGATGATAATGCCTACCATCATGGCAAAGCAGCCGAGGTATTCGCGGGGGCTCATTTGATCGCCAAGAATGAGCCAAGCCGCGAGAACCGCAAAGAAGCTTTCCAAGCTCATGATGAGGGAGGCAACGGTGGGATCGGAATCCTTTTGAGCCACGATTTGCAGGGTGTAG
>JAVXND010000190.1:0-529 GCA_036645955.1 Clostridia bacterium | reverse complement strand
CAGCGATGGCGTGATCTTGAATGTTGGGCATATCAAAGCGCCTCCTTGTAGGTTTGAGCAAAGCAACGGGGGGGTACCCTTAGAGTATAACGGAGCAAGGAGCTTTGTGCAAGATGGTGCTGTGCAAAATCATCGGATGACGCTGCGTATGCTGTGAATTTGTCATAGAAAGATTTTCACAGGAATATTTCTCTTTTTACAGTTGTCAATTACAAATTTAGTACCGTGGGATTTTCCGTTCCAAAAAGCAAGTACAAGGTCTGCATTTTCAATAATGGTAATGTTACGTTCAAGCGGTGCACTTCTGCCGAATTTATCGTATTCGGGCAAAAACTCTGTCAACTTGATGCCGTTTGCTAAAGCATAATTTCTTGCCGAAGTGTCAACACCTTTTGCACCGCCCGAAATAATTTCGGTGGTGTCTGTTGGCAGATATTTTGATAAATCATCAACCGAAAGTTCACGAGAACCAATGACTGCTACTTTCATATAAGACCATTCCTTTCAGGCACCAACGAGATATGAAACT
>JAVXND010000189.1:0-531 GCA_036645955.1 Clostridia bacterium | reverse complement strand
GTGCTGGTGATATTCATACTTGTGTTATTTATAGGTGTGGGAATATGGATGCTCTATACCCGCTACAGCAAAGAAATGGAAGAGGGACAGCGCCAAATTACACTTAAAACACAGCAGCAGGCAGATACCACCCTTTATGAATTGGATAAAATGGTAGGCAGCTTGATCTTCAACAAGGAGTTTAGAGACATTATGAAGCGGGGTGAGCTGCAACGATCATTTTATACAGAATACAACAAGGCGGTGCTTTCTATTTTTGTTACGCTGGATGCGCCGAAGTTCCAAACCTATCGCCTGATTGCATTTAATGATTATGCATACTACACCTTTGTAAAATCAGGTGAAGATAAGGCTTATATTACGGATGCGATTAAAGCCTATCCTTGGAAGGAACAGCTGCATCAATTGGGCGGGAGTCGGCTGATTATTCCGCCGCACTACGATACCTTCAGCTCCGTTCATACGCTGGTTTATTCTGTGGCGAGAAACCTGACGGATGGCCGAAACGAGGTTTATTGCACCATTGAAGCG
>JAVXND010000188.1:0-539 GCA_036645955.1 Clostridia bacterium | reverse complement strand
ATGTTCAGCTTGCCGAGCAGCTTCGCGAGCGCGGCCTGCCCGTATTTAACAGCCCCGAAAGCATTCGCAAATGTGACGACAAGGGGCTAACGTACCTGTGCCTGCGCCATGCGGGCGTGCCCATGCCGCGCACGATTCTCGCACCCAAAACCTTTGCCAACATCGGCTACCCGAATTTGGATTTTGTAAATGAGGCCGCAAATGCGCTAGGCCTGCCCGTGGTGCTCAAGGAATGCTTTGGCTCCTTTGGCCAGCAGGTGTATCTTTTGGACAGCGTTGAGGCGCTCCGCCAGAAGGTCACGCTGCTTGCGGGCACGCCGCTGCTCTTTCAGGAGCTGGTAGCGGAGAGCTATGGCCGCGACGCGCGCCTCAACGTGGTAGGCGGACGGGTGGTGGCAAGCATGCTCCGGAGCAGCACCGATGGCGATTTTCGCAGCAATTTGACGCGCGGCGGCAGCATGGCTCCCTATACGCCCACGCAAGCGGAGGAAGCGCTTGCCGTGTGCGCGGCGGAATGCCTCGGTTTGGATTTTGCGGGC
>JAVXND010000187.1:0-541 GCA_036645955.1 Clostridia bacterium | reverse complement strand
CCGTTATCAATAGCGAATTGCTTGAGGTTGGGCGACCACATATAGTTTTCGCTGTCTTCAAAGTCAATTTCGTTGATGCGGCAACGGTTGGCGCATACAAAGAATGCATCTGTAGGAATTCTAACGGCACACCACAGATCAAGGCCGTAGAATTCTGCAATCCATACTTCTTCGCCATCGCAGATGTTCATGTTTTCTGCTGCGGCATTCCAGCCGTATTCCTCGACCAAATCACCCATGACCTGCACTGCTTCACGCGCGGTTTTTGCACGCTCTTGTGCAATGTGTTGAGCTTGAAAGCAGTCGATGATGCCATTGTTGTTGGTGTAAAGCAGCTGTTTGACCTTCTTGCCTTCTTCGGTGCTGTTGTCATAGCCGCAGGTGGATTCGCCCATTGCAAGCCCATGCTCGTTAATGATTGAATAGTTGCTGTGAAGGTATTGGTAGGTATCGTTAGGCTGAGGCATGTCCCCAAGTACAACGCCAGAACCATAGTCCTTCACCTCGGGGAATTTGGACCAGTCGCCCCATGTATTGCTAT
>JAVXND010000186.1:0-543 GCA_036645955.1 Clostridia bacterium | reverse complement strand
GTGCGTGATAAATAGGCGCAAGGAACAAGTAGCCGCCTTTGACGGAGCGTTGTTCGCCTTTGCGGATTTGCTTGGAGTGGGAGAACTTTACAATGGTTTCCTTTTCGCCCTCTTTCTCTTTTGCGGTTAAGTCCTTCACGTATTCCTTGGCCCATGCGATTGGATCTTGGCCTTCAAGCTTTTTCAAAAGTTCGTCATAGGTGCCTAACTTCTCAATCACTTTTGAGGTGTGCTTGCCGTTGACATAGATGGATTTCGTCACATACAGCGACTGTGAGTTCTTTGACTTTGATATGCTAAGCTTCATCATCCAATCCTCCTTTGAGATACACCCTATATTATAACACATTACTAGATATTACTCAATAGCAAATTTGAAATTTTGACAAAAAAATAGCCCGTTGTAAGGCTTTAGAGGACGGTTAGGGGGAAGCAAGTGTCAAAGACCCGAAAGCGGAAACTTCATCGCCAAATAATCGCCAAATAATTTTCGTCATTCTCATTGTTCAATCTTGTGATTTTGCGCTTTTTCGAGTATACTAG
>JAVXND010000185.1:0-548 GCA_036645955.1 Clostridia bacterium | reverse complement strand
AAATCGTTTTGATTCGCTTTGCCGATCTTGCTAGGCCGTTCGTTGATCAGCTTTTGAGCACGTTCGATTTGATCGTTGCGAATTTTGCGCTGGTAATCCCGATGCTTCATGGAATAAGTCACAATCAACCGCTGCTCCAATCCATTGTCATGCATGCGGCATTCCTTAAAAAAGGTCTTGTCTTGATATTTCTTTTTCATTTCCGCAGTTTGTTCTAATTGGCTGATGTCGTATTGTTCTTTGGTACCATCCAGCTTCCAGCCCAGCGGGGAAAGCGCCCATTCGCGCAATGCAGCTTTGAGCTTTTTTACGGATTGCGTGGTGATAAACGCGCGTCCGCTTTGGTCGTTGAAGAGTCGGTTTTCGTTGGAGGCAAGCCCCGCATCGGTACAAACCACAAACCTAGAGAGGTCAAAGTCCTTCAATATCTGCTTTTCAAGCGGCTTTAGGGTAATCTGCTCGTTGGTGTTTCCTGCATCTATGTGAAAAGCAAGCGGGATGCCGTCACCATCCATAAACAGCCCCATTTGCACAATGGGATTAGGGCG
>JAVXND010000184.1:0-549 GCA_036645955.1 Clostridia bacterium | reverse complement strand
AGTCACAATTTTTTTCAAATGTTTCGCCAGATTTTCAGCGACATCCGTCTCTTTTCCTGACGTTGCAATCACCACACCGCCCGGCATGTTTCCGTCGAAATATCCTTTTCCGGCAATTTCGTTCAAAGTCAGTTTAATTGCTTCATCAATGGTTTGGTTGTTGAAATCCGACAGATTCACTTCTTTCAAAATTTCAGCACCGTCCTCATTGACTGCTCTGACCGAAAGCACTCGATTGAACAGATTGAGTGTGTATTCAATAGACGGGTTTACATCCATGCTGACATATGATGTCGGCGTTTTGCACAGATACGCACCGACACACAGCGCACCGACAAGCGCACAGCAAGCACCAAACAAAAAAATACCTGCGATTGATTTTTTATTCATGGAAATAAATTTTTTCATAACAATCACCTTTCTGAAATGTTTCTTGTTTTTCTCTCTTGCAATATACTTTCGACGTTTACAGGGTATTTTTTGGGGTCGCACAAAAAATTATATTAAAAATAAAATTGCTGTTTGCTTGCGCAATTTAAGGTTCGCCTG
>JAVXND010000183.1:0-549 GCA_036645955.1 Clostridia bacterium | reverse complement strand
CGGTTAAAACCGTTCCCCGCTTCGCACAAAAAAAGTCTCAAACCGTTGATTTTCAACGTTTTGAGACAGATTGTGGTCAGACTGTCTCTAAACCAAAATTATCCATTCCTCCCCAACCGTGCACGCTCCGTTTCACTTGTGCACATATTAACCCATTTACGCCAATTATATCCTTTACAAATCGCAGAAAACGTTGTATAATATAGGAAAGGCGGTGAAAGCAATGCGCAACAAATACTACATCGAAGGGGAAAATCCCGGTCAATGTTCACTCATTCCCCTCAACATAGATGACATGATATCGCAAGACAACGCCATCCGTTTTATTGGCGAATTTATTGATTCACTCGATTTGCAAAAGCTAGGCTTTCTGCGTTCCACAGCAGCGGTTACCGGTCGCCCGGGTTACGCTCCCGGCATCTTGTTAAAGCTGTACGTATATGGTCACACGAACCGCATTCGCTCCTCTCGCATGCTGGAAAGAGAGTGCGTTCGAAACATTGAATGCATGTGGCTGATGGAAAAGCTTACGCCAGACCACAATGGAAG
>JAVXND010000182.1:0-559 GCA_036645955.1 Clostridia bacterium | reverse complement strand
AGGAGTTTCAATACCTACTTTTTTAATATACTTTTTCGCTATTGCCATATTTTCAATAACCTTATTTGAACAATTAGTGGCACCCATGTTGAAACGTATCTCATCAAGGCCAGCTTCCCCTAATGCTTTCAAAGTCTCTTCTGTGGCTAACATACCATTTGTATATAGGTGTTGATGAATCCCAGCATCACTAAATTTCTTTATAACTGAATAGTATTTTTCAATTTCCATGAAGGGCTCTAAATAAACATAGCATACCCCTGTAGGCTTATTATGGATGGAAAGAAGTAAATCTATATCCTTCTCATAAAACTTTGTTCCTCCGATTTCCCACATACCTTCACCTATAGGCGGCTGATCATTTAATTCTCCATAGTTATAACAAAACTTACACTCTATATTACATTTATTAGTTTTTCTAATAGCGCTGAGTCCTGTCCCCATAAGACATGAACGACACCCCATTGGGAATTTGTTATCTTTCCCTACATAATAAGTTCTATTCCCTAAAGTTTTCAAATCCTTAATTTCTGACATTAACTTATCATTTCTATCATTG
>JAVXND010000181.1:0-559 GCA_036645955.1 Clostridia bacterium | reverse complement strand
TGGCATACCGGTCATGATGATGGAATTTTCCGTCGGGCGCGGAAGTCAAGCTCGTTGGGAACCTTGTCGCGCCCCATAAAATGCGCAAAAAAGCGCCTTGCAATCTAATGTGATTGCAAGGCGCATGGCTCCTCAGGTAGGGCTCGAACCTACAACAACTCGGTTAACAGCCGAGTGCTCTGCCATTGAGCTACTGAGGAATATTTGGTGGTTGCATAAACTTACGTCTATGCAACCACTGTTTGGAATCCGGCGGCGACCTACTCTACCGGGCCGTTACCAGCCAAGTACCATCAGCGCGTGGAGGCTTAACTTCTGTGTTCGGTATGGGAACAGGTGGGTCCCTCCAGCCATAGCCACCGGAAAATGTATGTCATTGTCAAGGTTTCAGGACACGCGCCCTGAAAACCGCACAGTGAAAGTGACCTCGAAGCTTCTGCGAGATTGTATTGCGTTCGAATTTAGATCAAGCCCTCGACCTATTAGTATCGGCAAGCTTTTACATTACTGCATTTACACCGCCGACCTATCAACCTTGTGGTCTTCAAGGGGTCTTACC
>JAVXND010000180.1:0-560 GCA_036645955.1 Clostridia bacterium | reverse complement strand
GGGTTATCGCTGGAGGGTGATACCATCAAGGGTACGCCTACGGCAGCGGGTACTTTCTCCATTACAGTAACGGTGACGAATAGCTTTGGGGCAGATACAAAGAATTTTAGCATTAAGGTGGCTAATTAAATTTGAGACGAAACCAGAAGCCAAGAGGTTTGGCAATTTAACTCTTTAAAAAACGCGCCCTCCGTATATTTACGGAGGGCGCGTTTGATTGGCGGAGGGAGGACAAGACTGTTTCATACAAGGGGATTGCAATTTCATGGGGGGGGCGTATATTGCTAGGGGTGGCAATTCTGTGAGGGGGCGAGCCTTGCAAGGTGGGGACGCCCTGTACGGTGTCCCTACAGGATTACAAGTCACCATGTAGATGCGATGGTGATTGTGTAGCTGCACGCCTTTACAAATAGCATTTTGCCACGAATGCCGCGAACCATGGGCGGAAATCATATGTGGTGTCCCTACAGGGGACGGCGGTGTTTCTAATTTTGCAATGCGGCGAATCCGTAAGGGGGCGAGCCTTGCGAGGTGGGGCGGACACCATGTATGGTGTCCCT
>JAVXND010000179.1:0-566 GCA_036645955.1 Clostridia bacterium | reverse complement strand
ATACTGTGCAGGGAGAACCTGCACAGAGCCTACCAGCGGGTCAAGGGCAATAAGGGAGCGGCGGGAGTGGATGGTATGACAGTAGAACAAGCCCTGCCTTGGCTCAAGGAACATAGGGAAGAATTGCTTCAAAGCTTGGGAAAAGGCACTTATAAGCCTCTGCCAGTAAGACGCAAGGAAATCCCAAAACCAGATGGAAGTGGCGTAAGAAAGCTTGGAATACCAACGGTAATAGACCGGATGATACAACAAGCGATTGCACAAATCATTGAACCAAGATTCGATGCACAGTTCTCCGAAACAAGCTATGCTTATCGTCCGCACCGAAGAGCAAGCTGGGCAATGAACAAAATTGTCAGCTATGCAAATCAGGGATATACGCAGGTAGTACAGTTGGATTTGAGTAAATATTTCGATACGCTCAATCATGACTTATTGCTTAACTTGTTGCGGGAGCGCGTGAAGGACGAACGGGTCATCAAGCTGGTAAAGAAATACCTCAAGAGCGGCGTCATGGAAAACGGAATTGTCACAGCAACGGAAGAAGGTTCGCCGCAAGGTGGCCC
>JAVXND010000178.1:0-567 GCA_036645955.1 Clostridia bacterium | reverse complement strand
TAACGAAATACTGCAACAAGCCTGTGCAATCAGCTTTCTGCTGTGTGCCATCTCCCGCATTGCAGGTCTGCTAATGCAAAACCGATGAATCGGCTGCAGTTTAGGGATTCTCCTCAGAAATTGCACGATCGTTAAACGCTTCAATATAGTGCCTGCGCATGGAACACATCATGTGCTGATAAGCTGCGCAATGATATCACTGGGCAGGGATCAATCTCAAGAAGACAGTCCGTAACACGAGGGTAAATAACTCGACTAAATCGGGCGGGTATAATTCCATAATTTGATACGGATGCCAAAAGCACATTTTAGGTGAATAAAGTACCACCCATTGTACAATAAAAAGGAAACTAGCACAATGGGTGGTACACAACAAGGTAAAAATGTGCTTTTGTCACCCTAATCATGAATACAAATTTTATTTTTCGATCTCCAGCACCAAATGTTCAATGGCTGTATGGCGGTTCATGTACACCACATTGAGCCGCCCGTCTTGATCCTTGCACATGGCGGGTTGGCATTTGTTTCCAGGTGCCGATGCAAGGTCAATCAGGTTTTCCCATGTTT
>JAVXND010000177.1:0-576 GCA_036645955.1 Clostridia bacterium | reverse complement strand
ATGCCATCCCGCGTGTATAATTCATAACTGTGCTTAGGGGCATGGTGTAATGGTAACACGTGGGTCTCCAAAACCTTTGTTGAGGGTTCGAGTCCTTCTGCCCCTGCCAAAAGCGGGTTGCTTTGATTCGTTCAGGCGGCTCGTTTTTTTGTGCTTTTCAGGGGGCGAAAATGGGCTTACCACCCTAACCGCATGATCCGCATGGTTAAAAAAGAAGTACACGTATTTGTATTATTTATCTTGTGCTCCGATATAGGCTTTGATATAATATTCTATATACAATCCACCAACAGGAGGAGCAAATAATGGCTTTGGAAAATAAATTGGGCATTACGGACTCAGTAGAACTTGCCCGTGTTGAAGAAAAAACAAGCAAAAAAAAGGCACTTGAGTTATTCGAGCGCAATCTGATCGATACCTCTGATGTTGGTACTTTTAAAGGACTTGCTCAAATACACAAATACCTATTTGATGAAATATACGGTTTTGCAGGGCAAATACGTACCGTGAATATCGCTAAAGGTGGCTTTCGTTTTGCACCTGTGATGTATTTGGCGTTAGCTCTTGAAAATATCG
>JAVXND010000176.1:0-576 GCA_036645955.1 Clostridia bacterium | reverse complement strand
CCTCCCATATCGTTTTGGTGCTATGGTCGCTGCTTGCGCTTATGCCCATTTGGCTGTTGGTGGTCAACTCGTTTAAAACGCGCTACACCATTTATGAGAATCCGTTTTGGATTCCCGCCGAATGGAATATCAAGAACTACGCGAGCGTTCTGGGAAGCGGCGATTTTCTAAACTATTTTAAAAATAGCTTGGTCGTTGTGATTCTAAGCCTGCTGATTGTGCTGATTGTGGGCGCGCTGGCGGCCTACGCGCTCGCTAACTGGAAATGCAAGCTTTCGGGCATCCTCTACTTCTTCATGATTGCGGGCATGATGCTGCCCATCAAGATCGCCTCCATCCGTTTGCTGGATCTGGTGAAGTCGATGGGCTTGCTCAATACGGTTTGGTCGCTGGTGCCGGTGTATTCCGCCATGGGCATCCCCATTTCCATCTTCGTGCTCACGGCGTTTATGCGAGGCGTTCCCGGCGAGCTTACGGAGAGCGGCTTTATTGATGGCGCATCACGCTTTAAGGTGTTTTACGCGATTGTGCTGCCGCTGCTCAAGCCTGCCATGGCGACGGTTGCCATCTACAACC
>JAVXND010000175.1:0-583 GCA_036645955.1 Clostridia bacterium | reverse complement strand
AGCACAGTGCAAGCGCCGCAAGCAACACGCCAACGGTTTTGGTAAAGCGTGCCTTTTGCCGATTCTTTGCTTCAAGTGACGCGGTCAGTCTCCTTCATCCTCTCCAAACGAACTTCTTGGGCAGCTTGAGCCGTGCCAACGGCGTTTCGCTTTTGATGCGCAAGCATGCCTTATACCAATCTAATTCTAAAACACAACGCAGCTATGAGCAGATCACGGGCAAAAGATGCCATAGATGCTTGCGTTTTAGCGCAAGATTAAGTATTAACGCTCCTCGGGGCCCCGCTCCGTTTGCAGCGCTTCCGTCACAGTTCCGCTGATTTTTGCCGTAATCTGCCTACAGGAATCACAGAGCGCGGGAATCAGATCTCGCTCGTTGCGCAGCTTGATCATGCGCGAGATGGGTCCCGACAGGCTGATGGTGCCAATCAGCTGCTTTTTAACGTCATAGATCGGCGCAGCCAAGCAGCGCATGCCAATTTCGCATTCCTCATCATCCACGGCATAGCCGTTTTTGCGCACGCAGGCAAGCTCATAGCGCAGCTCCTCCAGCGTGCCAATGGTATGCGGGGTCAGCGCTTTC
>JAVXND010000174.1:0-583 GCA_036645955.1 Clostridia bacterium | reverse complement strand
CTTTTGACCCGTGGATTGGTCAGCCTTTGCCACCAAACGCGTTTTTCCGCTGGCCATGTTTCCTCAGCGCCCATAACGGCCAAGGTTAACAGGCCTGATGTAATGGAGCTTACCTCGCCGTTAAAGGAAGTACTGTGGTTTTGCAGGTTCTTATTTTGCTCCAAAAATGCCAGCAGTACTTGATCGGAAAGGGCACTTTTTTCACCTTCAGAGGTGCTTGCGTCAAAGAGCTTTTCGATTTTTGGGGTTACCTCCATATAGTTCATGTCCACCATGGCCTTTATCAACAGCTCTTTGTCGGAAGCCTGCCAAGAAGCATAGGTTCCTATTTGCCGCTCCTGCTGCATGAGCTCACCGGCATAATTTTCCCAAAGCAATGTTGCGGCCAATGCGCTGAGCGTGAGCATCAATAGGATGATAGCAACAACCAAGCCAACCGATAGCTTTTTCTTCACTTTGACCTCTCCTCTCACTTGACGAAGTACATCCCGCTCAAAGTCGGGTTTGTTTTCTAGTCTGGGGAGGCGCATGACGGCTTCCATCAGCGCCCGATCCTCGTCGCTGGCGGTTTTGAGCGGCAGGG
>JAVXND010000173.1:0-597 GCA_036645955.1 Clostridia bacterium | reverse complement strand
CATATTATCTTTTCTACCATTTTGTTATCAATCAACCACGAATGGGTTTTTCGCCGTTGATTGATTCATATGAAACGATCCAAAAGCAAGTAAAATCTTTGTTCAAACAGTTCAATACACAATTTGCTATTGGTTGACCGCTATTGCTATATTAGCGGGTCTTTGACACTTACTCTCCCCCAACCGTCCTCTAAAGCCTTACAACGGGCTATTTTTTTGTCAAAATTTAAAAATTACTATTGCGTACTTTGCCGTACTGTGATATAATATAAGGGATTGGAGGGATTTGTGTGAGACTGAAGATTACGGAATCTAAGAATGCACGGTCACTGTATGTGATCAAATCAATTTACAAGGATGGCAAGCACACATCTAAAATTGTGGAAAAATTAGGCACCTATGCTGAATTACTAAAGAAGCTTAACGGTGCAGACCCCATTGCATGGGCGCATCAGCATATTGATGAATTAAACGCAGCGCTAAAAGAAGATAATCAAACGATTCTAGTACCTTATTCAACCTCCAAGCAAATCCGCAAAGGCGAACAACGCTCCGTCAAAGGCGGCTACTTGTTCCTTGCGCCTATTTATCACGCAC
>JAVXND010000172.1:343-625 GCA_036645955.1 Clostridia bacterium | reverse complement strand
CCTGCTCCGAGCGCGGTTCAAACCGCGCGGCATGGCGCGCAAGCCCCGCCGCACGGCGCAGGTTGCCGCTTTTGTAACAGCGCTGTGCGCAGCGCAACCAATAGTCAACGGTTCTACAGAACACATCCATGGGGGGATTGCTTTGCATGATGTAGCTCCTTCTTTAAGGGTGTTTTCTTCTTTGGCTGTATGGGGGGGGCGCGGGGGCGGGCACGGGGGCGCGGGGCGCGGGGCGCGGGGCGCGGGGCGCGGGGCGCGGGACGCGGGGCGCGGGACGCGGGT
>JAVXND010000172.1:0-333 GCA_036645955.1 Clostridia bacterium | reverse complement strand
CCTACAGGGATTGCGGGGTTTGCTGGGAATCAGCCGCTAAAGGGCGGGGCGGGGGGTACGGGGCGCGGGTAAGCGCCAACTGGGCGGAACGGTCAAGCGCGTTCCCTACGGGATCACAGCACGCCTTTACATGCACCTCTTTGTAATGAATGCTCCGTTCCCTGTAGGGACACCATATATGGTGTCCGCCCAGTTAGCGTTTGCCCCATTCCTCTCTGTCAAGGAACATCGCCGTATCATACATGTTGGGAACGGTCTTGATCGTTCCGAAAAACCAAAATAGGATGACACCGCTTCACGCTTTCCCCTATGCCTGTTGGGCAATGGTTTGTC
>JAVXND010000171.1:0-655 GCA_036645955.1 Clostridia bacterium | reverse complement strand
CGGAATTGGCATCCTGCGTCGCTGCATCCCCTTGCGGGGGGAATCGCCCTATTGTGGAATTGGCATCCCACGCCAGCTTGCGGGGTTCACCGTATTGCAAAATCAGAAACACCCCGTTCCCTGTAGGGACACCATATATGGTGTCCGCCCCACCTCGCAATGCTCGCCCCCTTGCGGAATTGGCATCCCACCCTTCGCCCTGCTGGGAACGTTCATGACCGTCCCGACCTTCCAATGAAATCACCATTGCAAATGTGCATCTCATGCAACCAGCGTAATGTGTTACCATCATTACGGAATGAACAGCCATATCATGTGCTTTATCATACACACCCAACGCCAACAGGGCGGACACCATATATGGTGTCCCTACAACATTATCTGCAAGCAAGTATTGATAATGCAGGAGCGTAAGGCGCAAGCCCAACGCATGCAGAGCCATGCAACCATGCACCAAAGCAACCCAAGCCCACGCGCCGCACCCACCACCAGCGTTAGCAATGCAGGAGCGCAAAGCGCAAGCCCAACGCATGCAGAGCCATGCAATCATCCCCACCCCCCGCCGCACACAACAGCAACGTTGGCAAATGCAGGAGCGTAAGGCACAAATCCTCCCGCACGCAACCCCCACGCACCCGCGCCCCCACCCTCCAAT
>JAVXND010000170.1:0-669 GCA_036645955.1 Clostridia bacterium | reverse complement strand
AGGGGCTACATGTGCGGGATTTGGGCATGCGTGTTTGCATGGGCAAGGGGGGCTTGTTACGCACGATGGCACCCACGCGATATTGTCTATAGGATACAGTGATATAGCTTGATATAGAGGAGTGGAGAAACGCCAACTGGGCGGACACCATATATGGTGTCCCTACAGGAATTGCAGCATTCGGGACAAAGAGCAAAATGAGCCTGGCAATGGTCTTGTCCGCCTCCGCCGCGCGGTGCTCGCCCCCTCGCGGAAATGCCACCCTGCTGAAACCATGGGCAAACGCTGCGTGCCCGCCCCCGCCTTACGGTGCTCGCCCCCTTGCGGCATTGCCATCCTGCGCCGCCCTCCGCAGGGTCACCATATACGGGTACCGCCCATGCTCGCTCTGATCTGCCTCGTTTATTCGCAGGGTTTTTGCTTTCCGTTGCGATCGCCGCCCTTGAGGGTGCATGGGCATGCTACGATATAAACCATTTTGCAAAAGGAATTAACGTTGTGCTTGTCGAAAAAAGGAATGGGGCTGTATTTCGGCAACCTTTCGATTGTTAATAAACCGTCTGATGCATTCAGGCATTAAGGGGAGTCACCATGAACACAACCTTCCAAAACAATGGAAAAATCAAACTACTGATTATTGTTGGCACACGCCCAGAAATCATTCGCTTG
>JAVXND010000169.1:0-671 GCA_036645955.1 Clostridia bacterium | reverse complement strand
TAGAACTGTTCCCCGCATGCGCGGGGGTGATCCCCAGATACTTTGATGATGGAAAAGTCCTCGCAAACTGTTCCCCGCATACGCGGGGGTGATCCTTCTTTTCCACTGTCCACACATAAGTGCCGCGTCTGTTCCCCGCATGCGCGGGGGTGATCCTCCGTAGCAAACCAAGTCGCGCTAAGCAAAGAACTGTTCCCCGCATGCGCGGGGGTGATCCCTCGTCACAAACCAGCGCAACAGCTTCCGCATCCTGTTCCCCGCATGCGCGGGGGTGATCCTACATTTGTATGGTTTGCCTCCAAAGCTATGCACTGTTCCCCGCATGCGCGGGGGTGATCCCATTATCTCTTGCATCGGGGAAAATCGACTAGACTGTTCCCCGCATGCGCGGGGGTGATCCTGGATGCGCTGCGGCCTTCTAGGTCTAACGTCACTGTTCCCCGCATGCGCGGGGGTGATCCTGTTTATTGAAACCAGATACTTTGATGATGGAACTGTTCCCCGCATGCGCGGGGGTGATCCTATGTAAAAGAAATAGCGGAGGATTTAAAACGTCTGTTCCCCGCATGCGCGGGGGTGATCCCACCAGCCGTATATGTATCTTGCATAGGGCTTGCTGTTCCCCGCATGCGCGGGGGTGATCCTTTGATAAGCAGTGTCCAGCGATAGGC
>JAVXND010000168.1:251-672 GCA_036645955.1 Clostridia bacterium | reverse complement strand
CCTACGCCGACTGGAAGGATGCGTCTCTCTGGCCGACAACCCGTCCTGTGGAGGAGCGCGTCCGCGCCAACGTATCCCATCAGGAAGACCCGCTCGCCAAGCGCGGCATCATCGGAGCGTTCTGCCGGGCACATACGATCACCGATGTGCTGGATACCACCCTAAAGGATAAATATACCCCAACGCTCTTTGACGACCGATACACTTTCGTTGGCGGCAGCACAACAGGCGGTCTTGTGGTCTACGAAGATAAGTATGCTTTCTCCCATCACGCGACCGACCCCGCCAGCGGGCATCTGTGCAACGCTTTCGACCTTGTGCGCCGCCATCTGTTCACGCCCGGTCAGACAAGTGCGACCGGCGAAACAATCACCGACGAGCACGCCAGCATGAAAGCGATGCAGGAATACGCCGCAAACGA
>JAVXND010000168.1:0-241 GCA_036645955.1 Clostridia bacterium | reverse complement strand
GCCACCAAGCGTCAACTGGCGGAGGAACGCCAGCAGCAGGCGCAGGAGGATTTCTCCGATCTGCCCCAAGAAACCAAGCCACGTCTCCGGCCGTCCTACGACGATCCCAACTGGCAGGACGGGCTGGAGATCGACAAACAGGGCAAGGTGAAGGACAACCTCCAGAACCTCATCCGCATCATCCGCTGTGACACACGCTTGCGGGGCATCGCCTACAACCTGCTATCTTCCACTATCGACG
>JAVXND010000167.1:0-676 GCA_036645955.1 Clostridia bacterium | reverse complement strand
ATCCAAAGAGGTTGCGTAGTCTGCCTTGGTTACCTCTTTGCCTGTGGCGGCTTTTAGCTCTCTCTGCCGAACCCTTGTCAAGCGTTGCGTCAAGCCTGTCCAGCTGGTTTTTGTAGTACCCTGTAATGTTGTCCAGTTTGGTAAGCGCCAGCACCTTTTCCCGTAATTTAGAGGTAGATACCGCCATACCGTCCGTTGATTCACCCATTGCCTCCAATTCTACCTTTGCCCCGCGTAAGCGCATGGCATAGAGCTTGGCGGCATTGCCTGTCTCTGAATCGTCTTGGTTTATTTCCGTCATTGCCGTAAACATGGCAATGCTTTGGTCTAAACTGTTCCCCGCAATGGCAAGCGCACTTGCAACTTGCCCCCCCAAAGTCAAGGCTGCTTTTCCTATCATCCTCATCTTTAGGGCTAGACTGAGCGAAACGGCCAAAACCGCTCCCATCGCTCCCCGTAGGGACACCATACATGGTGTCCGCCCAGTTGGCGTTGGGTATGTTTGATGAAGCACATGATTTGGCTGCTTATTCTGTAATGACGACAACCCACCACACCAGTTGCACAAGATGTACATTTGCAATGGTAATTTAATTGGAATGCCGGAACGGTCAAGAACGTTCCCTACAAGGTGCGGTGCGGGGTGACAATTCCGCAAGGGGGCGAACCCCGCAAG
>JAVXND010000166.1:0-687 GCA_036645955.1 Clostridia bacterium | reverse complement strand
TGCAAGGCGGGCGCAGGCGGAAAAAGGGATCGCGAACAAAGGGAAGCGTTAACGCCTTCAAATCGTCAAGCCGTCGGCCTGTGATGGGGCCAACGCCTTTTTGGGGCGGCTCGTTTTGCGCCGTCGGAGCATCGGCCGCGGGCGCGGTTTGCTTGAAGGTGGGGAACCATTGGGGTTTATTCATGAAAACGCCTCCCTGATTGGTGGATGATTTGAAGCGATTCTTATTATAACAGTTTTTGAGCAAAATGAAATGGGATGGGTGATAAAAGGAAGGTGGGAAGAAGGGAGGGGGTGAACGCGAGCTGGGCGGACACCATATATGGTGTCCCTACAACGGAATGGGAGTGGGTCGAGCAGTAGCGGCGGGGCAGGTGCAGGGGCATCATATTATGCTTTCGTCCGCACCTAAAAGCGCTACGCAAATGCGAGCAGAAGTTGAAAGTGCTCACGCGCCGTAATCGAGGACGACGACGATTTTATTGACTGATTTCAAAGAAATAGAACCTTGAGGTAATCTGTACGAGAGTCTTGAATACGAATGCTTGAAATGGTGTCCAAGGCTGCCGTTGGATTCTGAAGCATGCCACGGATGTAACCCTCTATTTCATCCAAATCATGGATTGCCGCTGGTGTATAGCGTAGCTTCATTTGCAAATACCAAATCGTGCGCGCATTTCATCGTCA
>JAVXND010000165.1:0-696 GCA_036645955.1 Clostridia bacterium | reverse complement strand
AATCCAGCCTACCAGGCTGTTCAGTATCGTACTTGCGCCGTGATTTCCATAGCCTGTGGATGCCATGCGGGCACCTCCTTAAAAATCGCGCGGGACAACGCTTGTCACGCGTTTGGTTCGCACTTTGCCCGAAAGCGCCTCCACCACGTTTCCAAAGTAATTGATTCGCGCGGAAATTTCTGGTAGTTCAATCGCTGTAAACTCCCGCGTTCCAATCTTGTAACTCTTGGCCTGTCCGCTCGCAAGAGCGCGCTCACAGTCCTTCCAAAGTGTGAGCATTTCACTAGCTTCCGTAAGTGTATACGCACTTGTGATTGCCATCGTTCAATCCTCCTAAACGGTAATCCCATTTGATATAATGTGATTCTGTTTTTTTGCTTTCGCCTGTGCTTGTGTGATAACAGATGCTTCCGTCTTTTCGCCTGAAAGCGCCTGCTCGTATTTCTCAAAATGCCAGTTGAAGTATCGAAAAGCGGCGCGTGCATAGTTTCGACAATCAAGCGGCTCGTTGCGATCATAGATTTTTTCCCATGCAATCGCCGACTGCCCCCCTCTGCGGTGGAATACCATTTGCTCGGAGATCAGCCCGCGAAAGTATTCCATATCGTAGCCACTACGGTAGTCCAATGGAAAGTGCATATAGCGCGGCCCACTTTTCTCAATGGACGTCGCGTATAAAATACTTTCTTTTCCTTG
>JAVXND010000164.1:0-700 GCA_036645955.1 Clostridia bacterium | reverse complement strand
CTCCTCTGCGTGTGCGGAAGATATCAACACAGCTATCGTGTGGTTATTTTTCGCTCGCGACGTTAGAGGCGGTCTTGGAGAACGCCGCCTGTTTCGCGTATGCATGAAATATCTTGCTCGTGAATTCTCCGTTGAGGTGCGCAAGATTCTTCCTTTGATTTCAGAGTACGGTCGGTGGGACGACCTTGTTGAGATGATCGAAACGAAGGTTCACACCGATGTATATGAAATTATCCGAAAACAACTGGTGAACGATATGAATAGCTTGAAGCGTGGTGAAAGTGTTTCACTACTAGCTAAGTGGATGCCTTCGGAGAATGCGTCTTCAAAGCTAACGCAGAAAAAGGCACTTCAAATGCGCACGGCTATGAAAATATCTCCTCGCTCGTACAGAATGATGCTGTCGGCTCTTCGCAAGCACATCAATATCATCGAGCGCAAAATGTCATCCAATGAATGGAACGGCATATCGTATGAAGCAGTTCCTTCTCGTGCTAACCTCATCTACAATGATGCGTTCCTTCGCCATGATGAAGATCGCCGTCGTGAGTATCTTGGGAAGCTGGAAAAGGGAGAGGCAAAAATTAATTCGTCCGTCCTATTCCCTCATGATATCGTGCTTAAATATGGTGATAAATATTGTAGACAACATTTCTTCGCTGATGAAGCGCTTGAGGGTATGTGGAAAGCTCTCCCTAAT
>JAVXND010000163.1:468-706 GCA_036645955.1 Clostridia bacterium | reverse complement strand
AAAAGGTATTAATAAAATAAAAAAGTTATTCAAAATATGATTAATTATATTTTGAATAACTTTTTTATAATTTCTTTTACTTTGACTAAGTATTTTAATTTTTTTCTTAGGCTAACCTGCGTTTTTCTCCAAATTTTTGATCAAACTATATTTAAACTTAGTAATACCAATGAATGTATCAATTTAATAAGATAGATTATTTTTTTATACATTGAATAATCGAGTAGGAGCTAAATAA
>JAVXND010000163.1:0-435 GCA_036645955.1 Clostridia bacterium | reverse complement strand
CCTCTCACACCACCGTGCATACCGTTCGGTACACGGCGGTTCATTAATTTCCATGCAATTTTGAATATCTCTTGGATATACTCATATATCCTAACTCTGTTAGGTATTTATTTGTAAGTGTTTTTGATAGGATTGGGCTACTTGAGATTCTCCAGTAGCCTTTTCTTGTGTTTGAATATTGATATGCCTTATATTTATCCATTCCAAGTTTAACAAGATTCTTACGTCTAGTTCTTGGTAATTTCCATTGTTTCCAAATACATGCTCGTAGTCTTCGCCTAATCCAACCTTCAATATTTTGTATATTACCTTTAGCTTTTGCTATGCCAAAGTAATTTATCCAACCTACTGTTATTTGATTAAGTTTAAACAATCTCCATTCCATACTAATTCCTTTATTTCTATTTGTAATTATTCTTACTTTAGACTTGAATC
>JAVXND010000162.1:421-724 GCA_036645955.1 Clostridia bacterium | reverse complement strand
TTCCAATAAGAGAAAAGGATCACCCCCGCGCATGCGGGGAACAGACCTCTACCGCCTCTATCCCTGCATCTGTACTAGGATCACCCCCGCGCATGCGGGGAACAGTTAGCTTCTGACACCATTAATTTTACCTCCACAGGATCACCCCCGCGCATGCGGGGAACAGCGTCTGTCACAAATTCCGCGCTGTGTAATGCAGGGATCACCCCCGCGCATGCGGGGAACAGGCGCTTCCTTGACCTTTTTTTCGGTGTCGCTCAGGATCACCCCCGCGCATGCGGGGAACAGCTACGTACCATTCCA
>JAVXND010000162.1:0-411 GCA_036645955.1 Clostridia bacterium | reverse complement strand
AACGACCAAAAAGAATGGAGGGGATCACCCCCGCGCATGCGGGGAACAGCACTTTTGGCATGAAAAAGTTAGTAGCCGACTTGGATCACCCCCGCGCATGCGGGGAACAGCGCTCTGCTGTGTAGTGGAAGCCGTTGGCGTGGGGATCACCCCCGCGCATGCGGGGAACAGTCACGGTGGGGAGCGGAGCAAGCGCAACCACCAGGATCACCCCCGCGCATGCGGGGAACAGTCGTATTGATGTTGACTTCATATGAAAAATGTGGGATCACCCCCGCGCATGCGGGGAACAGGCGGACGCGAACGGCCTTTCACTTCTGGATATGGGATCACCCCCGCGCATGCGGGGAACAGGGATGTGAACTGACATGGCTGATGGCTCTATTAGGATCACCCCCGCGCATGCGGGGA
>JAVXND010000161.1:0-737 GCA_036645955.1 Clostridia bacterium | reverse complement strand
GTTAAATCAGGATAAAGCGGCGGTATTTCTGGCAGATATCCTATTTCCCTCTTGTATGCGTTTCCAAGCAAAGACTTGTCCTGCCCGTTCAATAGGATGCGCCCAGCGGATGGGGTTAAATAGCCCGCGATCATGTTCATAACGGTGGATTTTCCAGCGCCGTTTTGTCCCAAAAAACCAGTTACATGCCCGGCTTGCACCTCAAAGGATACATCCTTCACAACATAGCGGCTTCCAAAGGCTTTGGAAAGATTCTCTACCTGCAGCATATATTTTCACCTCTTTGATTGACGGTTAGGGTGACAAAAGCACATTTTGTCTAAAAAGCTGGCCGCGTTTTAAGCGGCCAGCCATGCATGGTGGGGCTATACTCATCTTGCGCTACAACGCAAGCATCTATGGCATCTTTTGCCCGTGGTCTGCGTTGCATTTTAGGCTTAGATTCGTATTAGTCAACAAAAGCGTGATATTGCTCTGTCCATACAGCACTGCGGATTTTGCCGTCAATCTCCCAGGCAGTTTGAACGGTTTGCTTCCATTCGTCTTCTGTTAATTCGCCAACCAGTGCTTTTTCTACGGCTTCTTTCATGAGCGTGTCGGCATCGGTGGTAAGATATTCAGCGTCTGTGCCGTTGAGATCATAAGGTACATAGAAGTCAAAGCTTGGAATGGCTTGAATGCCGCTGTCAATTTGCTCGCGCATTTGCCAAGCAGTATAGGTGCGCCAATTGTCTTCT
>JAVXND010000160.1:0-751 GCA_036645955.1 Clostridia bacterium | reverse complement strand
AGGAAGGGATTAGCGGAAAATAAGTGGTTGTTTCTTTTTTGGAAACAACCACTTTTTGATGAAAATTTGTGTGGTGATATGCCTCGGCAATTCCATATAAAAAGTGGATTACTGGGGGTGGAACGGGGCGCGGGTGGTTGAGGGGAGGTGAGGGGAGGTGAGGGAAGGCGTAGGGGCGGTGAGGTGAGGGGGCGGTGAGGTGAGGTTGAGGTGAGGTTGAGGGGCGGTTGAGGGGCGGTTGAGGGGCGGTTGAGGGGCGGTGAGGGGGTAAACGCCAACTGGGCGGACACCATATATGGTGTCCCTACAGGGGTACGGGGTACGCTTGAAAACCAGTGCGTGGTGGCTTGCCTGTTATGCTGCGCTTTGTCAACAATGCATCGGTGCTTGTAGGGACACCATATATGGTGTCCGCCCAGTTCGCGTTCGGCAATCCCTCATCCCTCATCCCTCATCCCTCATCCCTCATCCCTCATCCCTCATCCCTCATCCCTCATCCCCCATCACGATCAAACCTTAAATTTTAAAAAGTACTTGCACATGACGCTGCGTCATGTGGTATATTCATTGCGAGAGGAGGTGTGTATGTGAGTATGCCAGAATTTGAAAATCATTTTACGGAGGAATCAATTACCATAGGCGAGATGGCAAGGAAGCTCAACGTAACGGTGCGAACGCTTCAATATTACGACAAGGAAGGGCTGCTCACACCTTCCGCTACCACAAAGGGCGGCAGGCGTTTCTATACAAA
>JAVXND010000159.1:0-782 GCA_036645955.1 Clostridia bacterium | reverse complement strand
ATTGCAGATGATCAAGGCATGTTACTGATCGACTTTAAAGACTTAAAAGCCATGATTGGTTATGTCAGTGAACATGCCGCAGAGTTTAAAGCCGAATATGGCAACCTATCTCCTGCCAGCCTTGGTGCGATTCAACGGAATTTATTGGCACTGGCCGATCAAGGCGGTGATCAATTCTTCGGGGAACCCAGCTTAAATATTCTCGACTTTATTCAGACCGACAGTAATGGTCGTGGCTATATCAATATTCTAGCCGCAGACAAACTCATGAATACCCCAAAGCTATATGCCACTTTTCTACTCTGGATGCTCTCGGAACTGTTTGAACAGCTGCCTGAGGTTGGCGATATGGACAAGCCCAAGCTAGTGTTCTTCTTTGATGAAGCGCATTTGCTGTTTGATAATGCCAGTGCAGCGCTGCAAGAAAAAATTGAACAAGTGGTGCGCCTGATCCGCTCCAAGGGGGTGGGTATTTACTTTGTCACGCAAAATCCACTGGATTTGCCTGAAAGTGTTCTAGGGCAGCTCGGCAATCGCGTACAACATGCCTTACGTGCCTTTACCCCTAAAGATCAAAAAGCGGTTAAAACAGCTGCGGATACCTTCCGTGCCAACCCTGAATTTAAAGTTGAGCAAGCCATCACCGAGCTAGCTGTAGGTGAAGCCCTGATTAGCTGCCTAGATGAACAAGGCACGCCGCAAGTCGTAGAGCGTGCATGGGTGATGCCACCCTACTCGTCTTTCAGTCCCATTAGCTCAGAGCAACGTCAAACCTTAATTTC
>JAVXND010000158.1:0-789 GCA_036645955.1 Clostridia bacterium | reverse complement strand
ACCTTGTTTTGAACGTTCTTGACCGTTCCCAACATTCCAATTAAATCGCCATTACAAATGCACATCTCATGCAACTGGCATGATGGGTTGTCGTCATTACGGAATGAACAGCCATATCATGTGCTTCATCAAACACACCCAACGCCAACCGGGCGGACACCATATATGGTGTCCCTACAGCGTTATCTGCAAGCATGCCTCGATGATGCAGGAGCGTAAGGCGCAAATCCCCCGCGCATGCAGACCCATGATGCACCCATGCCATTGTGCCATAGCCAGCACCAGCGTTAGCAAATGCAGGAGCGTAAGACGCAAATCCCCCACGCATGCAGACCCATGATGCACCCATGCACCCATGCCATTGTGCCATAGCCAGCACCAGCGTTAGCAAATGCAGGAGCGTAAGTCGCAAATCCATCCCCCGCGCATGCAGACCCATGATGCACCCATGCCATTGTACCATAGCCACCACCAGCGTTAGCAAATGCAGGAGCGTAAGGCGCAAATCCCCCGCGCATGCAGACCCATGATGCACCCATGCACCCATGCACCCAAGCCATTGTGCCATAGCCAGCACCAGCGTTAGCAAATGCAGGAGCGTAAGACGCAAAGCCCCCGCGCATGCAGACCCATGATGCACCCAAGCACCCAAGCCATTGTGCCATAGCCATCACCAGCGTTAGTAAATGCAAGAGCGTAAGACGCAAATCCCGCCCACGCGCACCCCCCGGGCCCCCGCGCCCCCCCCGGCCCATGCCGCGTCCCCCGGCGGCGGTTGCTGCGCAGAGC
>JAVXND010000157.1:0-817 GCA_036645955.1 Clostridia bacterium | reverse complement strand
TCCTCGCCGTTCATTCGCAGGGTTTTTGATCTGCGCTGCTAACGCCGCATTTGGACGCGGCATTGGAAGGTGGGGGCTTGGGTGCATGGGGTCTGCATGCGCTTGGCTTGAGTCTTACGCTCCTGCGTTTGCCAACGTTGCTGTTGAATGCGGCGCAATGACTTGGGTGCATGGCTCTGCATGCGCGGGGCTTGTGCCTTACATTCCTGCACTTGCTAACGTCGCTGTTGTATGCGGCGCAATGGCTTGGGTGCATGGCTTGGGTGCATGGCTTGGGTGCATGGCTTGGGTGCATGGCTTGGTTGTATGGCTTGGTTGTATGGCTTGCATGCGCGGGGCTTGCGCCTTACGCTCCTGCGTTTGCCAACGTTGTTGTTGGATGCGGGACAATGACTTGGGTGCATGGCTCTGCATGCGCGGGATTTGCGCCATGCGCTCCTGTATTTGCTAATGCCGTTGTTGAATGCGGCGCAATGGCTTGGGTGCATGGCTCTGCATGTGCGGGATTTGCGCCATGCGCTCCTGCATTTGCTAATGCAGTTGTTGAATGCGGCGCAATGGCTTGGGTGCATGGCTCTGCATGCGCGGGATTTGCGCCATGCGCTCCTGTATTTGCTAATGCCGCTGTTGGATGCGGTGAAATGGCTTGGGTGCATGGCTTGGTTGTATGGCTTGCATTCCGGGGCTTGCGCCTTACGTTCCTGCATTGGCTAATGCAGTTGTTGAATGCGGCGCAATGACTTGGGTGCATGGCTCTGCATGCGCGGGATTTGCGCCATGCGCTCCTGTATTTGCTAATGCCGCTGTTGGATGCGGT
>JAVXND010000156.1:0-854 GCA_036645955.1 Clostridia bacterium | reverse complement strand
TAGCCTATGCCGCCCAAAGCGGATGCGACGCGCTGGCGGTAGCCATCGGCACAGCGCACGGCGTTTACATTGAAAAGCCAAAGCTAAACTTGGATGTGCTTTCCGCCATTGCCTCCGCCACCGAAATTCCGCTGGTGCTTCATGGCGGAAGCGGCTTGAGCGATGACGATTTTCGCGCGGTTGTAGCGCGGGGCATTTCCAAAATCAACATCTTTACCCACAACAACCTGACTGCCGCAAGGGCGGCCAACGCTTCCTTTACAGACAAAACGGGCGCGTTTGAGCTCATGCCCTCCGTGGTGGATGCGGTTGCCAAGGAAACGGCTCATTTAATGCACGTTTTTGGCTCCGTCAACAAAGCGTAAGCTTTTTACCATGCTTGCCACGTTTCCTGTAGGGACACCATATATGGTGTCCGCCCAGTTGGCGTTCCCCACCGCCTCTACGTCATGGCACATTGCTATAAAGGAGAAATGCTCATGAACCCCATTCAAAAGCCGCGCATCGGCGTGCTCGCCCTCATGCTGGGAGCCTATGAACCGCTCTTTCCAGGCATCACACAGCGCCAAACCGCCTATGTGCACACCGTGCTTCAAGCGCTTTCAACACAAGCAGATTTTGTTTTTCCGCATGCGGCGCTGGAACGCGCACAAATTGAAGCGCTCACCAAGCAGTACAACCACGAGGAGCTCGACGGCATTCTCATTCTATTGCTCAGCTATTCACAGGGGCAATACCTGGTTCGCGCCATGCAAGAAAACACCCTTCCCTTGGCGCTTGCGCTTATACAGCCCGATGAAACCGCCGACGAAGGCTTTGGCGAGCTGGAGCTGACCGTCAACCAAGGCATACAC
>JAVXND010000155.1:0-898 GCA_036645955.1 Clostridia bacterium | reverse complement strand
CACTGTACCAGCGTCCACTGTACCAGCGTCCACTGTACCAGCGTCCACGGCACCGCCTGCCTGCTCTGGCAAATCAGAGGCGAGAAACTCGGACATCATATAGCCAGTCTTGCCGCCGTACACAATCTTGCTCCATTTGTCGCCCTGCTCTAGTACCTTTACGGCACTGTTCAATGGTACGTTTGCCAACGCAATTGCCTTGATGGATGCGCCTGCGCGCAAGCGCACCGTTGAGCCGCTGTTGGCATGAACGTAAGCTGTAACGCTTTCTTCACTCATGAGCTGTTCCTCCGCTTCTTTTCCCAAACCGTATTCACATACAGGGTATGCAATACAAGGCATGGTTGTGTAAAAGAGGCTAATACTAAATACTAAATAGCCATGCCGCAACATGCGGCATGGCTATTTAGTATTAGGAATGCGCCGAGGGCGCTCCCGTTATTTCGCATACATCCACCTTGCGGTTTTCGCGAAGTGATAGGGTAGCCGCGTCGGTGGTGGCGATGGCTGCTTTTGCTGCACTGCCATTGAGCAACGGTACAAACTCTTCGCTTGCGGTTTGACCATGCATGATTGCGTTAAAATAGTGCATTTCATTTTGCATAATGCCATGCAACCAAAGCGGCGGCTTGCGGCCGGGCTTGCCGTACATGACAGCGCCATCCAATTCAAGGGCGCCGTTGTAAATGTGCGTGCGGTCGTCATCCTCCTCTTGGGTTTCGTGTACAAGAAAATGCTCTTCGCCTGCCGCAGTGCGCAAGGTGCCGCCGACATCTTTCATATCAATGCGGATGGCGCCCAAGGTGCCTTGAATGAGCAGATAGTGTTCGCTCCAGCGGAAGGCGGAACCGTACTCCAATACGGCATTGGTTCCGTTTTCAAATTCCAGCATTAAAAA
>JAVXND010000154.1:0-919 GCA_036645955.1 Clostridia bacterium | reverse complement strand
ATAAGCAACTCAAAAAAGGTGATACCGTATTCGTATACGTGCCCATCGTTGTGCCGGAGGTGAATACTGTTCCTGCTGTGCGCATTACGTGGGAGCCGCCTGTTGAGGGACTGGATGAATCGCTTAATATCGATCGGAACACATGGAGCATTAAAAAAATCGGGCGTGATTTTTCAATGGCTGAACTAAGCATGCCATTATTAGAAAACAACACAACATTTGACCCCATGCTGCCGTGGGAGGACGCTCCAGCTATTGCTGTTGATGAATTCCAAAAATGGATGCCTTTTATGAGAGACAAAGAGTTCACCTGTTACTTCCAGCGTTCTCATGGCTCTTCAGAGGATAATGGCTTTCAACGCCTCTATTTTTATACAGCTTATCATGGCATACCGTATCTGCTGGGCGGTGAAATTTATTTGCATGAAGTTGAGAGTGAGTATGGTTCTCATGCAGTAGAAAAAATAGCTGTTCCAGCAACCAGCGTAGCTGTGTTTATAAAACAGCCAGGTCAATTCTGGTCGGATATATATGACTCCAAAGAAGTCGGAGTGGACGCAGAGGATATCCCGCTGCTGCCCTTTGAGGAAATTATGAAAGTGCTGGAACAACGGGTAATAGATGGCTATGCATACTCGCTGGATGAAGTGCGTTTTGGGTACATGGGCTTTATCGATCCAGAGAAGAAAGGGGAGGAATTTGTGCTGCTGCCTATTTGGACTGCAAAGGGCAGGACGCGCAATGATCTAACCATTCCTTTCGATCTGAAGACCGAACAAGTGGTAAAGGACTATCAGGGATATAGCAGTAGTGCCATTGTCGTCAACGCTCAAACCGGAGAAACATATGACTTTGCGAATGATGCTCGCCCTGACAGGCGTTATGTCCCACACATCATCACATGGGACGAGGTGAAATA
>JAVXND010000153.1:0-949 GCA_036645955.1 Clostridia bacterium | reverse complement strand
GGATCCCCCCCGCGCATGCGGGGAACAGCTGTCCTGCTTTCCATCTGCAAGATTAATGGTGGGATCACCCCCGCGCATGCGGGGAACAGCGGTTGCTAATACAAATGAGTATGACGCTTACAGGATCACCCCCGCGCATGCGGGGAACAGTAAATGTCTTTATATGAAAATTCTTTTTTTTTAGGATCACCCCCGCGCATGCGGGGAACAGGAAGGTGATACGGCAGGTTTTGGGGGAGGGCGAGGATCACCCCCGCGCATGCGGGGAACAGAGGGGGAATTTCTTCCCCCTTGACTTTTCTCCAGGATCACCCCCGCGCATGCGGGGAACAGGTAAATCGCTCGCGGCAGTAAGCCAAAACCTTGGGATCACCCCCGCGCATGCGGGGAACAGTTGGAAGCATAATAAAAAGTAATCAGATTGCTAGGATCACCCCCGCGCATGCGGGGAACAGCATACACACGCACACTTGGTGAGGTGCAGAGCAGGATCACCCCCGCGCATGCGGGGAACAGCGCCAAAACCGCGCCAGGTTGTCCATGCTCCGGGGATCACCCCCGCGCATGCGGGGAACAGCCTTTCAAAATGATTTAGAACGAGCCTATGCAAGGATCACCCCCGCGCATGCGGGGAACAGCATACCGCCGTTGAAAAAAGCTACAACGAGCAGGGATCACCCCCGCGCATGCGGGGAACAGGGAGAAGCCATACACACGCACACTTGGTGAGGTGGATCACCCCCGCGCATGCGGGGAACAGCATAGCAGCGGTTGACGGCTGTAGGGCTAGAAGGGATCACCCCCGCGCATGCGGGGAACAGTTCTTCTTCGCCTTTTCGAGTATCTCTTCAGTGGGATCACCCCCGCGCATGCGGGGAACAGCCAGCGAATCCCGCAGCACATCGATGGGTCGAAGGATCACCCCCGCGCATGCGGGGAACAGAATTCC
>JAVXND010000152.1:0-951 GCA_036645955.1 Clostridia bacterium | reverse complement strand
TATTAATGACCAGTGTATATATTGAAAATGAGCGTCATTTCGCATTAAATCTTGCCAAAAATAAAGATTGGTATTTAGCTGAGATGAAACACTTTGAACAATGGGCTGAAAAAGTCGGTGTTCCATGGCGTGTTATTGAAAAACAACTTCACGCGATCATGGACAAAGCACGGTCAGTATGGCCAGTGCTATTACTAGACTTACCTATGATTTCTGTTCATAAAGAAAAATTAAGAGAACATTGGAAAAAATTGCATCCAGACTTTCAGATACTTACAGATGATTAGGGTAATCTGAAACCAAACTAAAATTTCTCAAACAATTTCATCACATCATTTTCCGTAAGTTTCGCTTCGCCCTCATGATCGGCGCTTAGAATAGACTGTGCCAGTTCTGCTTTATTTTGCTGCAAGGCAATAATTTTTTCTTCTATACTTTGATTGGTAATCAGCTTGTACACAAATACCGGCTTGTCCTGTCCAATCCTCCATGCACGATCTGAAGCCTGATCTTCAGCAGCAGGGTTCCACCATGGATCATAGTGAATGACCGTATCCGCGGCAGTTAAATTCAAGCCTACGCCTCCAGCTTTAAGGCTGATTAAAAACACTGGCACTTGTCCAGACTGAAATGTAGTAATGACTTCATCTCGTTTTTTGGTCTTTCCAGTCAGTTTGACATAGCCAATTTCCGAGTGATTGAGCCGCTGCTCAATCAATTCCAACATTGAAGTAAACTGAGAAAAGATCAGAACTTTTCGTCCCTCTTCCACCATCGGGACGACCATATCCATCAACTGTTCAAGTTTGGCAGAATGTGCCTGCCCGGTTTTAACCGAATCCAGTTTCAGCAAACTAGGATGGCAGCACACCTGACGTAGCTTCAGCAAGGCATCTAAAATTTGAATTTGACTACGTTTAAAGCCTTTTTCTGCCACAATTTTCTGAATGT
>JAVXND010000151.1:0-991 GCA_036645955.1 Clostridia bacterium | reverse complement strand
ATTATACGCATGCGTTCCTTCACCGTCAAGCACGCGTTCGGGTCTTTTACAGTTGGTCAAAAACAAGGGTGCCCGACGGAGCACATCCGCCGTAGACACAAGCACGCTTTTCAGACCTGTGTGGGCATCATTCCATGTTGTGTCTGCTGTAGCGTCCGCACTTTCTTGATGCCAACGAAAACATTCTGATGGAATGTCTTTTGCTCAGCATAATAATCTCATACTAAATAGCCATGCCGCATGTTGCGGCATGGCTATTTAGTATCAGTACCCTTTTTGTAGTTCCTGAGGATGCGATAGTTTGTACCCGTACCAGAGCGAAGCCGCCGCGTTCCGCTGGTAGTGTCGACCTTGTAAATCAGAATATCGTAGGTGGTGGTTCGGTGCAGTCGGCGGGATAGACACAGATCATGCCGGATCACCTTCTTCAAATAGAGTAAAGACAAACGTCCATCAAGATGATGAACGTAAACCTACCAGTTTATTTCATTTTCCTTTCAAGTAAACGCTTCCATTCACTATCAATTCCGTCCTTTGTATTGTGATGGGTGTTTCTTAAATCGTTCGGAAAGCCCATATATTCGATCTTGGCTTCAGAATACTCATCTACCAAGGCAAATAGACTTGTGGTGAAGGTGTTCCACGTTGAAAAATCCGTTATCATGCGCTTTATTGTAAGTAGCAAAGGAAATACCTTATTCTCAGCATACTGTTGGTTTTCTGAGTATAAATTTGGAGATTGCTTTAGCGGCATATTGTATATGCGCCCATAATGAGCACATATATTGCGAACCTCAACCAAAGCCAGTATCCAACTTTGTAGGTGATAAGCATCTGTGTTGTATTGACTTGCTATCACTTTTCGATCTTGTGGCTGCATCACTGAATATAATGAGGATAGCATACCGAATGTGAAAAGTTCAACAGCTGCCCATGCTGGGAAGTGCCCTCCATATTCATCCTGATGATGCTTAACGCATGGAAGATTCTT
>JAVXND010000150.1:0-1005 GCA_036645955.1 Clostridia bacterium | reverse complement strand
GGCGTATGGTCATGGGGAACCTCCTGTGGGGGATTTTGAAAGGATGCGGCGCTTTTGGTGCAGGGAAGCGGGAAGGAGAACAGCGGGTGGTGAACAAAAGGACTACAGTGAGCAGCCGTCATTCTGACCATAAAAAGAGGATGCAACATCACTTTCTGCAGTTGCTTTATGCTCAATCTTTCCTTTGATTTCGCTAATTAGCTGATGCAATGTGGTACAGGGGCACATTTCAGACGGTTTTTGTTTGCAGTTGTGTTTGTGTTCATCCAGCTTTGATGAAGCAAGCGCTATGGCTGCAGCTTCATTCCCAAACTCACAAAGCTTTGCATAAATGGAGGGATTGGCTTTTTCGTATTTTTGCCCTGTTTGTTTCTGATATTCGCGCGCAAAGCCGCTACAGCAAGCAACGGAACCCGTATAAACTGGCATCGTGTGCCAATAGGCATGAAACCATATTTCAATACAGGGGTTTGACCAGCCGACATGTACTTTGTTTTTTTGAGCTTGGAATATGATCTTGTCGGTTATAATCAGGTAATACCCCAATTGAGGAATTCGGTGATTTGTGACCTGTTCGCGTGTTTTTCGGCCTCCGCATCTTTTTGGCACGCTTATGCTTCCTCAAACAGATCGAAGTATTTCATGGTGGGTATAGCGCCATATTTTCCCAAGAGATAGTTTTTTTCGTGGTTTTCATCTTTGCGGATTTTGATACCATCTTCGTCAATAAAATCTGCAAGGGAATAAAGGACAGAAACACCCTCATTGGACTTTTCTGAAAACCAAATTTCGTCGCGTCGCAAAAGGTTGCTATTCAATTGCCAAGAATCATGGCTTGTAAACACAATCTGAGCATGGCTTGGATTTGTTGCCGATTGAAGAAAGGTGAGGATTAAAGCTCGAACAAGCAAGGGGTGAAGCCTGGCTTTAAGCTCATCAACAAACAGAACCCCCCCTGTTTCCAAAACGTCCTGTATTAATGGGTACAATGCAAACATCTTTAGC
>JAVXND010000149.1:0-1104 GCA_036645955.1 Clostridia bacterium | reverse complement strand
CGAGTTTGAGGCGTTGGATGCGGAGGATGAGGATGATTTTTTGAGCTAATCTAAACAAGTCGCCTTCCGATATGCTTGATATCGGAAGGCGGCGATATTACTTACTTTCGTTACTGCCTGGCGCACAAGCGAGAAATTGCGCGGTAACTATCATCTGGTTATCTTTTTTCGTAAAAGCCCTCATTACTCAGTAGAGACCATTTGAGATACATTTCTAGATAATTCTCTTTAACAAATGATTGGATGCTTCTCAATTCACGATCATTCACGATTCCTTTTTCTTGAACAACTGTGCTCCCATCACTTTGAACGAAAAGCTTTGCCGAACCCGACTCAGTTAGTTTCCGGTCACTGGCATGGACGTGCATGCACTCAATAATGCAATGAGAGGTAAAGTACAAGTAATAACCTCACACTTTGAAATCATAATATTTAGGCACGTCACGCCTCCATATACTTACGACTACGTTGTAGATAGCCGCAAACAATCATCAGCTCAATATCGTCCATGCTTGTTTCCAACACTTCGCCAGATGGTGTCATGAGGGCGGCTTTTTCTGGCCTATTCAAGTTCAAAACAGATATGTTATCATCTTTCCGACTAAAAGCATAACCATTAATGATCACATCTGCATCATCGGCGATTTGTTTCAGTTTAGTTGTCATAATGAATGTTTACCTTCTTAATCATTGATAGAAAGCGTTCTGCATCAAAATACAAGTTGTGAAGGATGGGTATTAGATCGATATATTCTTCTTCATCGTGAGGAATGTTGTTATATTTTGCCATCACAACAAGATATCCATGATCCCATTTTTTCACTGATGTATATCGTACCAAATGAGGCGAAGTACGGAACCGGATGGTATGCCCACCTGATGAAAAACTGGTGAATTCACCATTGCTGCTTAGTACTGCTTGTGATTCCTTTGATAAGTTCATCATTTCCCACCTCCAACGTTCGCAATACTCCATGACTTTATTATAGTCGTTTTTTTGCTGAAAATCAACCAATACAAAGAAAAGAAGGTGATTCGTTTTTTCTCCATTTCCTGTAAAGCCACCAAGACCAACGGCAGGCGCACTCGCAACCTGCTCCAGCA
>JAVXND010000148.1:0-1156 GCA_036645955.1 Clostridia bacterium | reverse complement strand
CGCGAGCGCCGCCATTGAACAGATGTTTGCACTGGAAACGGAGATTGCATCCGCCGCTCTTGGCAGCTCCGATAAAAAGCAGCCAAACTACTATTCCAGCGTTTACAACCCCATGACCATGGAGGAGCTTGCGAAGCAGTCGCCTACGTTTCCAATCGTGACCATGCTCAAGGCTTATACCGATGCGGGCGTGGAGCGCGTGATTATGATGGATCAAAAATGGCTCACGAAAATGAATGAGCTATATACGCAGGAAAATCTGGAGGCCTTCAAAGCGCTCCTGCTGTGCAACACACTTCGCGAGAGCGCCGCATATCTGGATCAGGAATGCATTGATCTCATGGACGCGAGTGCCAGTGCCGTTGCGGGCATCACCGTGAAGAGCATCTTAGAGGACTCTGCCTACAGCTTTTGCAGTGATCATCTGGGGATGGCCATTGGCAGAATGTATACGGAAAACTACGTTTCGCCTGAAACCAAAAAGGACGTTGAGAACGTCATTGCTCAGGTTGTGAAAATCTACAAGGCGCGTCTGTCCAACACGCAATGGCTTGGCGAGAAAACGCGCGAGCAGGCCATCCTCAAGCTGGATCACCTGCGCATACGGGTTGCCTACCCAGATGACTGGAGCAAATACGACGTAAGTGACATTGTATTCCCAGAGGGCAGCAGCCTGCTAGAGGACATGCTTGTCATCGCGCGGCACACCCATCTACAGCAAATCCAAGACCTGCTCAAGCCGATTGACCTTGACAAATGGAATGGCTTGTCGCCGCAGTCAATCAATGCTTTTTACAGCTTCACCGATAACTCCATCAATATTTTAGCTGGCATACTAGGCGGTGCGTTCTATGATCCGCAAGGCTCCATCGAGCAAACCTTGGGCGGCATTGGCGTGATCATCGGGCATGAGCTCACGCACGGCTTTGATACGGCTGGCAGCCAGTACGACCAAAACGGCAACATGAATAACTGGTGGACAGATGCAGATCGAGCGGCATTTGTGGCGCTTACGGATCGAGTGGATGCTTATTACAGCGCGATTGAGGCTTTACCCGGCAAGTTTGTGGATGGTCAGTTGACCATTGGCGAAACGGTTGCCGATCTTGGCGGGTTCTCCTGCATGCTGGAAATGGCGAAGGGCTACGAAAATTTC
>JAVXND010000147.1:0-1163 GCA_036645955.1 Clostridia bacterium | reverse complement strand
CCTCCCCGACCTGAACCGCCCAAATAGTCTCTGTTCCCCGCATGCGCGGGGGTGATCCTTCGAACCGCCACTCTTTTACGAACAAGTTGTGCTGTTCCCCGCATGCGCGGGGGTGATCCCCACACCATCTGCAACCAACCCGTTCCCCTCCTCTGTTCCCCGCATGCGCGGGGGTGATCCTCGGCTCGGGGTTCGCGCCATGATGCGCCTGTGCTGTTCCCCGCATGCGCGGGGGTGATCCACAGTATCACCCTTCCTGCCTCGCCTCCATGAACTGTTCCCCGCATGCGCGGGGGTGATCCTGTCCCCTAACAGGATTTTCGCCTGCTCCTGATCTGTTCCCCGCATGCGCGGGGGTGATCCCGCTACGGTGCCAGACGCGGACATGGAGCAAGCCTGTTCCCCGCATGCGCGGGGGTGATCCTACGGCAATGCGCTTTAGTTCTTCCGCCAGCTTCTGTTCCCCGCATGCGCGGGGGTGATCCTGTCTGGAATCCTGCGTCGAGGGTCTGCTCGCACTGTTCCCCGCATGCGCGGGGGTGATCCTCTAACCCCACATACCGCGCCCTAATTATGCCACCGTTCCCCGCATGCGCGGGGGTGATCCCGGCGAACCTCCACAAAGCCGATGATTTCGCCGCTGTTCCCCGCATGCGCGGGGGTGATCCATCTCCAGCCTGGTTGAAGGCATTGCAGATAATCTGTTCCCCGCATGCGCGGGGGTGATCCTGCGCACTTATCGGATGCCGCGCTTTGAATGAGCTGTTCCCCGCATGCGCGGGGGTGATCCGTTCTCAATCTCGCACCAGCAGGCGCATGGATGCTGTTCCCCGCATGCGCGGGGGTGATCCCTTTGCGATGGGTCACAAAGTCAAAGTATCGTTCTGTTCCCCGCATGCGCGGGGGTGATCCTATCAGCGATAATCCAGAAGGAATTATCTTGGACTGTTCCCCGCATGCGCGGGGGTGATCCCTGCCATCGATTTTGTAGTAGTATCCGTATAGCCTGTTCCCCGCATGCGCGGGGGTGATTTGCAAGCTTCTTTTCCCGAGCTCTGTTTGCATTAGAGTCCTGATTATATTCCGCAACCACCCCATCCACATTGGTTCCCATCTCCCCAATGATCTTGTTGCGTTGCTCCCGTGCCAGATTTTCATACTCT
>JAVXND010000146.1:0-1187 GCA_036645955.1 Clostridia bacterium | reverse complement strand
CCGCATGCGCGGGGGTGATCCCCGCGCTTGCTGGTGCTTGCGGCTACCTTCACACTGTTCCCCGCATGCGCGGGGGTGATCCTAACAGCAGGAAAAGTCATATGGGATTCTGGAACTGTTCCCCGCATGCGCGGGGGTGATCCTACAGATAGTAAAGAACCACCAACAAACCCTTACTGTTCCCCGCATGCGCGGGGGTGATCCCTCGTAACATTGAGTGGGCATATGCCCAGGACACTGTTCCCCGCATGCGCGGGGGTGATCCTCCCTTCCTGCACCTTGAAAACTTGACACACACCTGTTCCCCGCATGCGCGGGGGTGATCCTGGATCAGCTTTTCAACCGCCTGTTCTTGCCAACTGTTCCCCGCATGCGCGGGGGTGATCCCATCACGAAGCCGATCAGCGTATACATCGACAACTGTTCCCCGCATGCGCGGGGGTGATCCTGGTGAGTTGATTCACGCCCTCGCCGTACCCAACTGTTCCCCGCATGCGCGGGGGTGATCCCTCCGCGCCATGTGTCGAATGGGCAGAGGGTGCTGTTCCCCGCATGCGCGGGGGTGATCCTTTTCCAATTCTTCTGCTTCTTCTAGTCTCAATCTGTTCCCCGCATGCGCGGGGGTGATCCCCACAGCCACGGGTGCGGACAAGAACCCAACCACTGTTCCCCGCATGCGCGGGGGTGATCCGTACTTTCGCATCTGGAGCCAAGCCGCTATGCTCTGTTCCCCGCATGCGCGGGGGTGATCCCAAAGTCAATCACACTGCCGCTGGCGTTGCACCCTGTTCCCCGCATGCGCGGGGGTGATCCGGTAGAGCAGGAAAGAAGCAAGTTGGGCAAGGACTGTTCCCCGCATGCGCGGGGGTGATCCTATCGAATGAGCTCCCCATTAAGCACTTCATAGGCTGTTCCCCGCATGCGCGGGGGTGATCCTCTCCTGCATCACATCAGCGCGGCCTTGATTTGCTGTTCCCCGCATGCGCGGGGGTGATCCTCAGGCGCGGAAGAATCTCGTCCACCGTGAGCGCTGTTCCCCGCATGCGCGGGGGTGATCCTGTCTTGTACCCCACAGCCTTGGCGCGGTCTGCCTGTTCCCCGCATGCGCGGGGGTGATCCTACAGCCTGTTGATTCCATGCTTCAGTCCTCCTCTGTTCCCCGCATGCGCGGGGGTGATCCTTACTAT
>JAVXND010000145.1:0-1200 GCA_036645955.1 Clostridia bacterium | reverse complement strand
GCGAAGGGGACGACACGGTTGCCATGAGCAGTGCAAGTGTGACGGTTGGATTTCAATCCACGTCCCCGCGAAGGGGACAACTTCGGATTGCCCTTTGCGCGGTGCGTGATAGGTATTTCAATCCACGTCCCCGTGAAGGGGACGACTTACTTGACGGGTACCTCCACACCAGTTTCCACATTTCAATCCACGTCCCCGCGAAGGGGACGACGCTGCGTCGTGTATATGTGCCTTGCGCAAGGCTTGATTTCAATCCACGTCCCCGCGAAGGGGACGACGATTGTCTGCTTTGTGATAGTAACTGCTGTTGTAATTTCAATCCACGTCCCCGCGAAGGGGACGACCTTGAACCATATGACGGGAGGCATGCAGAAAGGAATTTCAATCCACGTCCCCGCGAAGGGGACGACCTTGAGAGCACCTATGGAGCGCCCCGCTATGATATTTCAATCCACGTCCCCGCGAAGGGGACGACCTGCTGAGACGCTTCTTCGATCGTGATTCCAAAGGATTTCAATCCACGTCCCCGCGAAGGGGACGACTACACCCATACCCACGGATTTTTATCCCAAGCGTATTTCAATCCACGTCCCCGCGAAGGGGACGACACTGAACGCATGCGAGAGGATGAGAAGCTGATTCCATTTCAATCCACGTCCCCGCGAAGGGGACGACTTGCTTTCCTGCTACCGTGTCAACCTTCTTTGACAATTTCAATCCACGTCCCCGCGAAGGGGACGACTTTCGGGTATGGCTTTCCGCAGAACGGACAGTATATTTCAATCCACGTCCCCGCGAAGGGGACGACGAGCACGCAGCGGAAGTCCTCGCCTCTGTTGCTCGTATTTCAATCCACGTCCCCGCGAAGGGGACGACCGGCGTTCCAAGCGTCGTTTTTCCAACGATTGCACATTTCAATCCACGTCCCCGCGAAGGGGACGACCCACTATGGACATCCGCAGGGAGGTGTCGAGCATTTCAATCCACGTCCCCGCGAAGGGGACGACATGGACGCATACGCCACCGTGCCAGCGACAGCAGATTTCAATCCACGTCCCCGCGAAGGGGACGACGCCAAACACTGGACGCGTGCTGTATCTAACGCCATTTCAATCCACGTCCCCGCGAAGGGGACGACCAATCAGAGCGACGGTACGCAGATCAATGTCAGTATTTCAATCCACGTCCCCGCGAAGGGGA
>JAVXND010000144.1:0-1388 GCA_036645955.1 Clostridia bacterium | reverse complement strand
ATATACGCCCCCAAAACAGAAGAATGCTGCAACTCGCGTCGTATGATTGTCGTTTCGCAACAAAGCCGCCATAAGGCGAAAGAAATATGGTAGCATCAAGACCAGAAAGGAGCGATTCCAATGAACGCGATTTTCACCATTTGTCCCAAAACGCCTATCTCGCCTCTCGCAAATCAATCGAAAAACCCATTCTGCGCCACCACAGACCCATTCCGTGCCACGAACGGTTTTTGCGCTTTTTTAGTGTTATACTGCGGCTATCAAAGAAGAGGAGGACACACTTTGGCGGCATGGTTATCCATCATCACGAACTGGATCTACCTATGCGGTGAACCTATGCAGGTGTGCCTAGCGCACATGGCTCTTACGAAGCGCCTGTTCCTGCACAGCTGCGCGGCAAAGACAAGGAATGAACACATGTGGAAAGGAATCGCTCTCCTTTGAAAAATGGGTTTCAGGGAATGAATGATGTTGGCTTTTTACGAATGATGCAACGTGTATAGCAAGACAAGAGATTTGAAAAGGAAAATTTTTATGAAGAAAATAATCAGTCTACTTATGGGAATATGCCTGCTGTTTGGAACATCCGCTTTGGCAGCTAAGAAGGAACAGCCCATCCCCGAACGCTTTGCCGCCGTTATGGAGGTGTGCAATGCCACCACGACTGCGGAAATGTACAACAATTTGACTGAGTATATCTGCGTTACATGGGATGAGTCGTATAAAATTAGAAACATACCATTACCTGTTCACTTTGGCGGGACAACCAAAGAATTGATTGCTGACAAGCGGAATTGGGCAATGGCGGTTGTGTCCACCAAGGATGTAGATATACAGGAAATGCTAGACCGTGGCATGATTAGTTATTGTGGTTTTTCGATGGTTGATCCCTCTGTTCTTTGCTTGTGGCTGGTTCCTTCTTCTTTGAGAACGTTTAAGCCAAAGGAACTAAGGTACTCAAGTTTGAAACCAACAACAAACAAGCAGGGCATAGCAAATAAGCCATTGATAAAATGGCAGTAAATGAAAGAAGCAAATCAGCTGGATGAAGCGACTTGCGACTGTGAAACAGGAATGGGAGAACAAACAGTAAAACCCCTACGCTCAAGAAAATCTAGAGCCTGTTGAGGAGAGAGAACCTGCTTGGGAGGCATTGTCTCTTTAGTGGAAGCAACATAAGGCGCGTATGGCTCATTGTTGAGCAAAATGTGGTAAATGGCCGTTAAGAGTCTGCGAGCAATTGCAACACGTGCTTTCTTGGTGCCACGGCGTTTTTTGAGAATTTGGTATTTGGTCAGTATTTCAGGGTAGAGCTTGGAACGAGGATTGCTAGCTGCTAGAGCACATTGAATGAGAAGCGGCTTAATGTATTGACCAGCTTTGCCGAT
>JAVXND010000143.1:0-1413 GCA_036645955.1 Clostridia bacterium | reverse complement strand
TTTTATATTAACATGGTTGAGAAGGTATGTCAATTATCACGTCTTTAGTGTTAAACTTGTGTGTTTAATATGTTGACATTTCATTATGAATTTGTTACAATTAATCGAAAATCTACTGAAACGAAAGGTGCTTTGATATGACCGAAAAGCTGCGAAATTGGAAATACGATGCCATGCGCATCGTCATGAGTATTTTGGTTGTACTTATTCACGCATCGGCTGGCGATTGCTATCAATCCTACGCCGAAAAAGCACCTATCATTTACAATTCCTTGGGTAGGATTGCGGTACCCATTTTTTACATGATAGCGGGTGCGCTTTCCCTTACCAGAACAGAAAGCATAGGAAAAGCCTATCGGCGTTTGCTTCGAAGAATTGTTCTTCCGCTTGTTTTGGCCACAGTTTTCTTTGCATACTACCGCTGTGCCACCGCAGGCGGTCATTTTTGGAGCATTCTGCTAGGCTCCGCCACCGCTCCTGTTTATTATCATCTGGGTTTCATGTATCAAATGATCAGCTTGTATTTGCTGATGCCGCTCATTCAAGCTTTTTGGGGGCATTTGACCCTTGGCAAGCGCTCCCTATTGTGCTTAGGCTTGCTTGTGCTGAGCAGACTCTGCCCCGCAATTCCCACACTTAGCCAAAGCTGCATTTATGCGGCAATCGGGGCTTGCTGTGTGGAATGCGTTGAAAAATGGAAAGCAAAGCCTTTTTTCACAAATCAAAAGCAAATGCTTGTAAGCGCTGGGTTATTTTTATGCTACTTAATGGCAAGCGCAGTCATGGCAGGGCTTACCCTGCACTTTTCCGCTTTGTCGGGGTACCTTAACGAACAATTTTTTGAATATCATTCCTTAGCCGCCATTTGCTTTATGGCAAGCGTTTTGTTCATGCCGCTCAAGAAGCCAAGTCCCAAATGCATGCGCCTCCTCGTGCAATGGAATGCCCTAACGCTGGGCATTTATCTCATTCATCCAGCTATATTGACCATTTTGCAAGGGCAAGCCATACCGCTTCTTGGTATCAACCTTCAATTGCATTGGGAGCAATGGTTGCCCAGGCTGGCAATTCCCACGCTGACGCTGCTGTGCTACGGTATAAGTGCCCTTATCGTATTATGCTATTTCATAACAAAGGTGCTATTCACAAAAGCCAAAGCATGGGCTTCGCTGTGGTCGCCATCCTCCTGGAAGCTGCGGCGCGGCGCCGCCTTGCGGGGAATCGTTCACTTGCGGAATTGGCATGCCGAGCTGCTGTGTACCCCTGCGGGGGGAGCGGGGGATTGCGGAAATGGCATCCCGCGCCACTGCAGCTCCCCTGCGGGGGGAGCGGGGGATTGCGGAAATGGCTTTCCGCGCCGCTGGCGTGGGGACTGCCCCCCACACGGGCACATACTCTTTTGGCGCAAAAGAG
>JAVXND010000142.1:0-1880 GCA_036645955.1 Clostridia bacterium | reverse complement strand
AGTTCCGAACGCAAAGCGGTGAGGAATGGGGTAGCGTGCTTTGGAAAAACCTACAGATCCCATTGTCAACTCGTAAACAAACTGCTTCAATGCAAGCGCATTGCAAATTACGGGAGGCTAGAACATGAGCGGAAAACATTGGGTTTCATTGCTATTAACAGCCCTGATCGTCGTAGGGCTTACGGTTTTACCTGTGGAAAATGCAAAAGCAGATATCGGAAGCGGCGGCAAAGGTGCGCGAAGCTCCAGGATTAATGAGGACGTGTTTTTAGGCGGTGATTTTATAGAAGTGGGCATTAGCGAAATAGGTTCCCTCGGCACTTCTTCAAATGCTCCCACCAAAGCAAGACCCGTTCGGTCCATATTCTATCACCCTACGCATATTAAAATCGGTTTGCGCTCCATTGGCGGCGGTTGGGAAACCGGAGCCAAAGACACCACGCGAGATTTTTTTCTACCTGGAACCATCGATGAGGGCTTCATGGCCTTTTGGGGTACACCGCCCATTTATCAAGCAGGCGGATGTCACATCGGAAACAATATCGCCAAAGACAAAAACATAACATCAACTGGAACCATTGATCAAAGTACTCCTTCCCTCTTGAAAGCCACCACCGCCGGCACCATGAATAACGTGCTTGACTATGTGCAGGTGATCACCTTTAAGCCGGACGAAAAGCAGTTCAAAACCGTTGTTACGCTCACAAATAACAGCGCCGCGCCTCTTAACAATCTTTATTACATTCGCAGATTCGATCCGGATCAAGGCCTCAATGGCAACAATACTGATAACTATTTCTTAAATGATGAAGCCGGCGGTACCTGGTGTGTCGCATCTACCGCGCCACTGGACGGCACATCCAGTTTACTCCGTCCGCTGGATCGTCATACCGCTTTTCGCAAATGCGAAAACGTCTTTTGCTTTTACACCGATGACCTGCGTGCCGAGCCCATTACGGGTGAACTCGCCTTTATAACGCTTGACGGCAATTATGTGGGAAATGCGGCGCTTGATGGAAAGCACTTCTACGACGACAAAGCCATCGGTCTCCGGTTTAACATCGGCACCCTTGCCCCAGGTGCATCCACCGAGCTTACCTATTACTCCAACCTAAACCCCGATGTAGAAGGCGCTGTAGACAAGGCCGAGGACGTTGTGATCAACATCACCCAACAGCCCATATCGCGTACCTTCGTGCAAGGAAGCATCGAAGGCAAGCTGCGCACGCGCGGCGAGGTGCTCATGGAAGGTGCTGCCGTTACCCCAACCTATCAGTGGTATCAAAACACGAACGCAAGCAATGTTGGCGGAACGCCCATTTCTGGCGCAACTGGTTACGATTTCGAAATTCCCACCCATTTAACCGCGACCAAATCCTACTATTTTTATTGTGTTGTATCCGCAGATGGCAAATCAGTACCCAGCCAGCTTGCCACCATCCACATCGTACCCGCTGGAAACATCATTTACACCGTCAAATTCGATTCAAACAGCAAGGGAACCGTAACTGGCATGCCGTCCAAGCAAACGGTGGCAAACGGGAGGCTGCTTATGACTGTGCGCGATCCCAGCTGTACAGGTACCACCCAAACCTACTTTAAAGGTTGGTACAAAACCGCCGCCGCAACCCAAGTCGATTTGTGGAATTTTGCCGATCCCATCACGGCGAATATGACCCTATATGCTGGCTGGGAAAATCCGCCCACGCTTACCATAACCACCGCAGCCTTGGCGAATACAGTGGAGGGTCTTGCCTATACCCAGCCCATTGTAGCCGACTACACTGGAAAAAAAGCATTGATCTATAGCGCCGTCGGTTTGCCAAGCGGGCTTTCCATTGATTCTGCTACTGGCATACTCTCTGGCAATTCTGCGTCGG
>JAVXND010000141.1:0-2046 GCA_036645955.1 Clostridia bacterium | reverse complement strand
GGGGGACGAGGATGGACTCCGCTCCTGTGGGAGCGTGACATCCCCCAAGGAGGGGGCGGCAATAAAACTTGCAATCCGCAATAGTCGGAATATCAGACACTATATCGTTGACATTTCAGACTATTTGGGATATGCTAATGAAGGATCAGGAAGATGTTTCTGCCTTTTCCATGCACCAGCCGCTGCGCTCCATTGCACGGCGGCAAACGATGTGATAGGAGGAAGTAGTATGAATAAAATGATTGAAAGACTTAAAAATGCAAGAGTGAACCTCCATCTGTCGCAGGACTACGTTGCAAAGTATTTGGATCTGAACCGGACAGCAATAGTTGATATCGAGTCTGGAAAACGTAAAGTGTCTGCTGAGGAGTTGGCGAAGTTTAGTACACTATACAGAATACCTGCAGATATATTATTGCGCGGCGAGGGTACCACTATGCCTGAAATGATGTTTGCAAGGCAGTTTGGATCGCTCGATGAGACGGATCAACGAGAAATCCTGAATTTGATTGAGTTCAAACAGGCATTAAAACTACGTGACAGAGGGTAAGCACGGTGAGAGAGATGGTTTTCGTGATTGACGGGAGATGAACAGACGATGAATCCATATGAAGCGGGTGCTAGAGATGGTTGGTCACCTCAAAAGATGGCTCAATATTTTTTGACAAACTATTCTGAGCAGCATCCGATCACCTATCCCATCAATCCATTTGAAATGCTTAAAAGCGAAGGCATTCGTTTTACATTTCGCCCGTTCAAGAAGTACGAAGGTATCTATATACCTGCTTCCGATAGTGATGATTTCGCCCTTGTTGGCATAAATGTGAAACGCCCAATAGCTCGGCAACGGTATTCTGCGGCGCATGAGTTATGCCATCATCTTAAAGATTCGCATTCAGGTTATGTTTGCCCAGCATACTCAAAGTCAGTGATAGAACAGTATGCAGAGGAATTTGCTTCGGAGCTTTTGATGCCCCATAATGAGTTGCTGAAACAGGTCAATAAATATGCGCGTGATGGGTATATTGACTTTGATGGGATACTCAAGGCTGCGGACTACTTTGGAGTGAGTTTTCAGGCCTGCATGTATGCAATCGCTTATCGTTTGCATATGATTAGCGGTGATACATCTCCTCGTGCTTTACAAAAGAAGAAAGATGCATACAAACCACAACAAAGAAGAAAAGAAGCCGGTTTCAGTGATGTGCCCCTATACCGTCAATTGATTGATGCGGTAGATTCATCATTTGGATTGACCCCAACCGCGCATGCTTGCGAAGTCTTTAAAAGCGAATATGTCTTTCACGATAGCCGAATGGAAGGTGTAGAAGTTGATCAAGAGACTGCTGCGGCTGTTGTAGCTGATTTGCGTATAAATGGACAATCGAGCGAGTATTGTAATGAGCAGAACCAAAACTTAATACAAGTGGCGGGATTGTCATTAATGTATGATTATGCCTTTGATATGGCTAATGAAGTCTTTGGAGTATTTGACGCGAGCGTGTTGAATGGGAAGCTCTATGCAACGGCTCCATATCCTGATGCAGGTGGGAAATATCGCAATAGCGATACACTTGTTTTGGGTGCAAAGTTTGAAACGGTTAACTATGGGGATATTCCAATGAAGATGAAGGAACTAGGTGAAACAATCGACGATTTGATTGCGCATAAAGATGAACATAGTACGAGTACTTTTATTGAAGCAGCAGTGAACATTCATCATCGACTTACGGTTATCCATGCTTTTGGAGATGGGAATGGTCGGACTTCAAGGGCATTTGTCAACATGCTTTTTTTGAGCAAAAATGTCCCACTGGTGTTCTTTGATAGCCGCACAAAGGATGAATACAAAGAAGCACTTGGTAGTGCTGATGCAGGTAGGTACGACGATCTATATGAAGTTTTCTATCGCGCAATTTTGCGCTCGCATGCTTCTTTGACTGACTTCCTTTGCTAACACTCTCAACACTGTTTTCGATAAGGAAATGGAAGGTAGAGGCGTTCGTTTTGTACGATATGCGGATGATATTGTCGTATTTGCCAAAA
>JAVXND010000140.1:0-2129 GCA_036645955.1 Clostridia bacterium | reverse complement strand
CCCCTACATATCTAGCGCGGAAAGCCATTTCCGCAATCCCCCGCTCCCCGCAGGGGGAAATACAGCGGTGTGGATGCCAATCCCGCAATCCCCCCCAAAAAGCATGAAGGGATGGACATTCGCAGCATTTTGATGTATGATTCACTCATATAATACGGATTACAAAAGCACATTTGCACCATGCCATACCGCGCAAGGCTTGGCGTGGAACCCTGCTAACCAACTGCGAATGCTATTACTGAAAAAAGGGGGGACGCGCAATCAATGAATTACAATGAAATAAGCATCCCTTCCGCAGTGTTGTTTGTAATGATTACCGCTTATTGGTATGGCGTTTTTGAATTGATCAATCATCTTCTGAAAAAGCCAAAGCTTACAAGGCCGTACCGGTTGCTTGTGAGCGTCTTTAATACGGTTTTTATCTTTGCGGCTTATGCGCTTGTAAAAAATTCAAGCATTCCCTACCTGCTGGTCATCCTTGTGCTTTTGATTGAATTTCAGATCTTTTACAAAGATACCTTTTTGCGTAATTTATTTTGTGTAACCGCCTGCGTGATCCATGTGCTGGTCATCAGAGCCATTGTTACAGGTGCTTTTTCGCTGATTTCCGGCTTATCCATTTATGAAATTACAAACAATTCAGTGTGCTTTGTATATTCCGCTTTGATTACATTCACACTGGTGAACACCGCCATAGCGCTGGTGGTAAAGCTTTTGCCGCTGGATCAAGTAAGAATTGTGAACGAGCATATCGATCAGCAATTTTTCATGGTTGGGTGGATGAGCATAAGCATTGCTTATCTGCTGTTGAATTCGGCGGCGGCAGAAATTGATACATTTCATTTGGGCATGGTCGTCAATCAAATTGCTGCGCCTTGCATGATTATGCTTGGCACCTACATCATGCTGTTTTTTGCCTTCCGAATGGGCGAATTGCTTGGCTACAAGGAAAAAAACGCAGAGCTTACCCTGACGGTTTCAAAGGAGCAGGAATATCGCACCTCCATTGCAAAGGACGCCATTTTGACCTATGAATTTAACGCAACACAAGGGCTTCTCATCAGCGGTTTTGAAGCGATCAAGCCGCAGCTAGGGGAAATAACGGATCGGTACGATGATATGCTAAGCGATCTATCGCAAAAGCTCATTCATCCCGACGACAGGGCAAGGTTTGCAAGCTTTGCTTCAAGAGCGGTGCTGACGGAAGCTTTTGAACAGGGGAAAAGCGAAATAACGCTTGAATATCGACAGCTTCTTAGCACGGGGAAATACATCTGGTGCCAAGCCGTGACAAACTTGGCGCGAGATACGGAAAACGGCGATATTCGAGGCTTTGTGATTGTGAAGGATATCGACAAGTCCAAATGTCGGCAAATCAAGCTTCAATATGAGGCGGAACGCGATTCGTTGACGGGGCTTTACAACAAAGGGCTGACAACCCAATTGATTACCGAGCATCTGAGCAACAATCACACAAAAGCGGCATCAGCTTTGTTTATGATTGATATGGATAAGTTCAAAAACATCAACGACCATTTTGGTCATGCCTATGGTGATGCGGTGCTTTGTGAGCATAGCCAAAAGCTATTGCGTATTTTCAGTGCGGGTAGCATTGTGGGGCGCATAGGCGGAGATGAATACATCGCCTATATCAAAGAGGGGGCAACGGATGCGTTGGTACGTGAAAAAGGCAATGAGATTTGCAAAGCCTTTCACACAATCTATCACGATGCGTCGGGACAGGAGTTTACCCTGTCAAGCAGTGTGGGTGTAGCCGTTTGCCCCAAGGACGGCACCACCTTTGAGGAATTGTATGAGCATGCGGATACGGCCTTGTACCTCGCTAAAAAACATGGAAAAAACAATTGCCAAAGCTATTGCGGCGGAGATTTTTGCGGATATCAGTCGGAGCGGGAGATGTAGGGGGGTGCAGCAGTGCGGAAATGGCTTTCCGCGCGACTGGCGTGGGGACTGCCCCCCACACGGGGGACGGATTTCGGAAGTGCCCTTCCGCGCGGCTGGCGTGGGGACTGCCCCCCACACGGGGGACGGGGATTTCGGAAGTGCCCTTCCGCGCGACTGGCGTGGGGACTGCCCCCCACACGGGCACAAACTCTTTTGGCGCAAAA
>JAVXND010000139.1:0-2280 GCA_036645955.1 Clostridia bacterium | reverse complement strand
TATGCGCTTTTGCGAGATGAGGACGAGGCGCAGGACGCGGTGCAAGAAACGTTTCTAAAAGCGTACAAAGCAATGGCGGCATTTCGCGGCGAATGCAATGAAAAAACATGGCTGATGCGGATTGCCATCAACACCTGCCGCGATTTTCGCCGCAGTGCGTGGTATCGCTATCTGGACAGGCGTATTACACCCGAGGATTTACCGCTGGCGGCAAGTCCAGAGGAAGAGGCGCACGCGGAGCTGACGGCGGAAATTATGCGTTTACCGCAACGCTTGCAAGAGGTCACACTCCTTCACTACTATCAAAACATGACCACAAGAGAAGTTGCGGAAGCGTTGCAGATTCCGCAATCGACCGTATCCGCAAGGCTCAGGCGAGCGCGTTTGAAGCTACGCACGCTCTTGGAAAGGGGTGAGCCAGTGTGAATGACCGCAAGGACATTGAAAAAGTGCAGCTCGCTCTGAACACCGCCTTTTCCAGCTTGAAGGACGATCCGCGGCTGGCTCAAAGGGTGCTGGCTGAAGCGAAGGGGGAAGGCAAAGTGAAAAAGAAGCTATCAGCGGGGCTGATATTGGCGATTGTACTCATTTTGATTGTGGCTACGGCATTAGCCGTTGGTCTATCGAATTATTTTGGCGGTTTTGCCGAGCTTGAAAGTACTTACGGTGAATACGCGCAGTGGCCTGAATCAGCCAAGGTGCAGCTTGTCCAGCTCATGAAGGATAACGGTGTGCTGAGTGAAAGCGATGCTTCTCAGTGGACAAACGAGCTTGGTCAGTCAGAGAAAGAAATCATGGCAGATGCTATTCTTGCAGAGTATTTCTCTGATATGACTTATGTGGACACCTACAACGCCATGGCGAGGGAGCTCGGCCCCATTGAAAAATGGTCGGATGAAGAACGCGCACTTTACACCTCACTGCTGGAAAAGCACGGAAAACTAACGACTTCATGGCCTGTTTATCAAATCCCCCAAGGGGGAGATTTAACCCGTGAGGAAGCTGTAGCTCACGCACGCGATGCTGTGCTCAATATGTTTTCTATTTCTGGAGAGGAACTAGACAGCATGGGCACCGATGCGATTTTTTCCGAGGATGCCTACAATACCTATGGCGCACCCAAAGACGAGCCGTTCTGGATTGTCGAATTTGGTTATGGTATGGCTTACCGTGTCTATATGACGCGCAGTGGGGAAATGCTTGGGATCATGGGGCCGCAAACGCAATTGATTGCTTGGGGAAGAAATAGCATGGATGGCAGTACGGAAGCAATTCCCGGAGAACATGACGCGACTCGTGAGCAGGCAGTTCAGAACGCACGGAGTACGCTCACGGAGATCATCAACCTATCCTATGAGGATGCGGATGCGCTGGATGCTACAGCTCATTTCCTCTATAGCGATTTGTATTGCTGCGGAGAAGAACCTGTATGGCTGGTGAATTGGAGCAGTCAGGGTGAGGATCGGTGGCAAACATTGCTGGGTTATGACGCAAGCTATATGGACGTGGAGCCCGCAGGGAAGCTTTTCGATCAAGTGCTGCGCATTGAACCTTCGCTTTCTGAGCTATGCGCCAGTCGATACGAAGAAATGGGGATTCCAAATCCATATACTGGCAAAAACTATTTTTACAGCTGGTCTATTGAGGATAAGGCGGCTTTTTATGAGGCATTCGCAGATTTTGTGAATGAATATGCTGCCAAGCATCCCTATTTCGCTGGGGAGGGATGCGGTGAATGGGAATGGACGAGAAATGTAAGCGGCTTACCCGATGAAAAGGTTATCTCACAAGATGCCGCAAGGCAACTCGCAATGGAAGCAACGCAGGAAAAGCTGGGGAATAACAGCCATCTCGATGCGTTAAATGCATTTTACTATGTGACAAATCCTGCTCGACCGGAATGGCGCTTTGCAAACGCTTATTTGGGAATTGTGCTGAATGCATACACAGGAGAGGTGATGGCCTTTGAAAGTGCCCAGCAGGATAAGGATTTTGCGATCAATAGCTTTCTGGTAAAGATCATATGATACGGATGCCAAAAGCACATTTTAGGTGAACAAAGTACCATCCATTGTACAAGAAAGAGGAAACCAGCACAATGGATGGTACACAACAAGGTGAAAATGTGCTTTTGTCACCCTACTCATCATATAAGCAGGGTGACAAATTGGCATGAAGGAGGTGAGCGGGAGGATGGAGGTTGTCACGAGCTCTGACAGCGAAATGGAGCAAAAGCTGATCCGTCTGGTGGAGGAATATCAGACCTGCCTGCGCCGCATG
>JAVXND010000138.1:0-2353 GCA_036645955.1 Clostridia bacterium | reverse complement strand
CCTTGATCGTGCGGATGGAGGATCACCCCCGCGCATGCGGGGAACAGACAAGGAAGGGAGAACGTAAGCCATGGATGGCGTGGATCACCCCCGCGCATGCGGGGAACAGCTCTGCAGAATATGCAAAGCCGCCCATCATCTGGGATCACCCCCGCGCATGCGGGGAACAGGATATGCCGCTAGATATGCCGCCACTGTCTGCAGGATCACCCCCGCGCATGCGGGGAACAGAACGATACTGTCAACCAGCGCGTTGCACTCACGGGATCACCCCCGCGCATGCGGGGAACAGCGCGGCTTGCTTCAAATCCCCATTCTTGATTGAGGATCACCCCCGCGCATGCGGGGAACAGAGCGGTTAATACAGCGTCTAGCGCTTCATCGAGGGATCACCCCCGCGCATGCGGGGAACAGCAAAGTCTACGTCTGTATCAACATTCAGCGCGAGGATCACCCCCGCGCATGCGGGGAACAGGCTTGCTGCAAAGTAGCAAGGGAAGGGGGTTGAGGATCACCCCCGCGCATGCGGGGAACAGCATAGGGACTAAAACCGTAGCCCTTCACCCACCGGATCACCCCCGCGCATGCGGGGAACAGTTACCATTGACCGCGAGCCGCTATGCACGCGCAGGATCACCCCCGCGCATGCGGGGAACAGTGCAGCTACTGCGACCCACGCGCATTTGACACAGGATCACCCCCGCGCATGCGGGGAACAGTTCGCGGATCCCTTCGATGCTGTCGAGCTTGAAGGATCACCCCCGCGCATGCGGGGAACAGAGCCCTTGGTGAGTTCTCCTACGGCGTGGAACGGGATCACCCCCGCGCATGCGGGGAACAGCTGGAAGGCGTTGGTTGCGCCAATGAACTCGCTGGATCACCCCCGCGCATGCGGGGAACAGGAGAATTCCCGCCGCACCAGTGTCGTTATACGGGGATCACCCCCGCGCATGCGGGGAACAGCTCGCACAATATACAGGGCGGCGGTCAATTTTGGGATCACCCCCGCGCATGCGGGGAACAGATGTAAGTCCTTACGGCTTCTTTGATAAGAGTGGGATCACCCCCGCGCATGCGGGGAACAGTCTTGAGCGTGAGCAATCGCGTATGCTGTCTTGGGATCACCCCCGCGCATGCGGGGAACAGCTGTGAGCATAAATGGGTATATCTGTCAACACAGGATCACCCCCGCGCATGCGGGGAACAGGATCTGGACACGGTGACAGAGATGGCCGCCGAAGGATCACCCCCGCGCATGCGGGGAACAGTTTTAAGCTACCGCGCCCACCTTCAAGCCACACGGATCACCCCCGCGCATGCGGGGAACAGCTATTTCCTTGTACTTCTCCAAGGCATTTTCCAGGATCACCCCCGCGCATGCGGGGAACAGCATCCTTGTTAGCAGTAAAGCAGTCATTGACGAGGATCACCCCCGCGCATGCGGGGAACAGTGGCCGTTTCCGTATCGTATACTTTGCCTTGGAGGATCACCCCCGCGCATGCGGGGAACAGTAATGCTGATAAAGTTGACGATGTTTCAGAGGAGGATCACCCCCGCGCATGCGGGGAACAGATCTCACGTGGATTTAATCTGTAAGCGGCAGAAGGATCACCCCCGCGCATGCGGGGAACAGTGATGCGCCGTTTGTAAATCCTTTTCCAGCAAGGGATCACCCCCGCGCATGCGGGGAACAGGCCGACGAAGTTGCCGAGGCATACGCCCAGCAGGGATCACCCCCGCGCATGCGGGGAACAGGCAAAAGACCTGTCGAAATCCATCAAGATGGAGGGATCACCCCCGCGCATGCGGGGAACAGTTGGGAGGGATTGAGGAATGTTAAGCTACGAGGGGATCACCCCCGCGCATGCGGGGAACAGCAAAGGCCATCGCATTGGCAACCGGGCCTGAGAGGATCACCCCCGCGCATGCGGGGAACAGTGAGGAAACTCTCCATCATCCACGTCCGTCGAGGGATCACCCCCGCGCATGCGGGGAACAGGTTTTGGCGAACCCTATGCAAAAGAAATTCCTGGGATCACCCCCGCGCATGCGGGGAACAGCTACCTTGCGGCGCGGTACCCAGCTATGCAGCAGGATCACCCCCGCGCATGCGGGGAACAGACCACGGAGGCGCGATTTACTTGATTGAGCAAAGGATCACCCCCGCGCATGCGGGGAACAGTTTGATTGGGATTTGAATTGGATTAAGGAGAAGGGATCACCCCCGCGCATGCGGGGAACAGATCTGACCAGTAGAATGCGCGTTCCTCAAAGTAGGATCACCCCCGCGCATGCGGGGAACAGCCCTCCATGCGCCTCACGGGCGGCGCATAGTAAGGATCACCCCCGCGC
>JAVXND010000137.1:0-2409 GCA_036645955.1 Clostridia bacterium | reverse complement strand
CGGAAGGGATGGTTTTGTTTGTCTTCCTCCACCACATGCCCATTGCCCATGATGGTTTTGCTCACAAGGAGTGCGGCAGTGTTGCGCGTATTCACAACCTCTACCTTTGCGCCCTCCGTGCCAAACTGATGCTTTGCGTTGGGGTAGACAATGCTGGATAGGTAGCCATCCGCAATGTAATCCTCCTCGGTAACGGTGTAAGCGGTGCCTAGGGTGCCTACGGGAATGCCAAGAATGGTCATGCTTTGGCCGCCCTTGAGCGCAACCGTTGTATGGCCCGCTTGATCCACCGTAATCTTGCCCGTTGCAGGCTGATAGCCGCCTGTGGAGGTGTAGTCATACGTTCCTGCAAGCTGTACGCCCTGCTCGTTTTGCAATGCAATGTGCATGGTAAACGGCTTGTTTGCATCGGTATCATTACCAGCCAAGGTTTTAAGCAGGGTAAGCTCTGCGGTGTTGCGCGTGTTGGTAATGCTGGCATTCGCGGGTACGTCTGCCGTAACGGTTCCCTTTTCACCGCTGATGAGCGTTGGGAAATACCCTTGCGTATGCTCATCCGCCTCGGTAACGGTGTATTGCGTTCCTGCCAAAACATCCTTGATGGTAACCCTTTCGTTGCCCGCAAGCGCTACAGTTGCCGCGCCGTTTACAAAGGTGAGGGTGCTGTATACGCCGCCGTCGCAGGCATAGGTGCGATCCACCGATATCCCATCGTTGCGGGAAAGCTGAATGGTGAAGGTGAATTTCTTGGCCGCATCCGTTGCGTTGCCGTCAAGCAGCTTTTGCACCGACAATGTGCCTGCATTGCGCGTGTTCACATACTCCGCTTTTGCGGAGTTGGTGGTGCTTGCAATGGTGCCGCTTCGCTTGCCATCCTGCGGCAGGGTTTGATAGCCCTGCGCAAAATAGCTATCCTCTGTTACTGTATAGCTTGTGTCCTTGAGAATGTCGGAAATGGTCAAGGTTTGGTTATGCTTGAGGGTAAAGCTTGCCTTGCCGCCCGTTACGGTGAGTGTGGTGTTTTGGGCGGTATTGCCTGTTGTAAGCACGCATGCATAGGTATCATCTACAGAAATGCCGTCTGTGCGTGCAAGCTCAAGCGTAAAGGCAAACGCCTTCTCGCTGTCCCCCGCATTGCCGTTTACAAGCTTGCTGATTTCAAGCTTGCCTGTTTCGCGGGTGTTGATAAATGCCGTTGTGTGGCTGGCCTGATTTCTTGGAATTTCACCCGTCTGAACACGATTTGTGGGGGTGGTGACATAGCCGTCGGTGCTGTAATCATCTTCGGTCACCACAAAGTGTGTCAGCGTCAGGATGTTGGGAATGCTCAGGCTTTGACCGTGCTTTAGCTCAAAGCTGCCCACGCCGTTTTGTACCTTGAGCTGATAGGTCTTGGGTTCTGCGCCAACGGTGGAAATCTCGCATAGATAGGTGCCGTTAATATCCATCCCATCCGTGCGCGAAAGCTGTACTGTAAAGCGGAAGCTCTTGTTGCGTTTATCTGCCTCCACCACGCTGCCGCTGCCCATGACGGTTTTGCTCACAATGAGTGCGGCGTAGGTGTTGCGCGTGTTCACAACAGATACCAAAGCGCCGTTGATATCAAGCTTGTGGGGTGCATAGCCTTCGGGATAAGTGATGCTGGATTGGTAGCCATCCGCGCTGTAATCATCCTCGGTAACGGTGTAAGCCGTGCCTACAGGGATTCCCTGAATGGTCATGCTTTGGCCGCCCTTGAGCGCAACCGTTGCATGGCCCGCCTGATCCACCGTAAGCATGCCTGTTGCGGGCTGATAACCGCCTTGTGAGGTGTAGCGATACGTACCTGCCAACGCTATGCCTTGATCGTTTTGCAAGGCAATGTGCATGGTAAACGGCTTGTTTGCGTCGGTATCATTGCCTGCCAAGGTTTTAAGCAGGGTAAGCTCTGCGGTGTTGCGCGTATTGGTTACACTCGCGCTGGCGGTTATGCCTGTAGCAATGGCTCCGCTGATAACGCCGGAAGCGGGTGTTGGGAAGTACCCCTGCGTATGTACATCCGCCTCGGTAACGGTGTATTGGGTATCCGTCAGGATGTCTTTGATGGTGATGGTTTCATTGCCCGCAAGTGCCACGGTTGCCTTTCCGTTTGCAAAGGTGAGCTCGCTGTATGCGCCCGTGCACGGATATTTGCGGTCAACCGATATACCGTCCTTGCGGGAAAGCTGGATGGTAAAGGTAAATTTCATTGTCTGATCGGTATCGTTGCCATCCAGCAATTTCTGCACTGTTAATTCGCCCGCGTTGCGCGTGTTTACGTACTCCGCCATGGCTGGAATGCTGGTGCTTGCAACAATACCGCTATGCTTGCCATCCTGCGGCAGGGTTTGATAGCCCTCCGCAAAGTAGCTGGCTTCCTGAATGGCGTAG
>JAVXND010000136.1:0-2486 GCA_036645955.1 Clostridia bacterium | reverse complement strand
AGGCGGCGCTCGAGCATGCGGATGTGGTGCAAAGGAGCATCTATCAGCAGGAAGCCGCCGCCATTGAAGCCCTGCAAAAGGACATCCTCGCCATTTCCAGCAAGGAAGAGCTTTTCGACGTGTTTATCTGCTACAAGGAAACGGATGCCAACGGTCGGCGCACCCCTGACAGTGTGCTTGCCAACGACCTGTACCACGAGCTGACCAACGAGGGCTTCAAGGTGTTCTTTAGCCGCATCACATTGGAAAACATGCTGGGTTCCGCCTACGAGCCCTACATCTTTGCGGCGCTCAACAGCGCCAAGGTCATGGTGGTCATTGGCACAAAGCCCGAATATTTCAACGCCATTTGGGTAAAGAACGAATGGAGCCGCTTCTTGGGTTTGATAAAGGGCGGCGCAAAGAAAACCCTTGTGCCTGCCTACAAGGACATTGACCCCTATGATTTGCCCGAGGAATTTGGGCACTTGCAGGCGCAGGACATGGGCAAGCTGGGCTTTATGCAGGACTTGATTCGCGGCATAAAGAAGCTGGCGCAAAAGGAAGAAGAAGCCAAGGCGGATACCGTGGCAGCACCTGCGCAAAGCACAGCTGACATCAACACCGAAGCCTTATTGCAGCGTGTGTTCATGTTTCTTGAGGATGGGGATTGGAAATCTGCCGATGCCTATGCCGAAAAGGTGCTGGATGTAGAGCCTACCAATGCCCGCGCCTATTTGGGTAAACTGATGGCAGCGCTGTGTGTGAAAACCGATGATGATCTCAAGCATGTAGAAGATCCATTTGATAACGAGCCGAATTACCAAAAGATCATGCGTTTTGGCGACGATGCACTCAAGGCGAAGCTACGGGCAGCGATTGATTTCATTAACGCACGCAACGAGCAAGACCGGCAAGCAGAGGTATTTGAAAAGGCGGCTACTGCTCTTGAAAGCGCTGAAACGGTTGCGGCGGTTGCAGAAGCAAAAGAATGTTTTGAGAGCATTCCTTCCTTTGCGGGCGTGCTGGAACAGTTGCTGGCTTGCGATGAGAGGAGCGAACAAATCAACGAAAGCAATTATCAAAAGGCGCAAGCCCTGCAAGCACAAGGCGAATACAGGAAAGCCATTTTCGCCTACAGGCTGACGGGCACCTACAAAGACGCCCCTGCGCAAATCGAGCAAATCAACGAGCAAATAAACGAAAGCACTTATCAAAAGGCACAAGCCCTGCAAGCTCAAGGCGAATACAGGAAAGCCATTTTCGCCTACGGGCTAACGGGCACCTATAAAGATGCCTCTGCGCAAATCGAGCTGTGTAAGCAAGGTATTGCAAAGCATGAGCGTGAAGAAAAGGAACAATATTTAGCAGAAAGGCAAGCAGCGGAAGTTGCCGCTGCAAAGGAAAATAAACGCGCTCCCCTTAGGGTATGCATTTTTGCATTCGTGATGGTAGCTATAGTGGTTGCAGCGTTGATTTATACGAAGGTGATTTAGCCCAAGCAAAAGTATGATGCCGCTGTAGCGTTGTTGGAAAGCGGACAATATGACGAAGCATCGGCTGCGTTTGCAGCGATGGATAGCTACAGTAATGCAGCAGAACGTGCTGAAGAACTATACTATACACAAGCCGAAGCCTTGCTGGCTAATGGAAATATGGCACAAGCCACACAAGCCTTTCTGCACGCTGGAAACTGCAAAGATGCCTTGAAACGCGGTTATCAGTTGATATACGCTCATTCAAACCAATATTCTATATCGGCTGGTTATCACACCGTGGGCTTGCGTGCGGACGGCACGGTAATCGCGGTTGGGGGTAATGACAATGGCGCGTGCAATGTTTCGAGTTGGACGGACATCGTTGCCGTGTCGGCTGGCTATAACCACACCGTGGGACTGCGTGCGGACGGCACGGTGGCCGCGGTTGGGAATAATCATAATGGTCAGTGCGATGTAGCAGACTGGAAGAACATCGGCTCCACCCTCACCCTGCAATAAGTGCCCCTATCCAATCAATGATACGGATGGCCCATTTTAGTGGTATGCAGTACCACCCATTCATCATACGGAGGAAGTACGATCATGATTTTCAAATGCAAAATGTGCGGCGGGGATTTGCAAATTCAGCAGGGTGCAACGGTCGCGGAGTGCGAAAGCTGCGGCACAGTCCAAACCCTGCCCAAGCTGGACAACGAACGCAAAGCCAATCTGTTTGACCGAGCCAACCATTTCCGCCGCAACAACGAATACGACAAAGCCATGTCCATCTACGAGCAGCTTTTGACGGAGTCCGCCACGGATGCAGAGGCTTACTGGTCCTTGGTGCTGTGCCGCTACGGCATTGAGTACGTAGAGGACCCTGCGACCCACAAGCGCATGCCCACGGTAAACCGTGCGCAGTTCACATCCATTTTAGCCGATGCGGACTATAAGGCGGCGCTCGAGCATGCGGATGTGGTGCAAAGGAGCATCTATCAGCAGGAAGCCGCCGCCATTGAAGCCCTGCAA
>JAVXND010000135.1:0-2669 GCA_036645955.1 Clostridia bacterium | reverse complement strand
GGATGCTTTCATTGCTGCTCACCATCCCGTTGATCCTCTCCTTTCCGTTTCGGAGTTTTGCATCATTGAGGATGGAATGCTTGAACCTTCTGTGAAAGGTTGGATTTTATAGGCGCAATTCGAATGCCTTTTGACCCCAGCAGCTTGATTTAGCGATAACCCTTGGTATGGATGGATGGGGATGAACGCCAGCTGGGCGGACACCATATATGGTGTCCCTACAGGAATCGCGGCATTTGGGACATAGAGCGATGGGTAAAGATGCATGCTGGTATACAATCGCAAGCACCGCCATGCGGCGGCATTTGTACGCTCCCTTGCAGGGAACGATTTCGACCGTTCCCTGCTTGTGCATTGGCTGCCCTTGCAAATCACCCCGTAGGGACACCATACATGGTGTCCGCCCATGCCTCGCGGTGTTCGCCCCCTCACGGAATGGTCACCCCGCCGCTCCCCCGCATTTTTCTGCGAAAGGCCGCGATCGCAAGCAGATAGATCACCACGGTATAACCAAGTACCACGGCAATATGCGGCACTGTGCCCGCCATGCTCCCTGCAAGCGCTTCTTTGATCGCTTGCACACCATGATAAAACGGCATGATATCAGCCGCTGTTTTGAATGCGCCGCCAATCAAATCCAACGGTATAAATATTCCGGAAAACCATCCTGCAAGGTTTACGAAAAGCGCACCGCAAAGTCCCCCCACCGCTTTTTCATTCAAGACACTCCCGCACAATAGCCCAAGCCCAACAAACAAAACTGAATTCAGCATAGCCGCCAAAATGGCAGGAAACACATAAAGCGTCAGCGTAAAACCAAAAAACGCAGATGCCAAAAGCGTTATCGTTATTTGCATTGCCGATACTGCCAGCATGGGCAGCGTGTATCCCAAAATGAAATTGTGCGGCTTCATAGGCGAAGCAAACAGCCGCATCAAAAACGAAGAGCCTCTGTCCTTGGCCAGCAGCATTCCTGCAAACAAGGCCATAAAGGCGGTGCCGAACATCGCAAGTCCCGGGGCCAAATTTTGGATGGCAAACATGGTATTGCCCGCCTCCTTGGGGATGCTGTGATTGATGACCGATAGCAGTGCTAACAAAACAAGCGGAAAACCCAAGCCAAAGAACAGGTTGATGGGGTCGCGTAAAACTTCCTTTGTATTTCGCTTTGCAAATAGGTACGTTCTCATACCACGCCTCCTACAAGGGTAATAAAAGCATCCTCTAATTTTGTTGTACCTGTTTGAGCCGTTAGCTCTGCCGCCGTGCCTGTGGCGGTCAATGTGCCGTTGTTCATAACGCCGATTCTATCTGCCAATGCCTCTACCTCGTCTAAATAATGCGTGGTGAGAATGATGGTTACTTGTCCCTTGAGTGCTTTGATGGCTGTCCACAATCCACGGCGAGCTATGATATCAAGCCCCAAGGTGGGTTCATCCAAAAACAGCACCTGCGGCTTGGTAATGAGCGCCATCGCAATGGATAATCTGCGCTCCATACCGCCCGAAAGCGTTTTTGCCTTTTGGGAAAGTACGTGGTCAAGGGCAAACCGCGATGCCATTTCTTTTGCTTCCTGACGGCTTCTGTTTTGATTCGCGCCATAGATTCCCGCAATGAATTCAAGATTTTCCAGCACCGTGAGATTGGCGGCCACAGCCGTTTCTTGCGGCGATATGTTGATGATCTGCTTCACTGCTTGTGAATGCTTGCTTATGCTGTTGTTCAGCAATGCTGCATCACCGCTCGTAGGGGGAAGAAGGCAGGACAGCATTTGAATGGTTGTTGTCTTGCCTGCCCCATTCGTCCCCAACAGCGCAAATAGCTCCCCTTTCTCAATCTGTAGGTTTAAGTCATTCACCGCTGTAAAATCACCGTATTTTTTGGTGAGGTTCGTTATCGTAATCGCATTCATTCTGCATCCTCTTGTTCTTTCAGGATTTTGCGATATCCATTGAAATTGTCCAGTATTGTGCTTTTGAGTTCATCGTCTGATATTTCTATTTTATTGGTTGCAAGCATGGACGCAAGCCCGTGTATCGCAATCCATACATTAAAATGCAGCTTGACGGCATTTTCTCGGTTAAGCCCCGTCACTTGCATAAAAATATCAATAATGCCTATCCGATCCTCTTTGAGTACGGAAAGGTCTGCCATACCTTTTGCTTCGATTTCATCCGCCATAAAGATGAGCTTGAACAGGTTCTTTTCTTCCTTTGCAAACTTGACATAAGCAACCCCAAAAGACAGACCCTGTTTCCCCTCAACCCGTTGATAATTCTGTAAGTAGCAGTTGTATGTTTCCCAAGCCATTTTTCGAACCTCGTCCTTTAGCTCAGCCATATTCTTAAATTCCCTGAAAATGGGCTGTGTTGAACAACCGAGACGTTTTGCAATGTCTCTTGCATTCATGCTTTCCCATCCCGTAGCCCGAACCATCGCCATTGCAACCGACAAAATGCTTTCCCTTGTTGTTTTAATTTTGGGCGGCATGTGCATCCTCCTAAAATAACATCTGTAACGTAACAGCTGTTATTTTATCATTTTTGTTTTTGAATGTCAAGGCATACATTCGCTTGCCCTGCTGGGAGCGCCCCATACGCGCCATCCTTACGGTTTTCGCCGCATTGCAAAATTAGAAACACGCCGTCCCCTGTAGGGACACCATACAT
>JAVXND010000134.1:0-2739 GCA_036645955.1 Clostridia bacterium | reverse complement strand
TTTCTGCAAACTCTTTTGCATCAAAAGAGTTTGTGCGGGTCGTAGGGGCGCATAGCCCCTACATTACTGGCGCGGAAAGCCATTTCCGCAAAAGCACGATTCCCCCCGCAGGGGGATGCAGCGGCGCGGGATGCCAATTCCGCAATAGGGCGATTCCCCCGCAGAGGGATTCAGTGGCGCGGAAAGCCATTTCCGCAATCCCCCGCTCCCCCCGCAGGGGACACAGCAGCGCGGAATGCCAATTCCGCAAGCCCCCCCTTTGCGTTCATATGAAAACTGCAATCCAGCGGCGCAGTTTTTCATCCATCCTTCTGCCGGTTGCCGCGCCGGCATGGTGATTTAAATGGCAAAGCTATACTTCCGCTACGGTGCAATGGGCTCCAGCAAAACCGCAAACGCCATTATGGTACGCCACAATTATTTGGAGCGCGGGCAAAACGTGCTCATGCTCAAACCCTGCCTTGACCTTCGCGACGGCGAAAGGCTTGTGGCCAGCCGTTGCGGGCTTAGCTGTGAATGCCATTTTATGGAGGAGCTTTCGCAATTCAATGTGCGGGATTATCATTGCATTATTGTAGACGAGGCGCAGTTTTTAACCAAGGCGCAGGTGGAACAGCTGGTTCATATTGTGGATGTGGACAATGTTCCCGTGATCGCCTACGGCCTGCGCTGTGACTTTCAGGGCAATTTTTTTGAAGGCAGTCAATGGCTCATGGGCTGGGCCGATACCATCGAGGAGGTCAAAACCATCTGCTGGTGCGGCAAAAAAGCCATCTGCAACGCACGCGTTGTCAATGGCCGTGTCATTAAAGAGGGCGAACAAATTGTGTTAGGCGGCAGTGAAAGCTATGTGAGCCTGTGCCGCAAGCATTGGGCGCAGGGCAAGCTCAAGCCTGCACAGGAACCGTTGGCGTAAGCTTTGCCACGGTTTCCAAAAACGCCTGAGGGGGCGGCGCTGTAAAGCAAAGCCTTTCTCCCGTGCTTGGATGGGTAAACGCCAATGTATGTGCGTGCAGCATCAATCTTGATGCATGTACGCCGTTTTTTTGTCCATAAATCACATCACCCGCCACTGGATGGCCTATGCTCTGCATGTGTATGCGAATTTGATGCGTGCGCCCTGTTAAAATATGCACATCCAGCAAAGAGGCCTGCTTGAGCTTTTGAAGCAGTGTCCACTCGGTAAGCGCCATGCGCCCCTGTGGGTCAATTGCCATGCGCTTGCGGTCGCGCTTGCTTCTGGCAATTGGGCGATCAATCAAGCCGCTTGGCTCCTTCAGCACGCCCTCCACCACCGCCAGGTAGTGCTTCTCCATGCTTCGCTCGCTTAATTGAAGGCTCAAGCTTTGATGCGCCGCATCGTTCTTTGCCACAATCAGCAAGCCGCTGGTATCCTTGTCCAGCCGATGCACAATGCCTGGGCGCTTTACGCCGCCAATGCCGCTCAAGCTGTCCATGGCATACAACAGCGCATTCACCATGGTGCCCGTTTTATTGCCGGCGGCGGGATGCACCACCATGCCGCAGGGCTTGTTCACCACCGCCAAATCCGCATCCTCGTACAATATGTCCAGGGGGATGTTTTCTTTTTCCACCTCGCACTCCACAGCCTCAGGTACCTCAAGCACAAGCTCTTCCCCTGCCGCCACGCGCAAGCCCGCTTTGGTTTGCTCGCGGCCTGCTACCCTGCAAAGCCCTTGCGCAATCCATTTTGCCGCTTGCGAACGGCTTGCTTCTGCCATTTCGCTCACCAGCACATCCAACCGCGCCTCACTTTGCGCTATCTTGATGATTTGCGGCATCCCGCTCCCTCCAATCCTTTGGGCGCAGCAGTAAGCTCACGCCCAGCATCACCACGCCCGCACATATGGCCACATCAGCCACATTGCAAACAAACCATGGCATAAAGGGAAAATAAATCATATCCAGCACATAGCCGTTCAAAAGCCGCTGAATAAAGTTGCCCAAAAACCCGCCCACCACCAGCCCCGTAGCCCCATAGGTAAAAGCGGTCATGTGATATTTACGAAGCATCAAATAGCCGCAAACCATTACCACAATGGGCAAAACGCAGTTGGCCACCGCGTTGTCCGACATAATGCCCAGCGCCATGCCCGTGTTTCGCGTTAAGCGAAGCTCCAAAAGCCCGCGAAGCACCACCACCGTGCCGTGAAGCGCATAGGCGGCCGCAAGCTTTGTCAGCGTGTCCAGCAACAGCGCAACCAGTCCCACACCAATCATCAACGCCATAGGATCCCTCTATTCCAGTCTCTTTTGTACCAAACTTACAATTTGCGCAAGCACATCGCCGATCACAGGCAGGTTGTGCTTGGCAAGATCCTGCAAAATCAGCACAATCAGCGCGCCCAAAATGGTAAAACCAACCGCCATGCCCACGCCGCGCGCAATGCCGCCCCAAAAATTCGACCAAAAGATGCGCTTCCGATCATCCACATAGCGCACATAGTCCGATAGCCTGAGCCGCTCCATGGAAGCAATCCAGCGATCCATCTGCCGCACCAGCATCGAGGCCTTTTCCATGTCCCCCGCAGGCTGTGCCGCTTGCTCAGGCTCCTGTATGCCCATCTGCGCCGCATCCTCACAATCGGGGGCAAGGTTGGTCAGGCGGCTCACATTGGGCAGCTGCCAAAGTCTTTTCCTCATCATGACACACCTCAGACGAATCTAAGTCTAAAATGCAACACAGCTATAAGCAGATTTTGTTCGTGGGCAAGGATG
>JAVXND010000133.1:0-2781 GCA_036645955.1 Clostridia bacterium | reverse complement strand
GGCCGAGTACAGCGTTGATGTTGTCACAGACAGTCATCTCGTGGGCGCTATGATGCAACTGTTTTTGTACATCGATAGCCACAACGCATCACTCGAAGGCAAACCATTGGAGGGCCTTGATATAGATGTGCTCATTACGGGCGAGAAATACGTTTTCTGGGAGAAACCGAGCCAAATCACGTTCTGCTTCTACAATGCACGCTCGCAGGAGCTCGTACTGATCACATCAGCTGGAGCGGGTGTCGCCGCTTATGCAATGGTGCCAAATATCGAAGTGCCCGACGCGAACTTCGAACTGCTCCTCAACAAAGGCACAATCGACGGTTACTATAGGGTGACGGACGAGGAGTATAAGTCTGCCTTTGATATTTTCGAAGATGCCACGACGAAATAACACGCTTTTTGCGGAATGAATGAAAAGGAGAAGAACAACATGAAATGCACGTGGAAAAAATTCTCTTGCTTGATACTGGCGCTTGCGATGGCGCTGAGCTGCGCGGGGGCATTTGCCGAGGGGAGCGTGTCGGATGCGGCTGCCGCGCCCGCCGCAACCGATACTGGTATATGGGAGATCAAGGCGTATAAAGACGAGTTCGATATGCCGACGGATAGGAACTTCATTGTCAGCTCCGTTATCACCGGCTCCTTCAGCAACAGCGCAACAACTGATTCGGACTTGTTTGCGATTGTAGCTTTCAAAAAATTTGCCGACGTTGACGAAACCTATATCCAAATTGCCTTGTGCGAATACGGGAAATACATCGTCAAAAACGCTTCTTCGAAAGCTAGATATTATAACGCGATCGTTATGGACTGCGACGGCAACAAGACGTATTTCGACAGCGACCGCGGTACTGGACCGATAATGCCTGGGGACGATCAGGAGCTGTATTTTGCGGACGACAAGGAAAGCCAGCAAATCATCGACATTTTGAAGAAGGGCGGAACTGTGCGCTTTGCCATTATCGAAAGGGACGATTCCAACACAAAGTATCTGTTTTCCTTCGATGCGACGGGCTTTGATGTGATTTATGAACAATGGAAGAAGGATCATCCCGGCATAAAGGATTGATTCGCTCCCGTAACCATGGCGTGGGTGGATCAGCTGAACGAAGCACCGAAACAACAGGCGTGCGAAAGCCCGTTTCCTGCAAGGCTGCGGACAAGCCCGTTCCCTGTACGGGTGCGGACAAACCCGTTCCCTGTACGGGTGCGGACAAACTCGTTCCCTGTACGGGTGCGGACAAACTCGTTCTCTGCACGGCTGCGGACAAGCCCGTTCCCTGTAGGGACACCATACATGGTGTCCGCCCAGTTGGCGTTCCGCTCCCCTCTCTCATCCATCGATGCTATGGTATATGGCAACATCACAGCACAGCCCCACATGGATGCAGTTCATTTGCATGGGTAGCCTCCGCGCGAGGTCGGAACAGTCAAGCCCGTTCCCTACACGGCTACAGTCTACACGCTATTTCTTCATTACCTCAATCAACTGCCGCAAAGCGTCTTTTTGCGGGGCGGTAAGGGAGGCCCAAGCCGCGAACATGTCCTGCTGCTCTTGGGTCAATGCGATCAGCTCCCCTTCCGAGAAGAATTGCGCGAGCGTGATGCCAAACCCCGCGCAGATGCTTTGAAGCGTGGCAACGGAGGGGGTTGTGTTTCGGTTGAAAATATTGGCTACGGTGGACTGCGAAAGACCTGACACAATCGCTAGTCGGTATTCCGTCCATTGCCGTTCGTCCATCAGCTGCTGAATACGCGCTTTTGCGTCCATTATTACATCACCTCTTGCATTTGTTTGTTTTTCATTATACCGTTCATTTGAGAGATAATATAGTGGGATAATGTATTGATTTAGATGGGGAAATGAGATGCATATTTGTTGATCGGCTAAAGCTTGGCGTGGGGAGATAAAAGGAAGCTTGCGTGACTTTTGGGGCGGATAAACTCTATGCGGTAAAAAGGAAAACAATACATAAGGAGGAAAAGAAAGTGAAAAAATGGTTAAGAAACGGGATTTGTTTGGCATTGACAATGCTGCTACTCATGGGGTGCAGCAGCGCGGTTGCTGCGGATGAGGATATCAAAATTCCTATGACATTTGTTACCCTAAAAAATATATCCATCACCGATATTGCAAATGATACCAAGGCGGGTGGAGTTTTCTATACGGCTATCCTCGCGAATATATTTACGGTGGATGATCCGGGCAGCATACCGATTTTAAATCTGACTACTGGTACAAATTTCATTTTGTATAATGAAAGCGACAATTTGGTTTATTTGATTAATTACGAAGAATCATCAAGAACTGGTATGCGGATAATGTATGAATTGGGTGATACTTCTGCCGGGTTGTGTTTGCTCAAGCCTGATGATGATGATCTTACTCTGAATGAGCTAAGAGCTGAACTTCCCAAAATAGTGGAGGAGAATCCAGATGTGCTTTCTGGTATGTATGAACTCTCCGAGGAAGATTTGAAGGCTGGTTTGGATGCTTTGACTGCCAATTTCAAATAAAGACAAATAGACGAAGCGTGCGTGTCCCTTTGGATAGGGTTGCTTACATGAGTAGGGTGAAAAAAGCACATTTTCACCTTGCCCAGTACCACTCATTGTGCTAGTTTCCTTTTCATTGTACAATGGGTGGTACTAAATGCTACTAAATGTGTTTTTGGCATCCGTATCTTACATGGATGGTGGAATAACCTGGGGTGGTAGTGCGGAAACGCGGAATGTTACGGTTGATAAAGAAAGCAGGTAATGGCAGATTCATATGAG
>JAVXND010000132.1:0-2822 GCA_036645955.1 Clostridia bacterium | reverse complement strand
CTGCGCCGCTGCATCCCCTGCGGGGGGGGGATCGCCCCCTTGCGGAATTGTCATCCCGCGCCGCTGCATCCCCCCTGCGGGGGAAAAACCGTACTTTTGCGGAATTGTCATCCCACACCGCTCCTTGTTGGAAACGGTCTGGACTGTTCCCACCTTCCAATTAGGTTGCCATCGCAAATGTTCATCTCATGCAGCCTGTGTGGTGGGTTACAGCCATTGCGAAATAACCAGTCATGTTTTGTGCTTTATCATACACACCCAACGCCAACTGGGCGGACACCATATATGGTGTCCCTACAACGTTATCTGCGAGCATTTTTTGATAATGCAGGCGCGTAAGGCGCAAATCCTGCCCACGCTCAACTTGATCCTCAAAGTTCATTCGCGCGGAATGGTGGGAAGGGGTGAATGGGGGGGTGCAATGGTGAAGCACTACCGAAGAGTCCCTTCGATTACAATCATGAAACTTGATACAGCCACAAATCGAACTTTTATTCTCCAAGAATAAAAAAATAAATTTGTAAACACGGAATAAGAAAGTTGTATATTGAGGATTTTGTGGTATACTACGTTCAGAAGGGGGAATGAACGATGCTGTGCCAGTTTTCATTTGAAAACTTTCGTTCTTACAGAGACGAAACAACCTTTGATTTTCAAGCAGAAAATATTCCAGAGTTTCACGATAGCCTCATTCGCGTTGACAAGTGCAGCAGTTTGCTGCCGGTAAGCGCTGTATATGGTCCCAATGGTGGCGGTAAGACAAACCTGTTACGCGCGCTTTCCTGTCTCATTAGCACGATTGTACGTCCAATTCACGAATTGAATAAGAACCGTACTCAAATCATTCTTCAGCAACAAGATACTGCTGAACCATATCGACTGGACGGAGCTTCTGCAGAAAAGCCAACCTCTTTTCAAATTTTCTTTAGAACAAACGGTTATGAGTACCGTTATTTCCTTAGCCTCCAAAACGACGAAATTGTTGCTGAGGTTCTTGATAGAAGGGCATATAGCGGTAGAAAGACAGCGCATATTTTTGAAAGGGATAGAGACATCATCACACTTGGCCCAAGTATATCGAAGAAGATTATGAATACCAGCGTTAATGCGAAGCTGCCTTTTTTATCATTTCTTGCTATCACCTATAACTTGCCGGTAATTACTGATGTTCAAGAATGGTTTGAGTCGTGCATCATTCGGAACTTTGCAAATCAGAAAGCTGAAAGTGTGATTATGTCTTCAGAGGAATTGAAGCCGCATGTTCTGGGTATTCTGAATGATATGAGTGTTGACATTGACGGTTACCGTTACGATGAAGAAAAGAAGCAGATATTTCTACAACGTATGATTCATGAAAAGCAATACGAGCTCCCTTTCTCGGATGAATCAGAAGGCACAAAGAAGCTTATCATTGTGCTTCCATTAATTCTGCTAGCACTTGCAGAAGGTCGGATGGTCGTTATAGATGAACTCGATGCGAAGCTACATCCAAAGCTGCTTCGATACATTGTTTCAATGTTCAAAAACCCAAACTTGAATCACAAGGGTGCGCAACTGCTTTTTACTTCTCACGATATGGCAACCATGAAAAACACCGTGTTTCGCCGTGATGAGATTTGGTTTGCAGCGGAAGATGAGGATCACGTAAGCAGGATATACTCTTTATACAACATTCGCCGGGAGGATAATGAACGTGTGAATAGCACCGCTGCTTTTGACAAGCAATACATGGAAGGCCGTTATGGAGCAGATCCATATCTACAAAACATCATGGGAGGCGGATGGAATTGAGTTTGAAGCCTCCTAAGAAAGGCGATGTGAACAAGAACTGGATGCAACCACGGAGAGATTCTATTGTACAGATTCGCCCTGAATATCATCTGATTGTGACAGAAGGGACGGATACCGAGCCAGCATATTTTAATGCAATGAAAGATGAAATCAATCTTAAATTTAGAGGCAGGATACAGCTTGACATTGAAGGAAAGGGGGACAACACGCTTAGTCTTGCGAAAAAGGCAAGGAGTTCTGTACAGCAGAGTCCTAACCAGTATCAGCATGTTTGGATTGTATACGATACAGACGACTTTCCTGCGGAGCATATTGATCAAACGCTATGCCTTTGCAAGGAGTGGTCAACCGATGACACCAAGTACCATGCGCTATGGTCGAATCAGTGTATTGAGCTATGGTTTCTGCTACACTTTAGTTATATGCAATCTGATATACACAGAACTGCGTACTGGCCAAAATTAACGAAGAAGTTGATTGCGCAAGGTGCAGGTGAATACACAAAAGGGCGACCCGATATGTATTCAATTTTGAAGCCCCGAATGAAAGACGCAATCAAAAATGCGCAAAAGCTTGCGCAGAAAAATGCAGATAACCTTCCTTCCCAATCTGCTCCAGGCACGCGTGTTTTTGAATTGGTTGAAATCCTGCTACCTTATTTGGATTTGTAAAATTGACATCTGCAGAATGCTCCAAATTCAGCACAATACAAAGTTATACCGAGTCTGGAACCGCATAAAAAACTTCTTCCGTCAATTGCATCCGAAAAAAAGGTTCTCTTTTTACGATGATTGATATCTACTGTTCAAACCTTTGGTGCTCATTTATCATGACATTACTCACTGGTCATGTACTCAAAAAGCATCGCAACACCTTATCGCATCATGGTTTTCGCGCGCTAATATTTCCGCAAGTGTCAAAGCGGATGGCGTATATCGCGATGCTTTTTGATAGGCAGATGATTGTTTGCAAAACGGCAACTGGGCAAAACAAAACATGACGGAACGCGAAAGCAGAAGGGAACGGTCAAG
>JAVXND010000131.1:0-3028 GCA_036645955.1 Clostridia bacterium | reverse complement strand
GGCGCGAACCCCGCAGGGGGATACAGCGGCGCAGAATGCCAATTCCGCAAGGGGGCGAACCCCGCGGGGGATACAGCAGCGCGGAAAGCCATTTCCGCAAAGGGGCGAACCCCGCAGGGGGATACAGCAGCGCAGAATGCCAATTCCGCAAGAGGGCGAACCCCGCTAGCTGGGGCGGACACCATGTATGGTGTCCCTACAGGAAACGCCGTTTCCTGTAGGGGGATAAATCCCCCCTACCCCCCCTCCATGATTTGTTCACAACAAATTGACAACTTCCTCTTGCTGTGATACGATAAAGCTTAGTGACGAAATGTCACTCTCCCCCGCAAAGGGATGCATCACCCCATTTCACGCACGCGGCGCAAAGCATTGCGGCGTAACAGGAAGGAGCGCGGGCATGGAAGAAAAGCTGACGCTTTCCTCCGCGCGGCAGAGCTTGCCCCGCTGGGACGGTCCCCTACCTCATCCACTGTATAGCAAAGTCATCAAACGGGCGCTTGATTTCATCTTTGCACTCTTGTTTCTGCCTGCTTGTGTGCTGGTCATGCTGCCCATTGTGTTGCTGATCAAATGCACCTCAAAGGGGCCCATTTTTTACACAGCACTTCGCGGCGGCTACCATAACCGCGCTTTCAACATATTGAAATTCCGCACAATGGTCGTTGGTGCGGATAAATATTCGAGCACCACCGCCTTTAACGATCCGCGCGTAACCAAAATAGGCCGCGTGCTTCGCCGCAGTAAGCTCGACGAGCTTCCGCAGCTTTTCAATATTCTCAAGGGGGATATGTCCTTCATTGGGCCGCGCCCCGAGCTTTTGCGCTACACCACGCGCTACACAAGCGAGCAGGAATGCATTTTGTGGGTGCGCCCCGGCATCAGCGATCCTAGCTCCATCAAGCTCATCAGTTTGGATGAGGTTGTAGGTCACGATGACCCCGAGGGGAATTATGAGGCGCGCATCTTGGGTGAGAAAAACCGCATGCGCGTGGTTTATGCAAAGGAGCAATCCTTCCTGTTGGATGCACGGCTGTTTGTGCAAACGTTGGGCTGCGTATTCAAAAAGAACCTGAACATGGGCGCGGCAACGGTTCAACCCGACGCCGCGCGGCAAGGAGTAAACAAATGAACTGCGAAAAAAGTATCCAACTGGCTTACAAAATCCGCCTTCATGGTCTGGAAATGACCAACCGAGGCGGTACCTCACACATTGGAAGCATCTTTTCCATGGCAGACCTCGTGGCCGTGCTCTATGCCGATGTGCTCCATCACGATCCCAAAAACCCCAAAATGCCCGACCGCGACCGTTTGCTGTTAAGCAAGGGGCACGCTGGCGCGGGCATTTATGCCGCGCTTGCCGAAAGCGGCTATTTTCCGGTGAGCGAGCTGGAAACCCATTGCCAAAACGGCAGCCGCCTAAGCGGGCATGTCAGCCATAAAGGCGTGCCCGGCGTGGAAGCCTCCACAGGCTCCTTGGGGCAGGGCTTGCCCATGGCCATGGGCATGGCCATGGCCGCTAAAATGAATCACGAACAGCACCGCGTGTTCTGCATCATCGGCGACGGCGAATGCGACGAGGGCGCTGTATGGGAAACCGCGCTGATTGCCCACCAATATAAGCTGGATAATTTCATTGTCACCATTGACTTCAATAAGATTCAATCGCTTGCACCTGTGGAGGAAACCATCGCCCTTGAGCCCATGGACGAAAAATGGGCAAGCTTTGGCTGGCATGTCATACGCGTAAACGGCCACGATCACGAGGCTCTGCACGCCGCCTATGCCGAGGCAAAGGCCGCCATGGGCAAGGGCAAACCCATTGTGGTCATTGCCGATACCATCAAGGGCAAGGGCGTAAGCTTTATGGAAAACGAGGTGCTTTGGCATTACCGCACAGCTCGCGGCGATGAATTTGAAGCGGCCATGAAGGAACTGGAGGCACAAAAGCCATGAGAGATACATTTACACGCTGTTTAGAAGCTTATGCGCGCGAGCATCCAGAGCTTGTGCTCGTCACAGGCGATTTGGGCTTTGGCGTGCTTGCCAACTTTATCAAGGAATTTCCCGAGCGCTTTTTAAACGCGGGAATTGCCGAGCAAGCCATGGTCAGCATGGCGGCAGGCATGGCGCTTGAGGGCAAAACCGTGGTGGTGTACTCCATTGGTAACTTTCCCACACTGCGCTGCTTGGAGCAAATCCGCAATTGCTGTGCCTATCATGAGGCCAATGTCAAAATCGTGTGCGTAGGCGCGGGTTTTGTCTATGGCACCTTGGGCATGACGCATCATGCCACAGAGGATATGAGCGCCCTGCGCATGCTGCCGGGCGTAAAGGTCTACGCACCAGCCGATGGGGTCGAAACCGAAGCCGTCATGCCCGCGTTTCTTGGCGAGCCAGGCGTTGCCTACCTCCGCATTGGCCGCGGCGGCGAGCCGCATTACCATGCGGACGGCGAGCTTGCAGGCTACCAAAGCGGCAAAGCACTCGAGCAAAGCGCAGGCAAGGACGCTTACATCCTCACAGCAGGCGGCATTTTGGGCAGCGCCGTAGAAGCGGCAGAAGCGCTTCAAAAAGAGGGCTACTCTGTGGGCGTTGCCAGCTTCCCCACCATCAAACCGCTGGATGTGGATTATATCGCAAAGCTATGCAAAAAAACACAGCTTTTGTTCACATTGGAGGAGCACACCATTGTAGGCGGCTTTGGCGGCGCAGTATGCGAAACCGTAAGCGGTTTCCCAGAAAACCGTGCGCGCGTGGTGCGGCTTGGGCTCAACGATACCTACAGCGCCATTGTGGGCACGCAAGCCTATTTAAAACAGCACTTTGAGCTGGATGGCGCAGGCGTTTTCAAGCGCGTGCTCGCCGTGCTTCAAGGCAAGGCCTGATACTCATCTTGCGCTAAAACGCAAGCATCTATGGCATCCTTTGCCCGTGGCCTGCGTCTGGCCATCTCGAAATAGCGCTGCTATTCCTTCGATTGCCATCCTTGCCCACGAACAAAATCTGCTCATAGCTGCGTTGCATT
>JAVXND010000130.1:0-3170 GCA_036645955.1 Clostridia bacterium | reverse complement strand
CCTGATCCTCGCCGTTCATTCGCAGGGTTTTTGATCTCCGCTGCTAACGCCGCATTTGGACGCGGCATTGGGGGGTGGGGGCTTGGATGGGTGGCTCTGCATGCACAGGCTTTTTGCGTGCATTGTGGCGTTCTGCGCACTCCTGCAGGTACACCATATTGCGGAATTGTCATCCCGTGCCATCCTTGCGGGGTTCGCACCACCTTCGGAACGGTCATCCCGTCCCCTGTAGGGACACCATATATGGTGTCCGCCCCAACTTGCGATATTCGCCCCCTTGCAGGTTTCACCCCCAGCGGTGAATCGCCCTCCCCTTCACAGAATTGTCATCCCACATGAACCCGCAGAATGGAAGGGAAAAAACGCCAACTGGGCGGACACCATATATGGTGTCCCTACAAGGATTGTAGCATGCGTGACAAAAGGCAATAGGCATGAGCATGGGCACGGGCAATGCCCATGCCCATGCCCATGCCGCCATACGGTGGCTTCCGCTCGTTCCCCGTCCCCTGTAGGGAACGGGCTTGCCCCGTTCCGACCTTACGCATGGTTTGCCCATGCAAATGAACGCCCATAGCTGCATCCACCCATCCACACATCCACCCATCCTCACCTACCGCAGCACATACCCCGCCGCAGCCTCGAAGGTTTGCGCCGCATAGGTTGCGCCGTGCCCCGCTTGCACCGCCGCGCCGTTGGTAAACAGGATGCTATCCACCCCCGCGTTGTTTGCGGCGGCAATATCCGCCGTGATGCTATCCCCCAGCAGCACAACGGCACGCTTGTCCGTTACGCCTTGCAGCTCCATCGCCTTTTCCACCATGGCAGGATGGGGCTTTGGGTGCCCAATTTCCTCGCTGATGGCCATGCCGCTCAAATATGGGCTTAGCTCACAGTTGGTAAAGCGCCCCCGCTGTACCTGCGCAATGCCGTTTGTGACCAATACAATCGGCATGACGGCGCTGATTTGCTCACAAAACGCTTTGGCGCCTGGCAATAAAAAACGCTGTTGCCCAAGCTTTTCCATAAAACAGCGGCTCATAGCCTGCGCATCTGCCTTTATGTGGATTTGTGCTAAAAAATCTGCAAAGCGCTCCACGCGCAAGCGCTCCTGCGTGGTTTCGCCGCGCTCCAAGCGCTTCCAATGTCCGTCGTTGATCTGGTGGTAGAGGCTCATGTGCTCCTCCGTCACAGCAATGCCAAAGCATTCAAAAACATGCGAAATAGCGAAGCGCTCCCCAAGGTGAAAATCAAACAGCGTGCCGTCCGCATCGGCCAGTAAAAGTTGGTAGTGCATTGTCTTTCTCCTTTATGCGATATGCGGCGCTTTTGTGCCGCAACGCTGTTCAGTGGGCAGGGTGCATTCCGTCACCCTTGATAATCACAGCAAAACAGTGTACAATGAGCCATACTTCACCCAAACGAAAGGATGGTCGCATGGCACGTTACCAATATAAATACCGCAAGCCTCAGCGGCGGCATATCAAATGGCAATGGGTCGTGGGGCCAATCCTGCTGCTGGCGCTGATTCTTTACCCTTTTTATGAAGCGACCCGCCTAACCGTGGATAGGCACGAGGTAAAGGTTGCAGGGCTTCCCGCCAACCTCAAAAACCTAAGAATCGTCTTTGCAAGCGATATCCACGAGGGCGCTTGGTTTTCTGAAGCACGCGTAAGCACGCTTGTCAAAACCATCAATGGCCTTAGCGCGGATATCGTCATTTTAGGCGGAGATTATGCCGATGACAGCGCGGGCGCGATTCGCTTTTTTCAAACCGCGCCGCCCCTTCAAGCGCGCATGGGCGTGTATGGCATTATGGGCAACCACGACCGCACCACGCCCGAAAGCAACTTCAACCTGTTGGTATCCGCCATGAAAAGCTATGGCTGTTTGCCCTTGGTGAACAATGTGAGCCGCATCAAGCTCGGTCAAAACTATGTTTACATTGCGGGTGTGGACGATTTTTACAATGGCTTTCCCGATGTAGCAGGCGTAGCCGAGCAGGTAAAAGCGGACGATTTCGTGATTTTTGCGGGGCATTCGCCTGATTTAATGCCCGACGTGCTTGCCGCTAAAAGTGCCGACGGGGACAACCATTGGTTTGATTTGGCGCTCTTTGGGCACACCCATGGGGGACAGCTTTCCTTTTTTGGGTATACGCCGTTTCGCAATTTATCAACCGATGTGGGCAAAAGGTACATGAGCGGCTGGCTGGAGGAAAACCGCGCGGCGGTGCTTGTGAGCAACGGCGTAGGCACAAGCGTTGTGCCTGTGCGGCTGTTTGCGGTGCCGCAGGTGCATTTGATCACCCTTAAATAGCAAGCGCCCGCAGCTGTCAGCCGTGCTGCTTCATATGCGCCTTGATGCACTCAAAGGTTTCGGGGCTGATATCGTGCTCCACACGGCAAGCGTCCTCCTTAGCAACCTCCTGCGATACGCCTAAGGCAACCAGCGCTTGCGTAAGCACCTGATGCCGCTCATATACACCTTTGGCGATGGCCTCGCCTTGCTCTGTCAGCTTGATGGCTCCGCCTGCGTCCATGGTGATGCAGGCTTTTTGCCGCAGATTTTTCATGCTCACGCTTACGCTGGGCTTTGTAAAGCCCATTTCTGTCGCAATATCAATGGAACGCACCATGCCGAGCCGCTCCCTTAGCAGCAAAATGGTTTCCAAGTAATCCTCCGTGGATTCTTGCCGTTTCATGGGCGGATTCCCCCCTTCATCAGTCATTAGTCGTACACCCGTTCCCATCGTCAAGCATGGCGATGTAGCGCTTCAGCTCGTCCGCTTCATAGCCTGCCACCAATATGGATCGATGTCTTTCACCATTCACACTATATCACAAGTCAATATTGATAACAATATGCCATATCACCATGCAGGAACTTTGCCCGTTCCCCTGTAGGGACACCATATGTAGTGTCCGCCCAGTTTGCGTTGTACCCTTGCATGGGGGATATGCAGCGCCGTGCGTCATGCGTCATGCGCCGTGCGGCATGCGCTGTGCGCTGTGCGGCATGCGCTGTGCGGCATGCGTCATGCGCCCCCTCGCGGGGGAAACCGTTCTTTTGCGGAAATGGCTTTCCGCGCCGCTGGCGTGGGGACTGCCCCCCACACGGGCACATACTCTTTTGGCGCAAAAGAGTATGCAGAAAACAGCGGCACGCAC
>JAVXND010000129.1:0-3369 GCA_036645955.1 Clostridia bacterium | reverse complement strand
GCGCGGGGGTGATCCTTACTATGCGCCGCCCGTGAGGCGCATGGAGGGCTGTTCCCCGCATGCGCGGGGGTGATCCTCCCCTCTTACTTGCGCGATTACGTCCCCTGCGCTGTTCCCCGCATGCGCGGGGGTGATCCTCACAGTTGTTTCTGCAAGTGAGGCCTACGGTACTGTTCCCCGCATGCGCGGGGGTGATCCTGTCCCAGCCGATTTCCGTCGCTTCACCAATGCCTGTTCCCCGCATGCGCGGGGGTGATCCTGTGGTCTTCTTGAAAAGAAGAATACCAGCCCCCTGTTCCCCGCATGCGCGGGGGTGATCCCATTACGGATTGGGTCTGACAGCCCTGCACCTTCTGTTCCCCGCATGCGCGGGGGTGATCCTCAAAAAGTATTGACACAATAGCGCGAATGATACTGTTCCCCGCATGCGCGGGGGTGATCCCGAAAGCACGGCAGGATAACGTAAGGAGGGCGCCTGTTCCCCGCATGCGCGGGGGTGATCCTCGTACCTTTTATAGCGGAGCATTACCAACTTACTGTTCCCCGCATGCGCGGGGGTGATCCTAACCCCGTTGCCTTGCGACGAATAGCCGTGACCTGTTCCCCGCATGCGCGGGGGTGATCCTGCAGGGCAACGCGCCCCACACAGCGACGGCAGCTGTTCCCCGCATGCGCGGGGGTGATCCCTTCGCCCCCTGCTTTAAAAACGCTGTTTTGGACTGTTCCCCGCATGCGCGGGGGTGATCCCAGGCGAACGATTTTCTAACCCGTGCGAATGCTCTGTTCCCCGCATGCGCGGGGGTGATCCTAGCCGAAACGATGAAGGAGGATGAACATGGCACTGTTCCCCGCATGCGCGGGGGTGATCCTTTGCTCACTGTGAGTGATGATAAACCTATCGTCTGTTCCCCGCATGCGCGGGGGTGATCCTTTATTTTTTATCTAGGGAATTAAGACTTCGTGCTGTTCCCCGCATGCGCGGGGGTGATCCTATGGCGCGCCTTGACCGCAGTCGCGCCAGTGTCAGTTCCCCGCATGCGCGGGGGTGATCCTTCGGCAAAACGATTTCAGTTGCACAAACGTATCTGTTCCCCGCATGCGCGGGGGTGATCCTTTTGACTTGACTGACTGTAAGGTCTTTGACAGCTGTTCCCCGCATGCGCGGGGGTGATCCCATGACGGGCGCTCGATGCTTGCAATGAGCAGGCTGTTCCCCGCATGCGCGGGGGTGATCCTTGAGGAAGCGTAGAAAAGCGCACAAGGGCCTTCTGTTCCCCGCATGCGCGGGGGTGATCCTGGTAGACTACTTAAGCGGTAATTACCATAGTACTGTTCCCCGCATGCGCGGGGGTGATCCCCGTGCAAACGCCGACATGGACAAGCTCAAGCACTGTTCCCCGCATGCGCGGGGGTGATCCCGCCTTGCTACCACATCGACCAAAAAGAAGGAGCTGTTCCCCGCATGCGCGGGGGTGATCCTGATTTGCTTGCATTCCGTTAGGTCGTTACGGCCTGTTCCCCGCATGCGCGGGGGTGATCCTATCGCTTTTCTCCCAGCTGTTGCAACTTCCAACTGTTCCCCGCATGCGCGGGGGTGATCCTCGACTATGAGCGGCTGGGGGACGCTGTGGCTGCTGTTCCCCGCATGCGCGGGGGTGATCCTTGGACTGGCGCAGGAAGCAAGCGGCGTGGGAACTGTTCCCCGCATGCGCGGGGGTGATCCTTTGCAAAGCTCTCCAATCACGCCCTCTCTATGCTGTTCCCCGCATGCGCGGGGGTGATCCTTATTGCTAATCATATATTTGTATGTTATGATACTGTTCCCCGCATGCGCGGGGGTGATCCCTTCACAGGATGTGATATTGTAAGCAAGGAAAGCTGTTCCCCGCATGCGCGGGGGTGATCCCATGACAGGCACAAAGATTGACAAGCGTCGGCACTGTTCTCCGCATGCGCGGGGGTGATCCCAGCTATCTCTCTGAGGAGGAGATCATCATGCACTGTTCCCCGCATGCGCGGGGGTGATCCTACCGCTGAGATTGGTGCTCACCGTTATCGTAACTGTTCCCCGCATGCGCGGGGGTGATCCCCCCTGTGCCAAAAAGAACCGGCGGGCTATTCGCTGTTCCCCGCATGCGCGGGGGTGATCCCATAGACATGTGTCAAGCGCCAAAGGAAAAAGGCTGTTCCCCGCATGCGCGGGGGTGATCCCCCCATATAAGAACACATCCCCATAGTTGCAAACTGTTCCCCGCATGCGCGGGGGTGATCCTTAATGGTGTCAGAAGCTAAAAAAAGGTCAGATCTGTTCCCCGCATGCGCGGGGGTGATCCCCGCATCAAGCGAGCTTACAACGACCAAGGAAACTGTTCCCCGCATGCGCGGGGGTGATCCTATTCGGCAAAAGACCTGTCGAAATCCATCAAGCTGTTCCCCGCATGCGCGGGGGTGATCCTACAACTGTGCCATCAGCAAGCACGTCAACAAACTGTTCCCCGCATGCGCGGGGGTGATCCGCGGAATCAATAGCAAATGGTATTCTTGCCATTCTGTTCCCCGCATGCGCGGGGGTGATCCTTATGCATAGATGTTTGTTACGAAAATTTAATACTGTTCCCCGCATGCGCGGGGGTGATCCCACTTTATGAGCTTTACAAGCTTGATGGGTGGCCTGTTCCCCGCATGCGCGGGGGTGATCCTATGGTTACCATTAGATTGGAATGAAGCCACTACTGTTCCCCGCATGCGCGGGGGTGATCCTGATAGCACGCAGGGCGTTAACGCGGGTTTCGTCTGTTCCCCGCATGCGCGGGGGTGATCCTGAGTAGCCGCCAGCGGTGACAGCTCGGAAAGACTGTTCCCCGCATGCGCGGGGGTGATCCCGTGGCCGTGTCGTCGACCTCGTCGGGTTCGGGCTGTTCCCCGCATGCGCGGGGGTGATCCTACCGTCTCTGCGCCCGAATCATACTTAAAGTTCTGTTCCCCGCATGCGCGGGGGTGATCCCGGAGAGAAGATCAGGAACACCAGCCCTACAACCTGTTCCCCGCATGCGCGGGGGTGATCCCTCAACGCCAAACGCAAAGGCGGTATTTACGCTCTGTTCCCCGCATGCGCGGGGGTGATCCTAATGCGCACAATTTCCTTGTGGCTGGACATGGCTGTTCCCCGCATGCGCGGGGGTGATCCTCGTGATGTTTTCGGGCAACTCTTTGCCAGCCTGTTCCCCGCATGCGCGGGGGTGATCCTTTCGTTGTAGCAAGTCCTCAATTGCATCAATCGCATCGTCAATTTTGTCCAGCGTTTCCTGATGAAGCAGCTCGTCCAGCTTCTTTTGTGCATCACGGATCTGTTTCGCAGGAAAAGCCTTC
>JAVXND010000128.1:0-3737 GCA_036645955.1 Clostridia bacterium | reverse complement strand
TTCATGGATAAGGCTCCCTTCAAGGTAGAGGTAAAAAATCAGGAAACCCTTGATTTCTCAAGGGTTTCCTGATTTTTATCTAATCCAACATCAATTATTATAATTACACAATGGCTAAATATACAGCATTACATGTGGTTCATCATACAACGTGAGCTTTTCAAATGATAACAATAGTGTCTCCATTCGAGTTCAAAATGCCAATCTCATTTTACGCGAGAAGCCAACGAAGTCAAGACATACTATATGGTACTCATCACATACATTTGGAATCTTAGGTGCCTGTATACTATTGCTTCGTGTTTCTTCTGTAACAATTATTCCGTCATATTCTTGGGCGAGAGCTATTACAAAAGGGTCGGCATTATTTTTCTTTTTTCCACCTTCCACCAGTCCTCTGTGCTCTTTTAGTATTTCCCTTACACGACTTTGTAAATTGACCTCTGATTGAATAAAGTACTCCTTTCGTTGTTTAACCCATTCGACAAGCGTATCATCACCAATGGCAATTTCATCAAAAACCTCTCTACTCGATATTATTACCCCATCTTTCATCAAATCACCAATCTTTTCCCACACCGAAGGGTATACGTCAATCGGCTGGCGGCGCTGAAGGCTAATAAAGACGTTCGAATCGAAGATATATATTGTACCCATCAGTAGCACCACCTTTCAATCCTACCGAAATGTTGAACATGGAGGTTCAGCAGATAGCCAGAAGCATCTCTCGGAGAAATTTTCTCCGAGTTGAATGCGCTCAAGACGGTGCGAGCATACAGCTTCCCAACCTGTGTTCCTTTATCAAGAGCCGGGGTAAGAAAGCCAGCTTTTTTCTGCTTTTTATATGCTAAGTATTCAGCTGTATAGCGTTTTAATGTATCAAAACATAGTTTCTCTGAGATGATGCCACTATGCCAGAGTCTATTGAGAATCACTTCTCTACTCACTGCAAAATCCCTACCAAGAGCGCATATCTCTGTATCATCCATGCCGTAAGTTTTAATATGTGTCGTATGTTGATTAGATAGCAACATATTTGTAGGCACAAGAGCCAATCCTGCAACCCTGTTGCAAAACAGTTCTTGTGCTTTGGGATTACTGGCTTCATTTCCTGTATCGTTGCAGATGCCAGAAGTTCTTTTGAATATGTGAACAAACTCGTGACAGAGTGTAAATAGTCGTGCACTCTGTTCATCTTTTCGGTTTAGTACAATAATTGGGAAAATCTCATATGCGGCAGACAACCCTCGCATCTCGCTAGTGTCAATTGCGCTTGCTTGGAAAACCAAGAAATCGCGTCTTTCAAGTTGCGCAATACAATAGGCAAGAGCATTTTCCGGTTTTCTAAAACTAATTTGTTTATCGTTATCAAGCGCAAGCAGGTTTCTAATAGCATTAGCTATCGTTTCGTCATTCGCATCATCGGGAATAACAATATCTTGTTTATAAGGTTGCATTTCTTCCATTGCATACAATTCTAACATTGTATCTCTACGTTCCTCGACATCGCGTAAAAGCCAACGCAATTCTCGAGACATAAATATACTCTCACTAATGCCTGCAAATGTACGATAGTCAACTTTATCTATTCGTTTTGTCTTCATGGGAACACTAGGCAAATAGAAGTATACAAATGGTACACGATAACGCTTAGCCAAATCCTTAGCTTGATTAAGTGAAGGATGGTCAGTTCCGTTTTCCCAAGATGCAACTTTTTCTTCGGTCACTTTTAACTGCGGGGCGATTTCTGTCAAAGAAATTTGATCTAATTATCTCGCCCAACGGAGAACCTCTGGAGTCACCAACGCAGGAATGCTTTTAGCCACGGCTAGGTTCTCCTTTCTTTTATCTGTATTTTGAATTATATCACGGAAATGAAAAAATGTGAATCCTTTTGAGACGCAGCTATTCCAATTATTCAACAGGCACGAAAAAAGGTCTTCCAGTCCTGCGTTTTTTTGCGATTGTAAACCTTTGAATTTTCTGGTTTGCGGGTGACTGGGTGTACACCCAACCATGTGCCGCGCTTTTTTAGTCGATTTCTCAAGGATTTCCTGGTCTTTGTGCTCTGTACCGGACTCGAACCAGTGACCCCATCAATGTAAACGATGTGCTCTACCCATGCGTTATGTTGAGCCAATGATCGACGTCCATAGTTCAATAGTTTTTGCATTGCAATCCAAATACTATTGATATTTTCTATGTTCTCGCATATACTTGTTTGTGAGGAGGTGCGCTACATGATTGAACGGAAAGAATACCTCGAAGCCCTTCGCAGGTGGAAGGACAAGCAGATAATCAAGGTGATTACGGGGATCCGTCGCTGTGGTAAATCTACGCTGATGGCACTGTTTCAGCAGGAGCTTCTGCAAAAAGATGTAAAGGAAGATCATATCCTCGCAATCAACATGGAGGATTTTGCAAACTATGCGCTGCGCGACCCAATGAAGCTACATCAGCATATTCTTGACCATGTGTGCAAAGAGGGGCGTACCTATGTTTTTCTGGATGAGATTCAAAACGTGAAAGACTTCCCCCCGATGATTGACAGCTTGTTCCTCCATAAGGAGCTGGACTTATACATCACTGGCTCCAATGCATATATGCTTTCGGGTGAACTGGCTACTTACCTATCCGGACGTTACGTCACAATTGACATGCTACCGCTCTCTTTTGCTGAATACGTCAGTTGGACAGGGAACAGTGAAAATCTGCCCCAGAAGTACCGTCAGTATTTAGAGAACAGTTCCTTTCCCTATGCCACGGAACTTGGCGGTGATCGAAAGGCGATTGAGGAGTATTTGTCTGGCATCTACCACACGGTGGTGCTCAAAGACGTCATCGGGCGGCTAAGTACTGCTGATCCCATGATGCTGGAAAGCATTCTACGGTTTGTGTATAGTAGCGGCGGAAGTCCTATCTCTACGAAGAAGATTGCGGATACCATGACCTCCGACGGAAGGAAGATTGATGTGCGCACTGTCGAAAAATACCTTCAGGCATTGGTTGACAGCTATATCGTCTATCGGGCAAAGCGATATGATATTCGCGGAAAACAGCACTTGAAAACGCTGGAGAAGTACTATGCGGTCGATCTGGGGCTACGTCTTCTCTTGCTGGGGCGACAGCAGCTTGACATCGGTCATGTGCTGGAGAACGTTGTGTATCTGGAACTTCTGCGACGCGGATATGACATTGCTGTGGGTAAGCTGGACAATTTGGAGGTTGACTTTGTTGCGACAAACGCAGAAGGTACGATGTATGTGCAAGTGGCTGCAACTGTGCGAGATGAAACAACACTTCTGCGAGAGCTGCGGCCTTTGCAGAAGATCAGCGACCATTATCCGAAGGTCATTCTGACATTGGATGAAGACCCCGTGGCAGATTACGAGGGGATCCGCAGAATAAATGCCTTGGAGTGGCTGATTGCACAATAAGCCATGCGCCTTCATCGCCAACCACCTCCATCATGGCACCCCCGCGCAAAATAAAAACGCAAGCCCGGAATTTTTCTTCCAGTCCTGCGTTTTTTTGCGATTGTAAACCTTTGAATTTTCTGGTTTGCGGGTGACTGGGTTTACACCCAACCATGTGCCGCGCTTTTTTTGGTCGATTTCCCGTTTCTTTTTCTTGGTGAGTGCATCGTAACAGATGTGTTTTTTCATGGATAAGGCTCCCTTCAAGGTAGAGGTAAAAAATCAGGAAACCCTTGATTTCTCAAGGGTTTCCTGATTTTT
>JAVXND010000127.1:0-3838 GCA_036645955.1 Clostridia bacterium | reverse complement strand
GCAATACAGAGGTGAGCAAAAGCCGCTTTGGGACGGTTCAAATGTCAGGGAGGGGATGCGTGGGCAGGCACAGGTTTTGCTGTGCATAGGAGGTGCAGCACAAGCATGATGCGGAAAGTAGGGAAGAACATAGGTGGTGTCGTCCTAATATGGTGCGTGCCAATATGGTGCGGTCACTTGAGCTGTTTTCTACTGCAGGCAGACTTTCCGGCTCAAACCGAACCAGTGCCGCCGTGGAAGCTGATCCTTGCTCCAACATTGCTTGATGGGCTTGCTTCAGCCAATAGTCGTAATTACCTTCGTCACAGTCATTTTATTCGCACCATTGCTTGATGTTTAGCACGCTGGCTTTCTGCTGCTGCTGTATGGTGGTTTGCTATTCGCTCAACCATGTCTGTTGTTTTAGTTTTCGTATTGTCTTGTGCTTCACCTTCTTTGCAGTCTCTTAAATGGCTCTGTTTCCCTTGCGTGGTTTTCGGAGTTTTCGGAGTTTTCGGAGTTTTCAGAGTTTTCAGAGCCTGCTTTGATTTTTGCATGAAGTGAAGCGAATTTATAAATACGGGGGGTATTTAACGGTTATCGTAGAATGAAGCGGTGTGCAGATCAGCAGTGATTGATTCCGTACTTCCGTCAGAAAATTTCACGTGTGTCACATTTATATCGATACGATATGCGTTAGCTATACCGGTTAAATCATACCAGTGCCAGCTTGAAAACGTCTTTTTTGTTTTTTGGGGGCCAATATTTACATTTGGATAAGTGCAATTGAATCCGTTGGTTCGTGTTCCTACAGAATTGTAAAGTGAAACGTTGAAATCAAAGTCTTTTACTGTTCGACTGAGCTGATTACTTTTAACTTCAATGGAAAGACAATCTTCATCACCCCATTCGTTTTGTTTCACGCGTATTCTCGAAAAACTTATTGCATATTTAGGTTCAACTGTAAACTTTATGCTAATTGTTTTCCCGCTTCCATCTTGAGCTGTACCTGTAATTGTTGCTGTGCCCACTCGATTGGCGGTAACTATACCGTTTTTATCTATGACGGCAACAGTTTTATTGGATGAAGTCCAACTGATTGTCGAATTAGTGGCATCATTCGGTTTGATTCTTGTAGTTATTCTGTATAAAGTATTAACCGTTGTTGCTAGTTTGGTATTCTTGACTGAAATTGAGCTTACCGGAATGTAGACATCGACAGAGCAAGAACTGGATTTCTCTGTCCCGTCTGTAGTAGTGCAAGTTATTATAACTGTTCCGACGTTTTTTCCAGCAACCACTCCAGATTGGCTTACACTTGCAATACTATCATCGGACGAAAACCACATCAGCTTCGAATTTGTGGTATCCGTGGGCAAAACCTCTGGTACAAGTGCTACTCTCTTTTTCTTTGGAATACGTATTTGTTCTTCTGAAAGAATCACCCCTGTCGCCAACTGGCAAACGTTAGTTTTTATTGATGCTGTTACAACGCGAGCCTGAGATTTCACGGGGTCCATTGATGTGGCGGTTATTGTGGTCTTTCCAGCTTTAATTCCGGTAACTGCACCAAGTTCATCGACGACCGCTATACTCTCATCATTGGATGACCAAACAACTCCTGTATAGAGTGCGTCATCGGGTTTAGTGACAAAAGAAATCGGAGAAGAAGTCTCGCCAGTATTTACCGTCATTTCCTTGTCCGTTAGTGCTATTTCTGATGTGGGTGTATAGATCGTTACGTTCCAGTGAGCAGAAATGTTGCTACCATCAGTAGATGTACAAGTTACTACTGCTGAACCATTTGCTTTTGCGGTAATTTCCCCTTGGTTCACAACAACTATCGAGGTATCTGATGATTCCCAACTGACGTTGTTATTTGATGCATCGTCAGGAAGAATCGAATAAGAGAGCGTACTGCTTCTCCCGTTGCCAAGTTCTATATCAGACACATTTGGGTTTATATCTATTACAGGTTGAAGTACGTTAACAGCTATAGATACACTTTTTGCCTTTTCATCTTTGGCGATTGGCTCTTTTGAATAGGCTGTGATCATTGTCGTTCCAGCTTTTCGTCCAACGAGATTACCTTCTTCATCAATTGGAGCGATTTGCTCATCTTCTGAAATCCAAGTGACGTCTTGACAGTAAGCATCGTCTGGCTTTATGGAAAGTTGATTTTGATTTACGGATTCACCAACAACAATGGATACTGTTTTCGTTGCAGTGGTTATTGATGAAACCGGCTCGTACACAATCACACTTGTAGAAGATTTGATACAACTTCCGTCAATGGTTTCGCAAGTTACAAGTGCTTTACCATTTGTTTTGCCGTAAATCACGCCATTTTTAACAGTGGCAACACCTTCGTTATTGGAGCGCCAAATCAAACCCTTATTAGATGCATTTGTTGGGAGGACAGATACATCTGAAGTCATCTTTTTTTCTTTGCCAACCAACAATTCGCTTTGCATAGAAACGCTGTTAACTGGTTGTAGTACAGTTACAAGCATACTGACAAATTTGACAGTATCTTTATCTGATACAGGTTCATCTGAAATTGCACGGATTATAGTAGTACCCGCGCTACGGCCATAAACAACCCCATTCTCAGCAACAGAAGCTATTGTTTCGTCGTCTGAAATCCATGTTGTGGAAGGAAAGGCGGCATCTGATGGATAGACCGATGCCATGACAGGATGCCCCCGCTCGTTGACATTAAGTGTGATTTTTCCAGTGTCAATCATCACGGATTCAACAGGTGTGAAAACCGTTATGGGCAAACTGATGCTAACGCCGCTATCATCTGCTGCATCACAAATAATAATTGCTTCACCTGGTGACATACCTGAGATGACGCCGTTTTCGACAATTGCGATACTTTCATCCGAAGATTTCCAAAGTAAATCCTTGTTTGAAGCATCGTATGGCTGAGGTTTTACGGTCAAAGTCGTGCTTCTTCCGCGTCCTATTAAAATACTGCTTTGTTCGCAAGCTAGTTTTAACACAGGTTGGCAAAGTTGCAAAGTAGTTGCACATGTTTTCTGCGGTACACTCTCGCCCAATGGTTCATTTGCTGTCACAGAAATGGTTACAGTTCCTGCTTTTTTAGTTGTGATCAGTCCATCTGAATCAACAGTTGCAATTGCCTCATCGGACGAGTGCCAGATAACAGTCTTGTACTCAGCATTATCTGGCATCATGGATATCATACAACGAATACTTTTTCCAACATTAACCTGACTATCTGAGCATTGCAAAGCTATGCCATCTATTGGAACATAGACATGTACTGATGCAGAAGCGGAGAGTACGTGGTCATTGCGGAATAAAAGTGTGCAAGTGATAACTGCATCACCTGAGCTGATACCTTTAATGGTACCCCCATTAACTTTGGCAATAGAAGGGGCTGATGATTCCCAACTCGTTTTAATTGGATTACCAATTTTATCTGTATTATTATTCACGATTTCTTCTTTGAAACTCGTGCCAATCGCTAGAGATACAACCTCAGAAGACAGGGAAACCAGTTGATCTTCCCTGATGGATTCAGCTGAAACAGCGTATACAAAGAATAGACATACAAGCAGTATCCATGTGAACAGCATGCGTTTTTTCATAATTATATTCCGCCTTTCTGCGAAAGACACCGACGCGGTTATGAAACGCGGTTCTTTCGTCAATAGAGATAATTTGCTATATTGAACTCGGAAAGAGAAATATACAACACAACCCGAGGAGGTGAGTGGCGGGGCGGTATAGCGGCCACCTCGTATATTTATAGTGTAAGAACATTTGGTATGTTCATATTCTGCTTGATGTACTCTTTGGCATTCATGGCATTTCCCCCTTGTGTGAT
>JAVXND010000126.1:0-4042 GCA_036645955.1 Clostridia bacterium | reverse complement strand
TGGAAAAAACGTCCGACAGGCTTGTTCCTTTCTTATGTAGCGTGAGCAATGAAAATGAAATTACCTTTATGATGGCACAAGGAGAAATGCTTTTTCTCTGCCACACAAACATTTTGACTTCCGAAAGCAAAATCATAAACATGGAAGATAATCTGTTTGCATTCCAGCAATATGACAAAGAAAAAAGTATTGTATTTCGAATAAACAGAGAGACCGGCAGCAAAGACATATCCATTGTTGATTGGTCAAATTTGCAGGATGAACCTATTGGATCACTTCCTGCAAATGCAACAAGCATAGCATACGATCAAGAGAATGATGCAATTTATTATATCGCTGAGGGCAATCTTATTTGCAATCAATTGAATGGTGAAAGTCATGTTGTACTAACAGGGTTACCTTTATGGACGGATCAGCGTGCATTTATTTTGGAAGGAGGGATGTTTGTAACACTGTACATTGATGCTGACGAATCCATAATCATCAATACAACAACGACAAACTAGGGGACATCAGGCAAAACAATCGCTGAGGGAAACAAATGGGATGTCCGCATAGATTCAATAAGCACATATTTACCGAGGGGGGAGAAAGCATGAGAGTTAAATCAACCATTCTGATGATGGTTATAGGGATATTATTTGGATACCCGCTTGAATCAAAAGCCGAAGGACAACTTATTCCGTATCAAAATCCCCTATCAATCGTCAGTGATGCCCAAACGATGCTGGTTGTGGATGAAGATGGTAAGCTTATCTCAACATCTTCACCTCCCGAAGGTGAGCCGCAACAAAAGTCAATCGTAAAGATTGACTTAGAGAACGAGTATCCCGTCGCCTATGACGGCAAAGTATATCTTTACCATAAAACCGAACAGCGTTTGGAATGCGTTTGGCCGACATCGGAGCCTGAGAATAATGGCATTTTTATTGACTTGCCTGATGCATTGACGCGGGGTAGCGATGATTGGAACCTGCAAAAACTCCGAATGACCGATCAAACGCTGTTTTTTGTTTATTATGATATAAACCTTGAAGAAAGCTATTTGTGTCGATACGCTTTCGCAACGGATACCATTCAGTGGGAGCTTTATGAAGACTTTGTGAGCTATACGGTAAATCGGGAAGGTGAAACATACGCAGCTACATATCGTGATGAATGCACATTTGTGTATTCTGTAAACTGGCAAAAAAACACTTCGCAGGAGTTCATGCGAATCAAAGGGAAGTATATTGCAGTTGAATATGGCGGTAATGTTTTTTATGCTATAGAAGCAAACCATTCAAGATTCGTTCAAATTCAGAATGGCGGAGTCACAAAATCAATCTACAGCCCGTATGCAGCCTCTGTGACGGACAGCGTAATGGTTAGCGATACTTACTGGGTGTTGGGGTCGTATGGGCTGTATGCCCCGCAGTTTGATAGTGAAGCACAACAGAGCAGTAGCATTTTGCGTGTGGAAGGAAGTGGACCGAATCCAATCGATCAGGGCTTTCTACTTTTACATCCCGATGTTCAAATCGAATATATTACGAGCGACATGTATCAGTCTGTGGGAAAATATGCGTCCATTGCTACCGAACTCGTTCAAATTGATGTTTGCACAATCGACAATTCTTCTGCAACCGAGTCATTTCGTGCAAAAGGATACACGTTTGATCTCTCGGCTTTTCCTGCGTTGCTTGAAATGTCTCAACAAATGTATGCGCCAATACAGGAATTCATAACAGATGACGGGCAACTGCAAATGTTGCCGTTCAGCATTCGCATAGATAACCTATGGAGATACAATAAAGAAAGCCTTGATATGGCAGGACTTACCACGGAGGATATTCCTCAAACGGCAGAAGAACTGCTGGACTTGATGATTGAGTGGGAGACATACTGCGATGATATGGAAACCGATAACTTGATTGTTCCAATCCTTTTTGACGAATCGCCGCACCGAGAATTGCTGTACGTAATATTTGATGCATATATTAACTCGTATAAAAACAGCGACAGGCAGATTGATTTTGACACCGAGCAATTTCGGCGACTGTTGCAAAAAACGCAGCTAGCGGCAGCGGTGAGCAGCATACAAGGCCGGGATTATAATCCGCAAAGGTTGTTCAACATGGCTGATTTGGAAATTCCTCCCGCCAATTCCATATCATTTCCTCTCAACGCCGATATCATAACCCCGAATTCTGCAACACTTAGTTCTTGGATGATTTATGCAGATTCACCGGTTCCGGATATCGCGGCGGAATATATAGAGTACAGAATGAGGCTCCTCTCGGAAACGCGACATTTTTTGCTTTATCAAGGTGACTATGAACCTATTGAACGCAAGACGTACATTGAGGATGAGGCGGCATGGAAGGAAAGCCTGAAGGAATTGACATTAACAAAGCAGAAGATGGACGATTGGCAGGAGCAACAGAATATTCAAAATCAAATAGAATGTCTTGAAGAGAACATCAGCAACACGCCGGATTTCTTGAGGTATGAACTCACGGCAGATGAGATTTCGTTTTATCAACGCGTACTCATGCCCAATACCGCGATAGATTATTCAAGCCAAGTAGTTGAGTCCAGTGTTGAAGGAGCATGGGCGTGGACGCTTATCAATCAATATGTAGACGGTATCATCCCAATGGACAAATTTATTAGCGAACTGAATAACCGTGTACAAATGATACAGTTGGAGAATAATTGATTGTGAAATCAAATTTATGTCAATCGTTTCTTCGAGACTTGGAGAGAGCATTTTCATACCGATTCTTTATCAGCGTATTTGCTATTTTGCAAAGCCTCCATATAAACTTTACTGAATCGGGCTCCAAAACAACTGCAATGAACGCATCCTTGTATACACCAATCGCGTGATTGACATTGGTTTTGTAGCAATAATGGCGAGTGCAACGTGCATCTGCTGCACCACTTGGTCAAGAACACGGAAGATACAGGACACCTGTGGAGCGACGAGATGCGTCAATTTTTATGTCAAGCAAACCAAGAATGTAAGTGCAGGATAGAAAACAAGAATGTATTCACCGATCAGGAACTAGTATTTTATGCCGATGAGTTTAATCGCCTCATCACAAGCGGGTCGGTTGAGAACGAAAGCTGCAAACCCAAATGGGCTAAGAAAAAAGAACGTTCACTGCTAAGACGGCTCGCAAAATACAAGCCCAATTGCTTGCTTTTTCCTCTATATTATCCGTTTTACGTGGTGAGCCTGTCCTCTGTTAGGGCGGAAGGGTGAATAGTAACAATAAATGTTCATATCATCTGCGGTCATTCTGAAAACACCAGAAGAATGTACTATTTCAATCAAATGAAGATGGGAGCAAGCAGAACAAAAGCAAAGAAAGACTCGGCGAGTTTGTCGTAGCGTATAGCAACCCTGCGAAAATGTTGTAATTTGTTGAAGTTTTTCCGATGAATCTTGAACATGACAAACCTCCTCAAAAGAATTGGAAAGGGCTGCATTGACTGGTCATCCGGCAAAATCGAGTCAATTCGGAAGATATAAGTTTACGGGCTATTACTCACAGCGAAAGCACCGCGTTTCATAACCCCGTCGGTGCCTTTCGCAGAAAGGCGGATTATCATTATGAAATGCGGAAAGCTAATACTTTTACTTATTGTTACTCTGGTTATGGCACCGATTCTATCAATGGCTGAGGTTACTTCCTCTGTTCTTGAGGGACAAATACAGCAGATTGTTCTTTCAGATGGAGTACTGTATGTTCAGGCAACAACAGTCTACCCGAACAGTATTGTATATCGACTTGATACCGATAATCCTTCGCTGCTCCTTCCGGTGGCAGACGGTATAAAAGCTGAAGATGAAACCGTTTTTGTATGCGCTGATCACATTTACTTGTTTTCCTCGGGTAGCTCGAAAATTGAGTTATTGAAGGTCGGTGTGAGTAGCATAGATGCACAAGCCGAGATTGCAGTCTTACCTTCGCAGATGGAAAAAACGTCCGACAGGCTTGTTCCTTTCTTATGTAGCGTGAGCAATGAAAATGAAATTACCTTTATGATGGCA
>JAVXND010000125.1:0-4176 GCA_036645955.1 Clostridia bacterium | reverse complement strand
TTGTACAATGAAAAGGAAACTAGCACAATGGGTGGTACACAGCAAGGTGAAAATGTGCTTTTGTCACCCTACTCATAAGATTGGCATAAAGGAGGCGGCGGTAGGATGAGCAGAAGGGCTGGAAAAGCTTGTATACGATGCTTGCTGTTTGCGCTGGTTTTTGGTCTTGCGGGCGCTTTGCCGCTTTGCGGGCGCGAGGGGCATTGCGCGGCTGCCCTTGTGCGGGAGCAAGCGCCGCTCAAGCTGGGCATATGCCTATACAACGATGAGGACACCTTCATATACAGCATGTACCAAAGCCTATTGCAGGAGGCCGCAAAAAACGGCGCAGAGGTTTTGATGCGCGATGCGGCCAATGATCAAAATCGGCAGAACGATCAGCTGGAGGAGCTGCTGAAGGAGGGGGTGGATGCGCTGATTGTAAACCCCGTAGACCGCACCACCTCGTTGTTTTTGATTCAAATGGCCATGCGCTACAATGTGCCTACGATTTTTGTGAACCGCGAGCCTTTGGCGGAGGATTTGGCGGTGTACGACAAGGCGTATTATGTGGGGATTGATCCCGCACAGCAGGGAACGCTGGGCGGCTCGCTTGCGGCAGAGTACTTTCAAACGCATGAAAGCGCAGATAAAAATGGGGATGGCTTGATGCAGCTTGTGATTTTAAAAGGCGAGCCTGGGCATCAGGATGCGGAGCTGCGCACCATTTATGCGCAAAAGGCGCTTCAGGATGCGGGCGTGAAGGTGGAGCGATTGGGGGAGGAAACGGCGCTTTGGCAGAAAAGCCTGGGGCAGGAGCGCATGGCGGCGTTGCTTAGCAGCTATGGAAGCCGAATTGAATGTGTGATTTCCAACAACGATGATATGGCGCTTGGCGCTATAGACGCGCTCAAAGCCGCAGGGTATTTTGACAACGGGCAGTTTATTCCCGTGCTGGGGGTGGATGGTACCGAGCCTGCGCGAGCGGCGCTGTTGGAGGGCACCATGTACGCTACTGTGTTTAACAACGGGCAGGCGCAGGCAGAAATTGCCGTGCGGCTGGCTTCGCTTCTGGCGCGCGGGGAAACGGTGGATGAAACAAGCTTCCCCTACCCAATGAAAGACAAAATTATCTACATTGAAAGCACGCAGCTGGTAACGGAGGCTGTGAAATAAAGGCGGGATGGACGCGGAGGCGAACGTCAATGGGGCGGAACGGTCTTGACCGTTCCGCCCCATTGACGTTTACAGCAGCTCTCCATACCGCCGCACATAGGCTTTTTTCACCGCTGTTACCAGCACCATATAGCACAATAGGATCAGCGGCAGGCAGATAAAATAGAGGGCGGGCAGCGGCAGCATTCCCAGCGCGGCACCCAGCGGCGTAAAGGGGATCAGCGTGCCCACTGTAATACCGCAGGCTGTGAGCAAGGTCAGCTGCCACGCGGCATGGCTTTGAATAAAGGGAAGCTTGGTACTGCGAATCATATGAATCACCAAGGTTTGGCTCCAGAGAGATTCCACAAACCACCCTGTTTGAAACAGCATGGTAAAGCCTAGCTGTGCCGTTGGGCTTAATGTTTGATAGGCACCGCCAAACACCTGCGGGCAAATGAAAAAGTACATCAGCAGGTAGGTAGCCAAGTCAAAAACAGAGCTGGTGGGGCCTATCCAAAGCATGAACTTGCCAATGGAGCTTGCATCCCACCGACGCGGCTTTTTGAGGTATTCCTCATCCACATGATCCCATGGAATGGTGAGGCAGGAAAGGTCATAAATGAGGTTAAGGGTTAGTATTTGCAGGGGCATCATGGGCAAAAACGGCAATAGCGCACTGGCCGCCAAAACCGAAAACATGTTGCCGAAGTTAGAGCTTGCCGTCATTTTGATATACTTAATCAGGTTTGCATAGGTTCTGCGCCCTTGGGTGACCCCCAATTCCAGCACCGACAAATCCTTTTCAAGCAAAATGAGGTTTGCGGTTTCCTTGGCAATATCCACCGCCGTATCCACCGATATGCCCACATCTGCGGCTTTCATGGCTGACGCGTCGTTAATGCCATCGCCCATGAAGCCCACCGTGTGCCCATTGGCGCGCAAAGCCGTTACCACGCGCGCTTTTTGAGCGGGGCTAAGCTTGGCGAATACATTCACGTTTTCCACCATGGCGCAGAGCTTTTCATCGCTCATGTCTTCCAGCTCATTGCCAAGAAGCAGGTGCCCTGATGCAATGCCCACCTGACGGCAGATACAGCGCGTAACCGCATCGTTATCGCCCGTAAGAATTTTGACCGATACGCCATGCTCCTCAAGCGCGTCTATGGCACCCTTGGCACTTTTCTTTGGCGGATCCAGAAACGCAAGGTACCCCATGAGCACCATGCCGCACTCATCCGCCACCGAAAACGCATCTACGGGCGCGGGATTGGATTTTTGCGCAACGGCCAATACCCGCAAGCCTTCGTCGTTGTAACGCTCCACGGTATTCAAAATTTCAGCCTTGATTTTTTCGTTCAGAGGCTGGGTTTTGCCCTCGTACTCCACATCGGTGCAGGCGCTGAGCACTTCCTCCACTGCGCCCTTTGTGATGAGCTGTGTTTTTCCGTTTTTTTCCACCACCACGCTCATGCGGCGGCGGCTGAAGTCAAAGGGGATTTCATCCACCTTTAGATAGTTACTATGGCATTCAGGCACCTCATGCTCCTTGGCGTAGCTTATGACCGCCAAATCCATGAGGTTTTTGAGCCCTGTTTGCAGGGCGCTGTTGATATAGGCGTGCCGCAGAACCCGTTCGTCCTCGTTGCCGTGTATATCCAGCGAGTAGAGCATGACCACTTGATCCTGCGTAAGCGTTCCCGTTTTATCGGTGCACAGGACATCCATTGCGCCGAAATTTTGAATGGCGTTCAGATCCTTCACAATGACCTTTTGCTTGGCCATGGATACCGCGCCCCGCGCAAGGTTGGCCGATACCAGCATGGGCAGCATTTCAGGCGTTAGCCCCACCGCTACCGAAAGCGCAAACAACAGCGCTTCAGGCCAATCCCCCTTGGTAAAGCCGTTGACCAACAGCACAATGGGCGCCATTATCAGCATAAAGCGAATCAGCACCCACGCAACGGATTGCACACCCTTTTCAAAGCTCGTCGGCGCTTTTTTTCCTGTAATGTCCCGCGCCGCTTGCCCAAAAATGGTATCGTCCCCAATGCTGAGCACAAGCGCCACCGCTGAACCGCTGATGACATTGCTGCCCATAAACGCCAAATTACGGCATTCCAGCGGATTTTTGCAGGCTTCCGTTTCTGCACAGGACGTTTTTTCCAGCGGATCGCTTTCGCCTGTGAGCGCGGATTGGCTGATGAACAAATCCTTCGCTTGCAAAACGCGCAGGTCTGCGGGAATCATATCGCCTGCGGCCAGGCAGATCATATCGCCGATCACAAGCTCTGAAATGGGCAGCTCCTGCGTGCCCTGTGCGCCGCGGCGCACGGCTGCGGTGGTTTGCACCATGGCGGACAGCGCCTCTGCCGCCTTGCCCGAGCGTGATTCCTGCACAAAGCGGAGCAAGCCGCTCAAGCCCACCATGACCCCGATGATGATGACCGCCGTGGGGTTGCCCTGCCCGGGCGCGCTCAAGCAAACGTCCGTAACAAACGACACCCCCGCCAGCGCAAGCAGCACAAGGGTAAAGGGGCTGATGAACGCACTTAACAAGCGGCTGAATGCGGAGGCTTTTTTTTGGCGTGTCATTTCATTTTTGCCAAACTGTTCCCGCATGGCATCGGCGCGGTCGGGCGAATAACCGCTAAGCGATGTATCAAAGTGACAAAGCACCTCGTCCGCACTGCTTTGCGCCGCCCACAGCAGCCTTGCATTCAGCAGGCCGCGATTGGGTTGATTTTCCTTGGTCATTTTCATTTTTTTCTGGTTCATGTTTCATACCTCCTATCTTATTTTGAAAATAAGGAAGTACGGCATAAACCGCCGTTTCTATCGAACGATTGCGAGAAGTGCGGACGCAGAAGCTGCCGCTCTCGTGCTTTCCCCGATGGCTTTTCTATCCGGCGGTTTACTGCCGGTAATACTCCCCGCGTCCATTGCTTCTCACCTCCGATAAGTCATACGAATCTAAGTCTAAAATGCAACGCAGCTATGAGCAGATTTTGTTCGTGGGCAAGGATGGCAATCGAAGGAATA
>JAVXND010000124.1:0-4596 GCA_036645955.1 Clostridia bacterium | reverse complement strand
GAAATTTTCGTAGCCCTTCGCCATTTCCAGCATGCAGGAGAACCCGCCAAGATCGGCAACCGTTTCGCCAATGGTCAGCTGACCATCCACAAACTTGCCGGGCAAAACCTCAATCGCGCTGTAATAAGCATCCACTTGATCCGTAAGCGCCACAAACGCTGCTCTATCCGCATCCGTCCACCAGTTCTTCATGTTGCCGTCTTGGTCGTACTGACTGCCAGCCGTATCAAAGCCGTGCGTGATCTCGTGACCGATGACGATGCCAACGCCGCCCAAGGTTTGCTCAATGGAGCCTTGCGGATCATAGAACACACCGCCTAGTATGCCGGCTAAAATATTGATGGAGTTATCGGTGAAGTTGTAAAAAGCATTGACCGTCTGCGGCGACAAGCCGTTCCATTTTTCGGGATCAATCGGCTTGAACAGGTCTTGGATTTGCTGTAGATATTGGTAGCGCCCAAGCACAAGCATGTCTTCCACCAGGTTGCCGCCCTCTGGGAATACAATACCGCTTAGGTCATATTTGCTCCAGTCATCTGGGTAGGCAACCCGTACGCGCAGGTGATCGAGCTTTGTGATGGCCTGCTCGCGCGTTTTCTCACCAAGCCATTGCATGTTGGACAGACGCGCCTTGTAGATTTCCACAACCTGAGCAATGATGTCCTCAACGGCCTTTTTGGTTTCAGGCGAAACGTAGTTTTCCGCATACATTCTGCCAATGGCCATGCTTAGAAAAGCACTGCAGGTACTGTATGCAGATTCCTCCAAAACGCTCTTCACGGTGATGCCTGCAATGGCACTGCTGCCTGTGTCCATCAAATCAATGCATTCCTGATCCAGATATGCGGTGCCCGCGCGAAGTGTGCCGCACAGCAAGAGCGCTTTGAAGGCCTCCAAATTTTCCTGCGTATACAGCTCGTTCATTTTTGCGAGCCATTTTTGATCCATTAAAATCACGCGCTCCACGCCCGCATCGGTATAATCCTTGAGCATGGTCACGATTGGAAACGTAGGCGACAGCTTCGATAGCTCCGCCACGGTCATGGGGTTGTAAATGCTGGCAATGTAGGTTGGCTGCTTTCGATCGGAGCTGCCAAGAGAGGCGGATGCAATCTCCTTTTCCAGTGCAAACATCTGTTCAATGGCGGCGCTCGCGGCCTCGGGCGTATAGCCGGCACGTTCAAAGAGCTTTTGCAGCAGCGTTGTGATTGCCTGCTTCGCGCGCTCGCCCACCGAGGTCATGCTTTTGTATTCGTCCGCATCGCCAAGGGTAAAGGAAGAACTCTCAATGTAAAGAGCGTTATGCGTGCTATCCATAAAATCTGCCAACGGTTCGCAGACAAACAGCGAATTGCAGAGCTGATCCGTCCGCTGTGTGTAGGCCGTCAGCTCGTCAAGCGTTTGGATCTTTTCGATCTCTTCCATAAATGGCAGTACGGGCGTCATACCGCGCTTGTTACGCTCATCCATGTCCATAAAATCGCTAAAGAGCCGCTGTACAAGCTTGCCCTCGTAGCTGGGCTGCTCGTCACCCTTGAGGAGGGTCAAGATTTGTTGACGTACCTCTTTTTCGCGTTCATCAAAAGGGGTCGCCTGCGCGCGGCCTTCCTCAATTTTGGTTGTAACAAGCCAATCCTTGTTCACAGCCAGATGAAAATCGTCCTTTAAGGAAGCCTCCGTTTCGGCGGTCACACTGCCAACGACATTGGAGTTCATCCACTGCGGTGCGGTTCCCTCCGCAAAGCTGGGTACAGCGGCAAATAGCAACAGCATTGCCGCAAGCAGAGATGTAAATTTCTTCATAGGTTTCCTTCCTCCTTCTTGTTTTGTGATCGGTAATGGATTTTAGTAAATAATAGCACATTATGAAGGTAACTGCAAGAACTGTATCATGCGCGGCTATCAACAGCGCCGAAACGCCCAAGCCTGCCGCTTACCGCCCGTGGCTGGGCTTTCGCTCGCTCACAGGCGGCGGGGTCATATACTGTTTTCCATATTTGATTTCAAGCATTTGCGCCGCTTGATCGCTTACGCGCACTGTTTCGCCCTCGAACAAAATGTCGTGAAAGCTTTCTGCGCATGCGGCGGGGTACAGGTGGCGAATGCCCGCGAAGCAATCGTCGGGAATGTGCAGCTGTGTGCCATCCCCCCGTGCAAAATCGCGGGCGGTCTTGCGGTACCAGCGGAGCTTTTGCGCCTTTGAAAAGGGCAGTCCCAGCATATGCGTGCTCCAAACAAGCACGCGGCTTTTGAAGGGATAGGCGCTGTAGCGGATGTTTTCCTTGAGCATGCCCTGCAGCAGGCGAAGCAATAAGAGCTTGCGCGAACGCTTGGCCGCGTCGGCAGAAGCAGGCTCGTAGTGAAACAAATCCACAAAGGGCAGCATGCCCTCCACAGGCTCGCGCGAAACCACGCGCACAACCCATGTGTCGCTCAGCGCAAGCTGGAAGGCGGTGCTATCGCTTGGAAAAGCTTTGATGAAGGCATGAAGTGCATCGGCGGTGAAAACAAGGTCGAGGTCGTCATCCCATGGGATAAAGCCGCCCTCGCGCACCGCGCCTAGCATGGTGCCTGCGTACAGCGAATAGGCGATGCCCCGCAAGCGGCACACGCGGTCTATTTCCTTAAGCATGGCTAGCAACGCGCTCTGCGTTTTAGCAAGGCCATAGGCATTGTCCGTAAGTGGCATGAATGGATCCTCCCTTAGCTTTTGATGCCTGCCGGCAACAGGTACTTGAGCCGTCCCAACAGCGATTTGAGCGCTTTGCGGTCAAACAGCCAAGCGGATGCGAACGCAACCACGGTGGCGTAGAGCATGAGCATAACGGCATACATGACCCATGTAAAAAAGCGGCGCGGCGGGTCAATGAGCCACAGGCAGGGCGCGGCGATGACGGCGACAGTTACAAACATGCGCAAAATGCGGAGCGCACTGCGCTGCCAAGGCAAGCCCGCCACATGGCGCGGCACAAAGGCGAGCTGCATGCCCGTGCGCACAAGGTTGCCTATGCAAACACCCGCGATGATGCCGCAAAGCGATGCTATCACGCTAACCCCAAGCCCAATCAAGCCCAGCGCTGTGCCGCACACGAGCGTCACAGCCACCTGACAGATGCATTGAGCGCGCACCTCGCGGAATTTTCCGCTGGAGGAAATCATCAAATCCATGGGCATTTTGCATTGAAGGGTGAGCGCCTCCAAAATAATCAGCAAGCCAAGCATAGGCACATTGTAGTTGACATCGGTTACGCCGTGGGTGTAGAGGTTTACAAAGGGCACAATCAGCACCGCCGCAACCCCAAACAAAATGGTGATGCCCAAGTGATACAGGCATTCAAAATCACGATATGCGCGTTGGAAGGCGGCTTTTTTTCCGCTGACAAGCAGGTTGCCGAAAATGGAATAAATACCCGTGGTGGCCATTTTGAGCACGCCCCACAGCCCGACCGTAACCATGTGGTAAACGCCGTACACGCTTAAAATGCCTGTGTCGCGCGTAATCAGCGTCGCCAAAATAACGCCTGCGCCCTGCTGAAACACGTTGGTCAGCTCAAAATAGAGCGCATCCCAACGCAGGGACAGCACGGAGGTATTCGGCGCGGCTTTGGGGTTTACATGGGGATAGTGCTTTTTGCAATAGCGCGACAGCAGTATGGAGCGCAGTACAATGGTGAGCGATGCGGCAAACCGCACCACAATCACGCTTTGCCCAAGGTAGGGCAGCACCACAATCAGCGCTGTGGACAGCAGCAGCGAGGCCATGGAGGTGAGCGACACCACATAGGTGCGCTGGTCGGCTGTGAGCAGCACGCGGTAGCGCGACAGTGTAAAAAACTCCAAGATACCCGAAATGCCCATGGCCATGATCAGCACCATCACGCTCAGATCGCTCATGCGAATGCCGTTCAAATCCCGCACAGGCACAATAAAGGGGTAGACAACGGCAAAGCAGAGCGTAAGCGCGCCAAAAAGCCAGCCAGCGGTGTTATAAAAGCCGCGCGCGGCGGACACAATGCCGCTGATGGCGTTATGATCCTTTTTGGCAAGCGGCTCATAAAGCGCATAAATAGACGCGGCGGCGAGCCCTGCCTCCACCATTTTGAAGTAGGTTAAAAATTCCGTGACGGATACAATCAGGCCGTTGACCTCGGAGCCGTAATAAAGAATCATCAGGCGCGGGGTAATAAAGCCTAACAGCATGGCGGTGAGCTGGTAAATGCCCGTGGAAAGCGTGTTTTGCACAAAACGCGCGGTGCGTGTGTTGCGGCTCAAATGAGTGCGCTCCTTTGCGTGAAGTGGGGGGATGGGGTCTGTGGTTTCATTAAGGAAGGATAGCATTCGGGGGTGGGTTTGTCAAGGTTGGGAGGGAGGACGTCAAGTAGGTGTAGGATTAGTGGAGCAAGTAATCGAGTGAGCCCTTCCCGCTTTGACGGATGCCAACCCGTTCGTTTTCAGCGCCCAAAGCGCATAAAATCGACAAATATCTTCTGGATACTCTGCTATGTAACCGCTAAATACCCCCACGTCTATGAATTCGCTTCACTTCATGCGAAAATCAAAGCAGGCTCTGAGAACTCTGAGAACTCTGCAAACTCA
>JAVXND010000123.1:0-4630 GCA_036645955.1 Clostridia bacterium | reverse complement strand
CTGATGGCTGGCGGTGTGACGCTGCCAGAAACCTGACAGCGGTACAGGTAACCGTTCATGGTGTAGTCGCTTGCCGCGGTTACGTAGGTCTCGCCGTTTATGCCTGTGCCGCTGGTGACATTGCTCCAAGTGCCGCCGTTATCGGCAGAAAATTCCCATTGATAATGAAGGGGTTCACTGCCCTGTGCCTTGACTTGGAAGCTTGCGGTGACGGGGGCAAGCACGGCTTGGTCGGTGGGATTGGTCAGAATGAAGGGCGCGGAAGTAATGGTTAACACCGCTTCATCGGATAAAAGGGTATTGGTGACGCCGCTAATCACGTTTTCAATCTTACAGCGGTATTTTGTGCCGTTCTGATCAAAGGCGGTGCTGGGTGCGGTGTAAGCAACCCCTGTTGCGCCGGGCAGATCATCCCATTGCTTGGCGGCGGCATTCCAAATTTGCCACTGATACAGCAGGGGCGTACTGCCCTTGGCTTCTACGGCAAAGCTTGCGGTACTGCCGACTGCTACGGAAATGCTCTGGGGCTGTTTGATGATATAGGGCGCGGAGTTCACGGTAAGCGTAGCGGTACGGCTGGTAGCGGTTGGGTTTACGCCATTGCTTACAATGCATTGATATTGGCTTTGATTTTGGTCAAAGGTGACACTGTTCAGCGTAAGCGTATCGCTATTGGTGCCAATGTTTGCCCATGCGGAGCTTGCATCGGCTCGCACCTGCCATTGATAAGCAATGGGCAGGGTGCCCGTGGCTTTGACGGTAAATGCGGCGTTGCCGCCTGCGCCGACGGTGACATCTGCGGGCAAGGCTGTGTCTAACTCTGGCCAGCGTGTAACGGTGAGCGTGCCTACATTGCTTGTGGCGGTTCCGACTGCGTTTGTAACAATACAGCGGAAGCGCTGTCCATCCATGCTGAATTTCGGATTTTGAACCTTGAAATCTGCGGCGGCTGCGCCTGGAATATCCGCCCAATTATCGCCAGAGGTGGCCAGCTGCCATTGCAGGGTAGGCGCGGGATTGCCTGCAACCGTTGCGGTGAAGGTTACGGATGGCACACTGCCTTCGATAATGGCGTGACTTGCGGGTGTGATGGAAACGGTTGGCAGGTTCTGAACGCTGAGCGTGCCTTCGTCGGAGGTGGCGGAGACGGTTACGCCTGCGGTGTTGGTAACGGTGGCGGTACAGCGGTATTTATTGCCGTTCATTGCCATGGTTACATTGCTCAGGTCGAGCTTGAGTGCATTGGAACTCGCGACGGGCACCCAAGTGCTTTGACCTGCTTGGCAAACCTCCCATGCATAGGTAGGTGCGGGCGAACCTGCGGTTAGGGTGGCTTCAAAGGCGGCTGAATTGCCCACGGCTACCGTCACTTTTTTGGAGGGCGCGGTAAGCGCAATGACGGGCTTTTCCCAAACGGTGAGGCTGGCGGGCTTGCTGGTGGCGGGAGGCTCTACACCATTGCGAACCACACAGCGGTATAAGGTTCCGCTCATGCTGAGGGTACTGGCTGGCGTGGTATAGGTGCTGCTGGAAGCGCCTGTGATATTGCTCCAGCTTGTGCCGTTGTCTGTGGAACTTTCCCATTGGTAGCCTGTTGGCGCGGGAAGACCAGAGGCAACGACACTAAAAGTAGCGGTATCGTTTACGAGCACGAGCTGATCAGCAGGGGGCGTGATGATACCAGGTGACTGCAAAATGGTGAGCGTTGCGGGATCGCTGGTCGCAGTGCCGTGAGCGTTTGCAGCAACACAACGGACCTGCGCACCGTTCATTTCGACGGTGGTGGCAGCGATGGTATAGGTATTGCTTGCTGCACCGCTGATCGCTTCCCATAGCTTGCTTGTGCCGTTCCACTTCTCCCATTGATAGGTGGGAGAGGGAACGCCTGCGGCGGTAATGGTGAAATGAGCGGCAGTACCTGCAACGGATTCTTGATTCGTCGGTTGCGTGGTGATGCTTGGAGGACTGCCCACCAACAGCTCAAGCGTTTTTTTGGCGGAGATGGGCTTAACGGAGTTGGCCTCTTTCACGGTAATTTCAACTGCATAGGGCGTGGAACGCGACGTGCCAGATGCAGGATTGCCAGAGAGTATGCCAGTAGCAGAATCAATGGAAAGCCCGCTTGGCAAACCGACGGCGCTATAGATCAACGCTTTTTTGCCAGTGTAGTCGGCTGCAATGGGTTGGGTATAGGCAAGACCCTCCGTTGCATCCGCCAAGGCTGCGGTGGTTATGGTAAGCGTGGGCGGATTTCCCCAGCCAGCATATAGGGTCATATCCGCCGTGATGGGATCGGCAAAATTCCACAAATCGGCTTCGGCTGCGGCGGCGGTTTTGTACCAACCCTTAAAGTAGGTTTGGGTGGTGCCTGTACAGCTGGGATCGCGCACCGCCATAAGCGACTTCCCATTTGCCACCGTTTGCTTGGGCGGCATGCCGGTTACGGTTCCCTTGCTGTTTGAATCGAATTTGACAGTGTAAATGATGTTCCCAGCAGGTACGATGTGGATGGTGGCAAGCTGGGTGGGTACGGATTTGCCATCTGCGGATACAACACAATAATAATAGTAGGATTTGGTCGCGGTTAAATGGGTGGGAATTTCGAAATCGGAACCGGTTGCGCCAGAAATGGGCGTGCCGCCAACATTGCTTGCGCTCGTGTTTTGATACCACTGATAGGTTGGGGTAACGGCAGCGCCTTCTATGAGCACTTCACCGCGCGTGCGCAGCTTGCCTTCGATGCTTCCTTCCACGAAGGTACGCGATATGGGCTGTTGGGTGATGTTGATTACAACGTCCTCGGCCTTGTCTACAGCGCCTTCTACATCGGGGTTTAGATTGGAGTAATAGGTAAGCTCGGTGGATGCACCTGGGGCAAGGGTGCCGATGTCAAATTTAATGCCCATCGCTTTGTCATAATAAATATGACGATCATATAGGGCGGAACCGTAAGTACCTACATTCCCAGAAGCACCCAAGGATGTTGAAAAATCATTAAAGCCAATGGGGCCAGACATGGGCTCGGCTCGCAGATCATCAGAATAGAAGCAAAACACGTTTTTACAGCTGGCAAGAGCCGTGTGGCGATCAATTGGATAATAGTTACTTGATTCGGAACCGCCGAACGAATCGGAGGAAGCGACGATCCACGTGCCTCCCGCTTCATCTTTGAAAAAGTAGTTGTCAGTGTTGTAAATGTTTTGTTTAACGTTTTGGTCGGGGTCAAACCTACGGATATAATTTGCATTATAAACAGTGCTCGTGCTTGTGTTTTTGAGCGTGACGACTGTTTTAAACTGCTTGTCGTCTGGCTTGAAGGTAATGACTTGTGTGTAGTGGAGTGTGCCATCAAGTGTGCATGTGCTCACTGCTTTTAGAAGAGCAGGCGTGCTTTCGTCTGAGGTCACCGCTGCAGAGATGTTTATATTGCTGTCTTTACTGATTTGACTGCCGACGGCGTGCACCGCTGGTTTGTCGCTTGAAGCTTTTGACCACAAAACGGAAAAGCCCTCATCAATGGTTCCGGGTAAAAAGAAATCCTTGGTGGTGGGTGGATTTCCTGTTTCCCAACCATCGCCATCCGAACGCAAACCGATGCTATAGGAGTAAGGAGGCTTGACATCTGTTGGATCTGGATGAAAGAAAATAGACCCCGTGAGCGGCGCTGGCTTTGAGGCTCCAAAGGAACCGGTTTGGCTAAGCCCTAGCTCTATGTAGGTGCCGCCGATAAACAAGTTGCCGCTTGCGTCTTGATAGCTTCGCGCACCTTTGCCGCCGCTTCCGATATCTGCTTTTGCATTTTCCATAGGTGAAACCGTAAGCCCTACGATGATCATGGCTGTTAATAGCAATGAAACCCAATGTTTTCCGCTCATGGTCTAGCCTCCCGTAATTTGCAATGCGCTTGCATTGAAGCAGTTTGTTTTACGAGTTGACAATGGGATCTGTAGGTTTTTCCAAAGCACGCTACCCCATTCCTCACCGCTTTGCGTTCGGAACTGAACCATGAGCGTTTCACCTCAAACTTCACTTGTTTTTCAAGTGCCGCGTTTAATTACTTCTTTGCGTGATATGGACAAGGCTTGCGAACATTTCATGAGCCTGTCAGCGGTATTATTATAGAATGATGAGTGGAAAAAAACAACTAAAAAATAGAAAAAATCGAAAATGGTTCGGCAGGAGAAAATTTCACATGAATCATTGCGAATACATTAACAGAATGGAGCTGTTAAGCACTACCTATTGATGCATATTCGAAATACCATGCAATAGGTAGTGCATGCGGCATTTTTAGGGCACGTCCTCCAGCTTTTCACGCAAAAGCTCAATGCCGTGCTTTTCCACACAGGATACATACGAGCGCGCTTATATTGAATCCACGATTCGTAAGGCATGGTTGATTCAATTGGAGCAAGGCAAATGAGGATTGCTTGTTTGTGGGCGTGACCTGTCCGTGCTGACGATCGTCATTTTTGTGGCGATCTATGCGGTGCTGCTGTGCTTTACGCTGTTCAAGAGCGGCTCGGTTGCCAAGGGGATTTTCGGCGCACGTGGATGATACGGATGCCAAAAGCACATTTTAGTAGAATTTAGTACCGCCCATTGTACAATGAAAAGGAAACTAGCACAA
>JAVXND010000122.1:0-4704 GCA_036645955.1 Clostridia bacterium | reverse complement strand
CATTTTCCCACCGCGCTATGCAGTGTGGATGGCTGTATGCCAGAGCTTGCAAGGTGCGCCATTGATTTACTGCGAAAGCGCATTCATGGGGAAGAGCTGGAGCCGCAAACCATCGTGCTTCCCACAAGCTTGGTGTGCCGAGGAAGCTGCGGGGCAAGGTGAGGGCAAGGGGGACGGGGGGAACGGCTTGCGTTTTGGACAAGGAGGGCAAAAGTGCATTTGGATGCAAGATGCAGGCAATCATCAAAACTGCCGCATGGAAGCGATGGCGATGATATGGCTGCAAGCCCTTGCATGCAGATATTTGGCAGGAACACGGATAACGCCGTAGGGACACCATATATGGTGTCCCTACGGCGTTATCGGGAAGCATTTTGATTGTAAGATGGGGGTAGACACCCTACGCTGATTGCTATGCTGATTGTCACGCTGATTGCTACGTCCCTACATGACTGGCGCGAAAGGGCACCTCCGCAAGTGAACGCCTCCCGGGGGCATGCAGCGGTGCGGGATGCCAATCCCGAAAATTTGCCCTGTTCCCCCTCCCCACTCAACTAGTTCAAACCACCCAATCAAAACAAGAAACAAGTTCTTGACGAAAGCGCTTTGTTGTTATAAAGTATCAGTAGAACATAAGCGAAGCATCTTCACACACCATGATGAGCTTCTCTTTTACGTTATGCGTATGGATGGACGGCGAATGAATGCCGCGGCGGTCAAAAGCACAGGGGGCGGTACACCATGAGGGATCGCTGTGCTTTTGTTACCCTCAGCATGAAAATTCTCAAGCGAAAGGCTGTGATTGGGTGGAAATCCTTGTGTGTATCAAGCAGGTGCCGCAAACCAATAAAGTAGAGGTGGACCCCGTTACAGGGGTGCTCAAGCGCGGGGGTGTGGCCTCCAAAATGAACCCCTACGACCTGTATGCCCTTGAAACGGCGCTTCGCCTTACAAAGCGCTACGGCGGCAGGGTAAAGGTGCTTTCCATGGGGCCGCCGCAGGCGGAGCAGGTGATTCGCGAGGCATTTGCCATGGGCGCACAGGAGGGCGTGCTGCTTTCCGACAGGCGCTTTGGCGGCGCGGATGTGCTGGCTACGTCCTACACGCTTTCGCAAGGCGTGCGGCATTTGGGGCACTTTGATATGATCCTTTGCGGCAAGCAAACCACCGACGGCGATACGGCGCAGGTGGGCGCGGAGCTTTCGGAAGCGCTTCAATTGCCGGCGGTTTTGAATGTCACAAAAATCCTTGAGATCAATGAAGGCTTTGCAACGGTAGAAATGGATTTGGGGCAGGAGATTCAAACCGTTCGCGTGGCGCTGCCTTGCCTGATGGCGGTGGAGAAGGATATTGTTCAGCCGCGCTTGCCAAGCTTTGTGCGCAAATGCCAAATGGCAGATACGCCCATTCAAGTGCTCGGCTTGACGGATTTGCAGGATCAGGACGAAAGCCATTACGGGCTGAACGGATCGCCTACGCAGGTACAGCGCATTTTCCCGCCTGAAAGCAACCTCCGCAGGCAAATGTACCAAGGCGATGGCAAGGCGCTCGCGACCCAATTGGTTGCGTTGCTGGAAGCACAAAAATTGTGGCAGTGAGCAGGGGGAGGGAACAACCATGCCAACACTCGTGATTCATCAGGATAAAATCGGGGATCAGGCGGCTTTTTTGGCGCTCTGCCCCTTTGGCGCGTTGGAGCGCAGCGGCGAGGAAATCAGCGTAAACGCGGGCTGTAAAATGTGCGGCCTGTGCGTGCGCAAGGGGCCAAAGGGCGCGGCGGAGCTTGTGGAGGGCGCGGCTCGCCCTTTGGTAAACAAGGCGGATTGGCGCGGGGTGCTGGTGTATGCCGATAGCACGCTCACGGGCTTGGAGCCTGTGACGCTGGAAATGCTGGGCAAGGCACGCGAGCTTGCGGATGTATTGGGCGAGCCTGTGTATGCGGTGCTGCTGGGCGTGGGGCTGGAGGCGCAATGCGACGAGCTGCTTTATCATGGCGCAGATCAAGTGCTTTGGTACGAGCAGGAGGCGCTTCGCGATTTTCGGCTGGACCTATATGCGGAGGTTTTGGCAGATGCGGCGCGCTACAAAAAACCGGGCACCATTCTTGTGGGGGCTACCGCCATTGGCCGTCAGCTTGCGCCAAGGGTGGCCGCAAAGCTCCGCACGGGGCTTACGGCGGATTGTACCATGCTTCAAATGCAGCCTAACAGTGATTTGGTGCAAATTCGCCCCGCTTTTGGCGGCAACATCATGGCGCAGATTGTCACGCCAAACCATCGCCCTCAAATGGCAACCGTCCGCCCCAAAATGATGGATGCGCCCGCGCGGCTTGCGGCGGCCGCAGGCACCGTGGAAAAGCGCGAATGGTCGGCCGCGAGGTTCAAAAGCGGCTGTACGGTTATTGCAAGACAGCACAAGCCCAGCGCGGAACGCATTGAGGATGCGCCTGTGCTGGTGGTGGCGGGGCGCGGCATTCAAAAGCAGGCCGATCTTGCCATGCTTGCGGAGCTGGCGGAATTGCTGGGCGGACAGCTGGCGTGTACGCGCCCCTTGGTGGAATGCGGGTGGATGGACGCTCGCTGTCAGGTGGGGCTGAGCGGACGCACCGTGCGCCCCAAGCTATTGATTGCCTGCGGCGTGTCGGGCGCTATTCAATTTGTAGCGGGCATGAACCATTCAGAAACCATCATCGCCATCAATCAAGATGAAACCGCGACGATTTTCAAAACCGCGCACTATGGTTTTGTGGGGGATGTGTACGAAATGGTGCCTGAGCTCATCAGGCAAATCAAGCAAAGGGGGAAGGCACAATGAGCTTGAGGGCAATGGAAGAGCGGGATTTGGAGGCTCTGCGCAGCTTTGTGCCATCCGCACGCGTGCTTGTGGATTTTAGTGAGGATTACGCGCATGATGAATTGGGCGGCACAAGCCGTATGCCGGAGGTGGTTGTGAAGCCCATGACAGCGGCGGAGGTATCGGCGGTGCTGGCTTATGCCACCAAAGAGCACATTGCTGTTACGCCGCGCGGGGCAGGCACGGGCTTGGTGGGCGCGGCGGTGCCTGTGGCAGGCGGCATTTGTCTGGACATGAGCGGCATGAACCGCATTTTGGAGCTGGATGAGGAAAACTTGACCCTCACCGTTGAACCGGGCGTACTGCTGATGGAGGTTGCGGCTTATGCGGAGGAGCGGGACTTCTTTTACCCGCCCGATCCCGGTGAAAAAACCGCGACCATTGGCGGCAACATCAGCACAAATGCGGGCGGCATGCGTGCGGTCAAATATGGCGTAACGCGGGATTATGTGCGTGCGCTGGAGGTTGTGCTGCCTACGGGCGAGGTGGTTACGCTAGGCGGCAAAACGGTCAAAAACTGTTCGGGCTTAGCGCTCAAGGAGCTGATGATTGGCGCTGAGGGTACCTTGGGCGTGATAACCCAAGCAACGCTCAAGCTGCTCAAATTGCCCAAGCGCACCATGAGCCTGCTCATTCCCTACGCCGATTTGGCAACCGCCATTAACACGGTGCCAAAGGTGATTCGCAGCAAGGCGGTGCCTACGGCCATTGAGTTTATGGAGCAAGAGGTGATCATGGACGCGGAAAAGTATCTGGGCAAAAAATTCCCCGACCATTCCGCACCCGCTTATTTGCTTCTGCGCTTTGACGGCGATACGGCGGAGGAAATTGAAAGCGTATATGCGGAGGTGGCGAGGCTCTGCCTGGAATGCGGCGCGTTGGATGTGCTGATATCGGATACCGAGGAGCGCGACGAAAGCATTTGGCAGGCACGCGGCGCGTTTTTGGAGGCGATCAAAGGCTCCACCACCTACATGGATGAGGTGGATTGCGTGGTTCCGCGCTCCGCCATTAACGAAATGGTGCTGTATTTGCACAACCTGCAGGAGGAAGCGGGCTTGCGCATCAAGAGCTTTGGGCATGCGGGCGATGGCAATCTGCATAGCTATTTGCTCAAGGACGAGCTGAATCAAGAGCAGTGGGAAACCCGCATGGCAGACACCATGGAGAAGATTTATGCCAAGGCGCGTTCGCTCCATGGGCAGGTATCAGGCGAGCACGGCATTGGCTATGCCAAGCGTGCCTATTTGCGCCAAAGCGTGCCTGCGGTGGTGCTCGGGCTGATGCAGGGAATGAAGAAGGTTTTTGATCCCGCTGGAATTTTGAATCCGCATAAGGTGTATATGGAGTAAGGGGAAAGGGGCGGGTGTTGCGGAATTGGTGGGAATTGGTAGGGATGGGTAGGGATGGCAATGGGGCGTGATGCGGGGAAAGGGCGGGGGTGAACGCGAACTGGGCGGACACCATATATGGCAATGTCATTAAGTTAGAGAATCAAATGAACCAGCTAAGCACAATATCATCTGATACATTCTAAAAAGAGTTATCGAAAGTAAAAAAGAGTAAGGCAAACAAGCCAATTGAAAATTCAAGAAAAAGAGTATGGAATAGGATTGTCAAGCAACTCTGTAGAGAAAAGAGGGCGCCGATTTCGGTTTGACTTTGCGAGAGCCGCAGCGATTAGGACGGACTGGTAAGACATATTTTTTTATGAGTGCAATGATATCAGGCGGCGGATCAACAGCATCAACAAGATAACTCTTGCAGATTTGAATGGCGGTTGTAAAGTTCGGCTGATACAGCCCTTTACCACGGTTGGCATCTTGAAAAGACATTACGTGAACGATGTTG
>JAVXND010000121.1:0-4708 GCA_036645955.1 Clostridia bacterium | reverse complement strand
CTAGAGGTTCCTACTACCATAGCCCTCAGGGGTCTTTCACCCCCTAGTTATCGCCCATGCCAGGCGCACCAAAAAAGCAAGGCCCGTACGCCATTCAGCGCACAGCCCTTGCTTTTTTTACGTTCAAATTGCTTGTTATGCCTTGCCGTTGCAGCCCAACACATCCACGATTTTATGGCGAACCATATCGCGAATGCCGTCGCGTGCATCGGTCAGGTATTGGCGGGGATCAAAGTGATCGGGATGCTGTGCAAAATGCTTGCGAATTTCGCCTGTAAATGCAAGGCGGAGGTCGCTGTCGATGTTGATTTTGCAAACTGCCATGGTCGCCGCTTGGCGAAGCAGGCTTTCAGGCACGCCCTGCGCACCGGGCATGTTGCCGCCGAATTGGTTAATCATGTCCACATAAGAGGGAATAACGCTGCTCGCGCCGTGAAGCACAATGGGGAAGCCGGGCAAACGCTTTGCCACCTCTTCCAAAATATCAAAGCGCAGATGCGGCTCGCCTTTGAACTTGAATGCGCCGTGGCTGGTGCCAATGGCAATCGCCAAGCTGTCACAGCCTGTGCGGGTGGCGAACTCTTCCACTTCCTCGGGGCGGGTGTAGCTGGAATCTTCAGAGGATACCTGTACATCGTCCTCAACGCCTGCCAAACGGCCCAGCTCTGCCTCAACGGTTACGTTGCGGTCGTGCGCATAAGCCACAACCTTTTTGGTCACAGCAATGTTTTCTTCAAAGCTCAAATGGCTGCCATCGATCATGACGCTGGTGAAGCCGCCGTCAATGCAGCTCTTGCAGGTTTCAAAATCGGGGCCATGGTCAAGATGCACCACAATGGGCAGATCGGTGTCGATAATGGCGGCCTCGATCATTTTCATGAGGTAGACATGCTTTGCGTATTTGCGAGCGCCCGCGCTCACCTGCAAAATCAATGGAGCGTTTTCCAGCTTTGCACCTTCGGTAATGCCTTGAATGATTTCCATGTTGTTGACATTGAAAGCGCCGATGGCGTAGCCGCCCTCATACGCCTTTTTGAACATTTCCTTGGTATTGACCATTGCCATATTCTTGTCCTCCTTATTTGGGGCGTAAGCCCCGCCCTTCTGGCGGCACTTGCACCTCCTCATCGGGTTCGCGTTCGGTTCATTATAACAAAGTTTCGCCTTATTGGATAGTCTAAGCGGAAAAAAAGTTCGAATGGCGCAGTTTTTGCCATATTTTACATGTATGTGTATAACTTCCTTTGACATTCTTCGACGAAATCGTTATGATGGTAATATCTGATGGAATGGGGGGATGCACGTGTTTGACGCACCAATGTACGATGAAAATGAACACCTGTCTGCGGATGCTTTCAGTGCTGACCCCTCCCCTAAAAATCCCTTTGCACCCATAGGCTTTACACAGCAGCTCAATGCCCTGCCAAAAACGGACCGCCACGCATCTGTTCCGCCGCCGCTTCGCCCGGGGCAGCTTTATTATGGATATTCACCTCAGCCCACCCCAGCGCTCACCCCCGCTCATGGCATGCACGCCCCTGCGGCCATCCCGCCCATGCCCAATCAAAACATCTATAGCGGCTTTACCCCCAATGAAAGCGGCTTCCATACCGCGCCTGATGAAAGCACAGCTTCCGCATTGTCCAATACCTCCAAATTGCCCGCATACCTTCAAAAGCGCCCCGCGCTGTCAAAGCCGAGCTTTTATTCGCAGGAGGTTCTGCCGCCGCAAGACTTTGCCTCTGCCGCCCCCGAGCCTCTTTATACCACCTTTAACGAATATCGCACTGCTGTACAAGCAGAGGCTGTGCAAGCGCCTGCTTTGCCGCCCGACAGGGCTTCCGCAAAGCCGCTGCAACCCGCCTCTGCCCTCGCAGCGGTAGGCGCGGCTTCCGCGACAGCCGCGTACCCGCCAATAGCCGCGCCTGCCGCGTACCCGCCAATAGCCGCACTCGCCGCATCCGCCGCGCAGCAAACCGCGCCAACAGCCGCGCCCGCCGCGCCGACAACTCCGCCGCCAGCCACGCCCACCTTCCCGCCGGCAATAGCCGCGCCCGCCACGCCGCCAGCCACACCCACCGCGCGGCCAACCGCGCTGGCCTCGCCGCCGCCAACAGTCTCCGCCGCAACACAAATCCCGCACACCGCCCCACGTAGGCGGCGTGCTGACCGCCATATGGAAGAAATCCCAGCGGAGCCGCTTCCCGCTGTATTGCCCGTGTTTGAGCAACCAAGCTTTGAGCCATATGTCTTTGAACAACCCTTCTTTAATCAACCCGCATTGAATCACCCAGCCTTTGAGCAACCAAGCTTTGAACAACCCACCTTTGAGCACTCAAGCTTTGAGCACTCAAGCTTTGAACAGCCCACCTTTGAGCACCCAAGCTTTGAGCACCCAAGCTTTGAGCACTCAAGCTTTGAACACCCAAGCTTTGAGCACTCAAGCTTTGAACAGCCCGCCTTTGAGCTGCCAGCCTCTGATCAACCCGCCTTTGAGCCATACATCTTTGATGAACCGCTCTTTGATCAACCCGCATCTGAACAACCCCCGTATGCCGATTTTTCCCCCAGCGAGGTTTCCCCCTTTGCATGGCAAAACGCACTCACCGCGGGCATGTCCTACGGCAAAAGCTTCAGCGGCGAAGGGGAGTTTACCAGCTCAGCCAATGCCGAAATTCCCTTTATCACCGATGAAATCGAAGCCTTTTTTGATGATGCGCCAGCCTTCACAGCACCTGACGAGCAACCCGCCGCATCCGCGCCAGCCATGAAACCCGCGCAAGCCATAACGCCCGCGCAGCCCGCTTGTAGCACACAATCCACACAACCCGCTCGCAGCACGCAGTCAAACTGCAATACAAAACCCACCCAGCCCGCTCGCAGCACGCAGTCAAACCGCAATACAAAACCCACTCACCCCGCGCAGCCCGCCCGCAGCACACAATCCACTCACAGCGCAAAAACCATTCAGCCTGCGAAAGCCCTCAAATCCACCCCCTCCGCCCCCCCAAAGCCTCAGCCATCCCACCCGCCCATCCGCCCATGGCGGCTGATTTCCTTGGTGCTGGCAACGGCTATGCTCCTCTTTTGCATCATCATCGGCGGTAAAATGGTCAGCGACCTTGCAGGCAACGAACGGCAAATGCTCGCGGTTCGGCAGGATTATTTGGAACGCAAGGGGGTCGCGCTCGATTCGGACGCGATGCGCGTAGAGCTGCCGCCTCCGGGCGTTACCTTTGAGCCAACCCAAGCGCCCGCGCTTGTGGAAACCCCCTCGCCCGAGCCTGTTTTCATCATCAACGACGCGGCCGCCGTCAGCCTCAACCACCGTGATACATCCAATGTTTCCGAACCAGCGCCCGTCACCCCCACGCCCAACCCGCGCACCAAGCAATTCTCCTACCCCGACAACCCCCTTCTCAACATCATGGCTTCCATACAGGCCGCACACGCGGAAAACGCCGATGTGGTAGGGCATGTGGTGATCGACGGCTTGCTTGACGAGGCCGTGGTCATGCGCAACAATACCTACTACCTCAATCACAGCGCTCAGGGAAGCCCCTCCGAAAGCGGCGCAGTGTTTATTGATGAAAGCTGTGCCCTGCGATTTCCGCCCGAAAATTTGCTGCTGCGCGGACAAAGCGCCATTGCGGGCAAGGTATTTGCGCCCCTGTGGCGTTTCAAAGAGGACGGCTCTGCCTTCGTAGCCTCCGCAACCACGCTGAAGCTTACCACGCTGTATGAAGAAACCCATTTTGTGCTTTTTGCGGTGATTGTGGCGGGCAGCACCCCCGGCCTGTCTGACTACTTCAATTTTGCAAGCCATCCCTCCTTTGCAAGCGATCAAAGCATGCTGGACTATGTCCAAAGCGCAAAGGAGCATAGCCTGTACCAATTCAAGGTAGATGTGGACGCAACCGACCGTCTGCTCACCTTGGCAACGCTTGGCAATTCCACCTCCAATCAAAGCCTTGTATTGCTCTATCGCATGCTTCGCCCAGGGGAAGCGCCCCGCTGATCGGGCTGTATGACTTTATCCATCATCACACACATCACAATCTCCATTGCCGCCCACATGAGCGCCACATATGGTGTGCGCCTCGTTCGCGTTCCCCCCATTATCGCTCCTTGCCATGACCCCCTGCATTCCTCCGCACAAACACCCCCCTGCATTCCCTATACGGACAACCATACCTTTCCTGTAGGGACACCATATATGGTGTCCGCCCAGTTCGCGTTCATCCCCCTATCCCCCCATCCCCCCCATCATCACCCCCCCCGCCCCTTCACATTTCCACCCCCTCGCGTGAAGGAATTCCCCCCTCACACGGCGAAAGAAAACCTCACGTTCTTTTTTCCATACTCACAAGGAGGATTTTTAACCATGTCAAATCAAAACCTCTGTATTTATCCGGGCGAATGGCTGCTGCCCGCACAAGGCGTCGATCTTACCTCATGGGCTTGCGTAGCCTGTGATCAATACACCGCACAGCCCAAGTATTGGGAGGATGTAAAGCTGTTGGTGGGTGACAAGCCCTCCACCCTGCAGCTTATTTTACCCGAGTGCTACCTTGACCAAGCGGACACACGCATTGCGCAAATTCACCAAGCCATGCGCCGCGATTTGGATGCGGGCGTGCTTGTGCCTGCGGTGCAAAACGGCTTTATCCTCACGGAACGCAGTACAGGCAGCGGCGCTCGCGTTGGG
>JAVXND010000120.1:0-4732 GCA_036645955.1 Clostridia bacterium | reverse complement strand
GCCGTCAACCGCGATATGAGCGAGGACATTGAACTCACCTGCGATTTGCGTGCCTTTGGCAGCCTGCGCATCGGCGAGCATATTCTATTGCATCACGACGATTGCAAAGCCGTAAACACAGAGGCCGCGCCGCACAATGTACAGCCCACCCAAATGAGCGGCGAGCAGGATCGCTTGGATGGCGGCAAGCTGACGGTTGTTTTGCCTAGCTTGAGCTGGAATGTGATTCGGTTGGTTTGAGGGGGGGAATGGGGAAGCGTGCATGCGTAAACACTTTGGAAGCCGTGCGCGGCCGTTTTCCCCTGCTCCACGTATGTTGCCAAAAGGCAATGGCGCTTTACAGCCCCATTGCCTTTTTTCCAATTAAATAGCTTCCCACCAGCCCGCTCACGGGGAACAGCTTCGGCGCCACAATGTACTCATCCATATGGGCAAGCACCTGCGGGGTTTGCACATAGCCGTTGAGCAAGCGAAGCACTTCCTTGCGCACCTTGGGGAATAGGCTCTGGCGCTGCATCACGCCGCCGCCCAAAATAATACGCTCGGGGCTTAGGGTAAGTATCAAATTGACGCACATCTGCGCCAAATAATAAGCCTCAATGTCAAAGGTGGGGTGATCGTCTGGCAAATCCCGCGCATCTCCGCCAATGCGTGCGCCGATGGCAGGCCCTGCCGCCAAGCCCTCCAAGCAGCCGTCGTGGTAGGGGCACACGCCGCGCGGGTTGGGATCGCTTGGATGGGGACGCAAAAGCATATGCCCCACCTCGGGGTGAAGCATGCCGTGAACCGTCTGCCCGCCTACGCAAACGCCGCCGCCTACGCCTGTGCCCACGGTGATATATACCGCATTTTGACAGCCCTGCGCCGCGCCCTGAGCCACCTCCGCAATCACCGCCGCGTTTACGTCCGTATCAATGGCGCTGGGAATTTTTCTGCCATCCAGCAAGCCCGCAAGCAACGGATAGCCGCGCCATGCAATTTTGGGCGTGGTGGTTATGCAGCCATAGGTGGGCGATTCGGGGTTTAAATCCAGCGGGCCAAAGCTGCCCACGCCAAGCGCGTCCAGCTCAAAGGATCTCAAAAAATCCACCATTTTGGGCATGGTCTTTTCCGGAGCCTCTGTGGGCACAGTCAACCGCTCCAGCTCTGTGCCCTGCTCATCAAACACGCCCAACACCATTTTGGTTCCGCCCGCTTCCAGCGCTCCAATTTTCATGTGGTGCCCCTCTTTCTGTACATGCTTATCAAAGAATAACAGACCTTACTGTAAAAATCAAGGTTTGATAATTTTTGCTTCTCCTGCAACAATAGCTTACAGGAGGCGAATTTATGGGCAAAAGCTTTTACGGCTACATGCGGGTTTCCAGCATTGACCAAAACGACGAGCGCCAGCGGGTGGAGCTGCTCAAATGGGGGATTGTTGAAAAAAACATCTATGCCGACAAACTCTCAGGCAAGGATTTCAACCGCCCGAACTACCAGCGCCTGCGCAAGAAAATGCAGGAGGGCGATGTGCTCGTGGTCAAGAGCATTGACCGTTTGGGGCGCAATTACGAGGAAATTCAAAACGAATGGCGCTATTTGGTCAAGGAAAAACGCACGGATATCGTCATCATCGACATGCCTATTTTAGACACCCGAACCAATAAGGATCTGATTGGCACGTTGATTTCAGATATCGTTCTCCAGCTGCTTTCTTACGTGGCGCAGGCGGAGCGCGAATACATCCGCCAGCGGCAAGCGGAGGGCATTGCCGTTGCCAAGGCCAATGGCGTGCATTTGGGGCGGGTTGCCAATCCAGTCCCTGTGGGCTTTGAAAGCTGTTATCAGCTGTGGCGCGGCAAAGCGATCAGCTTCCGCGAAATGGCCGAGCGCTTAGGCGTTACCGAGGTTGCGCTTCGCTGGCTGGTTCGCAAGCGAAGTGCGGAGGAGGCGAGCAAGTAGCAAAGAACATGCCCAAAGCCCCCACAAGCAAAACGTCACGGCTGTACACCACCGTGCCAAGCGCCGCAATGGCAGTGAGCGCAAGCGCCGCCACCGCCAGCTGCGCCTTGTAGGGGCACTGCTTTACCCCATATAAGCTGCCACGCCCCATGAGCCAGAGCATTGCCCCCACGGCGGACGCGCCAAGCAAACCCATGCCTGAAAGCAAATCCAGCAAATCGCTGTGTCGGCTTAGCAAGGCTTCGCCGCCAAACATGGACCCCACAAGCGGTGAAGCCGCAATGCCGCGCAGGGGAAGCAGGTAGTAGCCAAGGCGCGATGCTTCATCCGTCACGCCGCCCGCCATTGCCACCAAGAGCTGATTCAAGCTAAAGGCAAAGCTGGTAAAGCCCACCCTCTCGCATAGCCCCGCCGCAAGGGTGATGAGCGGCACACGAAGCACCAGCACCAACAGCAGAGGGGTAAGCCCCCACAAAAGCGACGCGCCCATGCCCGTGCGTCCGCGCGAAAGCACACGAATCAGCCACGCAAAAAGCTCCACCGCCGTAATGCAAGCCGCAAACACCATGGCATAGGTGTATTGCGAAAGCACAATCATCACCAGCTGAGCCGCCAGCAACGCAAAAAAGCCAGCGCGGGCAAGCCCTTTGTGGTGCATGATCCCCATGCAGGTAAATGGCAAGGAAACAACCGATGCGTAAATAAAGTCATATCCGCCGATGTTTCGAAGCATCAGCTCCTTCAAATATGCCTCATTGCCAGGCTCTGCAAAGCCCAGCGAGCGCGAATAGGCATATACGCGCCCCCCGCGAAGCATGCCCTGCACCAGCCAGCCGATGGTGGTAAGGGTGGTGAGCACGACCGTAGCAAGCAGCACAAGCTTTACAAAGCGCCACAGCCGTTCATCCCCCCGCTCCTTGGCGTAAGCGCAAAAAATCAGCGGAAACCAAAACATGCTTTGCTGTACGTAAAAGCCCGCAAGGTTTTGCCCCCCGCGCCCCATGAAAAACCAGAGCAACAGCGGAAGCGTTGCCGCGCAAGCCACGCGAAGCAAAAACCACGCCCATTGGCGTTTGAGATAAGCCGTGTCCAGCAAAACGCCCAAGCCAAAAAGCCCCACCGCCAGCATACCCGTAAGCGCGCGCCCCGTGGTTTGCACCGCAGGCAGCAGCAGCCAAAACGGGTACAGCAGCATGGACGCGTTGCACAGCGCGGCTGATAGGGCGGATGCTTTGGGGATGGTTTGTATTTTAGTCATAGCTTCCTCCTTCAAAACGTGAATGGGGTTCCAGCAGAATCGGAGCGGCGCACGCATCAGCGTTCCAGCCTCTTGCCCGCGCCCAACAGCGCCGAGCCCAAGCCAACGCCAAGCGCAATCATCAAAATCAGCGCCATGGTTTGCGCGGCGGTTGCAAGCCCCGTGCCCATTTGCCCCATGGCGATGGCGCTCATGGCTCGGTACAGCCCAAGGCCTGGCACCAAGGGTAAAATGGCAATGGTCACAAAAATGGTCGCAATCATATGCAGGCGCTTTGCGGCGCACTGTGCGCCCATGGCGGCCAAGAACGCGCTCATGAACATGGCAACGGCCTCGCTTGCGCCCCATTCCAGCGCCAGCCAATAGCACAAATAGCCCACCGCGCCCAGCGCAGCGCCCCAAAGCATGGCCTTGCGCGGCGCGTAAAAAAGTGCGCCAAGCCCAACGCCCGCCACAAAGCTGCTTACCGCAATCACCCCCGCGCGCAGCCATAGCGCAGTCGTTGCGCCTTGTGCTGGCATGGTTGACTGTATAGGTAGCGATAGCCAAACCTCCAGCATGCCATACAGATGGGTGCCAATCAACGCGCCGCCCGCCACCAGCGCCGCAAGCATCACCGCCCGCGCGCCGTGCGCCACGCCAGAAAGCATATCCCCGCGCAAAATATCCTGCACGGCGTTTGTCATGCTAAGGCCCGGAAGCAAGGGCATGATGGCGCTGGCAACCATTGCCTCCGTTACGCCAAGCCCTGTAAGGGCATGAAACAATTGCGGAATCAGGGTGCAAAACAAGCTACCCAATAAAGCGCAGGACATCGCGCCCGCGTTCTTGTGCCTGAGCCAATAGGGCACCATTTGCGTAAGCGCCGCACAAGCCGCGCCCACGAGCATATCCACCCATCCGCCGCCAAACATAACTGCAAACCCAAGCGCCGCCACCGCCGCGGCCCCCGGCCCATACCCTGCGCGCAAAGCGCCGTCCAGCGTTTCCGCTTCCTTGAGCGCCGGCAGCAGCGCCTGCGGGTCCAGCACCTTGGCGGATAATTGACGGCTGAGCTGGTTCACCGCATCCACCCGAGATAAATGGATGGAGCGCGGAAAAATGCGCGTAACGGAGGTAATGCGCTCGCCCTCCTCATCCGTAAAAGAGATGAACAAGCCGCTGGGCACCCCAAATACATCCACCTCGCAAAGCCCAAGCGATTGCGCCATGTGGATGACCGTATCCTCAGCGCGGTAGGTTTCTCCGCCGTTTTCCAATATAATACGCCCTGCCAAGCAAAGCGCTTTCATGCGCCACGGAGCGCTCATCCCCTTCGCCTCCCCGTACCAAGAAAGCGTCAAAAGCCGTTTGCACAGCCATGATAGCGGTTTTTGCAAGCAAAGTATAGCAGATGCGCAAAGGAAAAGCAATGTGGAAGGGGGGATTGGACGCGGGATTGGCATCCCGCAGGGCTGTGGCCCCCTGCGGGGGGATCGCACACTTGCGGAATTGGCATCCCGCGCCGCTGCATCCCCCTGCGAGGGGGAA
>JAVXND010000119.1:0-4951 GCA_036645955.1 Clostridia bacterium | reverse complement strand
CAAGGCGGCGGCGCAAAAGCTGGATGAGGTAGCCTTTCACGGCCTGCTGGAGAGCGCCATTCGCGAAAGCAAGGGGCGAAATGCAAAAGCCATTACGGCACTGCTGGACGTGGAGAAGCTTCGCCAAAGCAAAAATCAGCGCGAGGAAGTGCTGGCAGCCGTGAAAGAGCTGGCCGCTGGCGAGGATGGGTATTTGTTTGGCGAAAGCGAGCCAAAGCCCACAGGCAACAGGGTAACGGTGGGCGGCAAAATCGACAAGCCCACAGGCACCGATGATGATTTAGCGCAGGTACGAAGCGCAATGGGTTTGCCCGCTGTGCAAACAAAGGATGCATGACACCGGCATGATGGACGGAGGATGCAACGATTCAGCCCGTTGCCAACACAGCTGAGCGAGCCTGCAGAATGCACAACAACCCAGCCCATTGCCAACACAGCTGGGCTGCATCACAAAAAAACAACAATTGAGGAGGAATGAAAAAGATGGCCAATACCATTGCACAATTTAAGAAATATGTACCGCTGCTGGACGAGGTGTTTCAGAACGCATCACTCACCAGCGTGCTGGAGAGCGATCCTGGCATGGTACAGCAGGGCACAAACGTACACGAGATCATCATTCCCAAGATGAGCATGGACGGGTTGGGCAATTATGACCATGCCGCGGGTTATGCCATGGGCGGTGTGAACTTGACCACCGAAACCAAGGTATTCAACTATGAGCGCGGCCGCATGTTTACCGTGGACAGCGTGGAGAACGAGGAGAGCGCAGGCTTGGCGTTTGGCAGGCTGGCAGGGGAGTTTGAACGCACCAAGGTTTGTCCCGAGGCGGATGCAGTGCGTTTGGCCGCACTGGCCGCCAAGGCACCCGCCGCCAACCGTGCGGTGCAAGCCACCTTTGCCGATGGCAAGGCTGTTCATACGGCGCTGAACAACGCCATGACCCAAATGGACGAAAAAGAGGTGGGGCAGGAAGGCCGCTACCTGTTTGTGACCCCGACGATTTTTGCCATGCTAAACAACATGGATAGCTACCAAAGCAAGGCGGTGCTGAGCTTGTTTGCAGGCGTGGTGAAGGTGCCTCAAACCCGCTTCTATTCCGCCGTTACACTGCTTACGGGCGCAGACGATGCAACCAACCGCGCGGGCGGCTATGCAAAGGCAACGGGCGCTGTGAACCTGAACTTCCTGATTGTGTACAAACCCGCTGTGCTCCAATTTACCAAGCATGTAGCACCCAAGGTGATTACACCCGAGCAGAACCAATCCGCCGATGCGTGGAAGTTTGGCTACCGCGTATATGGCTTGAACGATGTGTACGAAAACAAGGTAAACGGCTTGTATGTGAGCAGTGCGGCTGCTATTACGGCATAAGCAGGAAAGGGAGAGCGAACCATGATAACGTACAGCGACTATGCGGCGCTGTACCCATCGGGGGCGGGGGCGGACGAGTTTGACAAATGGCTGCCCTCCGCCTCCGCCTTGCTAAGCGCCATGACCTTTGACCGTGCGCAAGCGGCGGTGGGGATTTGCGCCAAGCGGGTACTGCAAGCCACCTGCGCTTTGGTTAACGAGATGCATCTGCAGCAGGCCGCGCGGGGGGAAGGCGGTGCGCGGGTATCGGCGGTGAGCAACGATGGGTACAGCGAGAGCTACGGAACGCTAAAAACGCCTGCGCAGGAGCAGGAGAGCTTGCGGGCGGTGGCGGGGCTTTGGTTGAGCGGAACGGGGTTGATGAGCGCTTTATGAATGCAATGTTATTTGGCGATACCGTGACCCTTTACAACCATGTGCATGCGGGCAATGTGCGCGATGGGGCGGACGGCTGGCGGCGCACGGTGCTTCATGGGGTGCAGGTGAAAAGGCAGACGGAAAAAACCGTGGGCGCGGACGGTGTGCTTCATGTGGCGCAGAGCGTGCGCGTTACGGTACCTGCGGAGGTGGACGCGGGCGGACGGCATTACCAAGAACCGAAGCTATACAAGGGAAGCGGCGCGTATTGGACACTTGACGCGCAAAGCAACCTAGACTTGCTTGTGCTTGGAAGCTGCCTTGCAGAAATGAGCGAGCACTACACCTTGCGCGATTTGGCGCGGGAATACGGCTATGTGACTGTGAAAGCTGTGAGTGACAACACGCGGCGCGGGCGGCTCAAGCATTGGAAGGTGTTGGCGGTATGAGCGGAAGCATCCTACACGGCAGGCTGGTGCTAAAGAACGCACAGGAGCTATTGAGCGCAAGGGGACTTCATGCGGGCGGGGCTGTGCAGCAATGGATTGACAGCGAGGCACTGCGGCTTTGCCAGCCGCGCGTGCCGCTGGATCAAGGCATACTAAGCCGCGGACAAAGCATTGGCGAAAACGGCGGCGGGATTGTGTACAGCGCGCCCTACGCCAGACGCTGTTATTACGAGAACGCAAGCTTTACAGGCGCGCCCATGCGCGGAAACTATTGGTTTGAAAAAATGAAAAACGAGGGCGGACGTGAGGAAATATTGCGCGGCGCGGCCGTCATCAGCGGCGGGAGGGTTGATTAATGGAAAAAACAACCATCAGCCGTGCCTTGCTGTGCTGGCTTGCGGATTTTGACGGCTTTACTGTGGATGAAAGCATTGGCACGGAACAGCTTGAAGCGGCTGCAAGCGCCTACGGGCTTTACAAAACGCCGCAAAACCATGTGCGCAATTACCTTGGCGGAGGCTGTGATGTAACGGCCTATTACCGCTTTTTGGCGCGGCAAAGAACGCAATGTGAACGCGAACGCAGAGACAGCCAAGCTTTGCTTGAACGCTTTGAGCAATGGGTACGCGCCCGCAATCTGGCACGGCTTTTGCCTGATTTGGGCAAGGGGCGGCAATGCCACCTTGTGAGCGTATCCAACACCTTTAGCATGGAGCAGCAGGACGAAAGCGAGGCTGTATACCAACTATCATTATCCATCAACTACTATGAGGAGGCAAGCAAATGAACAAGGTGATGAGATTCCAAATTGCGGATTACCTTGGGGTAAAGGGTACGGGCGCAACCCCTGAATACCATTTAATGAACGTGGGCTTTACAGCAATGAATGAAAGCCCAAGCCCCAAGGTGAGCACACAGCCCTTTATTGGGGATAAAAACGCATCCAGCGATATTACGGGCTACGAGAACAGCTTTAGCTACGATACCCAGCTGGTGGTGGACGAGGAAGCCATACGGGCACTGCTGAAGGTGGCGCATGATCAGCTTACGGGCGAGGACGCTATTTTTGATTATGTGCGCGTGGATTTATACGATGCGGTGACTGGCTCTGCAAACACCTACAAAGCGCGCAAATTCAAGGTATGCGTGGAGGCGGGGGATATATCGGGCGATCCGGCGGATGTGGTAACCACCAGCGGAACGCTTCATCAAATTGGGGATTTGGTGCAAGGCAGCTTTAGCACAGCCACAAAGACCTTTACCGAGGCAAAGGCACCAACCATCTAATCAATGTGCGGTGCGGGAGGGGGACATTCCTTCCTGCACCGCGAACAGTGGGAGGAAATCAGAAATGAAGAAGATCAACTATGCATTTCAGCCTGTGCCAACGCTTACGGTCAACGGGCATGAGTTTGAGCTTTGCATGAGCGATTCGGAAATATTTGAACGCTCGCTAGCCATCAGCAAAAAGTATGCAAAAATCAGCAAGCAATCCAGCCCAAAGGTGGTGATGGACGCGGCACGTGAATGTGCCGCCATTGTGGAGGATTTATTGGGCAAAGGTGCCATGCAAATCATCAGCGGCGGGAAGCCTGTTTGCCTTGCTGACGGTGTTGCGGTGATGATTTTGATTTGTGATGCGGCCTGTGCCGGTTATGCAGGGAAGCTTGCAGAATATGAATAAGAGCTTTTCGCTTTCGCGCAAGCTGGAAGAGGTGCTTCCTGGCAGTATCAAGAGCGATGAGGAAATATATGCGATCCATGCGGATTTTCGCAACATCCTATTGATTTTGCGGCTATTGGAGGACCCCGACGTGGCTGATTGCGACAAGCTCGTGCTCGCTTGCCATCGGTTTTATACGGAGGCAATGCCCCCCAATGCGTTTGAAGCCATGATGCAATGGATTGTACCTGAAAAACAGAAGCGCGACCCATGCGCGCCGCCGATGGATTTTGAATTTGACGCGGATGTGATCTATGCATCGTTTCGCGCCAAGTATGGGATGGATTTGCTTCACATTGATTTTTTGCATTGGCGTGAGTTTTACACACTTCTCAGCGGCTTGGATGGCGATACGGCACTTGGCGCAAGGCTGGCCGCGCGGGGGCGCGATACAAGCAAGCTCAAGGGCAAAGAGAAACAAAGTGCTGAAATAGCCAAGCAAAATGCACAAATACCCGCAAAGCTGGGTGAAGATGAAATGCAATTGCGAAAAGCGCTGATTGATGCGCTGATGAATGGCGGGGATGTGAGCGGGGTTGGGATGCAGGGATGACCTATTCCGCCCTGAAAAGGCTGTTTATGGTCGTGCTTGCTATGGACTACAAAATTACTGCGCTAGCTGTACGGTGTCGCTAATGTCAAAGATGACAGCATCATCCTCAATGATCAGCAAGGGGAGGCAGACGCGATTGGGTGAACTGCCGATATCGTAGATGACGGAGATGAGGACACTCTCGTTGGTGCGGCCTTCCTTGTCTAGGATGGCTCTGCATTCGGTGCCGATCTTTAGCCATGATTCTTTTGCTGATTCCCATAGCAGGTGTTCATCGCTGTTGGGGTCAGCAGTGGCTTGCGTGAAACAGCTGTCACTCTCAAAAATGTCATATATATACATATTATTGTGAAAAGTGTAATCGCAATCCATAAAAGAAGAGTGGATTTTTTCCTTATAGAGGTAATCCAAAATAGTATCCGAATCGACGCTGATGGCGGAGGCGCAGGAACCAAACAGAACAACAAGGGTGATGGCGAGGGACAGCAGCTTTTT
>JAVXND010000118.1:0-5091 GCA_036645955.1 Clostridia bacterium | reverse complement strand
TGGCGCGGAAAGCCATTTCCGCAATCCCCGCCCCCCTCGCAGGGGGATACAGCAGCGCGGAAAGCCATTTCCGCAAAAGTCCCCCGCAGTGGATAAACTCCACAAAAAGTGCTACCCCTGCTTTCGCCATACCCACAAAAAAGTGGGTAATTTACACAGAACCCTTCCTGCGCTATACTGAACCTGTACCAACAAACGATTGTAGGAGGGTTTTTGATTATGAAGGTTTACAGCAATGGAATGGTAAACGGCGTATACGACGACAAATACGGCAAGCGCGGAACCATGTTTAGCAAGAACGGAATCCCCACCTGTTCCATTCCTGTGCGCATTGAAGACGCGCCTGCGGGAACCGCTTGTTATGCGCTGGTGCTGGAGGACAAAGACGCTTACCCCATCAGCGGCGGGTTTGCGTGGATTCACTGGCTGGTTGCCAACCTCACGCGCACAGAGCTTTTGGAAAACGAAAGTCAAACCGCGACCGACTTTGTGCAGGGTGCAAACAGCTGGACGAGTATGCAGGGCGGCGGACAAAGCGCGGAGCTTTCCAGCTTCTACGGCGGCATGTGCCCCCCCGATGCCCCGCACCTGTACGAGCTTCACGTGTATGCATTGGATCGTCTGCTTGATTTGAAAAACGGCTTTTTATTCAATGAACTGCACCATCAAATGGACGGCCATATTCTGGCGCAATACACCCTCAAGGGCTTGTATCTGCACGAGGAGGCCGCCAAATGATCCGCAAGGTTGACCACATGGTCATCACCACCGCCAACCTCCCCGCCTGCATCGCTTTTTATGAAGCGCTTGGCTTTTTAGCGCAGGACGCGGGAGGGCGGTGGGAGCTGTTTGCCGGCGACTTCAAAATCAACGTGCATGTAAAGGGGCGCGAGCTTGAGCCAAAGGCTTTGCATGTGCAAACCGGGAGTGCCGATTTTTGCTTTGAAATAGACGGCGGCCTTGCGCTTTGCAGGAATACCCTCCTTGAGCGCGGCATCACCCTCGCCCTTGACACAGTACCGCGCCACGGTGTAAAGGGTGAGATGCGTTCCCTCTATCTGCGCGACCCCGACGGAAATCTGGTTGAGCTGTGCAGCTATGAATAGCTTTTCACTTGCATTTTCAGTGGTCTGCCCGCTGTTTTTGATGATGGCGCTCGGTTATTTTTTGCGGCTGATCAAGCTGTTTAACGAAGCCTTTCTGCGTCAGCTCAACAAGCTTTGTTTCAGCGTTTTTCTGCCCGCCATTTTGTTTATCAACGTGTATGACAGTGACTTTTCCAGTTCCTTTCAGCCGCGCCTTGTTGTTTTTGCCATCGCATGCGTGCTGGCAATGTTTGCTGTGCTCATGCTTCTGGTTCCGCGCTTTGAAAAAAGCAATCTGCGGCGCGGGGTGATGGTACAGGGCATTTTTCGCAGTAACTATATCCTGTTTGGTCTGCCGATGGCGGCCTCCCTGTTTGGCGCATCGGAAACAGGCACAACCGCTGTGCTGATTGCGTTTGTCATTCCGCTGTTCAATTTGCTATCGGTCATTGCGCTGGAAATTTTTCATGTCGGCAAGGTGAACATCAAGCGCATTTTGATGGGGGTCGTCACAAATCCGCTGATTTTGGGCGCGATGGCGGCGTTTGTTTTTCTGCTCACGGGTCTTCGGTTGCCGCGCGTTGTGGAACAAACCGTGCGTGACATTTCCAAAATTGCAACGCCGCTGGCGCTGATTATTTTGGGAGGCTCCTTTACCTTTTCGCGCTTGAAGCCCAACCTGAAGCACATTGTAGCCGCAGTAAGCGGCCGCTTGATTTTGATCCCCCTGTGCTTTGTTTCGTTATCCGTCGCCTTTGGATTTCGCGGCGTGGCGCTAGGTGCGCTTCTGGCCATGTTTGCCAGCCCTACCGCAGTGAGCAGCTTTACCATGGCACAGCAGCTGCACGCGGATGATGAATTGGCAGGGCAGATTGTGGTGGTTGGCTCGCTATGCTCCGTGGTTACGATCTTCCTTTGGGTTTCCCTGTTATCCTATTGGGGGCTTTTGGTGTAAAGAAGCCTGTGTTTACTGCCCTTCCCCGCGCGGCGTATGCCCCACATAAGCCTTGTACACCCTATGAAAGGTACGCAGGCTTGAAAATCCGCATGCGCTTGCCACCTCCGTCAGCGGTAAATCCTCCGCCTCCAGCATGCGCTGCGCCATGCGACAGCGCATGCTGCTTACATAGCGCGTAAACGAACAGCCAATGCTTTGGTTGAAGATATGCGAAAACCGCCCTGCGCTGTAGCCAAAATGCGCCGCGGCCGTTTCCACATCCATCGCCTCCTGCGCGTGCTCCTGCAAATAGCTCAGGATGCGCTTGATCAAGTCGGTTTCCGCATCGCTGACATTTTCCTGCAAGCCAATTTCCTCAATCAGCAAGGAAAGCAAGGCGGAGCCAAGGCTGTTGACAAAGCAGCTGTTTTCCGCGTGTGCGGGATCGGCCATCATGCGCAAAAGGTCGCGGCATTCCTCCATGCCGCTTGCATTTACTATGCCCTTTAAAAAGCTATGCTGTGTAAGCAATGCACGCAATGCGGGCACGGTGGACAGCGGAATGGTCACCACAATAATGCGCGAATATTCGGGCGTGGAATAGCTGTGCAGCATATAGCAGGAATTGACTATCAAATGATCCTGCTCCACCAAATGGACCACGCCGTCCTGCATGGCACAAAGCACGCCGCTTTCCACGTAAATGAGTTCAATGGTGCTGTGGAAATGCGCAAAATATTGATTGTTATCAATATGCCACGCCATGGTACGGTGCGTTTCATCACGGGCTAGCTCATAAAAATCAAGCAACGGTTTCCTCTCCCTCAAAGCGGTAATCAATAGCGGGTTTTGGCACTATTGTATCATAAAATGGCGCGACAAAACAGCCCTGCCGCGTTTATAATAGGATTATTATCGCAATGGAGGTGTATTTTGTGATGGAAAAGCGTCCAATCGCTTATCAGCTTTATTCCGCACGTGAAGAAGCACAGCAAAATTTAGACTCGGTACTTGCCGCCCTCTCTGCCATGGGGTACCATGGGGTGGAGTTTGCGGGTTTCTACGGTCACAGTGCGCAGGAAATTGCCGCATTGCTCAAAAAGCACAGCTTGGTTGCCATTTCCAGCCATGTTCCCTTTGCCGAAATTGAAGCGGACATGTTCGGCGTGATCTCCTTCCACCAAGCCATTGGCTGCAGGTTCATCGCCGTACCTTATTTGGACGATGCCACACGCCCAGGTGCGGCAGGCTTTGGCCATGCCATTGCAGTCATCCACCGTTTTGCGCGCCTGATGAAGGACGCGGGGCTCACGCTTTTGTACCACAATCACGATTTTGAATTCATCAAGCTAAGCGGCCAATACGCGCTGGATTTTCTCTACAGCGCCGTACCCGCCGAATGGCTCCAAACCGAGCTGGATGTATGCTGGGTGAAATACGCGGGCGAAGACCCTGCCGCCTACATCCGCAAATATGCGGGGCGCTGCCCCGTTGTACACCTCAAGGATTATGTGGGCACAAAGGGAGATGTAACCCCCTATGCGCTGATCGGCATTGACGAAAACGAAAAGAAAGCGACCTCCGCCTTCGAGTTCCGCCCCGTTGGCTACGGCTGTCAGGATATTGAAGCCGTACTGCTGGCGGGCATTGAAAGCGGCGCGCAATGGTTTGTGGTAGAGCAGGATATGTCCGTTGGCCGCACGCCGCTAGAAGCCGCCGCGCTAAGCATTGGCACGCTTCAAAAGCTTGGGTTAAGCGACGCACTACACTAAAATATTTGAAAAATAACATAAAGTGAGGAATTGATCATGAGCGATACGGTTTTATCCAACTTCACCCCCACCGCAAGTGAAGAGCGCACCTACGGCAAAACCTTGAGAGTCGGCATCATCGGCACTGGTTGGATCGCCGAGGCACACATCGAAAGCTATCAGCACATGCCCGACGTTGAGGTGGTGGCTCTGGCCGACCTCATTCCTGGCAAAGCAGAAAAGTTTGCAGAGCGCTACGGCGTAAAGGGCGCGCATTACTACCCCGACCACAAAAGCATGCTCGCCGCCGAAAAGCTGGACGCGGTATCCATCTGCACCTACAACATGACCCATGCCGAGTGCGCCATTGACACCCTGCTGGCAGGGGTGAACGTGCTGCTTGAAAAGCCCATGTGCGTAACCACAGAGGAAGCGGTGGACATTATCCGCGCCGAGCGCAAGAGCGGCAAGCTGCTATCCATCGGCTTCCAGCCCCGCATGGACCCCAACATGCAAATGATCAAGAAGCTTGTGGATTCAGGCGCATTGGGTGAAATCTACTACATTCAAACAGGCGGCGGCCGCCGTCGCGGCATTCCCAACAGCACCTTCATCGAAAAGAAAACCGCAGGCATCGGCGCATTGGGGGATATTGGCTGCTACTCGCTGGATATGGTTTTGAACGCCATCGGCTACCCCAAGCCCCTCACCGTAACGGGCTACACCTCCAACTTCTTTGGCACCAGCACTGAGTACCAAAAGAAGGAGGATGCGGAGCGCTTTGACGTGGACGACTTTGCCGCCGCGTTCATCCGCTTGGAGGGCGGCATTGTGCTCGACTTCCGCATTTCTTGGGCCATGCACCTTGACACCCCCGGTGATACGCTCTTGCTAGGCAAAAAGGGCGCGCTGCGCATCCCCTCCACCGAGTGCTGGAACGGCACCGTCGGCGGCGCCATGAAGCTCTACACCGATGTGGCGGGCTTGCAGACAGAAACCCTCATTCCCATCATCCCCACTGGCGAGCCCGGCTTGTTTGACCGCAAGATTCGTTCCTTCTTGGATGCGATTTTGCAAGGCACCCCCGCGCCCGTTCCAACCAGCCAAATTCTGTACAACCAAGCCATTATTGACAGCATTTGCAAGTCTGCCGAGCTAGGGCATGAAATTGCCGTGGAAATTCCCGAAATATAAAAAAAGGGGGGTCGGTCACCCGATGGGGTGACTGGCCTGCCCCCGCAGGCAATGTCATCAGGGTAACTCACTTGGTAGAAAAGTTAAACTTTGCAGCTGAATGTTTCTTTTTTCTTTGGAATGA
>JAVXND010000117.1:0-5175 GCA_036645955.1 Clostridia bacterium | reverse complement strand
AGAGCCTGTTTTGATTTTCGCATGAAGTGAAGCGAATTCATAGACGTGGGGGTATTTAGCGGTTACTTTATTTAATGTGCAGACATGTATACCAGAGCATCCGTTACAAACATAAGGCGGCATTTCAAGTTTTGGGCATCTTTCCTCCAGAAAATCGTGACATATCTTGTTGCAGTGGCTACAGGTTGAGCATTTACGGGTACAGTCGGGCTTGTTTTCACAAATATCAAACAATTTACAGTTGGAGCGATGAATACATTGGTTTTTAACACGTCCTACAGCCCCCTTTTTCCATACGATCCGATGATGCTTTACTTCACGTGCGATGGTTGACCGTGCTTTTCCGAGTTCACGAGATATTTCCCCAAAAGATTTTCCGGTTTCCAGACCGATATAGATTTGGTTTCGGTCATTGAGATCCATATGTTTTGACATTGGTCTCACCTCCAATGTCTATGAAACACCTTTTTTCTTCGTCAGACAAAACGCCCCTGTTCCCCTAGGGGAACACCTCATGGGCTGGGCTCCTCTCAAATCGTGTTTCGCCATACTTATTGCTATATTACTGCCGACTAACTAAATGCAACGGTTGACGGTGATGCACGTGCGTTTTCTTTGGCGAGTGAGGCTGCGAAGAAAACGTCTTGCCCGTTTTCCTTGTCCGCTTGACGAATCCCCGCTGTCGTTATACAATAGTACGTGCATCTGCGCCGCTAACCGCTGGTTTATCATTTTTTACCGCCCTTATTCATTTTCCCCTTTCCATGCGGCGCACAAAAGGCAACGACCACGGCAATCGCAAACCGCAACCGCGTGCTTGCCCATTGCCCACGAAAGGAAGGAACCCTATGTTCGGACATCGCCCCGAGGGAAAGCGCGTACATGACATTGATCCCATTGTGCAAGTTACGCCGTTTTTCATGCCCATGCGCTGTGACGCGCAAGTGTTTTTAGATCACGATGTAGAATATGAACCCATGATGCGCTACATCGCGCAAAAAAGCCGTGAAGGCATCAAGATCACCTTCATGGAAATTTTAATTGCAAGCTTTGTGCGCGGTGTTTCGCAAACGCCCGAGGCCAACCGTTTTGTGCTGAACAAACAGTTCTACAACCGCAAGGAGCTTACCGTAAGCTTCACCCTGCTCATGGATACCACCGATGGCAGCCTTGCGGAAAACGCGGTCAAGGTTTTCTTTGACCCAACCGACACCATTTTCGATGTAAGTGCTCGCGTGAAGGCTGTCATCGAAGCCAATCGCAAGCCCGAAAACCCCGGCTTTGCCGTAAAGCTAGCAGGGTTTGCGCTCAAGGTTCCGCTGCTGCCCAACCTTGTGGTGGGGTTGATTAAGCTGTTGGATCGCTATGGTTTGCTGCCCAAGGTGCTATTGGATGCGCTGCCCTTTCATACGTCCATGTATGTAACCAACATGGCCTCCATCGGCATGACGCGCGTGTACCATCACATTTACAATTTTGGCAATGTGGGGCTGTTTTTTTCCATCGGCAACCCACAGCGTAGTTATACGGTGGATGCGGGCGGCAAGGTCATTCGCAAATGCACGCTGCCCATTGGCATTACGGCGGATGAACGCGTATGCGGCGGCGCTGTGTATGCCCAGCTCTTTGCCACCATGAAGCAATGCCTTCGTAACCCCGAGCTGCTTGAAACCGCTCCCGAAGCCGTGCGCTATAACGCTGGATGCGAATTTCACGTTGCAAAGCCCGAAAATGTGCATGTGGCAAGCGATTCGCCCATGGCAACCGCTACGCCCGCCCAAGCGCTGTAGTCCCCCTTTGCGTGTCAACTTGCTTGACGAACGCCCTTTCACTTGGAGGCAAGCAAGGTCTGCGCGCATGCGGAAGGTTCTGAACTTCATCAACCTTTCGTCCCAAGAAATAGGGGCGAAAGGTTTTTTATACCCTGCGGCATGCCCAAAAAAGGAGGAAAGCAACATGGAAAAAGCCATTCAAAGCGCCGCCATTCATCCAATGCACACAGAGCCAGTGGAAACGGTGCGGGCTGTGGCGCGGCTAAGCATGCTCACCCTTCCTGCGGAGCAGGAGGCACGCATGGCACGTGAGTTTCCTGCCATGGTGCAATTTGCGGATGCCCTGACAAGCCTGACGGAAGAAGCGCCGCGCAAGGCAGCAAGCGAGCAAGCAAAGCCCGCCCCCCTTCGCCCCGACCTTGCCATGCCAAGCCTCGCCGTAGAAGAGGTGCTCATGAATGCCGCAACGGTGAATGGCGCTATGATCACCGTGCCCAAAACCTTTGAGTAGGAGGAAATCCACCTTGATGTACAAACCGCTTCCCGCGCTCTGCACCCAAACAGCAGCTTCGCTTTGCCGCATGCTGGCGGCGGGTGAAGTCACGTCTGCGGCCATTGTCACAGATTATCTGCAAGCCACCAAACTGCGCGATCCTGCCGTCCACGCCTATTTGGAGGTATTTGCAGAAGAAGCGCTGGCTCAAGCCGCTCAGTCCGATGCGCGTCGCAAGGCAAATCAAGCGTTGAGCGCTTTGGATGGCGTGCCCATTGCCGTCAAGGATAACCTTGTGATACGCGGACACATCTGCTCCTGTGCAAGCAAAATGCTTGAAAGCTTTCGCTCGCCCTACGATGCTACGGTCATCCAGCGTATACGAGCGGCTGGCATGCCCTTGCTTGGGCGGCTGAACATGGATGAATTTGCCATGGGCGGCAGCACGGAAAACAGCGCCTTTTGTGCAACCCGCAACCCATGGAACTTAGCCTGCGTACCCGGCGGTTCCTCTGGCGGCTCGGCGGCGGCGGTTGCGGCTGGCATGGCGCCTTGGGCGCTGGGCAGCGATACGGGAGGCAGTGTGCGTCAACCCGCAAGCTTTTGCGGCGTGGTGGGCGTAAAACCCGCTTACGGCGCGGTCAGCCGCTATGGGCTGGTGGCGTTTGCCAGCTCGCTGGATCAAGTGGGAACCCTCACCCAAACCTGTGAGGATGCGGCGCTGCTGCTTCAAGTCATCTGCGGCCACGACACACGCGATGCAACCAGCGATCCCGCGCTTTGCTTTGAACCCGATTGTTTTCCGCCATGCGGCGATTTGCATGGTCTGACCCTCGGCCTGCCGCTGGAATGCTTTGACGCTGGCTTAAACGCCGATGTGCGAAGCGCTGTGCTTTGTGCTGTGGAAAACCTCCGCAAGCAAGGCGCGGAGGTTCGCGAGCTGAGCATACCCGCCTTGCGCTATGCGCTTCCCGCCTATTATGTGCTTTCAAGCGCCGAAGCCAGCAGCAATTTGGCGCGATACGACGGTGTGCGCTACGGTCACCGTGCCGATGAATACGCTGATTTGGACACGCTCTACCGCCAAAGCCGCAGTGAGGCTTTGGGCGCGGAGGTACAGCGCCGCATCATGCTGGGCACCTTTGCCTTGAGCAGCGGTTATCAGGAGCAATATTACCGCAAGGCGCAGGCGGCACGCGAACGCATCCGCCAAGAGCTAAACGAGGCTTTTTCCGCCTATGATTTGCTATTAAGCCCCGTTGCGCCCTCCCCCGCTTACCCCTTGGGCGAAAAATCAGCCGATCCCTTGGCGATGATTTCAGGGGATTGCTACACCGTATCCGCCAACATTGCGGGATTGCCTGCGCTTTCGGTTCCCTGCGGGTTTTCAGGCGGCGGTCTCCCCATCGGCTTGGGGATGATGGGCGCACGCGGCGGCATGGCGCTGTTGCTTCGCGCCGCTACGGCGGTGGAGCGCGAACAGCCAGAAAGCACCCGCAAGCCGCCCCTTACCGCTTTTGAAAAGGGGTGCGCACAATGAGCGAGCAAACCATTCAAAACGGCTATGAAATGGTCATCGGTTTGGAAACCCATGTGGAGCTTCGCACCCAAAGCAAAATTTTTTGTGCCTGCCAAAACATCTATGGTGCAGAGCCAAACACGCGCACCTGCCCCGTATGCATGGGACTGCCCGGCGCGTTGCCTGTGATGAATGCGCAGGCCCTGCGCCTCGCCGCCATGGCGGGTATGGCCACAGGCTGTACGGTACACAACACAAGCCGTTTCGACCGAAAAAACTACTTTTACCCCGATTTGCCAAAGGCATACCAAATCAGCCAATTCTATTTTCCCCTTTGCGAAGGGGGAAGCCTGCGCGTGCAAACCAGTCAAGGTGAAAAGCAAATCGGCATTACGCGCATTCACTTGGAGGAGGACGCAGGCAAGCTATTGCACGACGATATTGCCGGCACAATGCTGGATTTAAACCGTTGCGGCGTACCGCTGATTGAAATTGTCAGCGAGCCTGATATTCGTACCGCTGAGGAAGCCGTAGCGTATTTGCGCAAGCTTCGCGCCATTCTTACCTACACAGGCGTGAGCGATTGCCGCATGAACGAGGGCAGCCTGCGCTGTGATGTGAATCTGAGCATTCACAAGCCCGGCGAGCCCTTTGGTGTGCGCACGGAAATGAAGAACCTGAACTCCTTTCAGAGCGTGGAGCGTGCCATTGCCGCCGAGGCTTTGCGGCAAGCAACCGCATTGGCGGCGGGCGAACCCATTTTGCAGGAAACGCGGCGCTTTGATCAAAAAACAGGTGCCACCATCAGCATGCGACGCAAGGAAAACAGTGCGGATTACCGCTATTTTCCCGAGCCTGATCTGCCCGAGCTGTTTCTAAGCGATGCAGAGCTGGCCGACATCCGCGCTTCCATTCCCGCTTTGCCCGACGAGCGGCGGGAACGCTACATGCGCGAGTACCATTTAAGCGCCTACGCCGCTGAGCAATTGACTGCCGAGCGTTGGCTGGCCGATTATTTTGAACAAGCCATGCTTCATGCCAAAAATCCCGCCATGCTCTGCAATCTGCTATTGGGCGAGGTTTTTGCACAAATCACACTGCGAGATACCGCCCACACGGGCGAGCGTGACCAAAGCGCTCTCCCCATTTCGCCAACGCATCTGGCGGCGCTTAGCAATCTGCTATCCGACGGGCGCGTGAACAGCTCCACAGGCAAAAAAATCCTTGCCGTGCTGTTTGACGAGGATTGCGATCCCGAGGTTTACGCGAAGGAACACGCGCTTTTTACCATCACAGACAAAGGCGCGTTAACCATGGCGGTGCAAGCGGTGCTTGCGGGCAACGAAGCGTTGGCAGCCAGCTACCGCGCTGGCAAAACAAATGTAGAAAAG
>JAVXND010000116.1:0-5200 GCA_036645955.1 Clostridia bacterium | reverse complement strand
CGTAACCAGCGGGGAACGGTCAAGACCGTTCCCCGCTTCGCACAAAAAAAAGTCTCAAACCGTTGAAATTCAACGTTTTGAGACAGATTGTGGTGCTGAAAGCGGGACTCGAACCCGCACGCCCAGAGGACAGGAGATTTTAAATCTCCGGCGTCTGCCATTCCGCCATTCCAGCGCTTTCCTCGAATATTATGCGACAAACCCAGCGGATTGTCAACCCTTTTTCATCACGCACATGCAGGGTTGCATTCGTTTTTGCTCTTTTTGCTCTGGTAAGATTCACTTACCCATGCGTTGTCACAATTTCCATTCTGCGTGTCATAAGCATTTCCTTTGCCTGCACGCGCTGGCCTATGCGCCCCCCCGTCCAGCATGCAATGTCCAGCGCCACAAAGTCCACCCCTGCGGCGATGCTAAACCCTACGCCGCCCGAAAAGCGCGGGTTTACTTCTAAAAAGTAGTAAAGTCCGTCATGCTCAATAAATTCCATGTTCACAACGCCAACCAAGCCCGCAAATGCCGCAATACGCTCACATACCACGCTTAATTTGTGGTCGGGTAAAATTTGCACAGTGGTTCCCAAGCCGTTCACAGTTCTCAAAAGCTCATGCCGCACAAGGGTTTGCACTTGTCCGCTCACATCCCGCGCCACATCCACGGTGTAAATATCACCCGTTATATAGGGCTGCGCAATATAATCATCCCGCATGGCAAGCGCCGATAAAAAAGCCTCGCGCGTGCGTACCACCCTCTGCCCTTGACTGCTTCGCCCGCGCAGGGGCTTGAGCATCATGGGAAAATCGCTTTCCTTGGGCTCATATCCATAGGGCGAAAAGGTAGGAATGGTAAGGCAGCATCCAAGCACATCCAGCCTGCGCGCCATTTCCAGCTTGTTTCGGCATAGGCCTGCAACGGCTTCATCTGGTGCGCATACCACACAGCCAAGCGCCGCAAAACGCTCCTTTTGCATGCAAAGCACATCCACCTCCACATCGGTCAGGGGGATGAGGTAATCCACTTCATAGCGCTTTACTTGCTCCTCAAGCTGTGCAAGATAGCTTTGGGCATCCGTAGCCAAAACAGCTTGAAAGAACACATCCACCTCAACAGACGTTGCGTTCCAAGCGCGGGGGTAAATATCACAGCCAATCACGCGGTGTGAAAGCGCATGCAAGCGCTCATTCACCGCGCAAGCCGCCGCAGAGCCCACCGCCGTGATCAGGGTTGTTGTTGTTTTCATCCTTTTATGCCTCCTGTTTCCGTTGAAGCAAGCCTTGCAGGGTATCCTTCAAATAGCGTAAGCTTTCCAGCTTGAACAAAAGTGCCAGCCCGCCGTAAATCGTCACACCTGCCGCTATCTGTAAGCAGAGCAAGCCAAGCGGCGCCAGCTTCAGCAGGTTCAGCGCATAAACTGCACCAAACATCACAAGCGATAACAGCATGGAGGGCAGAACGTCGCGCATTTGCTCCAAATAGCCATAGCCCAATAGCCTGCGGTTGGGCGAGGCGTTGATGAACGCCGCCACAAGCGTGCTGATGACCGCGCCCCACGCAATGGCAAGCACGCTTTGAAAGCAGAACACCGTCACGCACAAAACCACCAAGCCAAAGCCTTTCTTAATCAGCTCCAAGCGCAAAAACACATCGCTTCGCCCCATTGCGCTGATGGCTTGTAAATTGGCCGTATGAATGGGGTAAGAGGCAAAATCAATACAGCAGATTTGCAAAAAAGGCACGCAGGGCAGCCATTTGTCCGTTAAAAGCAAGCTCACCAGCGGCGCGGCCACCGCCGCAAGCCCCGCCATCATTGGCATCACCAAAAAACTGCTGACTTTCACAGAACGGCGCATCATTTGCTTCATGCGCAGCACATCCTCCTGCTTTTGTGAAAGCACGGGCAGCATCACACTTTGGATGGTGCCATTGACCGCATTCATCATCATCTCGGGAAACTGCTTGCCTCGGTTGTAAATGCCAAGGGCATCTTTGTTGAATTTTTTGCCAATCACAAGGCTTCGCAGGTTGTTGTAACCCGTTTCAAGCAGGCTGGAGGCCAAGAGCTTCCACCCAAAGGAAATGAGCACGCCTATGCGCTTTTTGCAAAACACCCAGTGCGGACGCCATTTCACACAAATCAACAGCACCACCGACAAACACAGCTGATTGGCCATTTGCTGACCCACCAAAGCCCAATAGCCAAAGCCGCCATAAGCCATGGCAATGCCCACTCCGCCAGAGCATAGGGTTGCAAGCAAGCTGGCAAGCATGAGCTTTTTAAAGGCCATCTCCCGCGCCACCACCGCGTTTTGCACCGAAAGCAAGGCGCCCGGAAACAGCATCAGCGCAATCACCCGCAACAGCGGCACAAGCTCGGGCATGTGAAAAAACGTGCCAATGGCGGGTGCGCAAAGCGCAAGTATCAAATACAAAGCCGTGGATATGGCAAGGCTCAGCCAAAAAACAGAGGATCGATCTTTTTCATCCACTTCTTTTTTTTGAATAAGCGCCGTATTCAGTCCGCTTTGCACAAACACTTGAGCTATGGCAATAAAAGCCATCAGCATGCCAAGCACCGTATAGTCATAGGGGCTTAAAAGCCGCGCCAGCAAAATACCAACCACAAAAGAAATGCCTTGTGCGCCGACGCTTTCCATCAGCTTGAATAAAAAGGAGGACGCTACCGACGCACCGCGTTTTTCGCTCATGTGAAGCCGCCCCCTCCTTTCCTTGTGTTTAGGCTTGAATCAATTTGCAAATCAGCTCCACATCCCCGCGCTCCAGCTCAGGGTAAAGCGGCAGTGTAACCACATTGTGTGATATGCGCTTGGCAATGGGCGTAAGGGACGGGTCAAAACCCGCACGCCCTTGATAACATTCAAATTCCGTTATGAGCGGATAAAAGTACTTGCGTGCAAAAATCCCGTTTTGCGCCAGTCTATTGCAAATGCTGTCACGCTGTAGCTCAATGCCGTCAAACACCACTGGGAAATAGGCATAGCTGCTACAAACCCCTGCCTGTGCCACGGGCAAGCGCAGGCCCTCCGTACCCCCTAGAAGCTCCATATACCAATCGTGTACCTGCTTGCGCTTTTGAATGTTCTCCGCCACATGGCGCAGGTTGCACAGCCCCATTGCGGCCTGAAATTCGTTCATCTTGGCATTTCCGCCCACAAAGGGTACATCCTCTGGGCCTGAGATGCCAAAATTGCGCTCCATGGCAAGCTTTTGAAGCAAGGCTTCATCCTTGGTCACAATCGCGCCGCCCTCAATGGTGTTAAAGACCTTTGTGGCATGGAAGCTAAACATGGATGCATCCCCAAACGCACCCGCCGCAACCCCGTTTTTGGTTACGCCAAAGGCATGCGCCGCATCATAAATCACTTTCAGGTTATGCTTGGCGGCTATGGCCGCTATGGCCTGCGTATCGCAGAGATTGCCATACACATGCACGGGCAAAATGGCGCAGGTTTGATCGGTGATCAGCGCTTCCAGCTTGCTTGCGTCCAATGTGTAATCATCCGCGCGCACATCGCAAAACACAGGGGTCAAGCCGCGGCGAACCAATGCGTGCGTGGTGGATGCAAAGGTAAAGGGTGTGGTAATCACCTCGCCATGCAGCGCCATAGCGGCAAGCACCGCTTCCAGCGCCAAATGCCCATTGGTGAAGAGCGAAACAAAGGGCGCTTGCAAATACCGCTGCAGCTCGTTTTCCAAGGCTTTGAGCTTTTCGCCGTTGTTGGTGAGCCAATGATTATCCCAAAGGGGTTCAATTTCTTTACAATATTCCTCAAAAGGCGGCATAGAGCTACGCGTTACATTAATGCGCAATGAATTCACCTGCTTTTTGTAAATTGCGGAACGCTTTCTTACCGTTTCAGCAGTTCCTTCAAGCAAAGCTTCCACCGTTTTCCAATCGGCAATGCTTGGTACACCCGCTTAACATCCGCGTTTTGAAGCACTTCTCTTAAAGGCGCGTTAAACAGCATGACGTACAAATACCAATCACGGAAGCGTCCGATGGGTTCAGTATACTTCTTTTCGCTCCATTCGTCCACATCGGATAACATTTCCGCCACGCTTTGGGCGCGATCAAAAACCCTGCTGTGCGCACGCGCCGACCCTTCGCGCGACCATCCGCTCATGGCGCCGCCCGCCACGTTTTCGCGGTACACGCAGGTAAATGCATGCAGATAAACGCCATAGCCCGCCGCCGTGCAAAACATGCGCAGCTTCAAATCGCCATGCGGGCATTTTTTTTGCCAATAGGTGGCTGGCAGGCGCGAAAGCACCGCCGCCGGAAACAAAAAAGAAGCAGTGGGCACAAAGTTGAGTGCGCACATCTCCCCCACTGTATATTCGTGCTCCGCCGCAAAGTAACCGCTTTGATCCTTCGCACTGTAAGGCAAAAAAACCCTTTGCGCACGCTCGCCGCTTTCATCCTCAATATAGCCGTTTGTGAAACAGAAGGTGCAATTCGGATGTGCCTGCATATAATCCACTTGGCGCTGTAGTTTTTGCTCGTCACACCAAAAATCATCCCCCTCGCACAAAGCAATGTACTTGCCCTGCGCCCGTGGGTAATTAAAGGTGGGGTCAATTGGGACACCTTGCGAATATTGATTGGTGGTTTGATAAATGGGCTTGATGATATCGGGATGCCGCGCCGTGTACTCCCGTATGATCTTTGCGGTATCATCGGTGGATGCATCATCGTTGATTAAAATTTCAATGGGAAATTCGGTTTTTTGCATCAGAAAGCTATCCAGCGTTTTTGCAATAAAGCGCCCGTGATTGTAGGTAGCGCAACAAATGCTGACCATAGGCTTCATTGGCCGATCCCCCTTCTTCACTACAGGTTGATTGTACTTGAGGGGGGGAGGGTTGTCAAGAGCGGGATGTGCGGCGGACGCTGTCAAGTGGTTGTAGGATTCGTTGCACAGGTTTTCCGCATTGTTTCAAATTTCTTTTGCGATTCGATGCTGTTTGGCGCATATCGCACATCCAGCCAATGCTATTCCTTATCGCGGTAAGCCACAATCACCTCGGTAATCCTGCACCCGTTATGCTCAAAGCTTTTCCCTTCACGCGGCGATTTCTGATTGTCGCAAAAGCTCAAAAGATAGCCCTCTTGCTGCTCTTGGCTAAGCAAGTACCCGCTAAGCTGATCGTAAGCTTCATTTGCGGCTTGCTCACCATGCCA
>JAVXND010000115.1:0-5311 GCA_036645955.1 Clostridia bacterium | reverse complement strand
CCAATCCCGCAAGGGGTCGAACCCCACGAGGACGGAAGCAGCGCGGGCTGCCAATCCCGCAAGGGGGCGAACCCCGCGAGGACGGAAGCAGTGCGGGCTGCCAACCCCGCATCTGCCTTTTTCCCCTGATAATGCAGGAGCGTTTGGTGCATGCTAGCCATGGCGCTTGCTGCCGCAAACCATTTTCTACTCATCTGCCAACACAAAAAAAGGAGGAGCCGCATATGAACGACCCCACCCCAAAGCAACCCGCTCGCAACAAGGCACTCAACAAGGAACGCGCAAAGCATCTCTCCGTGCTGGCCCACATGTCCGATGAAAAAAACAGCACCGATGTACTGGGCAGCTACACAGGCATGGCACAAAACGGAGAACCGCCCGTGCAGGATGCAGACGATTTGTAAAGGAACCGCCGCCCATGCAGCCCACCCGTGCGGTCAACGAACCGCCGCCCGTGGGCCACCATGCAGCCCGCCCGTGCGGCCAACGCGCATCCGCCCGTTGCCCCCGCCCAGCTCATGCCCCCTACAGCTTCCCATCCTTGCGCAATTTCTCCTCTAGCTTGCGCCTCGCCTCCGCCTCGGTTAGCTCGTGCTCGGCTTCCGCCTTGACCTCCGGCTTCACCAGCCCCGTAATGGTGCCGTACAGGCTGCCCAGCAGAAGCGCCGCAAGCCCCGCCGACCAGCCGCAAAGCTCCCTGAAAAAGCGGAGGCGAAGCAGCTCGGGCGTGCGGTATTCCACAGCGGCGGCTGGCTTTTGCCACACATTCCAAAACGCGGTTTGAATGTCCTTAGGCTCCACAAGCACCGCAGGAACCCATTCGGGAAAGGTGTACACAGGCTCCAGCAGCCACACAAACAGCTGTGCAAGCACCAGCGCACAGGCGGCATAGCCAAGAAAAAGCACCGCCCCGCGCCAAAACGTCCACCAGAGCATACGGGCGGCATAGGTCACCATCAGCCGTTCGCGGTAGCGCCTCGTAAACGTGCGAAACGCACGGCTGAGCAAGCTCAGCGCATACATCATCACCGCAAGGCCGCACAATATGCCCAGCATACGCGCGGGCATGGTCGCGTTCATGCGCTCCTTGCTCAGGCTGATGGCGGTACCGCCGCCCATGCTCAAGCTTTTCACAGCGCTTTCAAAGGCCGTCCAGCCGCCCGCGCCCTTCACAGGGGTAGCCTCATACACCAATATCTTCATGGGCTCGCCGCTTTTTTCAAGCGCGCGGTAGGGCACGTACATGGCGTACTCCATTTCATCGCCCACCTGCTTATGCGCACGCACCACGCCCACAATCTGATATTTTTCGCCCGCCACAAGCAGGCTTTCACCCAATGGCTCGGCATATTGAAACAGCGCAACGGCAAGCTGTTCATCCACCATCGCCACGCGCTCGCCGCGGGAAAATTCATCGGGGTAGATGAGCCGTCCGCAGGTAAGCGTGGGCGCATTGATGGCATAATAGCTCTGCTCAATGCCCATGAGCCGCATGCTCACACTGCCGCCCCTTTTCAATGGTCGCCGTGCTAGGCTGACCCACCGCATACAGCGTGTTGTTTTCACAAGCACCCTCCAGCGTTTTGGTCACTTCCTTGGCGGCGTTGCGCGCTTCGCGCAGAGCGGTGTTTTCCTGCTGCTTATTCACCGCATCCTTCGCGCCTGCGCCTGCCGTTTTCTGACCATCCGTGCTTGCGGCAGGCGGCGGCGCGGGGTAGGCAAACTGAAAGCGCGTATCCATCGCCCCTGCTGACACGCATGCATAAACCAGCCCCACCAGCGCAATCGCCAACAGGGCAAGCGTGCCCTTGCGTTTTTTCAAGCTTGCTTTGAGCATTTATTTAACCATCCTATCCAAAACAAATCCAAGAGTAGCAAAGTGGTTACAGCGCTTACTCCACATACTCCATCACAGGCTTGCCATCCTCCACAGTACGGTCGGCACGGTCGATGATGCTCATGTAGCTAAACTCCTCCTGCACGCTCACGGCGGTGTCACTGCGGTCAATCACGGTTACGGGGGTTTTTTTCGCCTTCATGCCGCCCGATGATAAAAAGCCGCCATAGCTGCTTTCCGCTATAAAAACGTACTCGTTTTCCCCCTCGCTGCGCAAGGCGGACGCGGGAATGATGGTCGCGTTTTTCTTAGCGCGGAAAACCAGCTTGCACTGCACGCCGCCATCCTGAAGCAGCTTGCTCATGCCGCCCGCACTGCGCAAAATATCATCCGTAAGCTCCATTTCCGCATATTTGCGGCCATCGGGCTCATCCTTCACGGCGGATACCTTGGTTTTGTAGGTTTCGTACTCGCCCGCGACCTCCACCTTTGCGCCCTCGTTCACATCCTTTTTCAGGTCTGTGATATCCGCGCGCAAAATGGGCTTGTCGTCTTTTTTGGCGATGGTGTACGCCGCCTTTTGCCCATCGTAGCTATCGCCCTTTTTCAGCTCAAGCTCCGCAATATACCCCGCGCTGGTTGCGGTAACGGTGGTGAGCGATTGCTTTGCATCCAACAGCTCCACCATTTTATTGCTGATTTCCTTCATTTCGTCCACCATTTTGTTGCGGTCCTTGATGTATTTGAAAACCGCGTCCGCCACCTTGATTTTTTTGTTTTCATAGCTTGCAAAAAAATCCGCGCGGGACACATCAAAGGCCTGCTTGGCCATGGAGGCGGCACCAATCAGCTTCATGACCTCCGCGCTTGCCTTGTCATGCGTTGCCTTGCTTTCCCACAGGGCTTGGTCAAAGGTAAGCTCAATGCCTTCCTTGGCCGCGCCCAGCCGCGCATCGCTTTCCGCTTTGGAAAGCGCGTCCTGCTTTTCAATCATCAAGCTATACAAATCGTTTTGCTTGCTTTGCTTGCTGCTTTTGCGGTTGGCAATGTCCAAATCAATCAGCGCCTGCGCTTTTTCGTTATAGCTCTTGAGCAGGGCATCTTCCTTGTTTTGGTAGTCATTGATGGACGCAGTGAAGATGGTGTCCCCTTCCTCCACAAACAAGCCCACCTTCACATACACCTTATCCACTGTAATGGGGTAATCCTTGGCTTTGTTGAGCGTCATTTCCGTTTTGATGGGGAAATACGGAATTGCCTGCACATTCAATTTTTGCTCAATGCGCCCCGACGACGCTTGCACCAGCTTCACCTTGGGGGTGGTGATGGTTTGAATCGTTCGGGAAAAATACATGCACAACGCAACCGCCACCGCCAAAATCAGCAGTGCCTTGAGCGCCTTGCCCTTCTTGCTCATCTGATAATCATCCTCTCAAAACGAAAATTCTTTGTCAACCCACGATCATTATTTCAGCTCGCTTAGCTGAACACCCAGCAAAATATCATCCTGAAAGTAAATGTATACCAGCAGCATGGGCAGCAGGTACAGTGCCGCGCCCGCAAAGGCGATGCCCGTTGAATCCGTGCTCATCTGGTTAAACATCACGCTCAGCGGCTGCATGCTTGGTTTGGTCAGGTATACCAGCGGCTGCTCCACCATGTTCCAGCTATCCGCAAAGCTTAACGCCGCCGCCGCGCCGATAATGGGGCGGCATACGGGAATCATCACATGCACAAAGCAGCGGAAGGTACCCGCGCCATCCATTTGCCCCGCTTCCACAATTTCATTGGGGATGGCAATCATGAATTGGCGAATCAGAAACAGGTAAAAGGGCGAAAAGATCATCGGTAAGATCACCGCCCACGGGGTATTGAGCAAGCCCAAAGCCCTCAGCGTCATCACGCTGGGCGCCATGGTTACCTGAAAGGGCAGCAGCATGAGCATCAGTACCAGAAAAAACAGTGCATCACGCCCGTGAAAGCGGAAGCGGCTCAGCGCAAACGCCGTCATGGGAATCACAAACATCTGCCCCAGCAAAATGGCCGAACCGTACAGCGCACTGTTGCAAAACAGCTGCAAATATTGCGGCTCCTCCACCAAAATGGTGTAGTATTGCCGCAAGCTGAATTGCGCGGGGGAAAAGAGCACATCCATCCATTTGGCATCGTCGTAGCGGTTGCGCTGTGCCAGATACGCGGTGATCTCGCTCTTTGGGAAAAACGAGTACAAAAATGTAAACACAATGGGCAAGAGCATAATCACAGCAATCACGGTGAGCAGTAGAAACGAAAACGGTCTGGCATGCCGCATTGCCGCCCGAAAAGCCCTGCGCTTGCGGCCGTGGCGCTTTACAGGCGCACGGAACAGCGGTTCTGCGGAGGGCGGGGCGGGTTCCGATGCGGCTGGTTCCGCTGATGCCAAGCCCGATGGTACGGGTTCCGCTGGCGCCAAGCCACCCGCCTTTACATAATCCTGCATTCTTCTACCTCCCTCCCCTTACGCTGTTTCGCCCGAACGCACCGCTTTGGCGCGGTACATCAGCAAAAACAGCGCAATTACAATCACCGCAAACGAATACGCGGCCGTGGTAACATCCTGATAATCCAGCTTGGCAAACTTATTATTCATATAATGCTGCAATGTATAGATGCTTTCATCGGGGTATGCGCCGCCAATGAAATACACCTCTTTGAAGATTTTAAACGCGTTCACAATCGCCAGCACCAGCACCAAAAAGGCCGTTGGCACAATCTGCGGCAGCGTGATGGAAAATTCACGCCGCAAATAACCCGCGCCCTCCAAGCTTGCATATTCATACAGCGCTTCGGGTACCGCTTGCAGTGCCGCAGTAAAAATTACCACGCTAAACCCTAGGTTTTTCCATATGTACAACAGCACAATCGGCACGCGGAGCGCCGCACCCTCCAGCCAAAACACACGGTTCAGCCCCAGAGTCACAAACATGCGGTTGACAATTCCGCCATAGTCAAATATCAACAGCCAGATGATCAGCATTGCTGAGGATGGCATTAAATACGGCATTAAAAGCGCGTTGCGGAAAAAAGCACCGCCTGCAATTGCTTTTCGCAGCATGGAGGCCAGCAAAAACGACAGCACAAAAATGACAGGCGCACACAAAAAGGAAAGCTCCAGCGTGTTTCGCAAGCCCAGCTGAAAAACCTCGTTCTGCCAAACACGCATATAGTTCGCAAACCCTACAAAATGATTGTTGATGGTGCCGTCTGTTAAGCTAAACCAAACGCCCCAGCAAAAAGGCACCAAGTAAAAAGCCAACAGCCCCAGCATTCCGGGAAACAAATACAGCCAAACCGACTTCTTATGAAACATGTGCATCTCCTTTGTAAAGGAACATGGGGGGAGGACGAGGGGAACGGGGGGGGACGAGGGGACGGGGGGACGAGGGGTGGGGCCGCCACCCCAACCCCCCCCACCACGGCAGTTTACAGGTGACA
>JAVXND010000114.1:0-5595 GCA_036645955.1 Clostridia bacterium | reverse complement strand
TTGGGCTTTGAATTAAAATGCGCTGGAGGCTTACTGCTGTGAACAATCAAAGCAATCCCAAGTTGAGCATTGTAACGCCAACCTACAATCGCGAAAACTACCTTCGCGAAACCATTGACAGCGTCCTCAAACAATCCTTTACGGATTATGAGTATATCATTGTGGATGACGGCTCTATGGACCATACACAGGAGCTGGTGGAAGGCTATCATGATCCTCGCATACAGTATGTGTATCAGGAAAACGGCGGCGATACTTCAGCGGTAAATCATGGCTGGCGCTTGGCAAAGGGTGATTATTTTATTCAGATCAATTCAGATGATCCCATCCTGCCGGGGCTGTTTGAAACCATGTGCAGCACCCTGGATCAACAGCCCGACAAGCTTGTGGCTTATTGCGATTTTGTTCATATCAACGAAAATGGCGATAACCTATCTGTATTGAAGCTGCCAGAGTGGGATTTTCTTCGGGATTTAAAAGCTTTTAATTGCTATCCCTGCGCCCCGGGCACTTTTATTCGCAAAAAAGCGCTGCCGCATTGGAAGCATATGAGGCAGTATGAGGGCTACAAGTGCAGTAATGATGCGGTGATGATATGGGATTTGGCATTAGAGGGTGATTTTATTCACGTACCGCAGGTGCTGGCTACCTTCCGTAACCATAGTACCCAAATTTCCAATGAAGCGTGGTTATATGCACCTGAAGGCGAACGTTGGTTTCAGGAATATTTTTCAAAACCAAACCTGCCTCCCGAGGTTTTGGCCGCCAAAAGCGATGTGCGTGCAAGCTTAGCGATCTTTCAGGAAAACCTTATTTTGAATAGCGACTTATCTGCCGAGGACAAATTTAACTACCTGCGCCACTATGAAAAAGAACGCTTGCGCGGCGCCAAAGAATACATCAGCCTGCAAATAGGGTACGATGATTTGATTGGCGGCAAATCCAACGGCTATCATCTGCATTTTTACTTAAACCAAAACGACGTGCGTTCGTATGCGATGATTCGCCGCCCCAAAGCATCGGTCGATCCGGATACCTTTCACATCGCAGTGCAAAATGGGTCCAATTACGCCATGCAAATTCTGCATAGCCAGCTGTTCCATATGGCGGATGTAGTGCATTTGCATCATATCCATCACACGGATTTTGATTTGAACCTATTGCCAGTGCTTACACAGTTAAAGCCCACAGTGCTTTCGCTTCATGATCTCTTCTTTTTGGGCGGACATTGCGTCTATCCCCATGAATGTGAAAAGTGGAAAACGCATTGCCAGGATTGTGAGTCTTTGAATATGCCATTCCCCTTATATCAGGATGAAACAGCCCTCAACTTTGCTTTGAAGAAGGAAGCGTTTCAAAATTCGGATATCAGCATGATTGTGGCCAGCGAGTGGATGCGTGATCAGGTGAGCCAATCGCCCATTATGCAAGGGAAAAAGGTTTATCTTCTGCCCTTTGGCATCGATCAATCCATTTATTGCCCAAAGGAGCTGCGCACAGCCAAAACAGCGCTTGGAATCAACCCTGATGCGCTGGTGCTCATGCTCCGCACTTGCCGCGAGGATCAAAATGCTCTTGCGATACTCAAAGCCGCGCTTGCCGCGCTTCGGTGCAAGCGCGAGGTGGTGGTGCTTACGGTGGGGGAAAATGGCCTCATTCCAGAACAAAACGAAAGGTTCCGCCTCGTGGAGCATGGCGGGATAAAGGACGAGCATGCACTGGCAGAGCTGTATCAGGCTTGCGATTTGTACCTGTCGCCTACCCATGAGGCCTTTGGGCAGATGGCGTGCGAGGCCATGTGTTGCGGTAAAATGGTATTGGCTACAGTCGGCTCGGCGCTTGCGGAGACTGTGAATGCGCCTGCCTGCGGTATTGCTGTAAGCAAGGAGGACTTTGCCGCAGAATTGCAGCGCTTGGCAGAGCATTCGGAGGAAATTAAAGAGCGGGGCGAACGCTCCCTTGCTTATGCGCAAGCGCATTATTCACTGCAAAATTATGCGGAGGGTATCAAAGCCATTTACCAAGAGGTTATGGCCAAGCATCAGCCCTCTGCCGATGCGGAGCTTATTTCCAAACAAATACTGCGATATGATTCCGTTAAATACCCGCTTTCAGATGGATTATCAACGCTGTTTAACCCCATGCATGTGCTGTATCAGTCAAATACATGGCGAATGACCAAACCCCTTCGCGCCCTTTCGCATGCGCGAAGGCAGGGCAAAGGGCTAAAAAACAAATTGCGTTGTTACCGCAGCTATATGAACAATAACGATTCGGATAGGCAAAACGATGTGGAAATTCTCAACAGCCGTAGCTGGAAGCTTTGCACTTCACTTCGCTTCATAGGTAAAAAAGTTCATAAATAACCTTGCCCCCATATGGTACAAAGAGGTGAAATGCAAATATCTAAAGAAGCACCGACGCTTACACACGAAATCCAACCTGCGCTGGACTTAAAAGATACCTGCATCTGCTATTGCAAGCCAAGGGTCTGCGCTCCTTTCACCTTGCTACGCGCAAATTATCCGAGGATGCTACCACATCCCTTGTGCGAATGGATGCGTCGTATTGTTCATAGCAGCCGAAGCATGAAGCCATACGTCTAAAATGCTCATGACAATACGCAACAAATCAAATTTCCAGACACTGCTCTTGTCTGCTACGAGATCACGCCTTTATAGCTAATTTTTCCTACTATGTCGTCCTATCAAAAGCACAGTACAAAGTCAATAATACGGAAGTGTTAAAAGCATGTACATTTACGACGTTTTTGCAAAGAGGATTTTCATATAATTGTGACGAATATGTGGCAGTGGATGAAAAGTATCCGCTCATTTTGTGTTTAAATATCCTTATATTGATGAACAACGAGGTGAAAGCAATGCAAACCAAATTTTCGATCATCACGCCCACCTATAATCGCGCAAATTTTATTTGTAAAGCAATAGAGAGCGTGCTGCAGCAAACGGAAGCTGATTTTGAATATTTGATTATAGACGACGGTTCCACCGATCAAACAAAAGAAGTGATTGCGCCTTATCTGACTGATTCACGTATACAATATATATATCAGGAAAATCAAGGCGAACCATCCGCTGTGAATCACGGATGGACATTGGCTCAAGGAAAATACTTTCTTCAATTAAACTCAGACGATACCATGTTTCCAGAGCTACTGAAAACAATGGGGCAAACGCTTGACAAAAATCCAGATGCAGTTTTGGCCTATTGTGATTTTCAATTTATTGATGAAAAGGATGGTCCTTTGTTGAGCTTTCATAATCCAGATTGGGATTATGCAAAACTGCTGAGTGCATTTAATTGCGCGGCTTCGGCACCCTGTACCACGATCAAAAGAAGCAAATTGTTGCACTGGAAAATTTTGTGTGAAAAACACTACCGCTATATTCATGATGTTGAAATGTATTGGAACATGGCGCCAGAAGGCACTTTTGTTCACATACCCAGGGTACTTGCAAACAGGCGTGAACACAGCGGACAAATTTTACATGAGCGCCACCAGTCCATACCTGAAATAGAAGACTGGTTTGAACGTTATTTTTCAAGGCCTGACTTACCTCAAACAATCAAAGACTGCCGTGCTCCATGTAAAGAAAGTCTGAAAAAATACTATAAAGACTTATTGCTCCAAAGCAACCTGCCGCCCAATCAAAAAAGGGAAGAAATCTATCGAATTCAAAAAAAGCTGCTTGCAGATGGTGCACGCTATATCAATTTGCAAGTTGGTGATAACGATTTAATCGGCAATAAGTTTAATGGACATAACCTGCATCTGCTTTTGCAAAAGGAAGGAATCCAATCCATTCATCTGGTGACAAACCAACAGTCAAAGGATGCCAGTACCTTTCGAATTCCTACAGATAAGGAACATAATTACGCAAAGCAAATGCTGTTCAACCATTATTTTCAGCTTGCGGATATTGTACACCTTCACTTGCTTCATAATACAAATTTCGATATGAACTACCTTCCTTTGCTTACATCACTCAAGCCAACGGTACTTACACTTCATGATCGTTTTTTTCTGGGAGGACACTGCGTCCACGGCGGAGATTGCAACAAATATCAAACCGTTTGCTGTGATTGCGAACATTTGGATCAGCTATTTCCCATTAAAAATGATATTTCAGCCTATTACTTTGAAAAGAAACGTTTGGCAATCCAAAACTCCAATATCAGCGTGATTGTTGCCTCTAAGTGGATGGAGGAAAGCGTTAAAAGCGCACCAACCTTTGCTGGCAAAAAAATCTACTTTCTACCTTTTGGGATTGATCAGACCATTTTTAAGCCAGTGGCGCATGTCAAGGCAAAACAAAAGCTGAATATTGCGAGCGATTCACTTACCATAATGTTCCTTGCAACCAATAGTATCTACAAGGGGTTTGAGATTGTGGCAGATAGCCTTCGGCATATCCAATGCAAGAACAAAATCACCCTTTTAGCAGTTGGCGAAAAAGGCTTGCTAGGTGAGTTTGAAGGAAAATATGATGTAAGAGACTTTGGCTGGATTATGGATGATGAGAAGCTGGCAGAACTTTACCAAGCTTGTGATCTTTTTTTAATGCCATCCAAACAGGAAGCTTTTGGCATGATGGCGATTGAGGCAATGAGCTGTGGAAAGCCTGTTTTATCCATTCCGGGAACTGCATTATGCGAAGTGATTTCCTCACCGGATTGCGGGCTGGCAGTAGAACCCTGCGAATATACGGATACTATGCAACGCTGGATTGACAATGCGCAAGAACGTGAAGAACGCGGCAGGAAATGCTTAGCCTTTGCGTGCGAACACTATTCCATTGCGCAATATGTTCAGGGAATGCTAAAAATTTATGATGATGTAATGAAGAGATTTGTTCCCAGCCCCAATGCTGCGGTTGTTTTGTCCCAACTAAATCTTCTAGACGATTGCATGGAATGCGATGATTTTTCGAGGATGCTTTACCGCTCGCGCTCATGGCGCATAACCAAACCCATACGCGCCCTTCAACATGCAAGGCATGCAAAGGTTGGATTTTTCAGAAAGCTGGCTGTATTTAAGGCTTATCTGCATAGTACGGTTGAGGATCAAGTGCCCGACAAAATTATTCTGGACAGCCGTTGCTGGCATATGACACGGTTGCTTCGCGCGATCAGAAACAAATAATCGCTTTGATGAGCCGCGCTTCCTAGCCTGTTATACAGGCTAGAGGCAAACAAAAAGCCCGCTGACAACTTATTGTCAGCGGGCTTTTTGTTTGAATCAATGCTTTGTCACTCTAGCAGCTATGAAGGCTATACCGCTCCATGTCTAAGAGGATACGAGCTGACCGTTGCTCTTATACGCATGGAAGGCAGCGCCTCTGATTGCGTTTTAGCGCAAAATTAGCATTAGGCATGAAACACACAAGCTTAACATCAGCTTAACACCAAAGGGCGTCATAATTGACATACCTTCTCAACCATGCTAATATAAAACAAGTCTTTTCATTAAATGCCTCAGAAAAAGAAGGGCATTCCATTGGGCTTTGAATTAAAATGCGCTGGAGGCTTACTGCTGTGAACAATCAAAGCAATCCCAAGTTGAGCATTGTAACG
>JAVXND010000113.1:0-5638 GCA_036645955.1 Clostridia bacterium | reverse complement strand
ATTATCAACGCTGATACTGTCCTTACTGTATTCCAACGTTGGCGCTTCAAAAGTGATGTACTCGTCTTCTTCCGTCATCCCTGCCAAGGGGCACAGGAGCATCACCATAGCCAACAGCAATGCCGTGAGGTGCTTCCACCCTTTTTTCATATGCGTATCCGTTCCTACTTCCTTTCTTTACTTTTCTGCTTTTATCGGTAACGCTACGACTATTCTGCGTCTTTTCACCCCCAAAGTCACGCAAGTTTCCTTTTACATTCGTGATAATCCATGATAATTCGTGTAACACGGCAAATATCTATGCCATATTTTGCATCAGCCTTCGCCATCCGCTTCGATTTGTATACTTCCTCTTTTTTGCCATTATATCTTACTTTCATGCTAATAGCAATACGATATCCCGCTATGCTGCCTCTCAAATGAATGAGGGGGGGAGAACGCAAACTGGGCGGACACCATATATGGTGTCCCTACAAGGAAGCGGGGCAATCTTGCGCAAAAGCCGCCGCGTGCGGCACGTGCCCCCGTAGGGAACGGGCTTGCCCCGTTCCGACCTCGCGCAGAGGTTGCCCATGCAAATGAACCGCTCCCATGCAAATGAACCGCACCCATGCAAATGAACCGCTCCCATGCAAACGAACCGCACCCATGCAAATGAACCGCCCTTGCCCGTTCCGATCTCCATGCCTGTGTCCACGCCACCCCTCCCTTGTCCTTTCACCCTTGCTTCTCAATCGTTTCATCCTCCACCCCAAGACAAACATCCGCTTCGTCAAACAAAAGTGTGATCGAATATTTCTGATCGCTCCATGTTCTGACCACATGACCGTTTGCCTTACGTCTTTCACATTGCGGAAGCATCCCTACCGCCTCTACGATCTCCGCATAGCGGCTTCCGCGGTAGCAAGGAATGGGGGCAAATCGCTTTGCCATGTTATGACGCTTTCTTTGATACCAGCAAGCAAACAGAACTCCACCCAAAAACGCCGCGATGATCCAGCCCAAATAGAACAGCATAACACTCCCTTCCTTCTCTTTGATGGTTCTATCATAAGCACAGAAGGTTACAAAGTCACGCAAGTTTTGTTTTACATTCGTGATAATGGATGATAATTCATCAAAAGCCAAAAAATAACCGCCCTTGCAAAGAAGGGCGGTGGAAAAACGCATTTACTTGTATTCGTTTTCAAAGGAGAGGTAGATGTGGAAAGAAAGCTCATTGCCATTGTCATCTGTGCCGTACATCACATATCCCAAGCCTGTGGTTTCACGATCGGCAATCTCCACAAAGTGATGCTGGCGATATTGACCAGCGCCAATGCGTGTGGACGTTTTGCTCAGAAATTCATGAAAGCAATCCTCGGTTTCTGTAATCATCATGAGGACCTTTTGACCATTGAAATAAACACAATCTGCACGTTCAACTGTGAATCCAATGCCGTTTTCTTCCTTCATATGAATGCTGTAGTTCCGCATAGGCGTGGCGCCAGGCGAACCTCGCATGGCTTTTACAACTGGCGTATGGGTATAGAGCCGCACAAAAGCCTTGTTTGCTTCATTCTGCTGCTCCTGCTGAAACCACGCAAGGGAATAGCCGCTATTGTCTGAAGCAGTTTGGTTCAGACTACAAAGCAAAATAACAACCCCCGCCAAAAACACGGCCGCCGCAAGCATCAGCACGCGAACGTATTTCTTGGACCTGTAAAACCGCAGCGGCGGGGCTTTTTCGGATAGGGTAGCTGCCAAGGGAGCCGCCTGCATTTGCGCGTCGGGCTGATATTGCGGCAGCAATCCATCCAAAGAAAGCACGTCCGCAATCTGCACCAGCATTTCATAGTCTGGCTGAAAGCGTTCGTTTTCCCAGTTGGAAACAGTTTGACGGGTTACATGCAAAGTCTCCGCCAGCTGTTCCTGTGTGAAACCCCTGTTTTTTCGCGCCTGCCGTATTTGGCTGCCAAGGGTGTTCATTGTCATGACTGGTCACTCCTGTGCAAATTCGACATATTTTGCAAAGGAAAGCTCGTTTCCATTCGCATCTGTGCCCTCCACAAGCATGCCGATGCCCGTAAGGACCATCTCATTTACATTACCATCGTGCAGAAGCGGTTCGTCCCCTTTGGAAAGCTTGTCGTAGCCCGCCAAATCGGAGGTGAAAACCTTCTGAAGGAGAGTCTTTTCTCCATCAAACAAAACCTGTGTGATCTGCTTGACTGTGAAGGGAACGTCGCTTGTATTGGAAATCGAAAAAAGGAATTCCCAACCGACCGAATCTGAAAACTCCGCTTTGTGGATGCACGGAAAGGGGTCATGCTCTGGCACGATCTCCACATAGGCCTTGTCAGCCTCTCGCGGCTGTTCCTGCTGAAAATCAGCAGGGGTGAAAACCCGCTCCTTTTCGTGCGACAGCGGAATATAGAGTCCGAACGCCAGCTCGTTTCCGTTTGCGTCGATGCCCTCAATTGCCGCGCCATAACCAATGCTGCCATCTACTTTACGATAGCAGTTATAGCCATAATTCAAGCCGCTTTGAATCATAGCCGTTTGCCAAACGCGAGTGCATTCAGCGCCCGTTTTCACATACACATTTAACACGCCATGCTCGCTGTTAAAAAACGTTTCGGTATACTTAGTGATCGTAAAGGGAATATCGTTGATTTCATTGATAAAGTACACGATATCCCAAGTATATTCCCCCTCATCGCCCATTTGCATCAGCTTTACGGGAGAGGCAGCGGGCGCAAACTCTAGGTAGGCTTTGCCCGCTTCGTTTACCGCCGGCTGTTGATACCATTCAAAAGGATAATCCGCAGGGAGAAGCTCCTGTTGCTCCTGCGTGGCTTGTGCGGGGATGGGCTCTGCCTTCTTCGCCGTCAGCGGAAGCAGACCATAGACCACAAGCAGCGTGGCCGCTATGCCGCAAACAAATGCGGCAAGCACCCCAATGCGCAGCTTGCTGCTCTTGGCTGTGTGCTTTTCATCCAATGCCATTGGCGCTGCTTCTGTGCATTCCTCCAGCTTCAGCAATTCAGACAAACGCTTCATGGTTTCTTCGTCGGGCTTCATCCGTCCATTTTCCCAATGAGAAATGGTTTGGCGTGAAACGTTCATTTCCTCCGCCAACTGTTCCTGCGTAATTCCGCGCTCCTTGCGTGCAGAGATAAGCTGTTCTTCAAATGTTGACATCTCTTTACATCCTTCGCATAAGAATTTCCATGTCAGTATATCATTTTAAGTGTAGTAAAACAAGCTCAAAAGCAAAAATCGCAGCATGCCTTATGGGGCATGCATTCTCCGTGCGGAGGGGGGGATTTGCGGAGGTGGATTTCCGCGCCAGTAATGTAGGGGCTATGCGCCCCTACGACCCGCACATCTCCGCAAAAGAGTTTGCAGAAAACAGCGGCACGCACTCCAAGCAAAAACCCCTTGATGCGGATGAATTTTGAGGGGGCTCGCTATTTGGGCGGTTCGGGTACCGCCAACACTCGCCCCTTCCCATCAAAATTCATTCACATAGGTTTTGCTTGAATCGTGACATATGGTAATGTTCCTTGACATCCGTATCATTTATAAACCTTAGCACGACAAATAATCCGCACTTGTATTGTATTGGGAGTTGGCGTTTATTTCTTCCTCCATGCTTTGCAAACATGCTAGAATCTCTTCAAATGATGGTTGGTTCCCATAAATCATGTTTTTCATATGCTCATAGTCACTCTGCAAAAGCTGGATAGACCGCTCGGGAGGCATGAGGCGAAACGTACCGGGCTTTGCTAATTCATAATGTGCGGAGCCCGTAGGATAAAATCGATTTTTAAAACGAACCACACTAGCCAGCAGATCAAAATCTGCAAAGGCTAGTGCTTTTACATTAGACTGGTTCATGCAAAACAAGTCATAATAATGGCGGGAATAACGTGAGGGAAGAGTGCCGTTGGTGCGGCATGCTTCCTTGTGTAATATGGTTGCTTTTTCCCAGAAAGTGCGCTCTGGTGCCACCGTTAAAACCTGCGTGCCTGGGCTATGAAAAACTTTCGGATATTGCTTTGCAGCATAAGAGAATATGTTCATATTTTGAACTGGTGACCACGCAGCCAATGCACCAATTTCCATACGAACCATTGGAAGAATGCTTCCTTCACCAAAAATACGCGGGTAAGCAAAAAGCACCGTTTGCGGATCATTACGGTCGATGGAAAGCTCAAATCCGTCTGAGAGAAGCGATTCAAAATCGTTTTGCACAACAGGAAGAAAGGTACTTAGAAGAAAGCTTTCGGTATCAGCATTGATTTTTTTATTGAACTTATCTTGTTTTGTGTTGCTTCGTGTTTGCCATGGAACGTCTTTTTCACAGCCTAATAAGCGCCAATCTAAAATCAAGTCAATATCCTCAGAAAACCTTTCAATTAGGTGATAACATTTGGAAAGGCTAGTGCCGCCCTTGAATGCTAAGTGATGAATCCAAGGGCAGGCATGGAACAGATAGTCAAGCGTCCAACAAACCCAGAAATCCTTCTCAACCATTGCTTCTGGTAGATGGATATCGTGTGCTGTGGCAATGAATAGCTCCTCACGTTCCGAGCGGGATAGATTAGCGACTTGCTTCATGGCTGTTTTCATCCTCCTTACAAATAAGCTTGATGTTTTCATAAACCCAAGAAGTAATGTGTTGACTTTCGGCATGCAACTTCTTTTTTTCGCTCGAACTAAGGTGCTCTGAAATTTTCTTGAGTTCCTTCATGGTAATGTTGTCCCGCTCCAAAGCTCTTAGTGCCTGAATCACAAGAGCAGTTTGGAAGGAAACACCGTTTAGTTCATTTGTTCGGTTTGTGTGTTTAAATGTGATTTGCATGCCATCAATGGTATAGGTTTTATACGGGCCATCGCTCATGTATGAATATACGGATGTTAATTGAGTGGAAAGACCCAAGCTGTTGAGCGCTGTGTCACCGCAGGGTACAATGGTCCAGCCATAGTTACGTGCAATGGCTTTTGCAATGTTTCCAAAGCTTGGCGGAATGCCTTTATCCAATAAAGCACTATGCCGTGGTTTTGCAAAAACGCCTCGCATCACCATGATTAAATCATCGCTTTTTTTTAATCGATGTAAACACATATTCACTTTGACTGCTTCCGCAATGTCAAAAAAGTCGGAAGGAATAAAAACCGTGCCAAGTTCAGCGTCTGCAATTCGCTGCCTAATCTGCGCAAGATAGTTAGGGCGTTCCATTGGCTCACTTCCTTCGTTATAAATAGTATATAATAATTATAACGAAAAAGCAAGGAAATCATTCATAAACAAGCGGATGTTTTATTGCGGAGGTCCCCCCCTTCCGCTCCCCACCCTACGGGTTCGCTCCCCCATGCACCATAACCCTGTAGGGACACCATACATGGTGTCCGTCCCACCTCGCGATGCTCGCCCCCCTTGCGGAATTGGCATCCCGCGCCGCTACATCCCCCTGCGGGGGGAATCGCACTTTTGCGGAATTGGCATCCCGCGCCGCTACATCCCCCTGCGGGGGGGAATCGCGCTTTTGCGGAATTGGCTTTCCGCGCCAGTAATGTAGGGGCTATGCGCCCCTACGACCCGCACAAACTCTTTTGGCGCAAAAGAGTTTGCAGAAAACAGCGGCACGCA
>JAVXND010000112.1:0-5797 GCA_036645955.1 Clostridia bacterium | reverse complement strand
CCCCACGCCAGCTGCGCGGAAAGCCATTTCCGCAATCCGTTCCCTGCCCCCGTGTGGGGGGCAGTCCCCACGCCAGTCGCGCGGAAAGCCATTTCCGCAATCCCCCGCCCCCGTGTGGGGGCACCACCTGTGGGGGGCAGTCCCCACTTTCACCCTTTTTTTCCTCATTAAAAAAAACGCTTGACTTTTGGAAAGCTATCACCTATAATAATCATCGCGCCATCTTTATTGGGGAATTGTGTAACGGCAGCACCTACGACTCTGACTCGTATTGTCTAGGTTCGAATCCTAGTTCCCCAGCCAAGGCTCCATGGTCAAGCGGTTAAGACGTCGCCCTCTCAAGGCGAAATCAGGGGTCCGATTCCCCTTGGAGCTACCAAATAAGATTGCGTAGTCAAAAACGAACAAAGCCGTCGTGTAAAAGCGACGGCTTTGTTCGTTTTCGGCATTCCTTAACCTTTGCTAACAGATCATTTTCGCCCGCCCCCAGGCATCCCGCTTTGCATAATCAAAGGTCACAGCCTTCTTTTCAGCGCCCCGAAGCCCCACAACCCACGCGGGAAATAAATCCGTGTAGCGGTCAAGCCCCGGTTCACGGTTCAATTGCGCTTTGCGCTCTTCAAACGAAGCGCCCAAGGCGCAGTGCGCGGGAAGCTTGCGCGGGCGTTCGTGCAAGCATAAATCCAAGCGCATCAGCCAAGCCATGCGCTCGGGCGTACAGCCCTGCGCCAGCGCAAAAGCGTAAAGCAAATCATACGCTTCGTATTGCGTTACCTTGCGCTTGCTAAGCTCCTCCCCAAGGGATAAAAAGGCTTGAAAGGCGCTTTTGCAATGCGCGGCAAGCTCGTCTATTTCATGTGAAAAACGGCCGCTGTTGTAATACAGCTCCGTTGCCTCCTCCACAGCCTTCAAGCGTGAAAGCTCGCAAAAAGAGAGCGCGGGCGTTTGAAGCACCTCGTAGGGCGGCATGGGCGAAAAAACCAAGCCAAGCGCTTCACTTTGAGCGTAAAGACGGCTTCCGCGAAGCAGCTTCAAAAAACCAAGCTGAAGCTGTTCGGGGCGCAGGGCAAAAACATCGTCAAAGCTGTGGGCAAAGCTTTCAAAGCCCTCAGACGGCAGGCCCGCGATCAAGTCCAGATGCTGGTGGATATTTCCCCCTTGCTTTACCGCCGCTACATTGCCGGATAGCTTGCGCATATCAGTAGCGCGGGCAACGCGCTTGAGCGTTTCCTCGTTGGTGGATTGCACGCCGATTTCAAATTGAAACAAGCCGTTGCGGGCGGTTTTGAGCAGCGCAAGCTGTTCTTCGGTTGTTAAATCTCCGCCTAATTCCATTTGAAACGATGTAAAGCCTTGGTCATGCGAAACGAGGTAGCGCCAGATAGCGGTGGCACGCTCCGCATGTAGATTAAAGGTTCTGTCCACAAATTTGACCTTCATCACCCTTGCGTCTATCAAGCGCTGTAAATCAGCAAACACAAGCGATAGCGAGCGCTCGCGCACATGCATGTCCGCGGAGGAAAGGCAGTAGGCACAGCCAAAGGGGCACCCGCGTGTGGATTCGTAGTAGAGCACGCGGTTTTTGAGCGCATCCAAATCGCGGTAGGGAAAGGGCAGCAAATCCAGATCCACACAGCCGCTTGTACGGTATATGCCCTTGGGTTGCGGAATTTTGAGCACGCTTGGAAGCAATGCCTCGCCCTCGCCGCACACAATGGCATCCGCCCAAGGCATTTGAGCAAGCAGCTCTTCCGCATCAAAGCTAACCTCTGGCCCGCCCAGCAAAATTTGTGCCTGCGGGTTCAGCAGGCGAAAATCCTCCGCAAGGGCGCGGACATAGGCAATATTCCAGATATAGCACGAAAAAAGCAGGCGCTTTGGCTCCCTGCGCACAATGTCCGCCAGAATGTCGTGCAGGGGTTGATTGATGGTGTATTCCACAAAATCCGCCGCAATGCCTGCCGCAAGCAATGCGTTTTGCAAGGAGCGAACGGCTAGGTTGGTGTGGGTAAATTTGGCATTGATGGCAACAAGCAAGGTTTTCATGTATGAGGAGCCTCCCATGAAAGTAATGGTACGGATGCCAAAGCCAGTATACCATTCCTGCCAAGGTCGGGCAAGCGCCGTTCCCAAGGAATTGTTCTGCAACTGATACAACAAGGGTGGTGACGGACGCGTGAAAACGTTGTATAATAAGTTGCGGAAACGTGCCGATTTTTGCGTATGCGCCGTTTCCAGCTCATCCCCCAAAATCAAGCCTTGCAAAGGAGCCATCCGTGAACTTAACAATAGCTGGAATTCAAGAGGCATGCACCCGTAAAGCCTTTCTTCGGGGAAACGATTTATATGTAACGGGCCGAATTAAAAGCGGACGGATCATGGGTTCCAAAACGGAGCCTTGGTGCCTGATCGGAACCGTGAAGGACGATTCTGCATCCTATGAGGTGCTGATTACGCTTGATACAGATGCTACCATCTCAAACCATCAATGCAGCTGTGCAAATATGGAGATTGGGTTATGCCCGCATTGTGTGGCAATGCTGTTGGGTGCCATGGAAACGCTGCGGGCAAAGGGCATGCTGACGGCGGACAAGCCAAGCTCGCGCACCTCCGACATGTGGGCCGCCAGATTGCTGCGAGCCTATGGCAGCGAGCAGGAGGAAAGCCGCAACGATGAAGCCTTGTGCGGCAAGGTGATGCTCGTGCCAACCATGACCATCGAGCCATTGGAGCGGTGCGTATACCTCACCCTCAAAATAGGGGCAGAACGCTTTTATATGGTCAAAAACATAGAAGAAATGCTGCTTCATTTTGAAGCAAAGGACTATGTTACCTATGGTAAAAAGTTTGCTTTCACGCATGATGTGGAAATGCTGGACGAAAAAAGCCAAACACTATACCGGTTTTTGGTTCGCTTTTATAAGCCGCCGATCTTTCACGAGCTCTCCAGCTATGGGGTTGAAAATGAGCGGAGAAGGTACCATTTAACCGGCGGTGCCTTGGACAGCTTGTTTACGCTCTATCAGGGGGAAGAAATGCTGCGCGATGCCAGACACGACGAGGGGGATCTCTTGCATTTTATGCCCGATGAGCCTGAAATTCAAGTAAAAACCTCCATCGCCAAGGATGGCGCAATGATTTTAAAGTGTGAGGATCAGCAAATGCTGGAAAGCGGCGGGCGTTTGTTCCTGCTTCGCGGCAAGGAGCTGCATCGCTGCAGCCCCGAACGAAGCAAAGCCTTGCGCGCTTTGATGGATGCGTTTATGAATCGCAGGGGCGAGCTGGTTTACGGTGCGGACGATGTGGCGAGCTTTTGCGCAACGGTTTTGCCGGAAATTGAGCATTCTGTCACCCTCGTCGATCCCAAGCATTGCTTAAAGGACCACGTGCCTGAAGCCATGGTTCCGCATATTTTCTTGGATGCGCCAAGCCGTGAGTGTGTCACCGCCATGCCCGTGGCGGAGTATGATGGCGATATGGTGGCTATTTTAAGCAACAAAAGTGTCCGCACCCTTTGCGAAGCCAGCGGCGAGGGCGAGGAAATCAGCGAATTGCAGGATGACGCAGCCGTTTTGGACGCAAGCGCAAAGGGTGCGGAGGGGCACCGCCGAAACGAGCGTGAAGAGCGGCGCTTGCGTTTCGCCTTGAGCCAAATCATCAGCGAGGAGGAGGACGGCGTGCTTGTGCTAACAGGCAACGACGCGATTTTCGACTTTCTCACAGAGGACATCGATCGGCTCCGCAAGCTTGGCACCGTTCACATCAGCGACCGCTTAAAGCGCTTTACCTTGAAGGCGGATTATCGCACAAGTGTGGGCGTATCGCTGGATAGCGGACTGCTCAAGCTCGACATTGACATAGGCGATTTCCCCGCAGATGAAATGGTGGCGGCATTAACCGCATACCGTGAACGGCGGAAATATTATCGCTTGCGGGATGGCGAATTTATGCGCCTCAAAGAAAGCGCACTCGGGGATGTAGCACGCCTGAGCGAAGGCTTACAGCTCACAGACAAACAGCTTTTGAGCCAGCATGTGGAGGTGCCCGCTTTCCGCGCCATGTATTTGGACGGCCTGTTTCGTGAGGAAAATCGCAACGCCACCCTGCGCAAGGACCCTGCCTTTAAACAGCTTGTGCGCACCGTGAAAAACGCCGCCGATAGCGATTACGCGGTTCCGCCGTCGCTTCAAAACATCCTTCGCGGGTACCAAGAAACGGGTTATCACTGGTTGCGTTCGCTGGAGGATTGCGCCCTTTGCGGTATTTTGGCCGATGACATGGGCTTGGGCAAAACGGTGCAGATGCTGGCCGTATTGCTGGCGCACTACAGCGAACAGCCTCAGGATTTGCCTTCGCTGATCGTCTGCCCCACCTCCCTCACCCTCAACTGGCAGCGTGAGTTTGAAAAATTCGCGCCCGCGTTGCCCCTGCGCCTGATTTCGGGCAGCACGCAAGCGCGCCGCGAGCAAATCAACGAAATACGCGACGGTGAAACGGTGGTTGTATCCTACGATGTAATCAAGCGGGATGTGGAGCAGTACGAGGGCAAGCGTTTCCGCTATCTTGTGATTGACGAAGCGCAGTTCATCAAGAACTACAACACAAAGAGTGCGCAGGCCGTCAAAGCCATCAACTGCACCCAGCGTTTTGCGCTAACGGGCACGCCCATCGAAAACCGACTTTCGGAGCTGTGGAGCATATTTGACTTTCTCATGCCCGGCTATTTGTTTACCTACAACCGCTTTCGCCAACGCTTTGAACAGCCCGTGGTCAAATCACACGACGAGGAAGCGCGGGCGCGGCTTCGGCAGATGATCTCCCCCTTTATTTTGCGGCGCATGAAGCAAGAGGTGCTTCGCGAGCTTCCGCCCAAGATGACCACTGTTGTGCCTGTGGAATTAGACGAAGAACAGCGCAAGCTGTACACAGCCGCTACGGTCATGGGCGTGCGTCAGCTCAGCGAAAAGAACAATGCGGGCGGCGAAGCCAAGCTGATGATTTTTGCGCTTTTAACCAAGCTTCGCCAGCTTTGCTGTGATCCCGCGCTTTGCTTTGAAGATTATACCGGGGGAAGCGCAAAGCTGGATACGTGCATGGAGCTATTGAGCGAAGCCCAAAGCGGCGGGCACAAGGTTCTGCTGTTTTCGCAATTCACCTCCATGCTGGCGCGTATTCGTGCAAGGCTTGAGGAAGAGGGCATTTCGTATTTGCTATTGCAGGGCTCCACGCCCAAGGAAGAACGCCTTGCGCTGACGGAAAAATTCAACAGCGATGACACCACCGTGTTCTTGATATCACTCAAGGCAGGCGGTACCGGTCTTAACCTGACAGGCGCAGACACGGTCATTCATTATGATCCATGGTGGAACTTAGCCGCGCAGGAGCAAGCAACCGACCGTGCGCACCGCATCGGGCAAAAAAACAGCGTGCAGGTGTACAAGCTGATTGCTGTGGGAACCATTGAAGAAAAGATCATGAAGCTGCAGGAAATGAAGGGTGATCTTGCCTCCATTGTGGATAACGAGGGCGATCAGTCCATTACCAGCATGTCAAAGGAAGAATTGCTGGCATTGCTGCAAGAATAAGGGGGGATGGGGGGAACCCCATAGCCCCCGTTTTCGCGTGCGCATTGCCTGTGCATTGCCTCTGCGCATTGCCTGCGCGCCTGCGCATTGCCTGCGCATTGCCTGCGCATTGCCTGCGCATTGCCTGCGCATTGCCTGCGCATTGCCTGCGCATTGCCTGCGCATTGCCTGCGCATCCCACCTGCGCATTGCCTGCGCATTGCCTGCGCATT
>JAVXND010000111.1:0-5877 GCA_036645955.1 Clostridia bacterium | reverse complement strand
GAGGGGGACGTGCAAAAAGGGGGGAGAACGCAAAAAGGGGGAGAACGCAAAAAGGGGGAGGATGCGCAAAGGGGAGGACGTGCAAAAGGGGGGAGGACGCGCAAAGGGGGGAGGACGTGCAAAAAGTGGTGGGAGAACGCAAACTGGGCGGACACCATGTATGGTGTCCCTACAAGGGACGAGATGACCCTCCCACAATATGGTAAACCCCGCAGGGGAATGCAGCGACGCAGAATGCCCATTCCGTAAGGGAGCGCGCATCGCACGGTGGGACGGACACCATGTATGGTGTCCCTACATTGCATTCATCCATCAGATTGCAATATGATGGCGTGATTGCATTCATCCACAATCGGATTGCAGCGTGTGACAGTTGATATTGTACCGTGATTGCAATCAGCCATCCATCGGAACGCAACGCGTGACGTTTGATATTGCAACATGACATGTAACTGACAGGAGAGCACGAACGCAACATCCCCCGTAGGGACACCATATATGGTGTCCGCCCAGTTGGCGGTGCGTATTTCCAACATGCCATGCCCATTCACGATTTGTATGGCGGGGTCGGGGGGTTCGCAAAGGAGTGTGCCAATTCCGCAAGGGGACGAACGCAAACTGGGCGGACACCATATATGGTGTCCCTACAGGGAACGAGATGCCCAACCCACAATATGGTAAACCCCGCAGGAAGGTGCAGAACGCCGCGATGCCCACAAAAAACCTGTGCATGCAGAGCCATGCGAATGTAGCAGAGCGCCGCTCCCAAGGGCGGCGATAGCAACGGAAAGCAAAAACCCTGCGAATGAATTTTGAGGATCAGGGTGAGCGTGGGCGGTACCCGTACCGCCCAAATAGCGAGCCCCCTCAAAATTCATCCGCATCAAGGGGTTTTTGCTTGGAGTGCGTGCCGCTGTTTTCTGCATACTCTTTTGCGCCAAAAGAGTTTGTGCGGGTCGTAGGGGCGCATAGCCCCTACAGTACTGGCGCGGAAAGCCATTTCCGCAAAAGTACGATTCCCCCCGCAGGGGGATGCAGCATCGCGGAAAGCCAATTCCGCAAAAGCGCGCTCCCCCCGCAGGGGGATACACCATCGCGGAAGCCATTTCCGCAGTATATCCCCCACCAGCACAAAGGGGCGGAGAATGCATGCATTCTCCGCTCCTTCTAGCCCTTGCCAGCAGATCAAATCCTTATTTTTTGGAAATGGCAACCTTGGCAGCGGCAACAATGGAAGCCGCATCCAAGCCGTACTGCTCTTTGAGGAATTGCATATCGCCTACTTGGCCAAAGCGCTCATGTACGCCAATGCGCTCTACGGGCACAAGGATTTCTTCCATAACCACCTGTGTAACGGCATCGCCTAAACCGCCGTTGACGCTGTGGTTTTCACAGGTAACCAATGCGCCTGTGCTTTTGGCACTTTCCACAATCAAATCGCGGTCAATGGGGCGAATGCAGAACATATCCACCACTTTGGCTGAAATGTTCTCCTTCTCCAATAGCTCTGCCGCTATAAGCGCTTCCTCAACCTCCACACCTGCGGCAATCAAGGTGACATCGCTGCCATCGCGCAGCACATTGCCCTTGCCCAAGGTGAACTCAGAACCTTCCTCGTAGATGTTGATAACGCATTTGCGCGCCAGCCGTGTATAGCTCATGCCATATTTGGCCTCTATCTGCGGGAAGAGCGCGGCGGCAGAAACGTTGTCGGCGGGCTCCACAATGGTGATTTCGGGAATGGCACGCATGATGGCTGTATCTTCAAAAGGCATATGAGTGCCGCCGTTATACATGGCCACCACGCCGGGGTCGGAGCCAATCAGGTTGACGTTGGACTTGGAATAAGCGCCTGCCATGAAAACCTGATCCGCTACACGGCGTGACATGAACGGGCCAAAGGAGTGCACGAACGGTACCATGCCCGCATGGGATGCGCCGCACGCAAAGCCCACTGCATTGGCTTCTTGAATGCCGACGTTTACAAAACGCGTGGGATACTGTTCCATGTACTTAAAGATATCGAATTTCACAATAGACAAACCCAGATCACATTCCACATGCATGAGCTTTTCATTGCGCGCCATACCCTCCATCAGGTAATGGCTATATACGGAAGCCAAGGTATTCTCATTGAGTTCACGCTTTGCTAACTTAACCATCATGAATCTCCTTTCAATTTACGCGTTCAGCGCGGCAATTGCTGCATCAGCAGCTTCACGGCTTACTTCAATGTGGTGGTTCCACTCGGTTTCTGCCCAAACAATTCCTTTGCCCTTGAGCGTGTGGCACACAATTGCGGTTGGCTTGCCTTCATAGGCCTTTGCGGCCGCCACGGCTTCGCCTAGCTGATTGAGGTCGTGACCATCCGTCACGGTGATGACATTCCAGCCAAAGGCTTCGAATTTTGCGTTGATATCACCCAGATCCTCCACACCTTGAACGGGACCGTCCAATTGCATCTTGTTGGAATCCATCAGCAAAATCAGGTTGTCAATCTTTTTATGCGCGGCGTTCATCATGGCTTCCCAATTCTGACCTTCCTGCAATTCGCCGTCGCCAACAATGCAAAACACCTTGCAATCCTTGCCCTGAATTTGTTTGAGCGCATACGCCAGCCCAGAGGCGACGGATAAGCCTTGACCAAGAGAGCCTGTGGTAACGTCAATGCCGGGGGTCTTTGTCATGTCACAGTGGCTTGGCAGGTTGGTGCCGTTGATGTTCAGCGTTTTCATTTCAGACAGGGGCATGTACCCGCGCAGTGCAAGCGCCGCATAAACTGCGGGACCTGCGTGACCTTTGGAGCAAACCAGGCGGTCGCGCTCTTCCCACTGCGGGTTTTTGGGATCGTGGCGAAGCTGATCGCCGTAGAGCACGGTGAGCATTTCCACAATCGACATGGAACCGCCCAAGTGGCCAAACCCTCTGCTGGCGAACTGTTCCAAAGATTGGATGCGGATGTTCTTTGCAAATTCCTTGAGTTCCGCTAACTTCTTTTCGTTATACATACAAGCACCTCCATATAGTAGTTGGACTTTGTAACTCCGTGGTGGTTTCCCTGTATTGTATGATAAGCTCTTTTGATTGCGGTGAAAATGGCGGTAAAGCACCCCTTTGGGCAATGAATGCGGAATCTCTTTACCTTTGCGTTTTGTAAGCTGTGGGATGTGGAATTCTTTGACCTCAGGTGGAATTCGTTGCGTAACATAAAACGATGTGCTATCATAGTACAAACAGGAGGGCAAAAGCTTGAAACCTGTCCTTTGAGATTCATACAGAAAGGAAGGATGGCTGTGATCAAACTGCTGATTGTTGCTGATAACCGTCTTTTCGTTCGGCGTATCTATGTTTTATTGCAGGATTGCCCAGAGGTGGCCATTCATGTTGCCTTTCAAAGCGCTAACATCTTTGAAGCCTATGCGGCGCATCCGTCCGATGTGGTTGTAATGGATGCCGGTACTTATGTGCCCTATGCTTCCATTGTAAACCAATTTCACGAGTATCAATGGCATTGCCTTTTTCTGATTGCTAACTGTAATCAGATACCGCCAGAGCCATTTCCCATGCCCGTTGTGTTTGTGGATTTACAGCGAGATCATTTGCCCAAAATCATGGAGGATCATCTGGCGCTTTCATTGGAGAAGACCTTCCCCTCACCCCTACAGCCCATGACCAATGATGACGGCGAACAATTGTCAAGCGTGGAGCTGTATTCGCTTGCGCTGTTTATCTGCCTTGAACCCAACCATGCGCCTTATGAAAAGAGTGAGCTTCAACCCCTCAGAAAGCAGCTGGCTGCTGTTTTAAAGATTGAAATTTTTACGCAAATGCAGCAGAATCTGCTTATTTTAGTGAAAAAAAGTGCTGTGGAGCAACCCGATGCCTTGGCCAAGCTCGGCAAAATTCTTTCCAGCGTCCTCTCCGTCCCCTTTGGCCTGCTGTACTGCGAGCGGCTGAGCCTGCATGAGCTGGACATCAGCTGTGCAAAATTGCTCAGCTGTGCACCGCTTAGCTACTGTTTTACAACGCAAAGCATGAGCCTGACCCAATTATCAGCCATACGCAAAAACCGCCCGCGAAAATCGGTGTATCCATTTTTTACACAGCTGATTTCTTTGCTTTTACAGGGCAATCAATCGGCACTGCTATCGGGTCTGCGCGAATTTTATCTCTATTGGGTGAAGGAATATGCGGACATGCAAGCCCTTGATGAGTTCCGCCTATGGCAAGCGTTTTTTGAAAACACCCTGTTTCAGCACTATATTCAACAGCCCTTTTTGAGAAAAGAAAGCATTGGAACCATTGAAGCGGAATGTGAAGCCATTTGTCTTGCTTGGAACCATCAAATGCGCCGCTACTGCGAGGCACCTTTTCTGCCGGTTGTGGAAGCGAGCATACACGAGCTGCTGACAAACTTTTCAGATACGGATTTTTCGCTGGAGGGGCTGGCAAACCACATCGGTTTTGCAAAAGCCTATGTAAGCCGTGTGTTTAAAGAACAAACGGGGCTGACGCTCATTGATTTTTTACAGCGCTTGCGCCTGCAGCATGGCGCGTGGCTATTGCAAATGACAGAGCTGCCCATAAAGGAAATTGCCCTGAAAACGGGCTATTGTGACGCTCAGTATTTTTCCAAAGCATTCCGCCTGCATGTAGGGTTGTACCCCACGGAGTATCGAAGCTTGCAAAAAAAGGAGAATCCCTATGCGTGCATTGATTCGTAATCAAGATCAGTCGGTGCGGCTGCAAACCACAGAGGAACCCATGATTCAAGCGGAGGATGAGGTAAAAATCCGCATTGTGTACTGCACCCTGTGCCGCGACGATATGCACGCCGCCGATAAATTCAGCGTGTTTGGTCAGCAGGGTATTGTGGGGCATGAAGCAACCGGCGTGATTGTGCAAGCGGGCGATATTGCACGCAAAAACGGGTTTTCAACGGGCAAGCGGGTCATGCTCATGCCCATGGAGGCATGCGGCGTTTGCAAAAACTGCCTGATGCAAAAGCCCCATTATTGCCCTGAAATGCGCCGTTCCGCCGGTGTCTTTGCAGAATATGTGATCAAGAAATATACAACGCTCCTGTTTATACCCGATCAGCTTACCTTCCCGCAAGCCAATTTGATGGAGCCTGTGGGGGATGTGGTGGAGGCCATCGGCAAGCTTGAAATTGACTACTCCAGCCAGATCCTACTGATTGGTGCGGGCTTTACCGGCCTTGTTTTTTTGCAGCTGCTGAGGTTTCGGGGCGCGAAAGAAATTACGGTTATTGAGCCCATTGAACAGCGGCGGCAGCTTGCGTGCCAATGGGGTGCAGACCATGTATACGATGCTAAAAAAGAGGACCTGCAAATAACGCTTTTACAGCAAACAGATTTTCAAGGCTTTGATGTTGTGATTGACACCTCTGCGCGCGCTGATATTTTTGATTTTGCACTGCCGTGCATGGTAAACGGAGGAACCATTGAACTATTTGCTTATATGCAGGTTCAAGGGAAGCTGGTGATACCCGTGCTCAGCATGTATGTAAGCAACATTAAGCTGATTTGGACTTGTCTATGCGGGGTGCAGAGCATGAAAACCGCCGCGGCGCTCATTGCCAAGTTTCAGTTTGAGAAGCTGATTACCTTGGAGCTGCCCATAGAAGAGAGCGAGGCGGCCTATCAACGGTATTTGGGCACATCGGAAATAAAGATTGGGGTTTGCATGAGCAAGTAAAGGGGGGGGTGGGGGGGACTGACCCCCCGCATACGTGCCCCCACACACGGGGCGGGGGGTGCGGAAATGGCTTTCCGCGCGACTGGCGTGGGGACTGCCCCCCACACGGGCACATACTCTTTTGGCGCAAAAGAGTATGCAGAAAACAGCGGCACGCGA
>JAVXND010000110.1:0-5885 GCA_036645955.1 Clostridia bacterium | reverse complement strand
GTGCGTGCCGCTGTTTTCTGCAAACTCTTTTGCATCAAAAGAGTTTGTGCGGGTCGTAGGGGCGCATAGCCCCTACATATCTGGCGCGGAAAGCCATTTCCGCATTGCAAACCCCGTTAAACTGTGTTACAATGACTTTGGTCGCTGTAGAAACACAGTTGCATCTACTGCGCCAACGGAGGAACGCACCGCTCAGACCTTGAAAAGAGAGCCATCCCATGGGCTGAAAGGATGGTCAAAGGAACGGCTGGCGCAACCCGCTTCCGCTTTGTCGGCTAATTCCCGACGGGTCGCCCCCGTTATCAAGCGAAACAAAGATGAAAACGCCGATGGTGCGTTTTAAGTCGGGTGGTACCGCGAAGGCTCCCTTCGTCCCAACAAATGGCTATGCCATGGCTGGGAGCAGGGAACCTTTTTTTGATACTGCCAGCTAAGAAGGAGTGGTTACGAAATGGGTAAGGAACAAGCAAACGAAAAGAAACAGGGCTTTGTGGAGCATATTACACCGCGTGATGTGGACTTTTCACAGTGGTATACCGATGTGATTTTGAAAAGTGAATTGGTGGATTATGCGCCCGTGCGCGGTTGCATGGTAATGCGCCCCTACGGATACGCCATTTGGGAACGCATCCAAGCAGAAATGGATAGACGCTTCAAAGAAAAGGGGCATGAAAATGTATACATGCCCATGCTGATTCCTGAAAGCCTGCTTCTGAAGGAAGCGGAGCATGTGGAAGGGTTTGCGCCTGAGGTGGCATGGGTTACACAAGGCGGCAACGAGGTTTTGACCGAGCGCCTTGCCATTCGCCCTACAAGCGAAACCATCTTCTGCGCCATGTACAGCAAATGGGTTAGCTCTTGGCGTGATTTGCCCATGAAATACAACCAATGGTGCAGTGTGATGCGCTGGGAAAAGAGCACCCGCCCCTTCCTGCGCACGAGTGAGTTTTTGTGGCAAGAGGGTCATACCATTCATGAAACCGCTGAGGAGGCACAGACGGAAACCATGGAAATGCTGGAGGTTTACCGCGAAGTGGCGGAAAACATTCTGGCCATGCCTGTGCTTGTGGGTCAAAAAACCGAGAAGGAAAAATTTGCAGGCGCGCGCGCAACCTACAGCATGGAAGCCATGATGCAGGATGGCAAGGCATTGCAGGCGGGCACAAGCCATAACTTTGGCACCAACTTTGCGGAGGCTTATGATATTCAATTTTTGAATCGCGAAGGAAAACTCACCTATGTGCATGAAACAAGCTGGGGCGTGTCCACACGCTTGATCGGCGCCATTATCATGACGCATGGTGACGAACGCGGATTGAAGCTGCCGCCCCATATCGCCCCCATTCAAGTGGTGATTGTGCCGATCGCGGCTCACAAAGGCGGCGTGATGGAAAAATGCGAAGCGCTGTTTACCGAATTAAAGGCCGCAGGCTTGCGCGTAAAGCTGGATGACCGCGATACCCTGTCTCCCGGGTTTAAATTCAACGATTGGGAGCTCAAAGGCGTGCCCGTGCGCATTGAAATTGGGCCGCGCGATTTGGAAAATGGGCAATGCGTGGTGTTCCGCCGCGATACTTACGAAAAGCAAAACGTTGCGCTCTGCGAGCTTGTGAGTATGCTGTCTGCATTGCTTGAAGATATTCAGCACACCATGTTTGAAATTGCCAACAAGTTCCGCCAAGAGCGCATTACCGAGGTGCACAATTTGGATGAGCTGAAAAAGGCAACGGAGAATGGTTTTGCCAAAGCCATGTGGTGCGGCGATCGCGCATGCGAGGATCAAATCAAGGAGGAAGCGGGTGCTTCCAGCCGCAATATGCCCTTTGACCAAACGCCCATTGATGAGCACTGTGTGTGCTGTGGTAAAAAGGCTAGCAAGCTGATTTACTTCGCCAAGGCGTATTAATGAACGTTCATCAGGTGATTTGGGATTGGAACGGCACCTTGCTTGATGATTTATCTTATGCAATCAGCGTTCGCAACCGCATTTTTCCGATGTTTGGGCTTACAAGCGTTGAAAGCTTGGAGCAATATTATTCGCAATTCACCTTCCCCATACGCCTGTATTACGAACGCGCGGGGGTTACGGAGCAGAACTTTGACGCAGTTGCTAAGGCGTGGATGAACGAGTATGTGCGCGGCTGTGCCGCGATCCCCTTGCATAACGATGCACTTGAAACGCTTGAACGCTTTCAAAAAGCGGGACTCAAGCAGGTGGTATTATCGGCTAGCTCGCTGGATGTGCTCAAAAAGCAGCTTGCCTATTACCCGTTGGCGGGCTATTTTGCTGAGGTGCTTGGGCTTTCGGATATTTATGCGCATAGCAAGGAAGCCATTGGCTGTGGGTATTTGCAAGACTGCGGCATTGCGGCGGAGAATACGGTTATGCTGGGCGATTGCCTGCACGACGCTGATGTGGCGCGTGCCATGGGTGTGCGCTGTGCCTTGATTGCGCGTGGGCATCAAAGCAAGCAAACGCTGCTCGAAGCAGGCGTACCTGTGCTGGACTCGCTTGCGCAGGCGGCGGATTGGGTGCTTGCTTGAAAAAGGACGGTCGTTGATTCTCCCTGCTTTTAACAGGGGAAGGATACAAAAACATGAACCGCCGTGCGCCAAACGGCATGCACGGCGGTATGAATGGGGGAGGCTAGGGCGTTAAGCCCTAGCCTCCCTGCTTGCTATGGAATTTGCTTTACATACCCAGCGTAATGCACGCAGGACCCACGGGGCGAATGTCCAGCACATTACAGCTGTGCGCTCCAAAGACCGCTTCCATTTCCTTTACAAAACCATCCACGCGATTTTGCGGCACAAAGTTAAGCGTGGTACCTGCAAAACCGCCGCCATGCACGCGCCATGCGCCGCCCTTGCGCAATTTGCATTCAGCAAGCATCAGCGCAAGGGAAAGCTCTTGGTGGTTTGGCTTTGCAAAGATGTTTTGCAAATAGCAGAAACTGCTTCGGCCGCTTTCAATAATAAGACGCAGGAATTCGGGCAAATCATCGTTTTGCAAGGCGCAAACCTCGTCCGCTACACGACGATTTTCGGCAAAGTAATGGGAGGCACGCAATATGGCGCGGTCGGCGTTTTTGTCCTTGAGCTGTTCACGCACCATTGCCAAGCTTTGCATAAATTGCTCGGGCGACACACGACGAAGCTGTGTTTCACCAAAGCATGCCGCTACAGCACGCATTTCTTCGGGAATGGCGGCATAATCGGCGGTGAGGTCGTCGTGACTGCCGCCCGTGTTTACCACCACCAAGGAATAACCCTTTGCGGAAAAATCATAGCTGATTTCGCGCACCATCGGATCATCCTCTTTAAAGTCGATAAAGGCAAGACCGCCGACACTGCTGGCCATTTGATCCATGAGGCCGCTCGGCTTGCCAAAATAGACATTTTCGGCATATTGTGAAATTTGGGCGCGGTGCTTTGCTTGAAGTGTGGTATGGTTGTAGAGCCTGTCGAAAATATCGCATAGCAGAATTTCAAATGCCGCAGAGCTGCTCAGCCCGCTTCCGCCGCGCACCGTGGAGGTGACAGCCGCATCAAAGCCGCCAATGACAAGCCCTTCGGCTTGCAGCTTGGCCGCTACGCCGCGCACGAGCGCCGCAGTGGTGCCCTTTTCATTTTCGTGAATGCTCACATCATCCAGCGTGATGTGAAGGGGTGCATAGCCTTCGCTGAAAATGTTGACTTGCGCATCGGCACGTGGGGTTACGGCGGCAAGCGTGTCCAAATTCACAGCCGCCGCAAGCACTTTGCCGCGATTGTGGTCGGTGTGATTGCCGCCTATTTCCGTGCGGCCGGGTGAGCTGATCATGAAGACTTTGCCATCGGAACCAATTAATTCTTCGTGCCGCTTGAGCAGGCGGGTGTAGCGTGTGGTTTGCTCCACTAGCATCCCATCGCGCTGGCCATAGAGGTGTGTAAGCTGCTTCATGACATCAGGGGTTTTGAGCTGGCGGATCATTTGCGCGTACTGGTTCATAAGCTTCCCATCCTTCTTTGGTTGTGTACACACGGCGTGACAAAAGGGGGTCAGTTTCCCGGTTGGGCGGAAACGGCTTGCCAGAAGGCAATCATTTGATCCATCCCGCGTTGCTTGAGACCTTCTTTAAACGCGGCGATGGTTTCTTCGTTCAATTCTGTTTTGCCTAAAACAAAGCAGGCAAAGCTTTGATCAACATAGGCGCCAAGCTCGTCCTGCAGGGGCAGAAGCTCTGCGCGCTGTTCAAGGGTGAGCGTGTAAGGGGGTGTTGGCTGTTTTACAAAGGGGATGAGCTTTGTAAGCTCACCATTTACGCGGCGAACGGTTTCCTCTGCGTAGCGATTGTAGAAATCGTGAGGGAACAGCCAAGGCATTTCGCCCGTGTCATAAAGGCTCAATTCGTTTAGCATGGTGCTGTTCATGCTCTCCAAACCGCCTTTCCACTGCCAAAAGCCATCTTCATCTATGATGTAGCTTTCGCCCTCAATGCCAAGCATTGCCTCGATGGCACCCTCCTCGGTGTAGAGCACGTCCACCCATTGGAGCAATGCGGCGGGGTCCTGACAGGCGGAGGTGATGGCGAAGGTGCCGCGTGTGACTGGGCCGATCAAATCGCGGTAAACCTGCTTTCCCTCGTACACAAAGGGTTCCACAATCGCGTAATCCGCAGCCATTTTAAAAGGAACCAAGCTGACGGGCGTGGGCGCAAAGAAAGCGCCAAAACGAAGGGTCGCTTTTTCATCGGTGACGCGGCGCAGGGTATCTGCTGTGCGGAAGCCCTCAGGGTCGAGCAGTTTATTGGCGAAGAAGTCGTGCATGGTGGCGGCCAGCTCAAAAAAGCTGTCTTCATTTGGCCAAAAGTGAACGGTTGAAGTATCGTCCAAGTAGATGTTGTAGTCATTTGCCACCACACCATAGGCGTGGGAGAAAAGCTTGAGCTCCCAAGGTCCCAAAAACGCGAGCGGAATTTCATCCTGCTTGCCATTGCCGTTGGGATCGCGCGTTAAAAAGGCAGTGAGCACATCGCGCAAAGAAGCCATATCGGTTGGCATGGAAAGGCCTAGCTTTTGGAGCCAAGCTTGGTTCATCCAAAGCGCATTTTGTGTGGGTACGGTCTGCAATGCAGGCAATGCGCCGATTTTACCGCTCGGCAGGGTAATGGAGCGCAGCCAGTCCGGATTTTCTTGAAGCAAAGCCCACAGGTTGGGGGCGTTTTCAGGCAGCAGGGGTTTTAGGTCGATGAGCTGAGCGCTGTCGGTGTAGCGAATCAGCTCGTCCGTGCTAAGCGCGGCTTTAAAAAGCACATCAGGCAGTTCGTTTTTCGAAAACATGTCGGCTTTGGCTTGCTCCCACTTTTGAGCATCGGTATATTCCGAAAACGTGAAGCTGATACCTGTTTTGGTTTGCATGCGGGTGAAAAACTGGTTGGTTGTCCAGTCGTGAGTGCTTTCCGCACCATCGAAGCCTGCCATGGAAAAGCTTTGTTCCGCCAGCGAAAGGGCGGGTAGCAATGCCAGCAAAAGGCAGGTGAGAAAGCATAACGCACGTCGAAACATTATTTCGCCTCCGATCTTTCATAGGCTCTTTTTGCGTTTTGACAACGCAAAACCTACTTCTTTCATTATAACTGATTGCGTAACATTTGCAAAGGTTTTGTGAATAATTTCATTTTTCAAAAATACAGGGGCTATGCGTCCCTGCGACCTAGTAGTTGTGCAATCATGTTGCGGAATTGGCATCCTGCGCTGCTGCATCCCCTGCGGGGGGACATCCCGCGCCGCTGCGTTCCCCCGCGGGGGGCTTTGTGCGATTGCGGAATTGGCATCCTGCACCGATGCATCCCCTGCGGGGGGATCGGGGGATTGCGGAAATGGCTTTCCGCGCCACTGGCGTG
>JAVXND010000109.1:0-6064 GCA_036645955.1 Clostridia bacterium | reverse complement strand
TCCTAAGATTCGGGCTGCGCAGGAATACATTAACAACAATTATAACTGGAATATCACGCTGAATAACGTAGCGGAAAATGTGGGGATCAACGCCTCTTATTTGCGGCATCTGTTCAAAGCGGAAACCCAAGTTTCTTTCAAAGAATACGTTACTTGCTTGCGGCTGTCCCAAGCGCGAGCAATGCTGTTATCCTCCCAAAAAAGCATTAACCATATTATTGAGGAAGTGGGCTACACCAACATCAGTCAATTTTACCGAATCTTTAAGCAGCATTACAACATGACCCCAGCGCAGTACCGAGAAATTAAGCATGATGTTATGCTTTAGTATGGGGGAGCACGCCCTCACCTTCATCTTGACGCATCCAATCCCCCATGCTACAATTTCCAAGATTGGAGGATCCAAAATGATGAAATCACATGCCATCAGCCTGTTATGTGCCCTGCTGCTGCTTTGTCCGACCCATGCCGGCCGCGCGGAGGCACAGCGTTACGAGCTTTCTTTTTTTGATGTGTTTGATACGTACTCCACCCTCATCTTTTACGCGGATAGCAAAGCACAGGCGGATGAATGGGGCGAACTGGCCCATAGCGAGCTTGTGGCTTACCATCAGCTGTATGACATTTATCACGAATACGAGGGCGTTACAGGGCTTTGCACGGTAAACCGCACGGCGGGGCAAGCGCCCGTGAAGGTGGACGAACGCCTGCTTTCCTTGCTTCGCTTTTCCAAAGAAATGAATGCGCTTACGCAGGGGCGCGTGAACATCGCCATGGGCAGCGTGCTGACGCTTTGGCACGATGCCAGGCAGGCTTCCCTTGCGGAGCCTGAAAAGGCGGCTTTGCCAGACCGCGCCGCGCTGGAAGCCGCACAAAAGCACACAGGCATAGATCAGCTGGTGCTGGATGAGGCGGCAAGCACCGTTTTTTTTGCCGATCCGCTGCTCAAGCTGGATGTGGGTGCCATTGCAAAGGGCTATGCCACCGAGCGCGTTGCGCAAATGCTGATACAGCACGGCGTAACAAGCGCGCTGTTATCCATCGGAGGAAATGTGCGCGCCATAGGCGCAAAGGCGGACGGGGACGCTTACCATGTGGCTGTTCAAAACCCAGACCCAAATGCAGACGATCCTGTGCTGCTGGCGCTGCCCATCGTGAATAGCTCCGTGGTTACCAGCGGTGATTATGAGCGCTTTTTTACGGTGGATGGCAAGAACTACCACCACATCATCGACCCTGATACGCTGATGCCCTCTGCTTATATGCGCTCCGTGACCATCCTTACACAGGCTGGCGGGCTGGCGGATGCGCTGTCCACTGCGTTGTTTTTAATGCCGCAGGAAAAAGGCCAAGCGTTGCTAGATCAGCTTGGCAATGCGGAGGCCATATGGGTAACCCCCGAGGGTACGGTGGTGAAAAGCCGCGGCCTTTCCTAAAGGGCAACGCGCCTACACGCGCTCCTTGGCCAAATAAATGGGGCGGCGCTTTGCCTCTAAATAGGTTTTGCTCAAGTATTGCCCCAAAATACCGATGCAGAAAAGCTGAATCCCGCCCAAAAACAAGATGATGCAAATCATGGCAGGGAAGCCAGCCACGGGGTCCCCCCAAACCAAGGTTTTAATAAAAAAGTACAAAATCAGCAAAAAAGCCACCACGCAAAACAGCACGCCCATGACGGATGCAATGGCCAGCGGCGCGGTGGAAAACGCAATGATGCCATCCAGCGAATAAACCAGCAGCTTCCAAAACGACCATTTGGTTTCGCCTGCCACGCGCTCCACATTTTCATATTCGAGCCACTTGGTTTGATAGCCCACCCAGCTAAAAATACCCTTGGAAAAGCGGCTGACCTCATGCAGGCTTAAAATGCTGTCCACCATTTGACGGGTCATCAAGCGAAAATCACGCGCGCCATCCACAATTTCCGTTTTGCTGATGCGGTTGATCAGGCGGTAAAACGCGCGGGCAAAAAAACTGCGAATTTTCGGCTCGCCCTTGCGGGTCACGCGGCGGGTGGCGACGCAATCCACGCCTTCTTCCTCAAGGCTTTGGAGCATTTGAGGCAACAGCGCGGGCGGGTCCTGCAAATCCGCGTCCATAATGGCGATATAGTCGCCCGTGGCGGCCTCAAGCCCCGCATACATGGCGCTTTCCTTGCCAAAATTGCGCGAAAAGCTGATGTAATGCACCCGTTCATCCTGCTGATGGAGCGCTTTCAGCGTTTTTAAGGTCTGATCCTTGCAGCCGTCGTCTACAAAAACAAGCTCAAGGGCAACCTCCATTTGGGCGGTTTCCTTCATAAAGGCTTCATAGAACAGCGGCAAAGCCTCTTGCTCGTTATAGCAGGGTACAATTACGCTAAGCGTTTTCATGGGCAGAACATCCTTTCGTGCGGGGGCTTATTGTACGGGGGTTGTGAACGTCAGTGTGGTTTGCACAAGGTTTAAAACGGTGTTGCCCACGGCGGGATTCGGTTCATCCATCATGAGAAAAACATCCGTTTCGCGCAAAAAGTCAGGGGCCTCCATGCAGGCGTAGAGGCAAAGAAGCATATCGTTTTTTTGGGTGCGCAGCCAAATTTGATGATATGCCTGCTCAACCCCTGCCAAGGGCTTTAAGCCGCTTTGCAGTATGCTGGCATAGCCGAGCTTTTGGCGAAGACCTTCTTCCACATCGTCCCGAAGGCCGAGCAAATCAGCGTTTGAATAACCCGTGAACGGCTGGTAAGGCAGGCTGTAAAGCTCAATGACCGCCTGATAGCCGGGCGCAAGGATCAGCGTGGCCGCTTCACTCTTCACATCCGCAAACCACATATCGAACGCAATGCCGCCGCCAGCGCCATATTTCTGTTCAAATGCTGTGCGTACAGCGCTTACCTTGCTTTCGGGTGTGGTTTTTGTAATCACGTGACTGCCCTTTAGCAGCTCCAGCGAAAAATATCCGCGCGGATCTTGGTAGCGCTCGGTGGGCAGGTCGAGCGTGGAGGCGGGCAGACCGTCCGGCATCGGCGGCTTCATATAGAAGGGCAGTGCAGGCTGAGCGGCTGGAACGGGCAGATCAAACGCCATGGACTGAAATGCCGCAGCTGCATCCGCAAGATCGGCCGAAAGCTCCTGCGCGGCTGTTTCATCATACAAATAAGTAACCTCGGCGGGGGATACCATCCAAAGCTCCACAAAATCCGTATTGCGGTAAAAAGCGATTCCCTTTGCATTCAACACAACCATGGGGTCCTTGCCTACGGCAAGCTCTGTATTGATTTCAAGCGCGTCAAAGCCAAAGTGGCTTGCAAGCTTCGCACAGGAAGGATCGCTGTTTACAAACAGCACCTCCTTGCCGATGTGTTCGGCAATTTGGGGCCATAGCGCAAGAAGCGCGTCCGCCTGACCGCCCTCAGGCATGAAAGCACAGCTCAAGCTCAGAAGGGCACGGCCGTTTTTCATGCGCATGAGGTGTACATCGTTTTGGTTGTTTGCGTTTAGCATCAGCCGATACATGTCCTCAAGCCCGGAGGGAACAGAAAAGGACTGCGCCTGCGCAAGGGGGAGGGATTGCGCACCTGCTGGCAGGCGGATGGAGGCAACGGGGACGGGGACGCGCTCGGTGGGGGGCGGGGCAGGCTGCATTGCGGCGGGCTGTGCGGCGCGCGTGGCAGACTGCGTTGCAGAAGGGGTCGCGGCGCGCGTGGCTGCCTGCGTTGCGGAGGGGGTCGCGGCGTGCGTGGCTGCCTGCGTTGCGGAAGGGGCCGCGGCAGGCGTGGCAGACTGCGTTGCAGAAGGGGTCGCGGCGCGCGTGGCTGCCTGCGTTGCGGCGGGCTGCGGCATGCCATTGGCTGCTGTCTGCTCGTTTGCAATGGCGGCAGGCATCACATTTTGCAGGATGCAGGGAAAAACGCAAAGAAGCGCTAGGCATAGAACAAGCGCCAAGGATTTTTTCATCAATGAAGCCCCCTTTGTTGGGACGAATTTCGGTTGCAGGGTTATTGTAGCATGAATGAAGGAGTTTCGCAACGCAGGGGGGGACAGATTGCGGGATTGGCATCCCGCGCTGCGTTGTGGGGAACGGGCGATTGTTGCGCCGTCCCCTGTAGGGGCACCATATATGGTGTCCGCCCCCGCCTTGCGGGGTTCGCTCACTTGCGGGATTGGCATCCAGAGCCGCTGCGTCCCCCGTTCTCGCGGGTTCGTGCATTTGCGGAATTGGCATCCCGCGCCGCTGCATCCCCCTGCGGGGGGAATCACTCTATTGCGGAAATGGCTTTCCGCGCAACACATGTAGGGGCTATGCGCCCCTACGACCCGCACAAACTCTTTTGATGCAAAAGAGTATGCAGAAAACAGCGGCACGCACTCCAAGCAAAAACCCCTTGATGCGGATGAATTTTGAGGGGGCTCGCTACTTGGGCGGTACGGGTACCGCCCACGCTCACCCTGATCCTCAAAATTCATTCGCAGGGTTTTTGCTTTCCGCTGCTATCGCCGCCCTTGGGAGCGGCGCTCTGCCTTGGGTGCATGGCTCGGCATGCACAGGTTTTTGTGGGTATCGTGGGGTTCTGCGCCCCTTCCAGTTTTCGCCGCATTGCAAAACCGAAAACATGCCGTCCCCTGTAGGGACACCATACATGGTGTCCGCCCCCGCCTTACGGGGCTCGCCCCCCCTTGCGGAATTGGCATCCCGCGTCGCTGTATTTCCCTGCGGGGGGAAACCGCGCTTTTGCGGAATTGGCATCCCGCGCAACACATGTAGGGGCTAAGCGCCCCTACAACCCGCACAAACTCTTTTGGCGCAAAAGAGTTTGCAGAAAACAGCGGCACGCACTCCAAGCAAAAACCCCTTGATGCGGATGAATTTTGAGGGGGCTCGCTATTTGGGAGGTACGGGTACCGCCCACGCTCACCCTGATCCTCAAAATTCATTCGCAGGGTTTTTGCTTTCCGCTGCTATCGCCGCCCTTGGGAGCGGCGCTCTGCCTCGGGTGCATGGGGCTGCATGCACGGGTTTTGTGTGTAGCGCTTTGCCATGGGTGTATGGTTCTGCATGCACTGAATTTGTGCGCGGCGTTCTGCTATGGGTGCATGGTTCTTCATGCACTGAATTTGTGCGCGGCGCTTTGCCATGGTTGCATGGTTCTGTTTGCATGGGTTTTGTACGCTGCGCTCTGCTATGGGTGCATGGATTTGACTGCATGGTTTTGTGGCATGCACAATTGCATATGCGTGAATGGCTGACTGCAAACGTTGACACCATGCGGGATTGTCCAACCAATACGAAAACCGTCGCTTTAATTCGACGGTTTTTGTTTGTCTCCAGTTCCCCAAAAGGTTACGGATAACCAGTAAAAGCCATCGTGTTGCCGCATGCCTATACCCCTCGCTCATTGTCACGAATGCTACGATTCCTGTAGGGACACCATACATGGTGTCCGCCCAGTTAGCGTTCAATTTCACGTGGATGATACTCGCCCATTCCATCCCGCCTGTTCATCCGCGTGGGGAATGGAACGGTCATGCGATATGGGTTGACATTTTAGCAAGTGTGCGAAACCCGGAAGGGATTGGATGGCGATTCCGTGATGTGATGAACCCCGCGAGGCGGGGCGGCAATTTAGACAGGGGGCGAACCCCGCAAGGTGGGGCGGACACCATGTATGGTGTCCCTACAAGGGAACGGATAACCATTTCCGCAAGTGCGCAAACCCCGCGGGGCGGGGCGGCAATTTAGACAGGGGGCGAACCCCACCTTGCGTTTTACTACTCCTGTACAGTAAGGTATATCGCTGTATCATACAGACAGCCCCGCATGGGTACCATCGTTCGCAATCAGCCACCAATGCCGAAGCAAGCGCGCATGCTCCAAACCCCCTGCCATGCAGCCCCATGCACCAAAAAACGTCACGATGCACGCCAAACCCCGTGCCATGCAACCCCATGCATCCAAAAAAAAACGCCGCGATGCACGCAAAAACCTGTGCATGCAGAGCAATGCATCCAAGGCAGAGCGCCGCTCCCAAGGGCGGCGATAGCAACGGAAAGCAAAAACCCTGCGAATGAATTTTGAGGATCAG
>JAVXND010000108.1:0-6096 GCA_036645955.1 Clostridia bacterium | reverse complement strand
GAGCATCCCTTTGGCACCATCAAGCATTACGACAATGCGGGGTACTTCCTGCAACGTGGCAAAGCAAAGGTTACGGCCGAGGTGTCGCTGATGTACCTAAGCTACAATATACGCCGCGCCTTAAAAATAGCGGGCGGCACACAAGGGCTGATTCGGCTCTTTTTGAGCAAAATAGGGGCTTTATCCTCAATATACACAAGGTTTATGGAAAACGAGGGGTAAAACCCCCTCCTTTTTTGCTTCTGCATGCTTCCAAAGCGAAAATCAGCAAAAGATAACCAGCGGGGAACGGTTAAAACCGTTCCCCGCTTCGCACAAAAAAAGTCTCAAACCGTTGAAATTCAACGTTTTGAGACAGATTGTGGTGCGGGAAACAGGACTTGAACCTGCATGTCCTAAACGAACACTAGAACCTGAATCTAGCGCGTCTGCCAATTCCGCCATTCCCGCAGGGTTGCCTTCTCCTGGCGGGAAGAAGGGCTTTTTGGTGGGCAGGGATGGATTCGGACCATCGAAGTCTACGACGGCAGATTTACAGTCTGCTCCCTTTGGCCACTCGGGAACCTGCCCATGTAAGGGGAATGCCACCAAAAAAGGATAATGGAGCCGGTGGTGGGACTTGAACCCGTAACCTGCTGATTACAAATCAGCTGCTCTGCCAATTGAGCTACACCGGCATAAAAGCCCACGGCAAATGGAATTTGGCGACCCGGAAGGGGCTCGAACCCTCGACCTCCAGCGTGACAGGCTGGCATTCTAACCAACTGAACTACCGGGCCAAATGCTGGTGGGCCTTCAGGGACTTGAACCCCGGACCAACCGGTTATGAGCCGGCCGCTCTAACCAACTGAGCTAAAGGCCCAAATCCATGAAAGGGAAAGTGGTGACTCCTAGGGGATTCGAACCCCTGTAGCCGCCGTGAAAGGGCGGTGTCTTAACCGCTTGACCAAGGAGCCACATTCGGATGTGTAGAAATACTGGTCGGGGTGAAGGGATTCGAACCCCCGGCCCCATGCTCCCAAAGCACGTGCGCTACCAGACTGCGCTACACCCCGTCCCTACGCCACACATGGGCGACGTTGATTATTCTACACGTTCGTTCAAATCTTGTCAAGGGGAAAATTTAAATAAATGCCATTTCTGAGCGAACTTTATTTCAGAAGGGCGTGCAGCCCTTCTGAAATAAGCGCTGTAAGGTGCCGCTTACTCTTCCCCCACCCATTTGATGGGGTACTCCGTAAGCGCATACTCCAAGCCCTTGCCGTTCTTTTTTAGCGTACTCACAACGGCCTCTATGTTTTCATCCTTGTCATAGGGGGTGGGGGCAAAGTCGTTGTAATCACGGCGGCTGGAAATTCTGCAGGGGATGATTTTGATTTGCTCGCTCGTGGCCACGCCGTCCTTCACGCGCATCTTAATTTGGAAGATGAAGGTGGCCATATCGCTTGGGTTGGCATTTCCCGCAAAGCTAAAATTGCCAAGGGAATAGCAGATGTACTTGCCATTGTAATATTCAATGGGGTTGATGCGGTGGCTGTGGTGCCCAATAACCAAATCAGCACCTGCGTCAATGGTGGCACGCCCCAGCTTGACTTGATTGCTGTTGGGGGAATAATCCTTTTCATTTCCCCAGTGAAAGCTCACCACCACAACCTCACAGCCTTGATCCCGCAGGGCTTTGATATCGCCGGGGATTTGCGCAATCAGCTCGTCGTGTTTGCCGCCAAAGGTTTGGTAGGCAAGGCTGCCCACCTTTACGCCGCGCGTGAGGATCACGGCGGGTTCCCCGTCGCTTGCATAGCTTATGCCCGCGTCCGTCAAGGTTTTCTTGGTTTCGGCTATGCCCTGCGCACCCATGTCAAGCACATGGTTGTTTTCAAGGGAAACCGTGTCGATGTTTCCATAAGGCAGCATGCTTACATAGGAGGGATCGGCGCGAAACAAATATTCGTTTTCGAGCTTATCGGAATTTTTGCCTTCAGTGGTAAGCGTACCTTCAAAATTCACCATGGTGAGATCGTCTAGCGCAAAAATGTCCTTGACGTTGCGGAAGGGAAAGTTGATATCCCCCTTCTGCTTCTTGAGCTCTTTTTCAAAGATGGAGGAACCCGCCTGCGTATTGCTTCCAATGGTCACATCCCCTGTGAAGGACATGGTGAGCAAAATGGAGCCGTCTATCTCGCGTATGGGCGCGGCTTTGTCCGCCGTGGGCGCGGGGGTGGCGGTTTCACCAGCCTCTGGTGCGTCGCCCTCTGTGCCCGTAACCACATTTCCTTTTTTGTCCAGCAGGGTGATGGATACGTCCCCATCCTCCTCCTGTGCAATGGAAAGCGAAATCATGGTAAGGCACATCGCCGCAATCAGCAGGATGGCAAACAGCTTCTTCGTCATTCAAACACTCCTTTCACTCGTTACAGAGTTGCGATAAAATCCGCCATGCGCGAAAGCGCTTCCGTGAGCTTGTCAAGCGCGGTGGCGTAGCAGCAGCGGATATGCCCCTCGCCGCTTGCGCCAAAGGCCGTGCCGGGTATGGCCGCCACCTTTTTTTCATAGAGCAGGCGCTCGCAAAAGGCTTCGCTGGTAAGCCCGACAGTTGGAATGCGCGGAAACACGTAGAACGCGCCCATGGGCTCAAAGCACTCAAGCCCCATATCGCGAAAGGCTTTCACCATCAGGCGGCGGCGCTGATCGTAGCTTTGGCGCATGCGTGCCACATCGGCGTAGCCATCCTCATGCCCCTGCTTGAGCGCTTCCTCGGCGGCTACCTGCCCTTGGCGCGGCGCGCAGAGGATGGTGTATTGGTGGATTTTGCACATCACATCCGCAAAGGCGGCAGGGGCACAAACATAGCCCATGCGCCAGCCCGTCATGGCAAAGGCTTTGCTAAAGCCGTTGATGAGTATGGTGCGCTCGCGCATGCCCGGCAGGCTGGCAATGCTTACATGCCCCTGCGCGGTGTAGGTAAGCTCGCTGTAGATTTCATCGCTGATGACAATCAAATCATGCGCTTCAAATACCTTGGCAAGCGCCAGCAGCGCTTCGCGTTCCACAATCGCGCCTGTGGGGTTGTTGGGGTAGGGGAGGATGATTGCCTTGGTCTTGGGGGTGATGGCGGCTTCAACGGCCTCTGGCGTAAGCACAAAGCCGTTTTCGGCCGTGGTGGGCACAGCCACAGGCACGCCGGACGCAAAAATCACGCCGGGCGCATAGCTCACATAGCTGGGTTCAGGCACCAGCACCTCATCCCCCGCGTTTAACAGCACGCGAAGCGATAGGTCGATTCCCTCGCTTGCGCCTACCGTTACGAGGATTTCCGTACCAGCCTCGTAGCATACCTGATAGCGCTCTGCCAGATAGCGGGAAATTTCGCGCCTGAGGCTTAGGTTGCCCCAATTGCCTGTGTATTGGGTTTCACCGTCTAGCAGGCTGTTGATGGCGGCGTTGCGGATGTGGTAGGGGGTGACAAAATCAGGCTCGCCCACGCCCAGCGAAATAGCGCCCGGCATGGTTTGCACCACATCAAAAAACTTGCGGATGCCTGACTTGGGTACGGCCGCAATGGCGGGGTTCATGTACAAAAAGGGGTCGATGCTCATGCAAGTACCACCAGCCTCTTGTCATCATCCTTACCTTCAAAAACCACGCCGTCGCTTTTGTAGCGTTTCAAAACAAAATGCGTTGCGGTGCCTGTGACGGTTTCAATGGTGCTAAGCTTTGTGCTTACAAAAAACGCCAGCTCCTTTAAGGTACGTGCCTCCACCAGCAGCAGCAGATCGTATGCGCCACTCATAAGATACACCGTTTTCACCTCATCGAAACGATAAATTCGCTGGGCAACCGCATCAAAGCCTTGATCCCGCTGTGGGGTTACGCGCACCTCAATCATTGCCTCCACGCGCTCGCGGTCGGTTTTATCCCAATTGATCACGGGGGAATAGCGCAAAATCACACGGTCTTTTTCCATGGAGTCAATTGCCGTGGCAACCTCCTGCAGGGTTGCGCCCGTCATAACGGCAAGCTTTTCAAGCGGCAGGCGGCAATCCTCCTGCAAGAGCTGTAAGAGTTCCATCTGTAGGTTTTGCATGAGCCAAGCACTCCTTTGTATGCGGCAAGCGCCGCGAATGTTTTTTAGAATAGTCCCAGTATGTTGCCCTGCTCGTCCACATCAATGTTGAGGGCGGCAGGCACTTTGGGCAAGCCGGGCATGGCGATGATATTGCCTGCAAACGCCACCACAAAGCCCGCGCCCGCGCTTAAACGCGCACTGCGGATGGTGAGATTGTAGCCCTGCGGCGCGGCGCGCAGGGATGCGTCGTCACTCATGCTATACTGCGTTTTGGCAATGCACACGGGGCAATGTCCGTAGCCCTCCGCCTCAAATTGGGAGAGGCTCTTGAGCGCATCAGCGGTGAAGGTGACCGTGCCTGCGTGGTACACGCGGGTTGCGACCGCTTCAATCTTTGCCTGCAAGCTTAGCTCGTCTGGATAGGTAAAGTGCGGCTCTGCCGTTGGGTTGCCATCGGCGGCGGCGCAAACCAGCGCTGCAAGCGCCGTGGTACCCTTGCCGCCCTCTGCCCAGCCGTTGCAATCCGCAAATGGCACATTTTGCTCGGCAAGCATCTTACCCACCCACTGAAGCTCCTCCTGCGTATCGGCCGAAAAACGGTTGAGCGCAACCACCACAGGGGTTTGCCACACCTCGCGGATGTTGTGGATGTGGGATAGCAGGTTGCTCATGCCCAAGCGAAGCGCTTCGGGGTTGGGGTCAGCATAGCTGCCTTTTTCAGCGCCGCCGTGGTGCTTGAGTGCGCGCACAGTTGCCACCAATACAATAACGTTTGGCCACAGCCCATTCATGCGGCATTTGATATCTAAAAATTTTTCACAGCCCAAATCAGCACCGAAGCCCGCCTCTGTCACCACATAATCCGCCATGCGCATGGCCAGCTTTGTAGCCGCAACGCTGTTACAGCCGTGGGCGATGTTGGCAAAGGGGCCGCCGTGCATCAAGCAGGGCGTGTGGCCGATGGTTTGAATCAGGTTGGGGCTAAACGCATCGCGCAAAAGCGCCGTCATCGCGCCCGCCGCGCCTACCTGCCCTGCCGTTACGGGCTGACCCTCGTAGGAGCGGGCAACCACAATGCGTGCAAGCCGCGCCTTGAGATCCTGCAAATCCGCCGCCAGACAGAAGGTCGCCATAATTTCGCTCGCGGCAGTAATGTCGAAGCCATCCTCGCGCGGGGTGCCGTTTTTAACGCCGCCAAGCCCCATCACAATTTGGCGAAGCTGGCGATCGTTTACATCCATGCAATGGCGGAAGCTGATGAGGCGGGGATCGATCCGCAAAGCATTTCCCTGCTGAATGTGGTTATCAATCATCGCGCAAAGCAGGTTATTAGCGGTGGTGATGGCGTGCAAATCGCCCGTGAAATGCAAATTGATGTTTTCCATCGGCACCACCTGTGCATAGCCCCCGCCCGTTGCGCCGCCCTTCATGCCAAAAACGGGGCCTAGCGACGGCTCCCTCAGGGCGAGCATTGCGTTTTGGCCGTTTACGCGCATGCCGTCCGCCAGAGCAACGGAAACGGTGGTTTTGCCCTCGCCTGCGGGGGTGGGGTTAATGGCGGTAACCAGCACAAGCTTTGCTCGCGCGGGCTTTGCCTGATAGGCCTGTTGATCAATTTTTGCGATGTATCTGCCATAAGGCGATACGGTGTTGGGTAAAAAGCCTGCTTCCGCCGCGATTTCTTCAATAGGCCGCATGGTTGCGCCGCGAGCGATGTCCAAATCGGATGCCATATGCCCCCTCCTTTGCTGGTTGAGAAAAGATAGATGGGTGAACGTGGAATGAAAATAGTATAGCTCAAATAATGCGGGGTTGCAAGAGAAATGCAGGCGCCCGGGCGCCCGGGCGCGGGCGGCGCGGCTTGCTGGCGGCGCGGGCGCGCGGCGCGACTGCCTGTGCGGCTTGCAGCGGGCTTGCCGGCGCGGCTGCCTGTGCGGAAATGGCTTTCCGCGCCACTGGCGTGGGGACTGCCCCCCACACGGGCACAAACTCTTTTGGCGCAAAAGAGTTTGCAGAAAACAGCGGCACGC
>JAVXND010000107.1:0-6789 GCA_036645955.1 Clostridia bacterium | reverse complement strand
AGCACGCCGTTCCCTGTAGGGACACCATACATGGTGTCCGCCCCCGCCTTACGGGGCTCGCCCCATTGCGGAACTGTCATCCTGAACCGCTGCATTTCCCCTCGCGAGGAACCGTGCGATTTCGGAAGCGCCCTTCCGCGCAGGACATGGAGACCATCATGGAGACCACTGCATAAAATTTTGGCAATTGGGGTAGTGAAAATTTGGGGCAAGGCATGGGTTGGCGGGATGTGTTTCGGAGGCGTTTATGGAGTCCATTATGGAGTCCATTTAGGAAAGAAAGGTAGTGAAATGGGGTGAAAAGCGGTGGAAACTTTAGCGTGCTAAAGTGATTGATAAATATTTAACGCATACAATTATTACTTTATTTACTTTATATAGTAATTGTCATTTGGGTATGAAAGTCAGGAAAGCTATATATCAAGCCATTTGCGGAGTGTGAAAAGGGATAAAAAAACGACCCGTCTGCACGAAGCTAAACGAGCCGCCTTGGCAGGGGCAGAAGGACTCGAACCCTCAACAAAGGTTTTGGAGACCCACGTGTTACCATTACACCATGCCCCTTAGGAACATTTCAGAAGTATACACGAGGTTCGCGTCTTTGTCAACCGAAAAACGAAGGTTTTGGCAGTCATTTATCGATTTTGATGATTCTACTAAAAATTCTGTCATCTTTTAGGGCATGCTTTCAGGGGACGGGTGCAATCCTTGATGAATCAGCAATCAACAGCTCATGGTAGCCTGTTTGAGCATCAAACTCGGAACCGAACACATAGTTATCAAGCTCGCAAAGCACGATTTCGGCAGTGGTGTTCACAATACAGCCTTCAACCAAATGTCCGCCGATGGTGCTTAAATCCTCCTTGCTAAAGGCAATGTGAATATGGCAGCGTGCGGCGCTCACTGTGCCTGTGATGCTTACAATTTCCATTTCCTGCGCAATGTCACGAAGGGTAACACCGCTCGCATCCCTCACACGGGCGCGGCTTACACAGCCCACACAGCAGGCGATATAGCCCGCAGATAGATGGTTTGCGGCGGCATAGCTTGCAATGCTCAAATATAGGTCGTCTCCCCGATGCAAACGAAATACATGCTGTGTCATTCCCGCTCACGCTCCCGTTCATATTGCGACGCTTTGTGAACCAGCGCTTCAAACAGCGCGGCGGCTTGTTCATCTGTGGCATGCATCCGTTCGGGATGCCATTGCACAGCCAAAAAAAACGGCAGGGCTGTATGCTCTATTCCTTCTATCACGCCATCCTGCGCTGTGGCGCACACGCGTAGATTTGGGGCAATTTTCCATATGGCTTCATGGTGAAAGGAGTTGACGGCAAAATCATCCCTGCCCACAATTTGGCGAAGCAAGGTATCCGTTTTGATATGCACCTGATGGCTGGCATATTGCCCTGCACAGCTTTGCTGATGCTTCATGGGCGGCTGCTTCGCTTCCGAAAGGAATTGAGAGGGCAAATCTTGATACAGCGTGCCTCCCAGCGCCACATTCATCATCTGGATACCGCGGCAGATGCCCAGCGTAGGCAGCTTGAATAAAACCGCTTGGCGAAGCAAGCGTAGCTCAAAAGCATCGCGAAGCGGATTGACCTCGCCAAGCGCCTCAATGGGCAAATGGCCGTATAGCGCAGGATTCACATCGTTTCCACCTGCGAGCAGCAGACCGTCCATGCGGGTGAGGCAATCTCCGAGCATTTGTTCGTCCATATCGGGGCTGAGCATGAGCGGTATACCGCCCGCCGCCGCAACGGAAAGCATATAGTCCCTGAGTAAGAAGTGTTTTGTGTCTTCCTTGTCAATGCTGCCTGAAATACCAATCATTGGATAGCGATGCATGTTGATCCCTCACTTTTCTTGCCATTGATTTCGATGAAAGGATCCTCATTCCTGCTGTTTTCAATTGGCGGATGGTAACACTTTGGCACTTGCGTCAATAAATATCCGTTTATTGACACATAGCTAGGGACATCATATACTGGTAAGGCTTGCAATGCACATGTGGCGCTGCCGTATCATGTGCCGCTTTTCTTGAAAGGTGGTTATCAATTTGGAACGCTTTCAGATCGAGGGAATGACCTGCTCGGCATGCAGTGCCCATGTGGAACGGGCGGTGGGGCAGCTGCCATTTGTCAAAACCGCGCAAGTGAGCTTGCTCACCAATTCCATGACGGTGGAAACGGCGGATGGGGCTTCCCACGCGGAGGAAATTGCGCTTGCGATTGAAGAAGCGGGCTATCACGCCCTACCAGAGAACAAGGCATCGGCCGAAAAAGCGAATGTGTCACAGGCGGCGGCTTCGCCCAAGCAGGACATGGCGCACAAGCTTCAGCATCGCTTCATAGCCTCACTGATTTTTATGCTTCCGCTGATGTATGTAAGCATGCAGCACATGCTGCACTACCCCATTTGGGAGCTGTTAAACCCCCACCATTACCCAATGGTGAACGCGTTGGCACAGCTTGTTTTATCCACCCCCGTTCTCTATATCAACCGCGATTATTTTCGTGTGGGCTTCAAGCGCCTTTGGAAGTTAAGCCCCAACATGGATAGCTTGATTGCGGTAGGCTCAAGCGCCGCCTATTTTTATGGCCTGTTTATTCTATTTCGCATGGCGGTAGCTTATGGCAACGGAAATGCCGTGCAGGCACATGGCTATGCAATGGAGCTGTATTTTGAATCAGCCGTGATGATTTTAACGCTGATTACCCTCGGCAAATTTTTTGAAGCGCGCGCAAAAAAGAAAACCACCTCTGCCATTGAAAAGCTGATGGCGTTAACGCCCGATGAGGTTACCTTGGTTTTGGAAAACGGGGAAACCAAGGTGCTTAAAACGGCGGAGGTCAAAATCGGCGATGTGCTCTTGCTTCGGCCAGGCGAACGTGTTCCCGTTGACGGGGTGCTGCTTGAGGGCGTGGTTGCGCTGGATCAAAGCCACATCACAGGGGAGAGCATGCCTGTGGATAAGCATGCGGGGGATGAGCTGATTGCGGGCAGTATGAACCCATCGGCCTCTTTTCGCATGCGTGCCACCAAGGTGGGCGAGGACACAACCCTGAGCCGTATTGTGAAGCTGGTGCGCGAAGCGGGAGATAGCAAAGCCCCCATCTCCAAGCTTGCAGATCGTGTGAGCGGCATTTTTGTGCCTGTAGTCATGGCCATAGCGCTTGCCGCTTTTTTACTATGGCTCCTTGCGGGACAGACCTTTTCCTTTGCGCTATCCTGCGCCATTGCGGTGCTGGTTATTTCATGCCCCTGTGCCTTAGGCTTAGCAACGCCCGTGGCCATCATGGTGGGTACGGGCGTGGGCGCACAGCATGGCGTATTGTTTCGCAATGGCGAAGTGCTGGAAACGTTGCACCACATCAAAAGCATTGTGTTGGATAAAACAGGCACGCTCACACAGGGACAAATGAGCGTACAGACCGTTTTTTCTGTTCAAGGTGCGCAAGAAGAGGAGCTGCTGCGCGTAGCCGCCGCGCTTGAAAGGGGCAGCGAGCATCCGCTAGCGGCCGCCGTCATGCGCTATTGCGAACAAAAAAGCGTGGCAAGCGTTACTGTGGAAAGCTTTCACGCCACGGCGGGGCGCGGCCTATCCGCAGTGGTAGCGGGCGTTCCTTGTTTTGCCGGCAATGAAAAATGGATGCTTGAAAATGGCATAGACATGGCAACGGCACAAGAGGAGTTCAAAAAAATGCAGGCCATGGGTGTTTCTGTGCTTTGCTTTGCGTCCCATGGCAAACTGCTGGGCATGCTTGGCGTATCGGACACCTTGAAGGAAAGCTCGCCCAAAGCCGTCCGCGATTTAAAAGCGCTTGGCGTAACCCCCTACTTGCTTACAGGCGATCAGCAGGTGGTTGCGCAAACCATTGCTGCACAGGTGGGCATTGAACACGTTTTGGCGGAGGTAATGCCCGAGGATAAGGCCGCCAAAGTAAGGGAACTGCAAGCGGGCGGTGCTCGCGTGGCAATGGTGGGCGATGGCATTAACGACGCGCCCGCGCTCAAGCAAGCAGACGTGGGCATAGCGGTAGGGGCAGGCACGGATATTGCCATTGAAACCGCCGATGTGGTGCTGGCAAGCAATCGTTTGACGGATGTGGCTACAGCGGTGCGTTTGAGCCGTTCCGTGATTCGCAACATCAAACAAAACCTGTTCTGGGCATTCTTTTATAATGTGGTGGGTATTCCCATTGCGGCAGGGCTTTTGTATCCCGCCTTTGGCATTACGTTAAGCCCTATGCTGGGTGCGGCGGCCATGAGCCTTAGCTCTGTTTGCGTGGTAAGCAACGCGCTTCGCTTGCGGCGTTTTCGTGTGGAAAAGGAACTGCCCTTACCCGCCATCAAGGAAGCGATTCAGGCTTCGCAGGAGCAAGGCCAACCCATTATTTATCAACAGGAGGAGGAACATACCATGGAAAAAATTGTGTACATTGAGGGCATGAGCTGCAACCATTGCAAAATGAGCGTGGAAAAGGCACTCAAAGCGCTAAACGGCGTGGAAAGTGCAGAGGTGAATTTGGAAAAGAAGCAAGCACAGATAACAGGCACTGCGCTTGATACGGCGGCCATTGCCGCCGCCATCAGCAATGCGGGCTTTGAATGCAAAGGAATCCAATGATTAGGGTGACAAAAGAGGCGGCCGCAAAATTGATTGCGGCCGCCCCTCTTTATACCAAAACGAATGACTGGTTAGGGTGACAAAATCACATTTTTACCTTGCCCAGTACCACCCATTGTGCTAGTTTCCTCTTATATTGTACAATGGGTGGTACTGCATTCTACTAAAATGTGCTTTTGACATCCGTACCATTACTTGGTGCTGGTGCTCATGGCGCGTTCGGCCTGCTCAATCAGGCGCTTGACCATATATCCGCCGATATAACCAGCCTGACGGCTGGGCATATCGCCGTTATAGCCCTGCTTCAGGTTAATGCCAAGCTCGTTGGCAATTTCAAACTTCATGCTGTTAAGAGCCTGCTTAGCTTCGGGAACCATGGTACGGTTGTTGCTTGCCGTGGCGTTTTGCTGATTCTGATACATCTTCCATACACCTCATTAATTGTTTTTGATTATCGGGTGGTTTTGCCTGCTTGGGTTGCCATTTGGCGTTCAGCTTGCTCAATCAACCGCTTCACCATGTAGCCGCCTACATAGCCGTTGTCCTTAGAGCTTAGATCGCCATTGTAGCCCTGCTTGAAATTGATGCCTAGTTCCTTTGCAATCTCGAATTTCATGTTGTCCAAGGCGGCGCGAGCCTCGGGCACGCCTGTGGGCTTGTTTTTCCCGGAGTTCTGTTGGTTCACCATCTGTCGTTCACCTCCTCAAGTGGGTTCACCGCTATTTTGACCGAGTACGGATAAAATACGCTGCCAAATGTTTTCATGGAAAAAATGAAAAAGCGCGAAAACCACTTGACAAAATACCTCAATCCGTTATAATGATGACTGATTCTTTAGAAACCTATGCCGTAGACAGCGGGTTTGGGCAGAAATGCTCTGTAAACCTTCCCGCCGAGGTGTAAGGCGGGAGAAATCCCATGCGACTAGTTCGCCCTTGCGCCTGCAAGGGTTTTCTTTTTGGGATCGAACAGATTTTCAAAAAGGAGGTGCAACCCCAATGAGCAAAAATCTTGAGCTGAAAAAGCAGGTCGTTAGCGATATCCTAAAGAAATTTCAGGATGCGCAAAGCGTGATTATCGTGGACTACAAAGGTCTGACGGTGGATCAGGTAACCACCCTGCGCGCCCAGTTCCGTGCCGCAAACGTTGAATACTGTGTGCTGAAAAACACGCTGGTTCGTCGTGCGCTAAACGAGCTACACATTGAGGGCTTTGACGAGGTGCTCAATGGTCCTTCCGCTTTTGCTTTTGGCATGAGCGATCCCGTAAGCCCCGCTCGAATCATCAACGACTATATCAGCAAGACCAAAACCGAAGCGATCAGCTTCAAAGCAGGCTTGCTTGGTACAGAAAAGATGACCGAAAAGCAAATCAAGGCTCTGGCCGAAATGCCCAGCCGCGAAGTGCTTCTGTCTCGCTTGCTTGGTAGCTTGCAGAGCAGTATTGCAGGCTTTGTACGTGTTTTGGACGCAATTGCAAAGAAAGACGTTGAAGCCGCTCCCGAAGCTTAATTTGCTTTAGGCGCAAAACAACCGCTACAGAAAAATTAGAATGATGAATTGGAGGTTTTTCACATGACTCATGAGGAATTTATTGCCGAGATTGAGAAATTGACCGTGTTGGAACTGAACGATTTGGTGAAGGCTCTGGAAGAAAAGTTTGGCGTTTCCGCCGCCGCCGCTGTTGCCGCCGCTCCTGGTGCAGGCGCAGTTGCCGCTGTTGAAGAAGAAAAGACCGAGTTCGACGCTATCCTGAAGGAAGCCGGCACCGAGAAGATCAAGGTCATCAAGGTGATCCGCGAGCTGACCGGTTTGGGCCTGAAGGAAGCCAAGGACTTCGTTGAAGCCGCTCCTAAGACCATCAAGGAAGGCGCTTCCAAGGACGAATGTGCCAAGATCAAAGAAAAGCTTGCTGAAGTTGGCGCAACTGTCGAAATTAAGTAAGTTTACCAATACAACAAAAGGGAATTTGGCTCGTATGGGTCAAGTTCCCTTTTTGTTTAAGCAAAATATGGGGACAGCGCGGGGTAGCAATTCCGCAAGTGTGCGTGCCTAGCTGGCTGTGGCGGTCACCCTATAGGGCAATGTCATTAAGTTAGCAAAAACGCCCACCCCATAAGGACTGACAAACGAAAGTCAGTCCACTTTTTTTACAAA
>JAVXND010000106.1:0-6887 GCA_036645955.1 Clostridia bacterium | reverse complement strand
TTTTTAAACATTTCAGGGTTGTATGCAAGACCCATGGAGCACACGCGCACACAATACCAGTAGCCATCCGGGTCAAAATCAAAACGCATGTTGTTGCGTGCTTCGCTTAGATACGCATGCAGCCATCCGCCTTCCTTCAGCTCCAGCGCATACGCGGGTTCCGCAACCATCAGCATATCACAGCCAAGCTTTCCGCTTTCCATCTCGCCTGCGAGCTTGGTTTGCAGGATGCCTGTGCCGCCTTGGAAAAATTCTACATCACAGTTGGGAAATGCGGTTTTGAGCGCCTCGCTCATCATGTCGCAAACGTCCTGATACATGGAGGTATAGATAACCACCTTGCCAGACACGTCGGCATTGGAAGCCATTGCAGGGGTTGCGCCAAGCAGAAGCACAAGCGCCAAAAGGGTCACCAGAAGCTTTTTCATGGGTTGGTTTCCTCCTTGTTTGGTTATATTCTCAGCGCTGGAACCACGCCCGACAGATGGTTTTCATTGTCTGATACGGTCGCCATTTTACCAAATCATTATACTTTAGTTTCCCCATTGTGTAAAGGGTTGTTACGGATGACAAGAGGCAAAAAGCAAAGCAAAAATCAAAAAAAGAAAGGAGCCGCCGTCACAGGCGCATCTCCGTTTGACAGCACCCCCGCCGAATGATATGATACGGATGAGATTGATTCCAATGTACGGGAGGTACCACTATGGCGCAAGGGTATCAGGTATGCACACGCTGTGTGATGGACAATACAGACCCAGGCGTAACCTTTGATGAAAACGGCGTGTGCAGCAGCTGCGCCCGCTATTTGGAAATGGGCAAGCTGATGGGTTACCGCCCAAGCGAAAGCGAAAAAGAGCTGACGCATCTTGTTTCGGTCATGAAGGAACAAAGCAAGGCGTTGCCATATGATTGTATTTTGGGTTTATCGGGCGGCGTTGACAGCGCCTATATGCTCTATTTGGCGAGCCAGCTCAAGCTTCGCGTGCTGGCTGTGCATGTAGATAGCGGCTGGAACAGCGAGGTTGCCGTCAAAAACATAGAACGCATGTGCCAAAAGCTCAATGTGGAGCTGCACACCTTTGTGATGGATTGGCCCACCATGAAGGAGCTGCAGCGTGCCTACATGCTTTCTGGTGTGGCCAATTTGGATGTGCCGCAGGATCATCTGTTTTGCGCGGCGGTATATCAAATGGCACGCAAATACCGAGTCAAATTCATTCTAAACGGAAGCAACATCGCCACCGAAGGGGCGGCACCGCCTTTTACCTTGCAGCATAGCTACCGCGATACTTGGCACCTCCATAGCATTTATCGCAAGCACGGGCGCGGCAAGAGCTTAAAAAAATACCCTCAGCTCAACTTGATCACCGCTTGGATGGGGCTTCGCGGCGTAACCAAAATCAATCTGCTCGACTATGTCCCCTATTCCAAAAAAGAAGCCATCGCCCTTTTGTCACGCGAGTTCGGCTGGGAATACTATGGCGGCAAGCATTTTGAAAGCCGCTTCACAAAATATTTTCAAAGTGTATACCTGCCTCAAAAGTTTGGCTTTGATAAGCGCCGCTATCATTTGAGCTGTCTTGTGATGAATGGCGAGCTTACCCGTGAGCAAGCCCTTGCCGAGCTTGCCGCTCCTCCCTACGCCATAGAAGAGCAAAAGGAGGATGAAGCTTACATCCTCAAAAAGCTGGATTTAAGCGAGGCCGAATGGCATCAAATCCTCTCGGCTCCCCCTACGCCAGATAACGCCTATTTTTCCCAAGCAAGGCTGTATGCGCTTGCGCAAAAGCTGCTTGGCAAGCACGGGCTGGATCAGATCAAAAAAAAGCGCTACAGCGTATAAAATAATCGGAGTTCAAAAGCAACGGGATTTCTTCCACTCAAGCTGGAAGAAATCCCGTTGCTGATTGAGGAAAGCTTACACGCAGCCCTGCGCCATCATGGCCTGCGCCACTTTGAGGAAGCCCGCAATGTTTGCGCCAACCACATAGTTGGTGGGCTTGTCGCTGTATTCCTTGGCGGCAGAAGCACATTTTTCAAAAATGCCCTTCATAATGCCCTTGAGCTTTTCGTCTACCTCTTCAAAGGTCCAGCTCAGGCGCTGGCTGTTTTGGCTCATTTCAAGCGCGGAGGTGGCCACACCGCCTGCGTTAGCGGCTTTACCGGGTGCAAACAGCACCTCGTGCTTCAAAAACAGCTCCGTTGCTTCCAATGTGGTGGGCATGTTGGCGCCCTCACCCACTGCGAAGCAGCCGTTGGCAATCAGCGCCTTTGCGCCTTCTGCGTCCAGCTCGTTTTGCGTGGCGCAGGGCAGTGCCACATCACATTTCACCGTCCAAATGCCCTTACAGCCCTCATGATACTCACTGCCGGGCACGCGTGCGGCATATTCCTTGATGCGTCCGCGCTCCACTTCTTTGATTTGCTTTACCACACCCAGCTTGATGCCGTTTGCGTCAAAGATGTAGCCGTTGGAATCGCTCATGGCCACGACCTTCGCGCCCATTTCGGTGATTTTTTCATTGGCATAAATGGCCACATTGCCGCTGCCGCTCACCACCACCGTAGCACCCTTCACAGCCTTGCCATTTGCCTCCAGCATGCTCTTGACAAAATAGCAAAGGCCGTAGCCCGTTGCTTGCGTGCGTGCTAAGCTTCCGCCATAGGTAAGCCCCTTGCCCGTGAGCACACCCTCGTACAAGCCGGTGATGCGCTTGTATTGCCCATACAAATAGCCGATTTCACGCGCACCTGTGCCAATATCGCCCGCCGGCACGTCGGTATCCTTGCCAATGTAGCGGTACAGCTCCGTCATAAAGCTCTGGCAGAAGGCCATTACCTCGTTATCGCTCTTGCCCTTGGGGTCAAAGTCACAGCCGCCCTTGCCGCCGCCGATGGGCAGGCCTGTCAGGCTATTTTTGAGCACCTGCTCACAGCCCAAAAACTTGAGAATACTCAAATTAACGCTGGGATGCAAACGCAAGCCGCCCTTGTAGGGGCCAATCGCGCTGTTGTACTGCACGCGGAAGCCGCGGTTAACCTGCGCCCTGCCCTGATCATCCACCCACGGCACGCGGAACAAAATGATGCGTTCAGGCTCCACAAAGCGCTCCAGCAAGCCGCTTTTTTGATATTCGGGATGCTTGTCAAACACGGGCGAAATGCTCTCTAAAATTTCGGTTGCCGCTTGTAAAAATTCGCTTTCATGCGCATTGCGTGCCTTCAAGCCAGAAAGCACTTGCGAGGTATACTCATTCATGTCAAAAAATCCCCTTTCCAAATCCAAATGCCCTGTGCCGCATTGATTATACCATAAGAGCTATGCGGCGCAAAGCAAATTTTGCAGGATGAGCGCATCAAAATTGCATTTCTTTTGTATCCGTTCATCCGCATTCATTCCCGCACAATGTTGGCAAAGCCTTGTTCGTTCTGTGATACGCGGAGATATACATCCGCCTGTGCGCCTGCCGCATCCTGCCTGTCTGTGCAGGTCAGAAGTGTCTGTACGCCTTCTGTGCTTTTGAGCAATGCATTTCGGCGTTTCAAATCCAGCTCGCTGAAAACATCGTCCAACAGCAGGGTCGGCGGTTCGCCCATTTCTGCCTCAATCAGCTGAATTTCGCCTAGCTTCATGCTCAGCACCGCCGTGCGAAGCTGCCCCTGACTGCCGTAGGCACGCAATTCCTTTCCGCAAAGCAGCAAGCCCATATCGTCCCTATGCGGGCCAAAGCAGGTATACATGCGCTGCATGTCCTCCCTGCGGCAACGGTGCAAGCCCTCGAGCATGGTGCGGTGCGGCGTGTCGCTTCGCGCAAAGGCGCTATCGTAGCACAGCTCAAACGGCTCGTCCGCATTTTCAGAAATGGCCGTATATTGCACGGCGGCATTCTTGCTCAATTCCCCTAAAAACCATCTGCGCGCCTGCGCAATGGGCACAGCCGCGCCCGCCAATTGATCGTCCCAGGTGTCGAGCTGGGTGATAAAGTCAGGCACGCCCTCCAGCTTGTTTTTTTTAAGCAGGGCGTTGCGGCTTTCCAGCACCATGAGGTATCCCTTCAAGGCCTTTAAGTAGCTTGGGCGAATTTGGCTGAGCTGCATATCCAAAAAGCGTCGGCGGGCGGCGGGGCCATCGCGCACAATGCGGATATCCTCCGGTGAAAACATCACCGCCGTTGCGTGCCCCATCATATCGCTGATGCGCTGGGCAGGCTTGCCATAAAGAAGCACCCGTTTTTGAGGCTTTTCAAAGGGATAGAGGCGCACCTCCACCTCATGCTTGCCATCCAGTCGCATGGTTTCGCCGCGTACCAGCGCAACGCTCTCCCCCGCCGCAATCATTTCACGGTCGGTGGAGGTGCGGTGGCTCCTCCCTAGCGATAAGAGGTGCATCGCCTCCAAAAGATTGGTTTTTCCACTGCCGTTTGGCCCAAAAAGCACCGTAATGCCTGGGTGCGGGTTCATTTCCAAAAACGGATAGTTGCGGAACTGCTGTAGCCGAAGGGAAGTAAAGTACATGGTGCATCCTTTCGCGGAAACATCTTTGATTCGGGTCGTTTATTGGCGCGATATGATCACGGTTCTGTCCTTATCGCTCAGGGCATGTCCAAAGGCATCCAGCCCCTCTGCCGCAAAGCGCTTGATCACAAGGGTATCTGCGTCCCGCGCCTGCACATCCACAAAGCCCGTTTGCAGCACCGCGTGTGCTTGGCGCTCTTTGAGCAGCTTGCTCACCCCTGCACGCAGCTTTTCATCCGGATCGTCCCAGCGCATGGGCGCACGGTTCCATGGATCTGCCATGCCCTCCATGCCTATTTCATCACCATAATAAAGGGTGGGCGCACCCGGCAGGGCGCAAAGCAGCTTCATTGCCGACAGATAGCGGTGCTTGGCCGTTTTAAGCTCAGCCTTGCTTAGCTTGATTTCCCTCGCTTTTTCGCGATCCATTTGTTCAATGCCTACGCTGTCATACCCCGCCATGGCGTTTAGGATGCGCACACGATCGTGGCTGCCCAGCAGGTTCATCAGCGAGTAGTAAAAGGGCACGGGATAAACCTCGCGCTGATGCAAAATCACGCGGCGCAGCCCTTCGGCATCCAGCACCCCTGTAAAAAAGTCGATCACGGCACGGCGAAGGGGGTAATTCATCACGCTATCCAGCGTATCGCCCAGGCAATAGCTGCGAAGCTGGCCATAGGCAATTTTGTTGCTTGCATCCTCCCAAACCTCGCCTAAGAGCACGCTTTGTTCATCGGCTGTTTTCACGCTCTGCCGCATATCGCGAAGCAATGGCATGGGCAGCTCGTCCGCCACATCCAGCCGCCACCCGCAAGCGCCCCGTTTCACCCAGCGCGGCAAAACGCCCTTTTCAGGGTCGAGCAGATAGCGCTGGTAGCTTTCCTCTTCCTTGTGAACGGCTGGCAATGTGTAAAAGCCCCACCATGTATCATAGCGATCTGGGAACTCGTCAAAGTGGTACCACGACGCATAGGGGGATTGCTCGCTCTGGTACGCGCCCACTGTGGGATAGCGTCCGAAACGGTTAAAATACTGGCTATCCGCGCCTGTATGGCTGAAAACGCCATCCATCAGCACGTTCATACCGCGCTTGTGTGCGGCGGCGGTCAGCTCGTCAAACGCCGCGTCATCGCCCAAAATGGGGTCGATTTCCTCATAGCTGCCCGTATCGTAGCGGTGATTGGTACGTGCGCGAAACACAGGGTTTAAGTACAGCACCGTTACGCCCAGCGCCTGCAATTCATCTAGCTTTTGTGAAATACCGCGGAGTGTGCCGCCAAAAAAATCCAATGCGCGGTTGTCCCCATTATCAGGATCAACATCCAGCGTGGGTTCTTCCTGCCAGCTTTCGTGGAAGGTTGCATCGGGGTGAGCGGCACGTACCTTGCGCACGCGCCCCTTCATGCCGTTCGCGTCACGGAAAAAGCGATCTGGAAAGATTTGATAAATCACCCCATGCCGCAAAAAATCAGGCGTTTGAAACGCAGGGTCAAACACCGTCACCTGATAGCTATGCGGGTGATCGCTGTAATACGAGCCTACGCCGCCTAGCTGATCCAGCGCATTTCCGTAGCGTGCGTCCCCATCCGCGCGGTGAATGATAAAGTCATACCAAAAAAGCATGGGCTGACTTGGCACCGCAATGGTCGCCTCAAACAAGCTGTTCCCCATGGGGCGCATGTTCACGCGCTTCTCTTCCCCGTCCCACGTGCGCAATGTTACACAATCGCCCTCATCGCACAAAAAACGCAGACATAAATTTCCACCCGCAGGCACAGCGCCCAGCGGATCACGGTAGCTTTTGTCATAAGAATCATGAAATAGCATCTTTTCTTCCTCCTTGCAAACAAATCATACATGTCTGATTGTATCACAAGAGAAAGGTAGGTGCAAAGTCAAAATGCGTCGAAAGGGGGGAAAGCGGTGAAAATTATGGAAAATACTTGGGTAACCCAGCTGTTAAATTTGTGGTTTTGCGCGGCGGGTGGGAATGCTATTTTGCCAAGGTCTAATGGTATGGACACAAAAATTGATGTACTGCTTCTCGATCTTGGAGAAGATTGCATGTTCCAGATTGCCAATCGGATGCGCCGGAACACGGAAGATACGGCAGATTTCCTCCACTTGGAACTTTCGCGTTTCAAGAAACTGCGCTTCATTATTCGGCAGGCCGATGGCGTTCTTTTCCAGCGCAATGTGGCTGTAACCCACAATGCCGTCAAACCCCAACCCGGGGATATGAAGCACATCCTCGGGTGCAAGCGTGAAAGGAGGTCGTTTCGAGATTCGGCTCGTCATGCAGAAGCCTGTACAGCGGATAATCGGTTGCTCTTTGACTGCCGGGGTTGGTGTCCCCGCACACGGCAAGCAAG
>JAVXND010000105.1:0-7032 GCA_036645955.1 Clostridia bacterium | reverse complement strand
GCCATCTCCCAGCGCGGGCGCTTTCGTTGAGGGCTACACCAGCTTGGACGCCTATTCCTTTCCCAACACGGAAATGGCATCTGGGATTGAAAAGCGCGAAGCTTTATTCCTCGAGGCAAAGGAGTACTTTGCGCGGCAAGGACGCAGAGTGGAGCGTGATGGCTTGGGCACACAAGACGGCGAATATGTTCTCGTATCCGATAAAACAGATGAAAAGCAGCTGCATATTGCTTTCTTGCTGGAACCGCAGAGCGTGGAGGCGCGGGAAAAAGCAGGAAGCTTTGAAGCTTACCTGCAATCTCTATAAATTTCAGCAAAATGCGATTGTTCACGCAAGCACGGCGATTTCCCCGTGCGGCGATTTCCCCGCGTTTTCGCGCTTGACATTCCCATCCTGCGGTGCTATCATAACCCCATCCACGAATGACATGGGACACGCCGCGCCGCAATGCATCAAAGAGACCGCCGCCATTGGCTGAAAACGGCGGATGCAGAAAAACGCAGGGATACCACCCATCGACGGGATCGCACGGCGAGCGTTACAGCGCACGAATGAGTGAAGGCCATTGGCTTTCAAGCAGGGTGGAACCGCGAGTAAGGATACTTTACCCGCCCCCGCAGCAATGTAGGGGGCGGGTTTTTTCGTCCCCAAAATGAGGGCTTCCCAATGTGGAGCCAAGGTTTGAAAGGAGTTTTTAGCTATGATTCTAACCATGTTTCAGCACGATTACGAGGTGGCAGAGCACAGCTCTGTAGGGGATTTGCTCAAGGCGGAGCGCCCTGAGGAGCTCAAACAATACCTTGCCGTAAAGCTTGAGGACGGCACCATGGCGGATTTGTTTGCACCGCAGGAGCAGGGGGGGACGGTGACCCCTGTGACCTTTGCAGACCCCGAAGGGCGCAAGGTGTTTTTTCACAGCGCAAGCCATCTCATGGCCATGGCGGTGAAGAGCCTGTTTCCGCAAGCCAAGCTAGCCATAGGCCCTGCGATCGAAAATGGCTTCTACTATGATTTCGACATTGCGGAATCCTTCACAAATGAGGATCTGCAAAAGATTGAAAAGGAAATGACCCACCTTGCCAAAAAGAGCATCCGCCCCGAACGCTTTACCCTGCCCCGCGCAGAGGCCGTTGCCCTGATGGAGCAGGCGGGCGAGCCGTACAAGGTGGAGCTTATCAACGATCTGCCCGAGGACGAGGTGCTTTCTTTTTATCGCATGGGGGATTATGTGGATTTGTGCGTGGGCCCGCATTTGCCCAACCTGAGCTATTTAAAGGCGTTCAAGCTTACGCAGGTGGCGGGAGCCTACTGGCGCGGCAGTGAAAAAAACAAGATGCTTCGCCGCATCTATGGCACTGCTTACCCCACAAAGGAAGAGCTAAGCACCTACCTTGAATATGTGGAAGATATGAAGCGCCGCGATCACAACAAAATCGGCCGCGACCTTGAATATTTTACCACGGTGGATTATATCGGTCAGGGCTTGCCCATCATGCTGCCCAAGGGCACCACGGTGCTCAAGCTGCTGCAGCGCTGGGTGGAGGATGAAGAGGAAAGCCGCGGCTATCAGCAAACCAAAACACCCTTGATGGCCAAGCGTGACCTGTACAAAATCAGCGGCCACTGGGATCATTACCGCGATGGCATGTTCATCATGGGCGACCCTGATGACGAGGAGGCGGAGGTTTTTGCCCTGCGCCCCATGACCTGCCCCTTCCAGTTTCAGGCGTACTTAAACCGCACGCGCAGCTACCGCGATTTGCCCATGCGCTTGAGCGAAACCAGCACGCTGTTCCGCAACGAATCCAGCGGTGAAATGCACGGGCTGATTCGCGTGCGGCAATTCACCATTTCAGAAGGCCACTTGGCTTGCACCCCCGAGCAGGTGGAGGGCGAGTTCCGCGGCTGTCTTGATTTGGCACAATATTTGCTCAAAACCCTTGGACTGGATCAGGATGTGAGCTATCGTTTCAGCAAATGGGATGAAAACGACCGCGAAAAGTATATTGGAAACCCGGAGGATTGGGAAAACAGCCAAAACGAAATGCGCCGCATTTTGGATGATATCGGCATGGAATACACCGAGGCGGATGGCGAGGCCGCGTTCTACGGCCCCAAGCTGGACATTCAAATCAAGAATGTTCACGGCAAGGAGGATACCCTCATCACCATTCAAATTGACTTCCAGCTGGCGGAGCGCTTCAAAATGGAATATACCGATAAGGATGGTCAAAAGAAGTATCCAGTGGTGCTTCACCGCACATCCATCGGCTGCTACGAGCGTACCCTGGCGCTGCTGCTGGAAAAGTACGCGGGTGCTATGCCCACTTGGCTAAGCCCCGTTCAGGTGCGCTTGCTCACCATTACCGAGCGGCAGAATGCATTTGCGGGCGAGGTAGAGGCGGCGCTTCGCAAAGCGGGCTTGCGTGCAAAGTGCGATGTGCGCAACGAAAAGATTGGCTTTAAGGTGCGCGAGGCGCAAATGGAGAAAATTCCGTGGATGTTTGTGATGGGCGACCGCGAGGCGGAGGAGCACACCGTGACCGTTCGCAACCGCAAGGGGGACAATGTAGGCACCATGCCGTTTGAGCAGGCCATTGCACTGGTGAAGGCCGCCAACGACAGCAAGGTGATTGACTAAAAAAAGATGCGGATGCCAAAAGCCGTAGCGCAGAGCGCTACGGCTTTTGCTTGCACCATTTGATGAAGGAACGGATCAGTTCAAGTTTCCGTCGGGCCTTGGGCGTGTTTCCCCCTGATAACAGCGGTGGTATATGGCATTTGGTTCCAGCTTCACATTTTGGGACATTGCCAGCTCCTCCACGGTCACCATCATAAAGCCGTGCTTGGTGAGGTAGTCAGCGAAGATGGGCACCGCTTTGTATAGCTGTAAGCCTGTATCGTGGCAGAGGATGATATCCCCCTCTTTCACATTGTTGCGAACAGAGTAGAAAATGTGCTGAGGGTCCTTGCCTGTGTAATCGTAGGTGTCAAGGCTCCATTGGATGATGGGTACGGGCATGCCTGCCTCTATCCATGGCGGATAGGTGCCGCTTGGTGCGCGAAACAGCTTGGCGCGCTCACCGACCAGCGGCTCGGTCATTTCGGCACAAAGCTCCAGCTCCTTCAGCCTTGTGGCAGGCTTCATAGAATAACCGCTCCAGTGGTGGTAGCTGTGGCTGCCCATGCTATGGTTTTGGTCAAACTCCTTGATAAAATTACCGGAATAGTTCACGAGCTTTTTGCCTACAACGAAGTAGGTTACACGGGCACCCACCCTGCGAAAGGCGGTTAAGGCCTGGAAGGATTCATTATAATTGGGACCGTCGTCGCAGGTGATGGCCACCATTTTCCAGCGGCTATTATCGGTGCCGCGCGTGCCTGGTGCGGTCATCATACCGCTCAATTGCGGATAGAAAAAGCGCACATGCGCAAGGCAGGTTTTGTCAGGCACAACCGTACCCGCTTGATAGTGCAGGGTAAGCTCCATGCCGCTCAATGTAAAATCGGCCTGTGCGAGGGCTTCGCGTGTGCAAAGCGCGTCAATGGCGGCGCTGTCCCGCTTGGCATCGGGGAAAAGGGATGCAAAATGCTGGCGTACACCGCTTTGCAAAATGGGCCAAGCGGCGCTGTCGGAAGCGAAAATGTCATCAAGCATGATGCGTTCGCCCGTTCGAAGATCGAAAACTCTGGTGGTAAAGGCGACCGAAACAGGCGCTAGGTTGCGGGTAATGCGCGCGATTACCAGCGTGCTGAGCCAGCTTTCGCCTGTACGATAATACACAATTTCAATGTCCAAGCGGCTGTTGCGTTTGCCGTTTTTGCGCGGGTCTTGCCAAAGCGAAGGCGAAAGCTCGCTATCGTAATGATCCACCAGTGCGCGCAATTCATCGTTGACCTTTTGCGAGGTGGTGGTGAGGGTTTCCTTGCATACATACGCGCGGTTGCCGTCGATTTTGCGCTCCTGCTGCTCCACAGTGATGGCAAAAAGCTCGGGCATGGCATCGTATTTTTCTGCTTCGCCCAGTGCGAAGGATGGCAGCGTGAGTGTGAAAATGAGCGTGGCTGCAAGTAACCCTATCAATAGCTTCTTCATGGCTTATATTCTCCTTTGGTAAGCAGATACCCTCGCTATTGTATACATGCGCTTTCGGAATGTCAAGAAACACCTGCCCTTGGGACGCTTTCAGATGCAAAAAAACAAACAAAACAAACAAAAATATTTTTCAAAATGGCTATTGACAATGCTGATTCATCGTGTTAGTATAGTAACACGTTAGCACGGTAAAGCGTGCGACGATGAAAAGGAGAGAACCTCTTATGAAAAAGATTTTTGCGATGCTACTGGCTCTTACAATGATTCTGGGCATGACCTCTGCCATGGCGGAAGCGGCGGATGCGTCCCTGCAGGCAATTCTGGACAAGAAAACCTTCATATTGGGCTTGGACGACAGCTTTCCCCCCATGGGCTACCGCAACGAGGACAACGAAGTGGTCGGCTTTGACATTGATGTGGCAACGGCCGTTTGCGCAAAGCTAGGCGTTGAGCTGGTGGTACAGCCCATTGACTGGGCGGCCAAAGAGCTGGAGCTTTCCACGGGCAACATTGATTGCATTTGGAATGGTATGTCCATTACCCCTGAACGGGAAAAAAGCATGGCCATGTCGTTTCCCTACCTCAACAACCAAATGATTTTTTACACCAAAACAGGCGCTGGCATTGCCGCTCAAGGGGATTTGGCAGGCAAGAAGATCGCGGTGCAAAGCGGTTCCTATGCAGAGGACTTGCTTGGCGGCGATTATGCAGAACTGGCCGCAACCTTTGAAGTGCTTGCGTTTGACGATTATCTCATGGCGCTGATGGATTTGCAAAACGGCGGTGTGGATGCCGTGCTGATGGATTTGGTGGTTGGCGATTACAAAATCAAGGGCATGAGCGCAACGGATTTGGAAGCGGCCTTCAGCCTTGCGGATGATAACTACGGCATCGGCTTTCGGCAAGCGGATATTGCCCTGCGTGACAAGGTGCAGGAAGTGCTTGTAGAGCTAAAGAAGGATGGCACCTTGGCTGAGATTTCCACACAATGGTTTGGCTCGGATATCTCCGTAGTGCCTGCGGAATAATGCAATGAACATTCAGTTCTTCAACGACACTGACCGTCTGTGGAAGCTCATAAAGCTTCTGCTGGACGGTACGGGAACCACACTTGGCATTTTCTTCCTGACCTTGTTGTTTTCCGTGCCGCTGGGGATGCTGGTGGCGCAGGGGCGTATGAGTAAGCATACGCTCCTGCGCGCGCCTGTATCGTTTTATATTTACATCATGCGCGGCACGCCGCTGATGCTTCAAATCATGTTTATTTATTTTCTATTGCCCATGGTACTGCCCTTTCAAGTGGATCGCTTTTCAGCGGTCATTTTCGCGTTTGTCATCAACTATGCGGCTTATTTTGCGGAGATTTTTCGCTCGGGGATTCAATCCATTCCAAGCGGACAGTATGAAGCCGCTAAGGTGCTGGGCTATACAAAGGTGCAGACATTTTTCCGCGTGGTACTGCCGCAGGTAGCCAAGCGCGTATTGCTGCCCATGACCAACGAGGTTATTACCCTGATTAAGGATACGGCGCTGGCCTCCACCGTGGCGGTTGTGGAGCTGATGACGGTTGCCAAAAAGCAGGTGTCAAGTGCAAGCTCCATCGAACCCTACATCGTGGCCATTCTTTTCTATCTACTGCTCAACGGCTTGGCAGAACAGCTATGCAAGCTGGCAGAACGCAAGCTGGACTATTATCGTTAAAGGAGGGAACCTTTCATGCTGAGCGCAACGGATATTCACAAAGGCTTTGATGGCCTAGGCGTTTTGGAGGGCATCTCCCTAACGGTGCAAAAGGGTGAGGTGGTGGCGCTGATTGGCCCAAGCGGATCGGGCAAGAGCACGCTTCTGCGTTGCTTAAACCAGCTGGAACGCGTTGATTTGGGCACCATCACCCTAGATGGCGAGGCGATTTGCCGCACGGAAAACGGCGTGCTTACCTATGCGAACGATGCAACCCTGCGCAGGCTTATTTTGCGCATGGGCATGGTGTTTCAATCCTTCAACCTATTTCCGCACATGAGCGTGCTTCAAAACCTGATAGACGCGCCCATGCATGTGAAAAAAACGCCCAAGGCGCAGGCGGTAGAGAAGGCGCGCGCATTGCTTGCGAAGGTTGGGCTTGAGGACAAGGCGAACAGCTATCCCTATCAGCTTTCGGGCGGACAAGCACAGCGCGTGGCCATTGCCAGAGCGCTGTGCATGGAGCCTGAAATTTTGTGCTTTGACGAGCCAACCAGCGCGCTTGATCCCGAGCTTACGCAAGAGGTTTTGGCGGTTATGCGCAATTTGGCAAGGGAGCACATGACCATGATGGTTGTGACCCATGAAATGAGCTTTGCCCGCGATGTGGCTGACCATGTGGTGTTTATGGAGGGCGGGCACATTGTGGAGGAAGGCACGCCAGAGGCGCTGTTTCATTCGGACAACCCGCGTACTCGAAAATTTATTGGGTGAACATCAAAAAGCGGACAGTTGAGATGGATAGGAATTCTCAACTGGCCGTTTTTTGGGATGCGCCTGACATGGACGATAAACAGGGAGTGGAAGACCTCGGAGGGGCTTGGCGGTAGGGACCTCTTGTCAAAGGCATTTTCCAGATGCACGAACTTATGTGACGGACGGGATGTGTACTGCAAAGAGCATCAGCAGTACAGCACGGAGGCCGTTCGCGGCGGTGCGGATGCTCGAGGGTACAACGCGAAATGGCGTACTGCCCGAAAACGGTATCTGCGGGAGCATCCCTTGTGTACGGAATGCAGACGGGACGGGCGGCGTACTTCCGCGACTGTGATTGACCATATCATGCCATACAGGGGTGATGAAGCGCTGTTCTGGGACGAAAAAATGGCAGTCCGTTTGTAAGGACTGCCATGATCGGAAAACGGGGAAAGGGGATGTAATTTATAGACATACATAAACGCACAACACTATTTCT
>JAVXND010000104.1:0-7155 GCA_036645955.1 Clostridia bacterium | reverse complement strand
GTTGCTCTTCTGTAGCGAGCTTGTTAATAATACCACCGTATGGACTTGTTGTCAACTGTTATTTTCGATTTATTTCGAGAAACTTTGCGTTTCTCTACAAAACCTATACCACACAACAAAAATTAGTCTTCAAAAACAATCAAATGCCCTTGATTTTGCTCCAAATAGCTTCGAAAACCCTCGCCATCCTCCACGGCGAGCTTTTTTCTGCTCACAGAAAGGGTCAGGGTGCCATCCGCATTCAGCCCGTATTGGTCTGCTTTGTTGATTCCGTACACGGGCTGCCAGTCCAAACGCTCCCCCCCAAGCGTTACAGCGGTATTCTTCCCCGCCGCAAAGGGTTTGATGCTTCGAAACAGCAGGGTATCCCCATGCCCGCGCTCAGCCGCCAGCTCATAGCCGCAGTTCCACAGGGGAAATGCTTCATAAGGAAGCGAACCGCTTTGCGCAAGCAAGGCCTCTGTACCTGCAAAGGTCAGGGGATTGCTTTGGTTGTAGCGCGTGCCGTTTGAGTTGGTCATGACGCATTGCAGTGTCAGGGGCTGATCTGTCGGGAGCACATAGCGCGTATCGCGCAATTGCCCATCCACCGAAAGGCGAAACGCCTGATCTGCTATGGCGAGCCGCGGACGCAGATATACCGCATTGCCCACCTCCGCCGCGTCAAAGCCAGCAAGCGCCATTTCGCCTCCAATTTGGAAGCCCGGATTGGAGGGAGATAAATTTCCTTCATTATAAGCATATTGTTTTCCAAAGAGCGCATCATAGCTTAACAGCTCATAGCGTGCATTTTGCGCACTGCCGCCCTCCCGCAGGCGTTCCACCTCGCGCAGAAACGGGTCCGTGTTCAGCCCCGCCAGCGAAAGCGCATAAGCGCCCAGCTCGTAGGCCTTCAAATCCTGCGTGCCCGATAGCGGCTGTTGGTTGCTCCATATAAAATAGGGGGTGAGGTAGCCCGTTTCCCCGCTTACGGGAATGCCCAATTCCTCATAAATTTCAGCGCCAAAGGGCGGAATATGGTCACCGAAAAACACAAGCCACGTGGGTTCTTCAAAGGCCTGCAGGTCGCTGATGAAATCACGAAGCGCCGCATCGCTCTGCGAAAGCAAATAGCAATAGTTCGTGACCACTTTTTCGCCCTCTGCGCTCAGCGTATCTGTAAAGGGAACCACAGCGCCGTAGGTGTTTCTAAAATCATCATAGCCATAGCCGCCGTGGTTTTGCATGGTCAGACAAAAAACGAAGTCCTGCTGCTCCGTTTTTTGAAGCTGGCTCATAATGGCGCGGTAATGCTCTGCATCGCTTGTGAACATGCCCTTTTTTTCAAACGCCTTTGTGGTGGTGTCGGTGGTGTAAAACGAATCAAAGCCCAGCATTTTCAGGTTATGATAGCGGTTGTAATACACGCCCGAATACCAATGGATGGCCGTTGCCTCATATCCCTTGGCATGCAGAACCGATGCCATGCTGGAAATCGGCGGCAGACCCATGGAGTATGGGTTGATGGCGTAGTGACTGCGCATGCCTGTAAGCACTTCAAATTCTGTTTCGCTCGTGCCGCCGCCGAGCTTGGGCACGCGAAGCTTGCCAGAACGCGTTTGCTTGAGAAATTCATCGTAAAAAGGCAATACGGGTTTGGGAAAGTCAAGGTATTGCCCAAGAAACGCATCGTCTGTAAAGCTTTCGGAAAGCACAACAATCACATTGGGCTTTGCCTGCGCAAGGGGCACGGACTTTGCCTGCGCATCCTCCTGCCTCATAGCATCCACAAGGGAATCGTAGCTTGCGCGAACCTCTGGCTCCTTGTATTCAAGGCGCATCAGGGCATGGCGGTGGTTTTCCATGGCAATGGCCGCGTACAGGCTCCCCTCGTTTCGCGCGTGATCCACCATATCGGTACGCACGCTTCCATGTGCAAGCTCAAAGGTATAGCTTGCGGGCAGCACGAGCAGCAGCAAAATGCCCACCGCCGGCCACAGCACGGGGCGGCGCTCCTGCTTGCCGCGAAGCAAAACAAAGCACGCGATTGCCGCAAGCACAAAGCCCGCGCACAGCCAGCCAATTTGCGCCACATCCACATCAAACGACAAATTCGTCATGGTGGCGGCCGCATCGCCCAATTGGGTAACGTCGGTGAACAAAATCGGCTCCATGCGGTACAGAATTTTGGTCGCGTTGGCAATGCCCAGCAGTGCACAGAAAAGGCAGAGAAACAGCGAAAGAATAGCGCGGAGCCGATCCGAGCGCAGCACGCCCAACAGCAGGCACGGGCACAGAAAGAGCGCGTAATTGCACAGAAACAGCAGGGGGCTTTGAAGCATCCATTCAAAGGCATGGGGGAATGAACCGCGCGAATACCCTTCTAATAGAAGAAGCATGCAAAAAGGGGCGATGAATAACAGCAGAAAATCCAACACGCGAAAGCGCTTGGGAAGAAAAGAGCAGGAGCGGTGAAGGGACATGGACGCACCTCGTATTCGATGATTTTTTCGGGGGGGGGTGGGCTATCCTACTCGCGAAGCGCCCGATCAATGGCGCGGAAATTTTCGTCGGGGGTACCCTTGGGCACCTCACAGCCGCTGGAAAGCAGGAAGGTCGGCGTGCCCATGGCTACACAGCGCAGGGTTTCCTCCCGAATTTGCGCGGGGGTGCCGTTCAAAATCAGCCCTGCGGGGTTCAAGTTGCCGCAAATGCTGCACTTGTCCTGCGCAAGCTTGAGCGCCTCCGCCAAATCCACCATATAATCAATGTCGATGATGTCCGCGCCTGTACCCACCATGGCGGGCAGCAGGTGGTTGATGTTGCCGCAAATGTGCAGCTTCACGCGCGCGCCCAGCGCATGAATGGCTTCAATCATGCGCATTTCGTGCGGCATCACAAGCTCTTCATACATATCGGTTGAAATCAGCGAAGCCACCGCATCGCCAATGCCAATGAAATCTGCGCCTGCCTCAATCTGCGCCTTTGCGTACAAAATGGCCTGATCGCTTAGAAAGGTCATGGCCTCCATGGCTTTTTCCTCGTTGTCAAAAAGCATGGTCATGCCCTCTGTAACGCCTGCCAAATCGCAAAGCTCCGCAAACGCGCCCTCCACCCAGCCCGCAATGGGGTATTCATCCCCCTTTTGCGCCTTGAACAGCCGCACGGCGTTAATGGTGCCTAGCGTGCGCTCGCTTTCCAGCGGATTCCACGGCTTGAGCTGCTCCTGCCACTGGGCGATATCCCGCAGCACCTTGTTTTTGCAAAGAGGCAGGTTATCCTCCTGATATTCAATCTGCGCTTGATAGGCGCTGGTTTCACGGTAGGGATCGCTCATGACGGTTAAAATGTCCAAGCCAAAGTGCTCCGCCGTGCGTATTTGACTTTCCACATGCGCGTGCGCATCGGAGCAATAGCGCCCGTAGGGGATGCCCGCGTATTGCGCGGCGATTTGCATCACAATGGACAGGTTGGGTACCTTATCTACCGGCTTGCCCTCAAGCCTTGCCAGCAAGCGTTGTTTGGGTGTCATCATCCTGCATGCCTCCAATGAATTTTTGAAAGAGGGGTTGCAGGTATTATAACACAAAGCGTTTTGATTGTAACGGTTCTTGCTTCGTTTGCCTTCCTGCCTCATAACATCTTACGCCGATTTGCGTGTATACATACCACTATCAACAATACATTCCAAAGTATCAATATTCTATTCAATCAATAGAATGGTAATATTTTTGTTTGACATGTACAAATACACGTGCTACAATAGGCCTAACAAAGGTCTTCAAAGCAGAATGAATCTGGTCGCTTTGTTGACCTCAAAAGAAAAGAGGAGGCATTCTCATATGAAAAAATTTCTCGCAGCCCTGTTGGCAATGACGCTGATGCTCACCTTGGTCGCCGGCGCATTTGCAGAAACCACCCTTACCATGGGTTCCTGGCGTGCTGATGACGTGGATCAAATGACCGCCCTGTTTAATCTCTACAAAGAAGCAACCGGCGTTCAAATTGACTTCCAGCCCAGCAATCCCCCCGATTACAATGCCACCCTGCGCCTGCAGCTGGAAAGCGGCACAGGCCCCGACATGATGTATGCACGCTCCTACGCCACTGGCGCCGAGCTCTTCCAAAAGGGCTATTTTGCGGATGTAACCGATGTTGCTGGCCTAAAAGACAGCTTCACCGCTGACAACCTTGCCCCTTGGACAGTAGACGGCAAATCCTTCGCAGTGCCGCTGGTAGCTGTTACCCATGCCGTGTATTACAACAAGGACATCTTCGAAGCCAACAAGCTTGAAGTGCCCACCACCTTTGAAGAATTCCTGACAGTTTGTGAAACCCTGAAGGCCGCTGGCATTACCCCCTTGGCCAATGGCGTTGCAGAGGAATGGGACATTCTTGAGTGCTTCTTCCTTGGCATGCTGCCCAACTACATCGGCGGCTCCGCTGAGCGCGTGCTCTACGAGTCCGGCGAAAAGAAGCTCAACGACGAGAACTTCGTAAAAGCCTATACCGATATCGGCAAGGTTGCGCCCTATCTGCCCGAAGGCTTCGAAGCCGTTACCTACAACGACAGCCAAGTGCTGTTTGCAACCGGCAAGGCCGCCATGTTCATGGATGGTTCTTGGACCGTTGGCACCTACGGCGAAGCCGCTTTCAACTGGGGCACCTTTGCAATGCCCGCTCCTGAAGGCATGACCACCAACATCACCTATCATCTGGATGCTGCCATCGGCATGAACGCCGCCACCAAATATCCCGAAGAGTGCAAAGCATTCTTGGCATGGCTGTGCACGCAGGACGGCGTGAACGCGCTGGCCACCTACCTGCCCGCTGGCATGTATCCTGTAACCACGCTGCCCGTAACCCTTGCAGACCCTCACAGCGCGGAAATGTTCAACCTCACCTTGGGCAAGACCAACGACGTGCGCTTTGTATGGCCAATGTTGATGGATCTGTATTCTCCCATGAATCAGGCTGTTATCTCGGTACTCAAGGGCACCGCTACCCCGCAGGCCGCCGCTGACACCGTTGTTGCCGCCTATGACGCGCTGAAGAAGTAAGCTTCCTATCCTACAAAGTGATTCGGAAGGCAACAGTGCATTTTGACAAAACCTGTTCCGTCGTAGGATAAAATGTGCTTTTGGCACCCTCATCACACAATAACACAGGGGCTGTGGCGACTGTGCGGTTCGTCCGCCGCGCCACAGCCCCTGATTTGATCCTTGGAGGAATGAACGATGCAAAGCAATACGCTCCCGCGTCATGAAAGCCCGGGCAATATGCTGACGCGCGGCGGTAACAGCGTTACGCCAAGCGGCTTTTACTGGTTGCGTTACCTGTTGCCCGCCCTGCTGATTTATTCGGTTTTTATGGCCTATCCCCTGATTGATTCCATCCGCCTATCCATGTTTCAAGATGCAAGCAGCTCAGGCGAATTTATTGGCTTCCAAAACTATGTGACGCTTTTTACAGACCCCGCCATTTCTGAGCGCTATTGGGGCGCTTTTGGACATACTTGGTATTTTTTCGCCATTCATATGCTGGTGCAAAACGTGTTGGGCATTACCTTTGCCGTCATGCTCACCAACCGTGCCATGAAGGGCATGCGCATTTACCAAACCATCATCTTTTTGCCGGTAACACTGGCCGTGCTGGTTACAGGTTACCTTTGGAAGCTCTTGCTTTCCCCCGTTTGGACGGGTGACATCTTGAGCTCCATCGGTTTGGGTGCTTTGGCACAGCCTTGGCTGGGGCAGGAAAGCACCGCGCTCACCACCATCGCCTTGGTAAGCTGCTGGCAATGGGTCGGCATGCCCACCATGATGTTTGTAGCCGCATTGCAGGGCATCAGCGAAGAGCTGATTGAGGCCGCGAGCATTGAAGGCGCAAACCAGTGGCATGTGTTCCGCCACATCAAGCTGCCGCTGATCAAGCCTGTGGTCGGCATTATTGCCATCCTCACCTTTGTCAACAACTTCAACGCCTTCGACGTGGTTTACTCCATGGAAAACGCAAACGGTGCGCCCGGCTTCTCCACCGACCTCATCGGCACGCTGTTTTACCGCATCGGCATTGCGGGGCAGCACCCTGTAGCCATACCCGACGCGGACCTAGGCAGTGCCATTGCCACCGTCACCTTTATCATGCTCACCATTTTCGTAATACCCACACTGATCAAAACACAGAAGGGGGATTGACATGCGTACCGCTCATAAAGGCTCCATCAAAATGCAGAACAAGCATATCTTCTCCCATATTGTGCTGATCCTCTGGTCCGTTGTGGCACTATTTCCCATATGGGTGATGCTGGTCAACTCTTTCAAAACGCGCTTATCCATCTATTCCAATCCGTTTTGGCTGCCTGAAACCTGGAACTTCAAGAACTATCAAGCGGTATTGGGCAGCAGCGATTTCCTCAACTACTTTAAGAACAGCCTGGTTGTGGTGCTTCTAAGCCTTGTGCTGGTGATTGTGGTGGGCGCATTAGCGGCCTACGCGCTGGCCAACTGGAAAACCAAAATATCAAACATCGTTTTCTTTTTCATGATTGCGGGCATGATGCTGCCCATCAAAATTGCTTCCGTAAAGCTCCTCACCATGATGAAGGAAATGGGCCTGCTCAACACCATCTGGTCGCTTGTGCCCGTGTATGTGGCCATGGGCATACCCATTTCGGTGTTTGTGCTGACCACCTTCATGCGCACCGTACCCGGCGAGTTAACGGAATCCGGCTTTATTGACGGCGCAGGGCGCTTCAAGATTTTCCGCGTGATTGTTCTGCCCCTGTTAAAGCCCGCCGTAGCCACCGTGGTCATTTACAACTTGGTTCCCTTCTGGAACGATTTGTGGTTCCCGCTGATTTTCATCAGCGACGAAAAGAGCAAGACGCTGTTACTGGGCGTAACCCGCTTGTTTGGCCAATACCAAACCGACTGGAGCAAGGTGCTTGCCGTGCTTACCTTGAGCGCACTGCCTGTGATCCTGCTGTATTTGGCCATGAGCAGTCAATTTATTAAGGGTTTGACGGCTGGAGCCGTGAAAGGGTAAGAGTGTGGGGGGATTTTCCCCCCACAGACCCCCTGCGGAGTCCCCGCGGGGGGCTGTGTTCAATTGCGGAATTGGCATCCCGCGCTGCATTTCCCCCTGCGGGGGGGCGATTGCGGAAATGGCTTTCCG
>JAVXND010000103.1:0-7235 GCA_036645955.1 Clostridia bacterium | reverse complement strand
CAAAATTTGAAACACGCCGTACCCTGTAGGGACACCATATATGGTGTCCGCCCCACCTCGCTGGGTTCGCTCACTCACGAAATGTCACCACGACCGCCCCACTGGAGGAACGCCAACTGGGCGGACACCATATATGGTGTCCCTACATGAATTGCGGCATTTTTGACAAAAAGCGATAGGAAAGGCATGTTGCTATACTGCGGCTTTTACTGGTCACCCGTACCCATGCATGGACACCATATATGGTGTCCCTACATGAATTGCAGCATTTTTGACAAAAAGCGATAGGAAAGGCATGTTGCTATACTGCGGCTTTTACTGGTCACCCGTCCCCTGTAGGGACACCATATATGGTGTCCGCCCCCACCTTACGGAGTTCGCTCACTCACGAAATGTCACCACGACCGCCCCGCTGGAGGAACGCAAACTGGGGGGACACCATATATGGTGCCTGTCCATGAATTGCGGCATTCGTACAAGGTCTACAAAAGATGCCGATACTCGCAGTTTGACTCATTCCTGCGGTAATGATGTTTGAATCAACTGATATATCCTTTTCGCCCCATACCATTTGCGCCGTTCTTGACGCTGTGCTATACTATGCGCATACCTTGAATGCAGAAAGGCGGCGTAGTGCTTGAGGGTGAATCAATTTCGGCGGTTATTGCTTGCGGTGCTCTTGATCCTTGCATTGCCCTGCGCCGCATGGGCGGAAACGCAATGGTACGTGTTTCCCATGAGCAACGTACCGCCAGAGCTTTTAGAAACCGCAAGCGCCGTGCCCTCAGAAAGGGTGGATATCACGCTTACCTTTGCGGGGGATTGCACCTTGGGCGGTGAAACGCGCATACGCCGCTCACGCAACAGCTTTTGCTCGCGCGTGCTCAAAAACGGCATGGACTATCCGTTTGAGCAGCTTCAAACGCTTTTTGCTACGGATGATTTCACTGTGGTCAATTTAGAAGGCGTGCTTTCCGATACAGCAGAACGCAAGGTAAAGAAGGAATACAATTTTATCGGTCCGGCAAGCTTTACCGATGTTTTAACCCAGGGCAGTGTGGAATGCGCCAATCTGGCCAACAATCACGCATTGGACTTTGGTCAGCAGGGCTTTGCGGATACCAAAAGTGCGCTTGACACCGCAGGAATAGGCTATTTCGATGAAGAAACGCTGTTGGTGTTTGAAAAAGACGGTGTACGAATCGGCATGACAAGCACACTTTTTACTTTAGGCGCGGATAAAGAAGCGTTGCTTGCCAAACAAATGGCATTGCTCCGCGATTTGGGTTGTGCGGCCATGATTCACACGATGCACGCAGGGCAGGAGTACAAGTCAAGCAATAACGCAAGCCAACGGCACATCGCCCAAACCGCCGCAGAGCTAGGTGCTGCCCTTGTGGTGGGGCATCACCCCCACATCGTGCAGGGCGTAACACTGCTTGGCAATGTGCCCGTGGTTTACAGCCTGGGCAATTGCAGCTTTGGCGGCAATCACGATCCGCGCGATTATGACGCGGCATTGTTAAGAGCCAAGCTTCGCTTTACAGGCGGGGTGCTAAGCGAGCTGCAATGGACCCTTCATCCCATCTCGGTCAGCAGTCAGCAGCGGGTGAATGATTTTCAACCCATGCTGTTATCGGGCGAGGATGCACAGCGCGTTATTGACAAAATGCAGTCAGCGTCTACCCTAGCCTTAGCACCCTATCAGCAGGGTACAGGGGCAAAGCAGGCGAGTATTTTTTACCAAGAACAGGAGGAGTAAATGATGGAAGCTTTGATGGCACAAGCGGTACAAGGAATGCGTGATCATGGTTTTGAGGTGGAGGAGCTGCGAACAGCAGAGGAAGCGCGGGACTATTTGCTTTCACACATTGAGGCAGGGCAGAGCGTCGGGGTGGGCGGCTCGGTCAGCTTGCGTGACATAGACGTGTTGCCGGCGCTGAAACAAAAGGGTTGCATGGTCTATACCTCATGGGACGCGGCACCGCAGGATGTGCCCGCCATCCGCCTCAACAGCCGCAATGCGGAGGTCTATCTTTCCTCCGCCAACGCAGTCACCAAAACGGGCAAGCTGGTTTTGATGGATGGCATCGGCAACCGTGTGGGCGCCATTTGTGACGGGCCGCATGACGTATATTTTGTCATCAGCCATTCCAAGGTGGTGGATGGCGGCATCAACACAGCCATTGCGCGCATCAAGAAAAATGCCTGCCCCCAAAACACGCGCCGTTTGGGCATTGATACCCCTTGCGCGCACACAGGAATATGCGGCGGGGACGATTGCGAAAACACCATTTGCAGATTGACGCTCGTGCTGGACAAGGTACCCAAAAATCGTCACATGACGGTGCTGTTCGTAGAAGAAGCATTGGGATATTGATCCTTTTGCCCCGCCCTGCAGAACAAGCAAAGTAAAAAAGCAGAATGAAAAAATGTTTGCCGCGCATGCTATCTTCAAGGAAGGATGGAGATAGCATGCGCGGTTTTCGAACAGACTTGGCAATGGAATGTGTCGCGGAGGAAAATGTGCCGGTGGAGGGCGTGCGTGTGATAGCACATCAAATGGGCGCTATCAAGCACACGCGTATTATCATTGAGAGTGAGGATGCGGCGGATTTGCTGTGCCGCCGATGCGGCGAATATATCACATTGGAGTACCTCAATTTGCCCAAATGCGATTCCAAAAGCAGAACCTTGCTTGCCAAGTTGATTGCACAAGGCGTGAGCGGCATGCTCCCAAAGCAGGGCGAGGTGCTTGTGGTGGGGCTTGGAAACCGCAATGTAACGGCGGATGCGTTGGGCACGCGCGTGGTGGAGCGCATGCTTGTAACGAGGCATCTGCGCCAAGCCATGGCGCCTGAGCTCAAGGACAAGCTTCGCGGTGTAAGCGCCATTGCCCCCGGGGTGCTGGGGCTTACGGGCATTGAAACAGCGGAGCTTTGCCGCGGTCTTGCCGCGCATGTACAGCCTGCGGCCGTTATAGCCATTGATGCGCTTGCGGCCTATGAAAGCGAGCGCATTTGCACCACCATCCAAATCACCAATACGGGCATTGAGCCGGGAAGCGGCGTGGGCAATCATCGTTTGGGGCTTACGGAGGAAACGCTTGGTGTGCGGGTGATTGCGGTGGGTGTACCCATGGTGGTGTACGCCTCTACCATTGCGCGAGATGCCATGGCCAGGTTGATCGATGAATATGGTATTTTTGAAGCGGGACACGAGGCGGCGGCGGAAGCACTGCTAAAGCAGGTATCGGAGGGTTTTTTGGGGGATATGGTGGTAACGCCGCGTGAAATTGACGAGCTTGTTTTAAGCGTGGCAGATTTGATCAGCGACGGACTCAATCGAGCGCTTCAACCCAATGTGGATGACGATGTGTTGCATACCTATCTGCATTGAGTGCATATCATTTTGAGTAAGACACTGAAGGTGGTGATTCAAAATGAACAAGCAGCAAACCGTCAAATGGATAACGGTGTTTCTGCTAACGCTGCTTTGCGGGATTTGTGTGGGGCTGTTGCTCCCCTGCGGACATCCGCCGCAGGAAGCCATGGTGGAAAATGCAAAAGCGCCTCTCCAAAACGCACCTCAGCCGATGGCGGCAGCTGTGTTTGCACAAAGCGGCGCGACCCTTGCAAGCAGCACGCCAAACCCGACGTTTTCAACTGAATCCAAGCAGCTTTCAGCCGATGAATCAAAGAATGAAAATCTCTTTGCCATTGAGCTGATCCCCTCGCAAAGCCTCGCCCCCGCAACCCTCACGCCGCCCGCCGCAACAGCCGTATCAAGCGTTTCACCCGCGCCCGCGCTGGGTGATTTCCGCATTGAGTTCATTGGCTCAAATGCAGTAGGCACGGGCAAGCGTGTGTTCATTTACCATACGCATACCTATGAGGCTTACGAGCAGGTGAAGGAGGACCCCTACCGCTCCACACAGCAATGGCGAACCGAGGATAACGAGCATAATGTGGTGCGTGTGGGCAAAGAGCTTTCGCAAATTCTGCGCAGTATGGGCATTGAAGTGGTGCATGATACAACCGCTTACGAACCGCCCAACCTGAGCAGCGCTTATACGCGCTCCCTTGCAATGCTCGAACGCAGGCGCACCGCAGGCGAAAAGTATGATTTGTACATTGATTTGCATCGGGATGCGTTTTCGGGCAAAAAGCTGGATACCAACACGGTAACCCTTGGCGGCGTTGAGGTTGCTAAGCTCATGCTGCTCATAGGCAAGGGCGAGGGTCAAACCAGCTTGGGTTTTGACGAAAGACCTGATTGGCAAAGCAATTTAAAAATCGCACAAGCCATGACCGACGCGCTTTGCGCACAGGCAGACGGGCTTTGCAAGGAGGTTCGCCTAAAATCGGGAAGGTTTAATCAGCATATTTCAGTCGGCTGCTTGCTGGTGGAGGTTGGTAACAACCGAAACACCCTTGCGCAGGCGCTTGCGGCCATGCCTTATTTGGCGGACACCATTGCAGAGGTGTTGAAATAACAAAGAAACGGCTCATACCGCTCCCCCGCCTTCTGATTCAGGGTTGAAAAACGCACGCTTTGCGGGTATAATCAAAAAGCGGGAGGTGGATGCATTGGACAATCGTCCGATTGGCGTGTTTGACAGCGGTTTGGGTGGCATCAGCGTTCTGTGTGAAGCGCTCAAACAGCTTCCCAATGAAAACTTTGTTTATTACGGAGACACCAAGCACATCCCCTATGGTGATAAATCGGCCGAGGATGTGCTGTGCTTTGCCCATTTGGCGATGGACGAGCTTCTCCGCCTTGGTTGCAAAGCCATTGTGATCGCATGCAACACCGCCACCGCCGTGGCGGCCAAGCAGCTCCGCCGCGAGCTGAACCTGCCCATTATTGGCATGGAGCCTGCGCTCAAGCCCGCGTCTCTGATTGAGCGCGAGGGCAGTGTGCTGGTGATGGCTACGCGCCTAACGCTTTCACAGCCAAAGTTTCTCGAATTGATGATGCGCTGCGGTCAGGATGCGGTGCCCGTACCCTGCCCTGGGCTTATGCAGTGCGTGGAAGCTGGAGAATTAAGCGGTGAACGCGTAAACAATCTGCTCTCAGCCCTTCTCAAGCCCCATTTGGACAAACCTGTAAAGGCGGTTGTGCTTGGGTGCACGCATTATGTGTTTTTGAAAAAAACAATTGCATCATTTTTCCCGTCCGATGTACCCTTGATTGATGGCAACGAGGGCACCATTCGTCAGCTCAGGCACAGGCTTTCAGAGGCCGATCTCTTATGTGGTACGCAGGGTGGCCGCCTGCAGTTTTTATCCTCCATGCAAGACGAGGAAACACCAAAGCTCATGCAGAAAATGTTGAATCTGTGCGCAAAAAACGCGTAATACCATTAGCAAAAGAAAGCCATACAGGCGGAAAATTGGGGTATACAGGATGAAAAAGGTTATGCTGATCTTTGGCACAAGGCCTGAAGCGATTAAGATGTGCCCGCTGGTACTGGAGCTTGGCAAGCACCCCGAGTTTGAAACGGTGGTTTGCGTAACGGGACAGCACCGTGAAATGCTGGATCAAATTTTGAACTGCTTTCATGTGGAACCTAAATACGATCTTTGCATTATGCGTGAAAAGCAAACGCTTTTTGATGTAACCATTGGTATTTTGCAAAAGCTGAAGGAAATTCTGGAAACCGAAAAGCCTGATGTGGTGTTGGTGCATGGTGATACCTCTACCGCATTTGTAACCGCGCTGGGTTGTTTTTACATGCAAATCCCCGTTGGGCATGTGGAAGCAGGCTTGCGTACCTACAATTTAAGCTCGCCCTTTCCAGAAGAATTTAACCGCCAAGCGGTGGATTTAATCACTCGTTTTTATTTTGCGCCCACAGAAATGAGCCGTCAAAACCTGCTCAAGGAGGGCAAGCCCACTCAAAGCATTCATGTTACGGGCAACACCGTCATTGATGCGCTGGGAACCACCGTACGTGAAGACTATACGGACCCTGAAATTGAATGGGCAAAGGGCAGCCGCTTGCTTCTTTTGACGGCACACCGCCGTGAAAATCTAGGCGATCCAATGCGGGAAATGTTTACAGCCATCCGCCGCGTGGTGGATGAAACCCCCGATGTAAAAGTCATTTATCCCATGCATATGAACCCTGTTGTACGTGAAATGGCGAGCGAGTGCTTTGCGGGGCAGGAGCGCATACACATGATTGAGCCGCTGGATGTGCTGGGATTTCACAACCTGATGGCACGCGCCTATCTGATTTTGACCGATAGCGGCGGCATACAGGAGGAAGCGCCCGCATTGGGCAAGCCCGTTTTGGTCATGCGAGACACAACCGAGCGCCCCGAGGGTGTGATGGCAGGCACGCTTCGTTTGGTGGGCACAGATGAACAAACCATCTATACCGCAGTATGCGAGCTGTTAAACGATCAAGCGGCTTACCACGAAATGGAGCATGCCACCAACCCCTATGGGGATGGAAAGGCCAGCCAGTACATTGCCGAAATTTTAAAGCGGGAGCTGTAATACGAATCCAAGTCTATAATGTAACGAAGCTATGAGCAGATTTTGTTCGTGGGCAAGGATGGCAATCGAAGAAATTGCATCGCTGTTTCGAGATGGCCAGACGCAGACCACAGGCAAAAGATGCCATAGATGCTTGCGCTTTAGCGCAAGATGAGTATTGGCTACCTTTTTGCTTTTTCGCCGCACCAGCTATGATCCATCAAGCGCATGCCGCACAGCGCAGCAGTGCTTAAAGCACACCATGCAAGCGTAAAGGGTATACAGATTTGACCCTGAAGGTTCAGCGGCGTTTTTCGATAATCCCAAATTCCATAATGGCGGTTAAATACAAGTCCAACGCCCAATTCAATCCCCGTAATCCACAGGCCGCCAAGCAAAGCTTGCGCTAGCAGAGGGCGGCTTTTTTGTGCATGATGAATGCGATGAAGCGCGCTTAGTGAAAGCCCGCCCGCAAGCGCCATGGCTGGATGTGTACGGCGGCGGTAGCAGAGTTCAATCATTGGATAAAGCACGGCACCTGTAAGAAAAGCGCGCGGCATATGGGCTGAACCTCCTTTCATCTGTCGTCAGGAAACAACCATAGGGTGCGCCATTATGCAAACGATATCCCGTGCCCGTGAAAATTTTGCACAGGTTTTGTTTTCCATCAATACGAATCTAAGTCTAAAATGCAACACAGCGATGAGCAGATTTTGTTCGTGGGCAAGGATGGCAATCGAAGGAATAGC
>JAVXND010000102.1:0-7238 GCA_036645955.1 Clostridia bacterium | reverse complement strand
CCCACGCCAGTGCCGCGGAAAGCCATTTCCGCACCCCGCGTTCCCCGTGTGGGGGCAGTCCCCACGCCAGTGGCGCGGAAAGCCATTTCCGCACCCCCCGCCCCCGTGTGGGGGGCAGTCCCCACGCCAGCCGCGCGGAAAGCCATTTCCGCACCCCTCGCCCCCGTGTGGGGGGCGCGCAAGGGACGCATGAGATATGCCGCATGCGTCAGCCATGATACAAGCAAGCAGCTTACAAGCTGATAAGCACCTCATACGCAAGTGTGTGGGGGAACAGGCTTGAGCGTTCCCCCACACAAAAAAAATCTGGGGCATAAAGCCCCAGACATTCCCTATTCACGGTCCTTCATGCCCACATAGGGGCGGCGCGGATAAACGCTCTTGTATGCAGGACGGATGATTTTATCCATGTTGATAAGCTCCTCGAGCCTGTGCGCGCTCCAGCCCACAATTCTGGCGATGGCGAAAATGGGGGTGAAAAGCTCCTGCGGAATGCCCAGCATGCTGTAGGTGAGGCCGCTGTAAAAATCCACATTGGGGCTGACGCCCTTGAAAATCTTGCGCTCACGTGAAATGATCTGCGGCGCTAAGCGCTCCACCATGGAGTAGATGGCAAATTCGGAATCCTTGTTTTTGGCATCGGCCAGCTTTTCCACAAAGCCGCGGAAAATGGTTGCACGTGGGTCGCTGATGGAGTAAACGGCGTGCCCCATGCCGTAGATCAGCCCTTTTTTGTCAAAGGCTTCTTTGTTGAGCAGCTTCATGAGGTAGGCTTCCACCTCTTCCTCATCGCCTAAATCACGCACGTTTTTGCGCAGGTCGGCCATCATTTCCACAACCTTGATGTTTGCGCCGCCGTGCTTGGGGCCCTTGAGGCTGGCCAAAGCTGACGCAATCACGCTATAGGTATCGCTGCCTGAAGAGGTAACCACATGCGTGGTGAAGGTGGAGTTGTTACCGCCGCCGTGCTCCATGTGCAAAATCAGCGCTAAATCAAGCACCTGCGCTTCAAGCGCGGTATAGTTCTTATCGGGGCGAAGCATGCGCAGAAGGTTTTCTGCGGCAGAAAGGTTTTCATCGGGGCGGTGAATGTAGAAGCTTTCGTTGTGCTCATAATGGTTGTAGCTGTGGTAGCCATACACAGCCAGCATCGGAAACACTGCAATGAGCATCAGGCATTGGCGAAGCACGTTTTGAATGGAGGGATCGCCTACATTGTCATCGTAGCTGGCCAAGGTGAGCACACTGCGGCTCAGGGTGTTCATCATGTCCTTGCTGGGGGCTTTCATGATTACATCGCGAACAAAATTGGTGGGCAGGGTGCGGCTGTCCGCCAACACCTTCTGAAAGTCGTTGAGCACGGGTACGGAGGGCAGTTCGCCAAAAAGCAGGAGATAGGCGACCTCTTCAAAGCCGAAACGATGCTCGCGCGCCTCCGCGTTGACCAAATCCACAATGTTGTAGCCGCGATAAAAAAGCTGACCCTCGCAGGGAACGGTTTCGCCGTTGATGACCTGATTGCTTTCAATTTCTGAAATGTTGGTGAGCCCAGCCAAAACACCTTTGCCGCTTTTGTCACGCAAACCGCGTTTCACGCCATAAAGCGGGTAAAGCTCTGGGTCAATACTGCTATTTTGCTGCAGCAGGGGAGCGTGATTGGCCGCGTAATCAGCCAAGCGTTCAAGTGTGGATAGCATTACCATACGCCTCCTTCAAAAAAGAGCGGGAAAAAAAGAAGAGGTTTTCAGTATAAACCTATGAGCGGAACGGGTCAAGCAGTTCACAGAAAAGTACCAAAAAAGGACAAACCCCGCCACGGACGACAAAAGCACATTGCTGTACGCAATGTGCTTTTGTTACGCAAAACCTGTATGCCGCTTATGCTTTTTTGGAGGAAGGCCACTGCGCGAGCACAATGCCGCAAAGCATGGCGGCACAGCCTAAAAATTCCTTAGGGGTAAGCACATCGCCCAAAATCAGCCAGCCCGCAATCACCGCAAAAACACTTTCCAGCGACATGATCAACGAGGCAATGGTGGGGTCGGTATCCTTTTGCGCTATGATTTGCATTGTGTAAGCAATGGCACCGCTGAACACACCCGCATAGATGAGCGGAATGGCACAGGCCTTGATGGCCGCCCATGTGGGATGCTCTGTAAACGCAGATACCGCCAAGCAAAGCACCGCAACCACAAAAAATTGAAAGCAGCTCATTTTCACACAGTCCGTTTTACGGCTGAAATGATCCACCACCAGAATGTGCCCTGTAAAGCAAAACGCGCCTAAAATCAGGTAGCCGTCGCTAGGCTCAATGGTCAGGTTGCCCTTTACGCACAGCAGATACAGCCCTACGGCGCTGATGGCCACCGCAAGCCAAACAAACCATTTCACGCGCTTGCCGCCAAGAAGCCCAAGCAGAGGCACCAGCACAATGTAGAGCGCTGTAACAAAGCCCGCTTTGCCTGCGCCCGTGCCCAGCATAATGCCCATTTGCTGAAAGGTACTGCCTAGGGTAAGCATCAGGCCGCAGCAAAGGCCGCCCTGCAGCAGGGTTTTGCGCTGCTGCGCGCTCATGGCGGAAAAAGGAACGCCAGAAGAAGGCGCTTCCCCATGGTTTTGGATGGCGCGGGCAGAACGCCGATCCATCCAAAACACCACGGGCAGCAATGCGAGCGCCGCCAGCGCCATACGAATCCCGTTGAACGCGTAAGGCTCCAAGCTGTCCATGGCAACATCCTGCGCAACAAAGGCCACACCCCAAATAAGCGCCGTGAGCAGCAAGAGCAGGTTGGCGCGTATGTTTTTTTTCATTGTACATCGTTTCCTTTATGGTTTATTTGCAAAGCAGCTGCGCCTGTAGGAGCGCGGTGATTTCCTTGGTTGGGAGGGGTCTGCTGCGATAATATCCCTGCATGCATTCACAGCCAATGCTTTTGAGCAGTTCGAATTGCTCGCGCGTTTCCACACCCTCGGCAATCACCCGCAAGCCTAGACTTTTGGCCATTTCCACAACGGAAAGGAGGATGATTTTTCCGCGCTCGCCGCTTGTGCCAAGCAGAAACCTCATATCCAGCTTGAGCGTGTCCACAGGCAGATCCTTGAGGGTGTTAAGGGAGGAATAGCCGCTTCCAAAATCGTCCATTTCAACGCTAAAGCCCGCTTGACGCAACGCATTGACCACACGCACCATGTGCGTTTCATTTTGAATGTAGGCTGTTTCCGTAATTTCAAGCCGCAATGCCCCATGTGAAAGCTCAAACCTGTGAAGCTCCTGCTCCAGCTTTTCCACAAACCCTTCTTCAAAGGTATCCAAGCGCGATATGTTGACCGAAACGGATAAATCAAGATGAAGCTCGTTTTTCCAACGCACAATTTGCGATAGGGTTTCGTTGCGGACAAACTCGCTCAGGCGTGAAATGAGGCCGCTCTGCTCTAGCAAGGGAATGAACAGTGCGGGGGGAATGAAGCCAAACTCGGGATGCTCCCAGCGTGCCAAGGCCTCCATGCCTGAAATACGGTTGGTTTGCAGGGAGTATTGGGGCTGATAATAAACCTTGAACTGATGGTTTCGCAGGGCGGCGGGGGTGTCGGTGACAATGCGCTGTTCAAGCTCTTTGCGCTGTTTAAGGGCGCAGTCGTAATAGGCGTAGCGCTTGAGCGGATCACTGCCTAGAAAGTGCAAAGCCATGAGCGTGCGGTCGAGCATATCGTTTACGCTAAGGGTGAGGTCGTCAAGCTCGTAAAGGCCTATTTTGGCAATCAATTCGTGATCCTTGAAGTGCAGTGCAAGGCTTGCATCAATGATTTGCAAAATCTGCTTCGGGTTTGCCAAACTGTTGGGTATGCAGCAGGCAAAGCAATCGCCGCCTAAATGGCCGAAGGTGGCTTGCTTGTTTAAAAGCTGTGTGCGAAGGGCGGTACCAAGGGCGGCGACCAAGCGCAAGCATTCTGTGTTGCCAAACAGCTCACGGAGGGAACAAAAACGGTCGATGCTTGCCGTTACCATGGTAAAATGGCATTTTGAAGGCTGATCCAGCAGCTGCCGTGTGTATTGCACAAAGCCATTTCGGTTGAGTATGCCCGCGCTTTCGCTGAAATGGCGCTGCTTTGCTTGACTGCGTGCCGCTCTTTGCTGTGCAACAGCGCAGCGCTCTTGGGTTTGCTGTTCATTGGGCGTATAGAACGGCTGATTGGGCGTATTGAACGGCTGATTTGGCGCTTGTGCGAACAGCTGATTCACTTCCTTTTTCTTGCACACCTGCTTGAATGCGCAAATGGCAAGAAACGCGGCAGATAAAAACCAAAAAAGGGGCACAATGGGAAGCAAGGTGGGTACGACGTGACTTTGAAGCATCAAAATACCTCCTTGGCAGGGTTTCGACAAAAAATGAGGCAAGCTCACTATACAGCATGGGCAAGGGTTTGTCCATGTGTCTGCGTGGGTTTTTTTTAACTAAGAAGTGCAAATGAAGCAGTGATGCGAAGGGAGGCAGCCGCACAATTCTACTCAAATTTACGGCTGACATCCGTATCTTCTATTGACGAAAGCAATCGGTAGAACTTATAATGAATGAGCGCAATTCCATTTGAGGAAGAAAGCGCCAACAAGGAACGATGGGAGCTTTATGATGAACAAAAACAGTCTGACACGCTGCCTGCTGTGTTTTTTACTGACGGCTTTGGTCACAGTACAGCCGGTGCTTGCAATGGCGCAGGAAACAAGCGGCACACAGGAGCCAACAAGCAACAAAACCGAAGCGGCGCAGGATGTGAAATACGTTGCTGTGGCTACCGTTGCGCTGAAAATGCGGCGCACACCCAACGCAGATGCCTATGGCTGCGGAAGCATTCCCGCAAACGCCTACGTGTATATTTTGGAGCTTGAGGACGAATGGTGCAAGGTGCGCACCGACCGTAACGACGGCTATGTCATGACCAAATATTTGGATGATGTGCGCGAATATACGGGTACCTTAGAAACGGGCAAGCTGATTGAAACGCCAGAGGAAGAGGTACAGCCTAACCAGGCGGCCTTTGGCGGCAAAGAGGCTTTTCGGGAGGGCTACTATGCCTATGCGGTAGCGCATGCAGGCATGTATGAGCAGCCCGATGAGCGCAGCCGCCGCGTTTCCTCCGTGCCCACCTATAAGCAGGTGATTGTGAGCGTTGTAGAAGGGGACTGGTGCTTTGCCAAATATGGCGCAAGCTATGGCTACATACGCTGTGACAACCTGTTTAAGTGGGACCGCATTGATCCCTACGCCGGGGAAATTCCGGGCTTGGAGATTCAGCCTCAGCTCGTTTTTGTCAACCACACCACCGATATTTACAGCATGGAGGATAACTCCGTGCTGGCTACGGTGAACCCCGGCGCGGCCATTTGTACGCAGAAGCTGGATGCGCAAGGGCGCTATCCTCTGCCGTACTGGCGTACCACAGGGTATATTCATGAAAAAGATGTGGCATATATCCTGCCTGTGGTGCCCTATGAAGAGGCAAAGGTAGGCGATTTAATCAGCGTGATGACCACCTACTATGCGGTGGGCATTCACACGGTGAACTATCAAGGGCGCAACTGGAACATTCGTCTTTCCTCGAGCTTGATTAACGGCACTGTGCTACAGCCGGGTGAGGAATACAATCAAAACAGCGTGATTGGCCCCTACCTGAAATCCACAGGCTATCACCGTGCGCCCATCATGAGCCCTCATGCGCTTTGGGGCTACGGCGGCGGTACCTGTCAAGTGAATACCACCTTTTACATTACCACCATTCAACTGCCCTTGCTGGTTCCGCACCGCAGGGTGCATGCGGATGTGGGCATCTATTACGCCAAAAAGGGCTTTGACGCGGCGGTGGGCGGAGGCGCAATCAACCTGTTGATGAAGAACACGCTGCCCTTTGCCATCCGCTACCAATTTTTCATCAGCGATGGCGTGCTCACCTGCGGTATTTTCAAAGAGAGCTAGTTCCCATCAATTTCCGCATGGGCTGTGCCGCCGCCGCATATCCTCCTCTTAAAGGCAGGGGCATAAGCCCCTCAGAGGGGCGGAGGGGTACGCATATGTCCGACATCAGTCAGCGCTTGATTATGCTCAAGCCCATGCAAAACGGGGTTAGCGGCTATGCTCGCTTGGAGAGCCGCGGCGGACAAACACAGCTTCAAATAAACGCGCGGGGCTTACGAACGGCTGCCTTGCGCGCTTTTTGGTATTCAGGCGGAGGAGAGTTGCGCGAGCTTGGCACCGCGCGTGTGAATCCGCGCGGAGAAGCCGCGATTACGGCAGAAGCGCCGCGTTCGGTTTTTGCGCCCGAACGCTTGCAGGCGCTATTGCTCGTTTCGGACGGGGACGAGCCGAGCCCGCAAATGATTGGCCTGTGTGTGCAGCAAAGTGCAGGCAGCTTGATGGACGCGAAAAATGCGATTTTAGCGCTTTGTGAAAAGCTATCACGCGGGGCGAGAGAACAGAAGCTTGCCCTGTGCGAGGCGGAAAAGAAGGCGGAGGCGGCACGGCAGGCGGCGCACCTGCATGAACGTGAGCATGCGGTGCTTTCGCCGCAAGGGGACGAGGGTGCGCGTGCGCGTGCGGGAGCGGCGGAAATGGGGAGGCGCGGGCGGGCAGACGGGAACGCGGAGGCGGCGGACATGAGCGCTCTGATCCCCACAAGGGAACGAGGGGGGAGGGGGCGCGAGCAGGGTGCAATGCCGCACTTGCCGCGCGAGGTGTTTTTGCCTGCGTTGGACCCGCTGCCCTATGTGCAAGCGTCTGAACCCGCTTTGCCGACTGTGGGGACGGGGGCAGGGGTTATGGCGCTTGTGAATGGCGCGGGGGTGGGGGGTGGCGCGGGCGCTATGCCGCCTGTGAATGGCACGGGCGCGGGGGTTGGCGTTGGCGCTATGCCGTTTGTAAATGGCACGGTTGTTGGCGCTATGCCGCTTGTAAATGGCACGGGCGCGGGTGTTGGCGCGGGCATTATGTCACCTGTGAATGGCGCGGTGGTGGGCGTTGGTGCTATGCCGTTTGTAAATAGCGCGGGGGTGAGGGTTGGCGCTATGCCGCCCGTGAATGGTGCGGGCGTGGGAACGGGCGTGGACGCTATGCCGTTTGCAAATGGCGCGGACGTGGGCACGGGTGTTGGCACTATGCCGCCTGTGAATTGTGCGTATGCAGGCGCTATGTCACCAGTAAACGGCGCTGGCGCTGGGGTTGGCGCTATGCCGCCCGTGAATGCCGAAG
>JAVXND010000101.1:0-7304 GCA_036645955.1 Clostridia bacterium | reverse complement strand
GAACCATGCTATAATATGATGGATGTCAACCTCACCCCATCCCATCGTCCCCCCCTGTTCTCAAAAAGGAGGCTCTCCCATGCGAAAAACCCGTTCTTTTCTGGTTGGTGGCGTACCCATGGGCGGCGGTGCGCCCGTTTCCGTGCAAAGCATGACCAATACCGATTCCAGAAACGCCTCTGCCACCCTACAGCAAATTTCAGCACTAGCGGCGGCGGGCTGTGATATTGTGCGTTTAAGCATTTATGACGAGGCTTGCCTTGCCGCCCTGCCAGCCATTGTGGCAGGCTCCCCCGTGCCTCTTGTGGCAGATATTCACTACCGCGCCGATTTGGCTGTGGGCGCTATGGAATGCGGCATTGCCAAGGTGCGCATCAACCCCGGCAACATCGGCAGTGAACAGGGCGTGCACCGCGTGGCGGATTGTGCCAAAATGCACCATGTGCCCATCCGCATCGGCGTAAACAGCGGTAGCATTGAGCGCGACATTCTTGCACGCGACGGCGGCGTTACCGCGCGCGGCATGGTGGATAGCGCCCTTACACACGCCAAGCTGCTTGAAAGCGTCGGCTTTCACGATATTGCGCTTTCGCTCAAGGCCAGCTCCGTTCCCCTGACCGTGGCCGCCTACGAGCTTGCGGCCAAGGAAACCGATTACCCCCTGCATGTGGGCGTAACCGAGGCGGGCTTGCCGGGCGCAGGCAACATCAAAAGCGCCGTCGGCATAGGCGCTTTGCTGCTTCAAGGCATCGGCGATACCATCCGCGTATCGCTCACAGGAAGCCCCATTCCAGAGGTACAGGCCGCCATTGATATTTTGCGGGCGGTTGGCCTGAGAAGCGGCTTTGTCAACGTCATCTCCTGCCCCACCTGCGGCCGCACAGGCATTGATGTTGCCGCCATTGCCGCACGCGTAGAACGCGAGCTTGCCGACATCCGCGTGCCGCTTACCGTGGCGGTTATGGGCTGTGTGGTCAACGCCCCGGCGAGGCACGCGAGGCGGATATCGGCCTTGCAGGCGGCGGGCTCAGCGCCTCCGCCACAGCAGGCGGCGCGGGCGGTGCCTACGCTGTGGGCGCTATTTTTGAAAAGGGCAAGCCGCCCGAAAAGGTCGAGGGTGACTTGGCAGGCATGCTCATTTCCCGCGCAAGAGCACTGGCAAATAGCAAAGGAGCACATGCATGAACAAAACCGAGCTTCTTCGCACGCTCGAAGAAACCGTCCCCCCCCTCAAGGGCAAGCTTCACATTGAGCGCGTCCTGTATAAAAAAGCCGCCAACAAGGCGTACATGAGCTTTCTTTCGGATGCTTTGGTGGGTGAAAAGGATTATCTGGCGCTTGAAAACCGCCTGCGTGCGCTTTTTCCCAAGCTCGCAGTGGCGCTCAGAATTGCCAGCCCTGCCTTGGGCGAGGATTTTTTGTCCGATATCAACAAGTACAAATCCGTCCTCATTGATTTTTTGCGCCGCCAAAGCCCCGCCCTTTCCGCATGGATTGGCGATACGGGCTGGACGCTTGAAAATGGGCGTATTTTGCTTACCTGCCCCGATTCTGTTGCCATGAACTTTTTTAAAACGCATAAGCTGGACGAAAAGGTCAGCTTGGCCATCTATGACATTTTCCGCGTGCGCGTGCCTGTGGCGCTCACCATTTGCGGCGAGCGTGACGCTTGGGTGACCAAAATGCGTGCGGAGCGCGGGTTCAGCTTTCCCGCACGCGCCGCCGCCCCCATGGATGACGATCCGCCCCCGTGGGACGATGCCGCCATGAACGCGCAGGCCGCGGCGCTGTTTGGTCAAGGCTCCTCACCCGAAAAAGCCCCCTCCTATACCGCCGCCAAAGCATCCCCCCGCCCCGCAAAGGAAGCGCCCGCCAAAGGCCCCGTGCTCAAGGGCCGCGCCATTGCGGATAAGCCCGTGGATATTGCGGAGCTAGCGGAGGATAGCGGCATTGTGGTCATCGAGGGCACCGTTACAGGCGTAAACGAAACCAAGGAGCTAAAGGGCGGCGAAACCGTGCTTGCCACCTTTGCCGTTTATGACGATACCAGCACCATCTACTGCAAGGCCTTCTATCAATACCGCATGAAACGCGCAGGCATGGGCGAAACCCCCAACCCGCCCACCGACGAGGAAAAAAAGCGCGTTTCCGACCAAACCTCCCAAATTGTCAACGGCATGCGCGTGCGCCTGCGCGGGGATTGCCGAAGCGATCCCTTCCTTGGCGAGCTATCCGTAAGCGTGCGGGATATGCAGCAAATGCCCGTGCGCGAGCGGCACGATCTTGCCGATGAAAAGCGCATTGAATTGCACATGCATACCAACATGAGCACCATGGACGCAACCGCAGAGGCAGGCTCGCTCATAGCACAGGCCGCCAAATGGGGGCACCCAGCAGTGGCCATTACGGATCACGGCTCCGCGCAGGCCTTCCCCGCCGCCTTTGGCGCGGCCAAAAAAAACAACATCAAGCTCATCCCGGGCATCGAGGGCTACCTTTGCGACCTTGTCCCCATTGTGAAGGATGCGGACGATCACCCGCTAAACAGCGCCATTGTGGTGCTCGACTTTGAAACCACAGGGCTTTCCGCCGCCATGGACCGCATCATCGAGGTGGGCGCGGTTAAGCTTGTGGATGGGCAAATTGTGGACGAGCTCAGCATTCTTTGTGACCCGGGCGTGCCCCTCAAACCCAAAATTGTGGACATCACAGGCATTACCGACCTTATGCTTCGCGGCAAGGAAAGCCCCGCAGAGGGCGTTCAAAAGCTGCTGGACTTTATTGGCGATTGCCCTGTTGCCGCGCACAACGCCCCCTTTGATATGGGCATGCTCAATGCCGAGTGTGACCGCATGGGCATTTCCTTTCACGCCCCCGTGCTGGATACCCTCACCTTTGCCCGCAGGCTCTTTCCCGCCCAAAAAAGCCACCGTTTGGGCGCTGTATGCCGCATGCTGGGCGTATCGCTCAAAAACGCGCACCGCGCCGTACACGATGCCGCCGCCACCGCGCAGTGCTTAATCAAAATGTACAGCTTGGCGGCGGAGCGCGGCGCAAAAACCCTTCAGGATATCGATGTCATGGTTGCAGGCGAAAGCATGAGCACCACCTACCATATTATTTTGCTCTGCAAAACCCAAAAGGGCATGCAAAACCTCAATCACCTCATATCGGATAGCAACCTTCGCTACTTCTTCCGCCACCCCAACATGCCCCGCCAGCTGATCACGCAATACCGCGAGGGCCTGATCATCGGCAGTGCCTGCGAGGCGGGCGAGCTGTATCAAGCCATTGTCAACGGCCGCCCCGATTCGGAAATCGAAAAAATTGCCGCGTTCTACGATTATTTGGAGATTCAGCCCACAGGAAACAATCAGTTCATGCTCCGAAGCGGTGCCGCGCGGGATGTAGAGCAGCTGCGCGACCACAACCGCCGCATTGTGGCCTTGGGCGAAAAGCTTGGCAAACCCGTTGTGGCCACAGGCGACGTGCATTTTCAAAACCCCGAGGATGCCATTTACCGCACCATTTTGCAAGCCGGTCTTGGCTATGACGATTGCGACGAACAGCCGCCCCTCTATTTCAAAACAACCGATGAAATGCTGACAGAGTTCAGCTACCTGGGCGCAAAAAAAGCGCATGAGGTGGTCATTGACGCGCCAAAGCTCATTGCAGATCAGGTGGACGAGCTTCGCCTGTTCCCCAAGCACCCCAAGGGTGAGGATACCTTCCAGCCCTTTTGGGAGGATGCCGCCAGCGACATTGAAAACCGCTCTTGGGGGCGTGCAAAGGCGCTGTATGGCGATCCCCTGCCCGAGGTGGTGGAGGCAAGGCTTCACAAGGAGCTTGGCAGTATCATTGGCTACGGCTTTGCCACGCTGTATTCCATTGCGCAGAAGCTGGTGAGCAAATCCCTGTCGGACGGGTACTTGGTGGGCAGCCGCGGTTCGGTCGGCTCCAGCTTTGTCGCCACCATGTGCGGCATTACGGAGGTCAACCCCCTCCCCCCGCACTACCGCTGTGACACCTGCCATAAGCTGTTTTTTACCCCGCCCGAGCTTGCCACGGTTGGCGTTGACCTGCCCGACAAATGCTGTGACATCTGCGGTTCACAGCTTGTAAAGGATGGCTTCGACATCCCCTTTGAGGTGTTTTTGGGCTTTAAGGGGGATAAGGTGCCCGATATCGACCTCAACTTTTCAGGCGAATATCAGCCGCGCGCGCATGCCTACATTGAAGAGCTTTTCGGCAAGGGCTTCGTTTTTCGCGCGGGCACCATCAGCGGCTTGGCGGATAAAACGGCCTTTGGCTTTGCGGCAAAGTATCTGGAAATGCACGGCATCAAGGCGGGACGGGCGCATAAGGAGCGGCTGGCGGCGGGCTGTGTGGGCGTAAAGCGCACCACGGGCCAGCACCCGGGCGGCATTGTGGTTCTGCCCAAGGAGTATGACATTTGCCAGTTCACCGCCATACAGCACCCCGCCGACGATATTTCAGGCACCACCCTCACCACGCACTTTGACTTTAACAGCATGCATGACATCCTCGTCAAGCTGGATTGCCTCGGCCACGACGACCCCACCATGATGCATCGCTTGGAAGAGCTTACGAAGGTTAACTTTCTCAACATCCCATTGGACGACAAAAAAGTCATGAGCCTGTTCACCTCCCCCGAGGCTTTGGGCGTTACACCCGCGCAAATCATGTGCCAAACAGGCACATTGGGCATTCCCGAGTTTGGCACCGCCTTTGTACAGGGCATGCTGCTAGATACCAAGCCCACCACCATGGAGGAGCTGATCCGCATATCGGGCCTGTCCCACGGCACCGACGTTTGGCTTGGCAATGCCAAGGATTTGATTGATAACGGCACCGCCGTTTTGAAGGAATGCATTTGTACCCGCGATGATATCATGAACTATTTGATTGCCAAGGGCGTGCCCAGCAAAATCAGCTTCGACACCATGGAAAGCGTGCGCAAGGGCCGCGGCCTCAAGCCCGAAATGGAAGCCGCCATGAACGAGCACAATGTGCCCGCATGGTTTATTGACAGCTGTAAAAAAATCAAATACATGTTTCCAAAGGGGCACGCGGTGGCCTATGTTACCATGGGCTTGCGCGTAGCATGGTACAAGGTGTACCTTCCGCAGGCGTATTACGCGGCATACTTTTCCATACGCGGCGATGGCTTTGACGCGGGGCGCATGCTCCTGAGCAACGAAACCCTCCGCGACCGCCTCAACGAATTTGCCCAGCGTGAAGAAAAGCTGAGTGTGAAGGACAAGCAAGAGGAAAACGCCTATCACATGATTTTGGAAATGCAGGAGCGCGGCATTCAAATGCTGCCCGTTGACCTTTACCGCAGTGATGCAACGCGCTTTTTGCCCGAGGGCGACAACCTGCGCTGTCCCTTCACCTCCATCAACGGCTTTGGGGAAAGCGCGGTCACGGGCATTATCGAAACCCGCGACCCAAGCAAGCCCTACATAAGCGTGGAGGATTTCCGCACAAAGGCGCATGTAGGCGCAAGCATTGTGGAAATGCTCCGTGCGCAGGGCGCGTTTGAGGGCATGCCCGAAAGCAGTCAAATGGATTTGTTTTCGTTGATGGCATAATCAGCCTATGCAAATTTATATTTCTTTGGAACAATTCATAGTGCTCGCTCGTTCTTTCTTACGGAACCAAATTGCGCAAGGGCCTATGCCCTCGCCAACAAAGAAAGGACTTAGATTGAGGATGAAACGAATTTTTTCTTGGTTGCTTTGCCTGATGCTGCTTTTTTCAGCTACGGCCTTTGCAGAAGAACCCGATACCCTGTTGGAGGGTCTTGTTACGGAGCTGGTGGAGGGCGGCTTTATCATGGAGGATGAAGCCATGGGTACCGTTATGCTAAACGTGGATGACAGCACCACCATGGACGGCATTTTGCTTGAGCAGGAAATTGCCGTGGGGCAATATGTGCTTGTTACCTACAACGGCCGCCTTACCAAGAGCACTCCCCCGCAAGCGCATGCCGACAAAATCGGCTGCTATGTGCTGACAGGCACCGTAACCGAATTTTTGGATAACGGCGTTTTGCTCACAGGCGACAAGGTCATGGGCGATGTGATTGTACACATGGGCGGTCTTGCAAGCCATGTATACCCCAACGTGCCCACCACCGTTTATTACGATGGCATTATGGCGCTTAGCTTGCCCGGTCAGGTCAATGCACGCCATGTGGCAGTGCCCGAGCTCACCGGTGTGGTAAGCGATCGGGACGAAACCGGCTTCACGCTCACCGATGACCAAAACGTCGCCTATCGTGTGGAAACGGACGAAAAGGTGCTCGTCACCCTGCCCGAAATCCAAGAGGAAGAGGCATTGCTTGTCGGTGAAGCCGAAGCTGCCGATGATGCCGAAGCCGCCGACGAAGCCGAAGCTGCCGACGAAGCCAAAGCTGCCGACGATGCCGACGATGGCAAAGCTGCCGACGAAGCCAAAGCAACCGACGATGCCAAAGCTGCCGACGAAGCCAAAGCAACCGACGATGCCAAAGCAACCGACGATGCCAAAGCTGCCGACGAAGCTTTGCTTGAGCCTGAAGCAGATGATTACGAAATAAGCGACATCCCCCTTGTCACCTTCGAAAACGGCGACCAAGTCACCGTCTACTATAATGGCATGATGACCAAGAGCATCCCCGCGCAAATCACCGCCATTGAAATTATGGTGCTCAACTAAAATAACAGGGAACGGTCTTGACCGTTTCACCCTCCCCGTGAATGGCACAGGCGGCTAGGTACACACACCTAGCCGCCTGTTTTCGTCTGCGCTTTGCCCTCCGCGCCAATGCGCATGCGGCTCCCCCTTGTTCAACCCGCATAACGCCAGCAATGCGATCATTTCCATCCATACCTCGCCTGCATTCCCCTCCATACCGCGCCTGCATTCCCCTCCGTACCACGCCTGCATTCACATCCATACCTCGCGTGCATTCACATCCATACCTCGCGTGCATTCTCCTCCGTACCGCGCCTGCATTTCCATCCCTACCCCGTAGGGACACTATATATAGTGTCCGCCCAGTTTGCGTTCACCCCCCATTTCTTTTCATCTCATATCCAACCAACCTTGCTCCACCAGACATGCACAGCATCCCCCCGCAGGGCAAGGTGCGGTCAATACAAAACGATGAATTCTACGTTTCGCAGAAGAGTGCAGGAGCTCCGAAAATGGTCATGACTGTCACCTGATCGCTCTTGGTTTTGTCATCACAAACATTTACGTTATTGATTTTCCGCGTAGATCATTTCTACATATTC
>JAVXND010000100.1:0-7383 GCA_036645955.1 Clostridia bacterium | reverse complement strand
CCCCGGTGGGGGCGGCACCCCCCCGTCCCCCGTGTGGGGGATGGCTATACCCCCTAACGGGGGATTGCCATCCCCCCCGCCCCTCCTGCCGCCGTAGACCCTCGAACCACCAACTCAGGAAGCGTGGTAAAGGCTTGTATTTCCAGCTTGGGCTTTCTGATTTTTTCAAGCACCCACTCCCCCGCCTGCCTGCCCAAATTAAATACATCAATATTCACCACGCTTAGCGCAGGTTCTGTGATGCGCGAGAAGGGGTAATCATCAAAGGTGATGACCGCCATTTCATCGGGTACGGGTACACGCTTTTCATGCAGTGCCTGCATACAGCCTAGCGCTACCATGTTGTTGGCGCATACCACCGCCTGCGGTCTGGCTTGGTGCTTGAGCAGTTGGCGCATCAAACGGTAGCCCTCCGCAATGGTGGAATCTCCTTGCTTTAAATATGCACTGTTAGGCTCAATTCCCCGTTCCTCCAGCGCTCTGCGCACACCACGCAGGCGATGCCAGGAGATCATATCCTCCGGCTTGCCTCCAATAAAGCCAATTTCCGTTTTGCCGAGGTCCAATAAATGCTTCGCCGCTAGCTCGCCCGATAACACATTGTTGGTATCTACCCAGCATAGGCGGGATTCGAAATTGGGTTGACCAATAACGATGTGTGCAAAGGCTTCCTTACGAAGCAGCGCGGCCAATTTTTTACTCATGACGGATGCGTGCACAATCACCCCATCCGCCGCTTTTTGCGCAATCAAGCTTGCAACGCTTTCACAGGCATCTTTTTCGGTTACGCTCTGTAAACAAAGCTTGTACCCCTTTTCGTGCAAGGCCTGCTCCACACCCGCTAAAATCGCAAACAAATGGGGGTTTTCAAATGCAACATCCTTGTTTAGCCGCGCCAAAAAAAAGAGCGTTTGTGTGTTTTTACATGCAAAGCTCCGTGCCCGCGCGTTGGGCTGATAGCTCAGCTCCTTGACCGCACGCAAAACACGCTCCTTGGTATCCGCGCTAATGACGGAGGAGCCGTTGAGCACCTTGGAAACCGTTGCAGTGGAGGTTTCGGCCATACAGGCCACGTCCTTAATCGTTACAGACATGTGCGGACTCCTTTACAACAACGAAGCCTTTTGCGGCAAGCACTTTGCCCTGTAAACCCTGCTGCCATAGCAACGCTTGATGAGGCAGTATCTCTGCGGTCTCTGCACAGCTTCCTGCGTTGAGCATTACACAAATGCGCACACCCGCATAGGTTCGCGCAAAAACATACAGGGTACTCCCCGCATCGGCTTTGAGTGTGTGATAGCTTCCACGGCACAAGCAGGGTTCCGACTTTCGAAGCGCTATCGCTCGTTTGTAAAACGCGTAAAGCGCCGGATTGTTTTCCCATTGCATGGGCGCACGGTATTCATTCTCATCATTGCCCGCCATTCCCTGCTCATCGCCATATGTAATGGAGGGCATGCCCATGCCAGTCATTTGATACAGCACCGCCAATTGATAGGCGGCTTCGTTGTGCGCACAAAGGGATAGGAAGCGGCTCACATCATGACTATCCAGCAAATTAAGCTGGCAATACGCCATGGGCAGTGCATAGCGCATGCGCATGCGGGTAACCGCGCCATCAAAGGCTGATGCATCCGTTTTCCCAAAGGCAAAAAAATCGGCGCATGCCTTTCTAAAATCATAATTCATGGAGGAATCGAACTGTTCTCCGCATAACCAATGCTCCGCATTGCCCCATATTTCACCAATCAGCAAGCAATCTGGCTTCACCTCTTTGGCAGCTTTGCGAAAGGCACGCCAAAAATCATCGTTCACTTCATCCGCCACATCCAGCCGCCAGCCGTCAATGTCACAATCCAGCAGCCAATAGCGGCAAACCTCCAGCAAATACGCAAGCACCTCAGGGTTGGAGGTGTCCAGCTTGGGCATATGCCGCTCATACCCAAAGCAGGCATAGGCGGGCAGCTCCTCCCAAGTATCGGGATAGTGAAGCGGATAGGAAACCTCATAAAACCATTGGGCATAGGGCGAGCCTTTCCCTTGCTCCAATAGCTTTTGAAACGCGAAAAAATAGCGTCCGCAATGGTTGAACACGCCATCCAAAACCACGCGAATGCCGCAAGCGTGGCATTGCTTCACAAGCATTTGAAATTCTTCAAGCGTTCCGAAGCAGGGATCTATTTGCCGGTAATCCATGGTATCGTATTTATGATATTCGCCTGCCGCAAAAATCGGATTTAAGTACAGGCAATTGATACCCAAATCCTGTAAATACGGCAGCTTGTGCAGCAATGCCGCAAGCGTTCCGCCACGCTTGCATTTGCTCACGCCGCCGTTGAATTCACGCTTCAAGGCTTGTGCGGGACATAGCGCAAAGCTGTCCAAAAGCACATTGTACACCACCGCATCCGCCGCCCAAGCGGGCAGCTGCAACGCATCCGCCCGATGGACAAACGCCAGCTGATAATCGTCCGAACGATCTGTCGGGAGCTCCTTACAGAGCCTGTCACGGTAATAGTAATGCGTGCGGCCTTCTGCCTCCAACACAAATACATAGCACAGCCGTGGGTAAGGCGGCTTAAAAACCAACTCGTAATAATCGTACTGCTCGTCCCCGCAAAGAAGCGGCATGGCAAGTGTCTGCCTTGGAATGGGGTTTTGACGTGAAGCACGGTCGCCATAGCACAGGCGGCAGGCAAAAAAATCACCCCTTGCCGTGCGCAAACGAAGCACCACCCGCCCATCAGGCAGATGGTGCGCGTACTCGCTATAGGGTCGATGCAAAATAGCCGCTTCGTTCATATCCCCATTACCCCTTTACACCGCCGGCTGTTAAGCCCGCGTTCATATGCCTTTGTACCGAAAAGAAGATGAGCAGAATCGGAAGGGAAATCATCAGCGATGCCGCCGCAAAAAGCGGCCAGCTTCCGCTGGTTTCCGTTGCTTGAAGCGAGTAAAGCCCCGCCGCAAGAGGGTAGGTTTCCGCACCCGTCATGAAGGTAATGGCAAAAAGGTATTCGTTCCATACAAAAACCAGCACCATCACCGCCGTTACCACCAAAGAAGGCTTTGCCAAGGGTAGGACGATGCGCAGCACCAGCTGTACAGCACTGCAGCCGTCAATTTGCCCCGCCTCTTCAATATCGTAGGGGATGGTATCGAAATAGCCCTTCATGTTCCAAAGCGCAAATACCGACATGGTGCCCGTATACACAAGAATCAGCCCAATGCGCGAGTTGATGAGGCCAAGGGGGCTTAATAGCTTGTATAGCGCAAACATGGACAGCAGGGAAGGAAACGAGTACAGCAGCAATAGCACCTGCAGCACTGCCTTGCGCCCCCTGAAGCGGCGGCGTGAAAACACATAGGCGGCAGGTACCGCCGCGCATAGCGACAATACCACCGTGCCAACGGCCAAGCAAAGGGTATTGCCCATCCATAGCAGCATGGGTTTGTCAGTAAACACAGAAAGATAGTGTTCAAACGTCCATGCCTTTGGCAAAAAGGAAAAATTCGAGCTTAGCAAGCTGTTTTGCGCGCTCACCGAAACGGAAAACGCATACAAAATGGGTATCAGCGTAACAAAGCAAACCCCAATCAAAAACAGATTCAGCAGGGACAGCCCGCAGAAGCTCAGAACTTTTTTGCGGCTGGGCATTAGTACCCCTCCTTTGCTTGCATGCGGGTGAGGAAGGAAAACGCAATCAACAGCAGAAAAATGCTGATGGAAATAGCGGAGCTATAGCCATAATTGTTTGTAATAAATGCGTTTTCATAGGCGTAGGTCAATAGGGTGTGAATGCTCGCGCCTGTTTTCGCCCCCGCTTGCTGGGTCAATAAATAGATCACATCGAACTGTTTAAAGGTAGTAAACACCGTAATAATCACCGCTGGGCCAATGATAGGGCGAATGCACGGAATGGTGATGGAAAGTGAACGTCTGAACCAACCTGCACCTTCCAAGCGCGCGCTTTCATAAAAGCTCGGGTCAATGCTTTGAAGCGCGCCATCCATTATCATGAGCATAAAGGGCAGTGCAAGCCAAAGATTGACGACCATACAGCTTATAAAGGCAAGCACATCCTCGCTCAGCCAGCGCACGGGTGCCATACCCGCTTGGGTCAGCCATTGGTTGAGCAAGCCAAACTGTGAATTGAACATGCCTGTTTTCCACAGCAGGATGGATACGTACCCTGGCATAGCCCACGGAAACATCAAAACAGTCTTGTAAAAATTACGCAGGCGCAGTTTTTTAATGTTGAGCAGGCTTGCCAGTGAAAACGCCAGCACCAGCTGAAGCGCCATGTTCACCACCGTCCACAAAACCGTAAGACCCAATGCCGACAGGAAACCGCTGTCCACCACAAACAGCGCTTTTTGATAGTTTTTAAAGCCCACAAAAGAAAAATCAAACCAATGGTACACGTTCATGTTGGTAAACGAAATGTATAACGTATACAAAATGGGAAAAACCACAATCAGAAAAATCAGCACCAGCGAGGGGGCGGAAACCAAATATGCGCTGAGTGTTGTATGACTCTTCGGCTTTTTCACGAGGCTTTTCCTCCTTTATCTCATGTTCTCAATCAGCTCCAGCGCCTTTTTCTGCGCTTGATCCGCACTTTGCTGTACATCCTTGCCGCTCATGTTGACGTCCGTAAGCAGGTTGCCCGCCACCGTCCACATCACATCCATTTCAGGAATGTTGGGCATAGGAATCGCGTTTTCTGCCATGCTTCGCATGGCCATAACCATGTCATCTGCCTGAATTTTCGGCAGTTCATAACAGGCGGCAAGCGCAGGCGCACAGCCGCTCGCCTTGGCCAATACCGCATTGAGCTCCACGCTAAGCAGGGTTTCCAGCACTTTGGTAATGGCCTCCTTTTTCTCTTGTGCCGCCACCTTGAGCACATGCACGCCTTGCACGCCTGAATAGGGTGCAAGCGGCTTGCCCGTATCAGGCACAATGGGCATGGGCGCAATGCCAAGCGCCATCCCAGCCGCGCGAACGGTGGGTACCATCCAAGGTCCGCCGATGGTCGCATGTGCCTTTCCCTCCGTAAAGAGCGTTTGCACCATTGCATATTCTGTTTCGCCCGGCATCAGCTCCACAAATTTTTTGTGATAAGCAAGCGCACGCACTGTTTCAGGGGTATTCAGCCTCGGCACCCGATCCTCGCCGATCAAGCTGCCGCCAAAAGCATGAATCCACGCCGCGCTATAGTATGGCGTGCTATGCTGTTCCACAAAGCCATATCGCCCGCCCTTTGTTTTGCGTTGCATGTAAGCATACAGCTCCTCCGTGGTGGTGGGCACATCCTCTGGCTTCATAAATTTTTGATTATACATGAAAAGCAGTGTTTCAAAATACAGCGGAAGCTGATACATTGTATCCTGATAGGTAGCCGCCTTGCGCGTCATGGGCAGCAAGCCCGCCAGCTGTTCCTCGCTTAAAAAATCCGTAATTGGAGCCAAAATACCCATTTCGGCATACACGCCGATTTTATCATGCGCAAACAAATACAAGTCTGGCGCGGCTTTGGCGTCGTTTCCTACCATCTTGAGCGCTTCTGTCAGCCCCGGCTTTTTTAGCAAATTCACATGAATGGCTGGTTCCAAGCTTTGAAATGCCTGTGCAAGCGCCTCAACCAACGCCTCTTCTTTATCGTGCCAAATGGTGATGGTTACGGTATCCCCTTGCTTTTGAGCGGAATCCGTATGGCTTGTTTTCTGCGCACAGCCCGACAGCGCAAGTAGCATCATGGCCAGCAGCCCGCAGGCAATTTTTTTCTTCATTGAAATTTTCATTGTGATTCCCATCCTTCTTGCTTGTACAACAGGGGAAATTGCCAGACGCAGACCACGGGCAAAAGATGCCATAGATGCTTGCGTTTTAGCGCAAGATGAGTATCAGGGCAGGCGGATATGCCTGCCCCGCAATTTGTTATTCTGGTTTTTCGTAGGTGAGGCTTTGGTTTTCTGCATCGGTTACCACCAAATACAAATCTTTGCCCGCTTCCACCGCAATGTCAGCGGTTTGTACCTTGCCCGCGTTGCCGTTCACAATCACGGAATTGATAAATCCAGGCACCTCCAGCTTGAGCCAGCCGTCTGCATCCGCCTTCAGCGGTTCGCCGGGCCAAGCCTTAAACGCGTTGGTGCCATCGGGCGCCGACCACGCCCACAAGCAAGGCGCTTCCCAATCAGCAGGCACTTTCACGTACACGCTGATGTTTTGCACAGCCTTGGCATCGGGATCATTATAGCTGAGTTCATAGCTGCCATCTTCAGCCACCGTCAGCCACACATTCACAGGATCAATTTCGATGTCTTTGGTTTGAACCTTGCCCTCCTGCGCATTTACAATGATGGAATTGACATAGCAAGGCGCTTTCACCGCATACCAGCCTGCTTCGTTTTGCAGCATGGCTTTACCCGGCCAAGCTTCAAAAGCGTTCGTGCCTTCGGGTGCAAGCCATGCCCAAAGCTTTGGTGCCGTCCAAGACTCGGGAACTTTAGCAAACACGGTAAATTTCTCAGTGTAGGCAGGCGCTTCGCCCTTGGTTTGCGCATTGTATTCAATCGTAACGTTTTCCGCATCCGCAATGCTCAGCCAAGCCTTGCCCTCAAGCTGAAGCTCCGCCGTTTGCACCGCACCCGCATTTGCATTCACAATAACGTGATTAGCGTATGTGGGCAAATAGCAGTAATACCAACCCGCATTGGCAGGGTCTGCGTCCATTTCACCGCCGGGCCAAGCGTCAAACGCGTTCTTGCCATCCTCCGACCAAGCCCACAGGCAGGGTGCCGCCCAATCAGCCGGAACCTTTGCGTATACCACCATCTGTTCTTCCGCAGCCGCAGCAGCCGCGGCCTCCGCACCTGCGGCAAGGGGCAGGGAAAACACAGCGCATACCGCTAGCAACAAACAAAGTAATCGTTTCATCAAAGTTATCCTCCTTGTTCAATTTGCGAAACCGTCGGTTGGTGTTCGCTTCTATGTTTTGATGATATCATTGCCAAGAAGGGGTTGTCAACGGCAGATTGCGAAAGCGGTTACTTGAATGAAAATGCTTATTATACTTCATTATTCTGTTATGTATATTGAATGATTACGAAAGTTTTGTTGTGGATGTTTCGTAAGAGAGCGCATGCTCATATGCTCAAGCAAATGCATTTTCCCCTGCGGGGAGCGGGGGATTGCGGAATTGGCATCCCGCGCCGCTGCATCCCCCTGCGGGGGGAGCGGGGGATTGCGGACTTGGCAGCCCGCGCCGCTGCATCCCCCTGCGGGGGGAGCGCGCTTTTGCGGAATTGCCATCCCGCGCCGCTGCATCCCCCTGCGGGGGGAGCGGGGGATTGCGGACTTGGCAGCCCGCGCCG
>JAVXND010000099.1:0-7464 GCA_036645955.1 Clostridia bacterium | reverse complement strand
AGCAGGGTGTAGGGAAGCGGCTCGCCCAGCAGACGCACACAGCCGATGTTGTCGTTCATGAGGAATGGAAGGGCAACGCCCTGTTCGATGACGGCAGCGGCGATCGCTTTTCCGACAAGGATTTTCATGCTTATTTAAGCAAGCTGGGCATTGAGCGCAACCAAGGCACAGAATGGTTCCACGTAACGGGCGACGTATCGGAGCAGCACTTCAACAAATTCCGCAAAAAACGCGGCATTCTGGAGCAGCTGGACGCGGTTATTCCTTATACCCTCCGCAAGGAACAGCAAGAAGCGGTGAACCGCACAGTGGACTATTCCAAATCCCATCCGCAGGGGGAATACCTATGGAATGCAAAGCCCCGCTTTGGTAAAACGCTCTCCGTCTATGACTTCTGTAAACGTATGGACGCTCGAGCGATCTTGATCGGTACAAACCGGCCTGCCATTGCAAACTCATGGTATTCAGACTATGAAAGGTTTCTTGGGCGGAAATCCGGCTACCTTTTCGTCAGCACCGCAGAGTCCCTCCAAGGGAAAAAGCATGTCCTGACCCGTGAGGAATACCAGCATGAGGTACGCTCTCATGGCAAAGAATTGAAAGGCTGTATTGAGTTTGTCAGTTTGCAGGATTTGAAAGGCTCCATTCATTTTGGCGGCAACTATGACAAGCTAAAAGAAATCAGGGATATGGTCTGGGATGTGCTTGTGATTGACGAAGCCCATGAAGGCGTTGATACGCACAAGACCGACGTTGCCTTTGACCATATCAAGCGCGGCTTCACACTGCATCTATCTGGCACCCCCTTCAAGGCGCTGGCCAACGATAAGTTCCCGCAAGACGCGATCTTTAACTGGACCTATGCAGACGAGCAGAACGCCAAGCGGGCCTTTATAGAATCCGACGAAAAGCAGAACCCTTATACCACACTGCCGCAGCTTAACCTGTTTACCTACCAAATGAGCGAAATTATTCAGGACGAGCTACAGCAGGGCATTGAGCTTGAAGGGGAAACCGAGGAATATGCCTTTGATCTGAATGAATTTTTTGAAACGAAGAACGGTGCTTTTGTCCACGAAAGCTCTGTGGATCGCTTCATGGAAGCATTGACCACGCAGACCAAATTTCCCTTTTCCACCCCTGCATTACGGGACGAGCTTAAGCATACCTTCTGGCTGCTAAACCGCGTGGAGAGCGCAAAGGCGCTGGCCGACAAGCTACAGAAGCATCCGATTTTCGGACAATATACGATCGTCTGCGCTGCCGGTGACGGGAAAATGAATGAGGACGATGTCATCAAAAAATCCTTTGACAGTGTGCGTGACGCTATCGAGCAAAATGATAAGACCATCACGCTATCCGTGGGGCAGCTGACCACGGGCATCACCATTCCTGAATGGTCTGCCGTGCTGATGCTTAGCAACCTCAAAAGCCCCGCGATGTATATGCAGGCGGCCTTCCGTGCGCAAAATCCCTGCCTGTTCAAGAGCGGAAGCCAGTACTATCGCAAAGAGAACGCCTATGTGTTCGACTTTGATCCAGCACGGACGCTGATTGTTTTCGAGCAATTTGCCAATGACCTGTCTGGAGAAACCTCCGATGGACGCGGTGATGCCTCCACCCGAAAGGAGCATATCCGCGAGCTGCTTAATTTCTTTCCCGTCATTGGCGAGGACGAGCAGGGCGAAATGGTTGAGCTGGACGCAGAAAAGGTGCTCTCCATTCCGCGCAAAATCCGTTCCCAAGAGGTTGTCCGCCGAGGCTTCCAGAGCGATTATCTATTCCAGAATATCTCGTATATTTTCCATGCGCCTGCCGCCGTTATAGATATCTTGAAACAGATCCCCGCCGTGCAGGAGCCCAAGAATGCGCTAGCTTTGACGCAGGAAAGCGCCGATAACCTCTCCCTTGATGGCAACGGTCATGTGAGCCTTTCGGACGATTGGGTCATTGGCCGCACCACGGATGTTTTTGGTCACAAGCTCTATGCGGATATGGGCGAAAAGCTCAAGGATACCATTGCCGATATTGAGGCTAAGCAACCCAGCAAGGAGGATGAAGCTTATGAAATGCTGAAAGCCGCCTTCTATCAGCAGGCTGTTACGCCAATTCTGCAAACCGCCAAAACAGAATATGAAGGCCATATGAAGGTCGTGGATCAGAATCGCCTCGACCGTAAGCTCAACGAGGATGCAGATAGTCTTGTAGGCCGCGCCTACGGTGACTTTTCCATCAAGCAAAAAACCTTGGAGCAGGAGCGGAAAACAACGCTTGCGCAGGAGAACCCCGCCAACGCAGACGACATCAACCAGAAATTCGATGCCATGCGAAAGGCTGCCGCTGAGGAACTAAAGGAAACCCTGACTGCCGCCGTTGATACTTTTGTGCAGATGGCAGGCGAGGAAGTTGTTCGCACCGTAGAAACCTCGAAGAAGGAAACTGAAAAGGCCGCGATTGAAAACACCATACGCGATCACCTGCGTGGCTTCTCCCGCACGATACCGTCCTTCCTCATGGCCTATGGCGGCGAGGAGGTAACGTTGGAAACGTTCGATACCATTATTCCAGACGATGTGTTTAAGGACGTAACCAGCATCAGCCTCACCCAGTTTCGCTTCCTCCGCGACGGCGGCCCTTATACAGACCCAGCCACTGGCGAGGAAAAGACATTCGGCGGACGGCTTTTTGATCCCGTTGTGTTTGATGACTCTGTACGGGAATTCATGCGCCTGCGCGTCAAACTGGCCAACTACTTTGACCCCTCGAATAAAGAAGATATTTTCGACTATATCCCAGCACAGCGCACGAACCAGATCTTTACGCCAAAATGGGTGGTGCAGAAAATGGTGGATATGCTGGAGCAGGAAAACCCCGGCTGTTTCGATCATCCCGACAAAACCTTTGCTGACCTGTACATGAAATCGGGCTTGTATATCACGGAAATCGTCAAACGCTTGTATAACAGCCCTGCAATGAAACAGCTATTCCCCGATGGCAAGGAGCGCTTGCGGCACATCTTCGCCAAGCAGGTCTATGGGCTTGCGCCTACGGAGATTATCTACCAGATCGCTATCGCCTACATCCTTGGCTTTGCGGAGAACACAGGGATTGAGAAGAACAATTTAAGAATGCTGGACGCACTGCCCTATGCCAAGGATGGGACGCTGGCAAGCAAGCTCGATGAGGTATTCGCAAACGTTGAATAGCATTGCGGCAACATGGGCATTGGGGGACATACAGCGGTGGGGATGAGGCGGCATAACGTTTACGGCAAAAACCTGCATGTAAAACCTGCCCCGTCTACCCTGAATTTCCCATTCAGGCATAGCCAAAAGCATCCGAATATGGTATCATCCGATACGGATGCCAAAAACACATTTTGGTTGAATCAAGCAAAAATGTGCTTTTGTCACCCCAATCGGCATTTCAACCGAAACCAAATGATACAGAAAAGGGAGTGCTTCCATGCAAGAACAAGAGGGTACAAAGCCCGCAAAGAGGGAAAACCCGATTTTGGGCGCAATCAAGGGCGCGCTGATTTCTATTGGCGCTATGCTTCCGGGCATCAGCGGCGGCGCGCTGTGCGTAATTTTGGGCATTTACAAGCCCATGATGGAGCTTTTGAGCAACCCCATCAAGTACATCAAAAAACATTTCATGTTCTTTTTGCCCATCGGCATCGGCTTTTTGGTGGGCGCGTTGGTTACGTCCAAGCTGTTGGGCGGCTTTTTAGAGGCGAATGAAACCGCCGCCATCTTCCTGTTTGTGGGCTTGATTGCGGGCACCATGCCCAGCCTGCTCAAAGAGGCGCGGCAGGAGGGCGTGGCGCGCGGCTCCTATGCGGCGCTCGGCATTGCCATGGTCGCCATGCTTTTGTGGATGGTGCCCATGGCCATGGGCGGACAAGCCGCCATTGAGCCCAACCTTTTGTGGTGGTGCCTGTGCGGCGTGCTTTGGGGCTTGGGCATTATTGTGCCTGGCATGAGCCCCTCCAACATCTTCTTTTTTCTGGGGCTGGCGGGGCCGATGTATGCGGCCATCGGCAATTTGAACATGGGCGTGATACTGCCCATGGGGCTGTGCCTGCTGGCAACGGTGCTGTTGCTTTCAAATGGTGTGGGCTATTGCCTCAAGCGCTGGTACTCGCTGTTTATGCATGCGGTGATTGGCATTGTGATTGCATCCACCTTGGTGATTTTGCCGCCTGTGAAGCTGCTGCTGGAGCCTGGCTACACCTTTGCCATGGGCGCTACGGACATTTTGGTGTACGTGGGCTGCTTTGCGGTGGGCGTGCTTTGCGCGTGGCTGTTGGGGCGGATTCAGAAGCCCGAGGAAAAAGCGGCGTAAAAAGGCATCATACGAATCTAAGTCTAAATTAGCATCCAGAGGCTTTTGCCATGGGCAGAACCACCCGCAGGGTGAACAGGCCGTCCGCCGCCTGAAAGGTACACAAGCCGCCTCTGCTTTGGGCAATGGAACGTATGCTTTTACAGCCATACCCATGCCCAATTTCCGTTGAGGCAGGAAGCTCGTTCACGATCTGAACGGTGCCTGTATAGGCATTCTTGATTTCAATCAGCAGCAAATTTCGGTTGACGCTGCAAGCAATCAAAACCTTGCGCTCTGTGCTGTCAGTACATTGACTGACGGCATGGAGCGCATTTTCGAGCCCGTTTAAGAGCACGGAGCAAAGCTCTGTATCTGGAATTTGCAGCTCCTTTGGCAAATCCGCACGGGCGATGAGCGCAATGCCCTGCTTTTCCGCCTTGCGCATAAAGGAGGAAAGCAGCAGGTTAACGGTTTCGTTTTCACAAAAACGCAGGGGGGTAATGGCGGTTAGCTCGTGCTGGGCGTTTGAAAGATAGGCGGTGATTTTGGCAAGCTCGCCCTGCTGGGCAAAGCTATCCAGCATGGAAAAATGGTGCCGCATATCGTGGCGGTACAATACAGCCTGCTCTTGAGAGGTACGCAGAGCATCCAGCTGCAGCTTGGCGGTTTCCATCTGCGCGGAAAGCACGTTTTTTTCCAGCTGGATTTGCGTTTTTTGCTGTACCTCCCTGTGATAGGCAACCATAAACCACATATAGAAAAAGATCATCACCGTAGGCAAAAACTCGCTGATGACGCTGATGCCCGTGTAAAGTGCGACGGTATAAACGGTAGCGATGTAGTCAAAAACATAGTACACTGCGGGCAGGCAACCAAAAAGAAACAGCGACTGCTTAGATTCGGTCATTGCCAGATGGGCGGGTTTGGCAAAATAACGCCAAATCAGGAAAAAGAACACGAGGATGGACACGCTGTAGGCAATGAGATCAGCCGTGTGGGTGTGAAAAAGCTGTTGGGCCAGCACCCCTGTCCAGCGAGGAAGCTGACAGCAGAAATAAGCCGTGAGCACGCTCACAATGGAAATGCCCACAGGCTTTTTGAGCGCCACCACCAAAAACAAAACGAGGGGCAAATGGGTGATGAGCGGATAGAGCCGCATGGTGAGGCTCAGCCCAAAGAAATAGTCGCAGGCTGTTTGCAGGCACAGCGTAAAAACGGAAAAAGCGCCGATGCTCAAGCGATCCCGCTCTTGGCTGCCGCCTGCAAACAGCACCGATAAAAAAACCCCAAACAGCAGTACCAGCCCGTGGTTCACGGTGGATAGAAGCTGAATCATGATTCATTTCCTCTTCCTGCAAACAACTGCGCTACATAAGCATCCCGCACATTTGCGTAATTTTGTCTGGATACGGGCACCCTTTGACCGGTAAGCGTGAGGAGCTCATTGGCGTTAAGCTCTGCCATCTGCAACAAATTGACAATGTAGGAACGGTGTGTGCGCACAAATTCAGGGCGAGAGAGCAGGGCGGCTTCAAATTCGGCAAGCGGGGCAATCGCCTCCCGCACACTGCCGTTTGATAGGTGAAAGGAGAGGCAGCGGCCCTGCACCTCCACATACACAAGCTGGTCAAACAGGATGCGTGCCATGCCGTTTTTGGTTTTAACGCCCAAGCTTTCCCATGGCTTTTGAGCCTTTGCAAGCAATGCGTCCAGCAGGGCGTACAGCTTTTCAGCCTTGGCAGGCTTGAGCAGATAGTCCTGCGCTTGGTATTGATAGCTTTGCACCGCAAATTCTGCGGAGGAGGTTAAAAACACGAGGGCGGCGTCTTGGTCAAAGCCGCGGATTTCCTTTGCGGTGTCCATGCCGTTTACCGCGGGCATGATTACATCCAGAAGATACAGGTCGTATTTGCCGCTTTTGGCGGTGCTGAGCAGCTCCGCCGCGCTGTGAAACGCATCCCAGCGAAGAGGCACCCTACGTTCCTGCTGATAACGCTCCAAAACAGACGAGAGGTAGCACAGCTCGTCCTTGTTATCATCACAAATGGCAATGTTCATATCCAATCACCTCTGGCGCATGCTAGGATACGGATGCAAAAAGTGCTTTGGCACCCGAATCAGTATAGCATGGCACGCTTGCTTTTCCTATTTGTTTTTACCGTTCGTGCCGTAAAACACTACCACTCATGCAGTTTGCCACTATTTTTGAAAATGCTCTGCTATGATGCATCTGCGATTAGGCTCATAAAACACCCTTTGCCCTGCAAAATGGCACCCAAAGGAGCTTTTACGACCGAAGCATTGATTGAAGGAGAGAAACCATAATGAAGAAACTTTTGACACTGGTGCTTGCTCTGACCCTTTCCCTCATGGTTTGCGGCGCTATGTCCGCAGCCGCCGCAGAAACAACTGCGAACCTTGAAAATCCTGAGTTCACGCCCGAGCAGCTGGCAGTAGCCGAACAGTTTGCCGCTATGACCACCAGCTTTCAGGGCTTGGCCGATGCGATTGGTGCCGATGAAAGCCTCATGTCCGTGGAAGCGCTGGTGAATGTCATGAACCTCATGATTGAGGCGGTCAACAAGGACGATGCACTTTTTGCGGACCCCGCAAACCTGACAGCGGAGGTGCTTCAAAACCTTGAGCAGAGCATTGTGGCTGGCAACAGCTTCATAGCGCAGATGGAAGCCATGCTTCTGAACTATCAGGGCAAAAACATCCTGACCGCCGAGGTTGAAATTGTCAACGAAACAGGCGTTGAAATTTACGGCTTGGCCATGTCCCCCGCCAACAACACCCAATGGGGCGGCAATTTGCTGACTGAAACGCTTGCCAGCGGCAGCAGCGGCGTTACCGTGATGACTTTTACAGAGGATGCGCTGGTTTGGGATTTGATGGCTGGCGATGCGCAGGGCAACACCCTTACCTTCGCGGGCATTGACTTTAACACGGCACCCGTAGAAGGTGCCAAGCTGGTGCTAAGCGCAGCGGAGGACGGCGGATATATGGCGAGCTTTGCACAGTAAATGAAATGAAAAAAAAGACAGTCAAGAGGGACTGTCTTTTTTTGTTGGTGGGGAGGGGGGATTGCGGAAATGGCTTTCCGCGATGCTGCAGTCCCCTGCGGGGAGCGGG
>JAVXND010000098.1:0-7598 GCA_036645955.1 Clostridia bacterium | reverse complement strand
TATTCCTTCGATTGCCATCCTTGCCCACGAACAAAATCTGCTCATAGCTGTGTTGCATTTTAGACTTAGATTAGTATGACTCCCCCAGAAATTTGCCAAGGAGGGACCCGCTTGACCTTAGCTGAGCTGCGCACCAAAGAGGTAATTGACATCCGCGATGGAAAACGCTTGGGGCGTGTGATGGATATTGAGTTTTGTGTGGCAGATAGCCGCGTTACAGCGTTGGTGGTGCCCGCCGAAACCTCGTTCATTCAAAGCCTGCGCGGCGAAAAGTGCGGGCTTGTTATTCCGTGGGAGGACATTCGCCGCATCGGGGACGATGTGATTTTGGTGTCCACCAAATGCGCGGAAACCTGCGCAGAGCCGCAAGAAAATTGCGGATGGCGGTGATGTACAATTATGTGCTATAATTGCTGTGAATAACAACGGCTTATTTTGGCACAACCCAGTGCCGCCATTAGCAAGGAGGTCCCCTTTTTATGAAGCTCTTGCATTTATCCGACCTGCACATCGGTAAAACCGTGAACGGCTTTTCCATGCTGGAGGAACAGCAGCATGCTTTTGAACAGATCATTGGCTATATCGACGCTGAAAAGCCCGATGCTGTGCTGATTGCGGGCGATGTATACGACCGTGCTGTGCCCAGCGTGGAAGCGGTGCGTTTGTTTGATAACCTCCTGACTGCCCTTGCCGCAAAGGAGGTTGCCGTCCTCCTGATTTCGGGCAATCACGATTCACCCGATCGGCTCAACTATGCCAGCAGATTGCTGTTGGAGCGCAAGCTTCACCTGTGCGGTGTGTTCGATGGAACCCTGCGCTGTGTAACGCTGTCGGACGAATATGGCCCCGTGCATTTTTGGATGCTGCCGTTCATTAAACCATTTGGTGTGCGCGGCATGTTTGAGGGCAGGGACATTGAAAGCTACGCGGATGCCATCGCCGCGGCAGTGCAATCGGCTGATATAGACGGTTCCCAACGCAATGTGCTGCTGTCGCACCAGTTTTATACTGCGGCGGGCCGCACCCCCATTCGCAGTGAATCGGAGATCAACCCCGTCGGCGGGCTGGACGCGGTTGACGCGGGCTTGCTGTCCGCCTTTGATTACGTGGCGCTGGGCCATTTGCACGGCGCTCAAGGGGTGGGCGAAAACGCCCGTTATGCGGGTTCCCCCGTGAAATATTCCTTTTCGGAATGGACGCAAAAAAAGTCCGTTACCCTTGTGGAAATGAAGGAAAAAGGCAATCTCACAATCACCGCCCTGCCTCTTCGCCCCTTGCACGATATGCGCGAGCTCAAAGGCACGCTTGCGCAGCTGCTCAGCGGCGAAGCCATGTCCCAAAGCGGCAAGGAGGATTATTTGCACGTGATTCTGACGGACGAAGAGGAAGTCATCGATCCCATGGGGAAGCTGCGCAGCTTTTATCCCAATGTGATGGCGCTGGATTTTGAAAATTCCCGCACCAGCTACGACGGCGCTTGCACAATGCTTGGCGCGGAGCAGGCGGCGCAGCTATCGCCCTATGAGCTGTTCAGCCAGTTCTTTCTTGAAATGAGCGGCGCGGTGCTATCGGAGGAACAGTCGCAGCTGGTGCGCGAGCTGTTGGAACAGGAGGGTGAAGAATGAAGCCGCTGAAGCTAACCCTGTGCGCTTTTGGTTCCTATGCCAATGAAGAGGTTCTTGATTTTGCAAAGCTCGGCGGAAACGGCTTGTATCTGATTGCAGGCGAAACGGGCTCTGGCAAAACCACCATTTTTGATGCCATTTCCTACGCTCTCTTTGGCAAAGCAAGCGGAAATGCCAGAAACAGCTATAAAATGCTCCGAAGCGATTATGCCGAGGGGCGGACGAAAACCTTTGTGGAGCTGGATTTTTCATCAGGAGGCAAGGGCTACCGAATTCGCCGCGAAATTCTTCCGCATTTCGCCCGCGCAACCGAGGAAGTCAGCTACACAGATAGCGCCTCCCTTCTTTTGCCGGATGGAACCACCCTTGACAGAAGCCGCGAGGTGGACGCGAAGGTCTTGGAGGTGGTGGGGCTGGATCGTGATCAATTCACACAGATTGTGATGATTGCTCAAAATGATTTCCTGCGTTTTCTTCAAAGCGGGACGGAGGAGCGGGTGAAAATCCTGCGCCGCATTTTTGATACCAACGCGCTCAAGTCCTTTCAGGAGGAGCTGAAGGCCCGCGCAAAAAGCAAAGAGGAAGCGCGAAAGGCCATCATCCGCGACTTTGAAAAATACGGTGTGGACCACAACAACGCAAAACAGCAGTTTGAGCAGTGGCGGCAGGAAATGAAAGCAGATAGCGAAGCCGTCAAGCGCACAAACGAGAAGCTCAAAGCGCTGGATACCGCCAAGGAGGATTTTGCGGCAAAAATTGCCGTTGCCGAACGCTTGTGCAAGCTTTTTGCGGAGCTTGCCGCACAGCAGGCGATGCTTGAAGCGCATGAAGCAATCAAAGCGGAAATGGCCGCGCTGGCACAGAGTCAACAGCGCGGGATGCTTGCGTTGCGCAAGGTACAGCCCCTTGCCGCTAAACAGGCCGAAACCAAAGCCGCTTCCGCCAAAGCAACGTCGGAGCTTGCTTTGGCAGCTGCCGATGCGGAAGCGGCAGCGCTTGCGCTCAAGCAGGCGGAGCATGTGGTTTCAACGCTTCCGTTGCTTGAGGAAGCCCAAGCCGCCTTTGAGCAAGTAAAGCTGCGCTGGCAGGAAGCTTCCGATCAGCAAAGCAAGCTGTCCGCGCTGGAGGGTCACTACCAAGGGACGGTTGAAAAGCAAGCCGCCCTTGCCGCCGCCAAGGCAAAGCTGGAAGCAGTGGAAGCGGCGCTTCAAAGCCTTCCCTCCGTTGACAAAACCAAGGAGGCGCTTGACCAGCTCACCATGACTTGGGAGCGGGAAAGCAATCAGCTTCAAACGCTGACGGCATTCTCTGCTGAATACCGCGCCATCAGCGAAAAACAACGCGTGCTGGCCGAGCTTCAGCAAACCTATGCCGCCCTTCTTGAAACCATTCAAGGCTTGCCGCCGCTAGACGATGCAAGGCGGCAATTTGAGAAGCTTACAAGCGATTTGGAAAAAGCCGCCGCAAGGCTTGCACTGCTACGGGCTTTGCAAGCTGATTGGAGCGAGATTGAAGCAAAGCAAGCATTGCTGGCCGCGGAGCAAGGGGAGCTGGTGGGCTTAAGCAGCGATTATAACCTTGCAAAGAGCGGCTACGATGACCTGCACGAGCGCTTTTTGCTTGCGCAAGCGGGCATTATTGCGGAAACCCTGCGCGAGGGCACGCCCTGCCCCGTTTGCGGTTCCAGCGACCATCCCGCGCCTGCAAAAGCGCCCGACGGCGATATCAGCGATAGCAAGCTCAAGGGTCTGCTGTCCAAAGCGGACGAGGCTAAGAAAAAGGCGGACAAAAAATCGTCCGATTGCGCCGCTTTGCTTTCGACCATTGCCGCATTGACACAACGGTTTGACACCGCCGTTTCTGCACAGCTGCCCGACTGTAACCATGCGGCGGCAGGCGAACAGCTTGCGCGGGCAGTGTCGGCACAGGAGGCACAGCTTCAAGCGCTGTCCGCAAAAAAAACGGCGGACGAAGCCGCCCTTCACAGCCTTGCCGCACAAACCGCCGACACCGCCAAACAGCAGGCGGAGCTATCGCCTAGGTGCGCCGCATTGCTTTCGGAGGTTACCACGCTTAAAAGCAAGTTTATGAAGGATGCATCTGCCTTTCTTAACAGTGCCTTGTGGGAGAATGCCGCAACGGAATTGTCCGCCTTGCTTGCTGGCACCCAAAAAGCCGTTGAACAAAGGACGGCGCAAAAATCCGCTGATGAACAGGCACTTGCAAAGCTCAAGGAGAGCTGGAGCTTATATTCGAATCAGCAGGAGGATTTGAAAGCAGCCTGCGTGGCGCTTACCTCCGCTGTAGCCACGTTGAAGGACCGCTTTGTGAAGGACTTTTCCGCCTTTTGTGCGGATGCGAATTGGGAAAGCGCAGGCGCGGAGCTATCTGCATTGCAAAGCAAAACCGCTGTGCAGGTTTCTGCCCTCACCGCAAAGAAATGTGCGGATGAGGACGCGCTAGCAAAGCTGAAGGCCGCATGGGACAACGCACGGCAAAATCAAGCAGATTGCCATACACAGCTTGCAAAAGCCAAAACCCGCAGGGAGGAACGCGCACTTTACGAGCAAGCTTGCTTGGCACAGCAGCAGGATGCGCAAAAGGCCTTTGCCTGTGCCATGGATGAAAATGGGTTTGCAAATGAAGCCGCCTATGCAGCTGCTCTGCTATCCGAGGAGGCGCTTGCCAAAATGGCGGAGCGGCTCGCCGCCTATGAGGAAAGCGGCAGACAAATCAACCGCGACCTTGAGCGCTTGACCAAAGATACGGAAAACAAAGAAAAGCCCGATATGGAAAAGCTCACCTGCGATTTTACGGACATCAAAAACGAATCCGACGCTTTGCGCATCGGGCAGGATGAAATGAAGCTGCGCTTGGATCACAAAGCGCGCATTTTAGCGGAGCTTCAAAAATCTGCCGACGCGCTTGTAAAAACGGAGCGGGAATATGCCGCCATCAAAGGCTTGTCTGATACCGCCAACGGTAAGCTGGATTTTGAAACCTATGCGCAAATGGCATACTTTGAGCGCGTGCTTTGGGCGGCCAATTTGCGCCTCAAGGTGATGAGCCAAAGCAGGTATGTCCTTCTGCGCAGGGAGGACAGCGGGGATGGCCGCAAGCGCATGGGCTTGGAGATCGAGGTTGCCGACAGCTACACAGGCAAAAGCCGCAGTGCAAACAGCTTGTCGGGCGGTGAATCCTTTATGGCCTCCTTATCGCTTGCGCTGGGCTTGTCGGATGTGGTGCAGCAGAGCGCGGGCGGCATCCATTTGGATGCCATGTTCATAGACGAGGGCTTTGGCTCGCTGGATGCGGAGGTTTTGGAACTGTCCATACGAACGCTTTCGGACATGGCGGACGGCAACCGAATGATCTTTATCATCTCGCATGTTTCAGAGCTTCGTGAGCGAATTGACAAGCAGATTCGCGTGCTCAAAACGCATAACGGAAGCAAAATTCAGCTGGTGGTATAGGCGTTCCCCCCCATTCACATCAATCCGCAATCCATCCTATGGATCAAAAAACACATTGACAAACAGACCACCGGTATGTTAACATACAAACATACCAACGGTCTGTTTGTATTTTTGGAGGTGAAACGCTTGGCACGAAATAAATATCCGGAAATAACCGTGGCGCGTATTCTGGATGCGGCGGAACAGCTTTTTCTTGAAAAGGGTTATGAACACACCACCATTCAAGACATCCTCAATGCCCTTGGGGATTTAAGCAAGGGTGCAATCTACCATCACTTTAAGTCCAAAGAGGAAATCGTTATTGCGGTTGTTGATAGGCTATATGCCAGTACGCAAGAGGGCTGTGCCGAAATTCAGGCAGACAAAAGCCTAAACGGCTTGCAAAAGCTCCGTAAGCTTTTTTATGTTTCCATTGGCAATGCCAACCATCAGGTTGTTTTTGAAACAATGCCCAATTTTTTTGAAAACCCCAAATTTTTGGCAATGCAGCTTGAACAAACCATCTATGAATTGGCGCACAAAATCATCGAACCGATCCTCTGCGAGGGAGCAGCGGACGGCTCCATACAGACAGAATATCCCAAAGAGCTTGCAGAGGTGGTGTCTTTGCTTGCAAATATCTGGCTCAATCCCATGGTGTTTCATTGCACCAAGCAGGAAGTATACAATAAATGCAGGTTCTTAAAGGCGCTGATGAAGAGCCTTGGGGTGGATGCTTTTGACGATGAACTCACCGACATGGTGGAACGGTTAAGAGGCTTTGCAAGCAATGATGCATAAAAAATAGGTGCCGCAAGCGGCATTTATTTTTTAGAACAATACATACCGCTGGACGGTATATATAAATGAATGGAGGAGCCCTGACATGGAAAAAACAAAGCTATTTCATAAGGATTTCACCTTAGTTGTCATTGGGCAGATTATTTCGCTGTTTGGAAACGGCATTGTCCGTTTTGCTCTGCCCCTGTACCTCTTAAATCAAACAGGCTCGGCAACGCTTTTTGGTGTGGTTTCAGCGCTGTCTTTTTTACCGATGATCCTGCTCACCCCCATCGGCGGCATTGTGGCGGACAGGGTGAACAAGCGCAATGTCATGGTGGCGCTTGATTTTCTAACGGCCCTTTTAATGCTTGTATTCTTTTTACTGCTCGGGAAGGTGGATTTGGTGCTATTGCTCATGGCAACGCTTATGCTTCTTTACGGCATACAGGGCGCGTATCAGCCAACCGTGCAGGCAAGCATGCCGCTGCTGCACGGCAAAGAAAATCTGCTGACGGCAAATGCCATCATCAATCAAGTAAGCGCGCTTGCAGGGCTGTTAGCGCCCATCATCGGAGGAATTTTGTTTGGGCTTTGGGGACTCAAGCCGATCATCATGGTGGGGGGCGGCTGCTTTTTGCTCTCTGCCATCATGGAGCTATTCATTACAATCCCACACAACAAAGCAAGCGAAAAGCAAAGCATATTTGAAATGGTGAAGGAGGATTTTTCCCAAAGTATTTCCTTTATGCGAAACGACAAGCCCATCATACTCAAAAGCATCCTCATCATCTGTGCGTTTAACTTGTTTTTGAGTGCAATGCTGATTGTGTCAATGCCTGTTCTGATTACACAAACCCTTGGCATGTCAGACCAGCTCTATGGTTATTCACAGGGAGCGCTTGCGGCAGGAGGGCTTTTCGGCGGCATTTTGGTGGGCGTGTTTGCAAAAAAGCTAAACATTCAAAAGCTATACTGGCTGTTGCTTGCAACCGCCGCACTGCTGCTGCCCATTGCAGTTACTTTATGGCTTTCGCCATCGCCGTTTGTGAGCTATTTGGTGATTAGCACTTGCTGTTTTTTCATGATGAGCGTAGCTACAATGATTACCGTACAGATGCTCAGCTTTATTCAGGGAGAAACGCCAACGAAGCTTACGGGAAAGGTATTGTCCTGCGGGCTGGCGCTTGCGATGTGCGCCCAGCCCCTTGGGCAGGCAATGTATGGGCTTTTGTTTGATGCCTTTCAAACGATGCCCTACTATGTTGTGCTTGGTGCGGCGGTGGTTTCCGGGGGGATTGCGATTTTGTCGAAGAGGGTATTTCAGGATATGAATGGATAGATGTGGGGGGGAGAGGGTGAGGGGGAGAGCTGGGGGGTGTGAATGCGAACTGAGGGGGTGTGAACGCGAACCGTGGGGTGTGTGAACGCGAACTGGGCGGACACCATATATGGTGTCCCTACAGGGAACGGCAAGTTTGTTTTATAAAGCGATAGGCATTACATGCAGATTTTTAGCATACGTCCCACGGAACGACATGTTTAGTTTACAAAGGGATTGACATTACATGCAGATTTTTAGCATACATCCCACGGAACGACATGTTTAGTTTACAAAGTGATAGGCATTACATGCAGATTTTTAGCATACGTCCCACGGGACGACATGTTTAGTTTACAAATGGATTGACATTACATGCAGATTTTTAGCATACATCCCACGGAACGACATGTTTAG
>JAVXND010000097.1:0-7803 GCA_036645955.1 Clostridia bacterium | reverse complement strand
GCTAAATATCCTTTTGCTTTTAGCTGGGTGTACAAGCCCTGTGCTTCTACCACATAAAGGTCAACATTGTCACCGGCAGAAAGAACCGATTGCTGTATGGCATCGCTGGTAGCCTGCGGCACCGTTACAATCGCAATATCAGGATTCTGCACTGAAAACTGTAGCAAAGCACTAGGGTTAATATCACCCATAATGTTTAGTACGGTCTGGGTCGTCGGCTGGGTTAAATCGCGTAGAAACACATAGCTTCCACAGGAAACAGCGCAGAGATTTCCGTTGCTGCAGGCAATGCTATTGCTTGCATAAGCCGATACAGGAACATAAGCCCTCATCTGTGCAATGCCATCGGCTGCATAAGAGACGATCTGCCCCGATGTGCAATTCACCAGTTGATCCTGCCAAAATCCAGAGCAGCCAGATGCGGCAGCATCAACGGTATTCTTGAAGAAGGGGGTCGTCGTACCCGAAACGGTATCCAATACCTCATAAGAATACTCGTTGTCTCCATCAGTACGGGAAATGATAACAAGCTGTCCATCTTGTGTTGTTACAAAGCGCTGTATGTTTTGGTTGCTATATTCCTTTGATTCCTGTGTATCCATATCAAAACGAACGAGGGTTGTCTTAGACCATTCGCTTGGATCATCTGTCCCAAGCAAGATATACATCGCATTCTGCTGCATCCCAACCATGCGAAGCTCACGATTGACAGATTGGCTATCCATTTGATAGGTCAGAAAAGTTTGTGGAAGCGCCGCAACAGTCGCTAAACCTTGCGGCGTTACTTCAAAGATTTGTCCGCTATAAGGCTGTAGCGCATACAATGCATCCTCGCCGGACAATAGATAGCTAATCGCTTGATTCCATAATGTACGTTCCGCATCCGATTCGGGTGCTACGCTTATGTAGCGATAGTTTTGAATGCCGCTTTGCTGCCAATAGATTTGCGGTTCTGCATCCCCAATTTGCCAGCGGTAGATGGCTTCATTGCCCAGCATATACAATGTATCGTCAACCCAGCAAAGGCTTTGAATACCATCTCCGCCGTTGATTGTGGTGAAATCCAAGGTGACGTCTGCGGACTGTGCTGTAGCTGATACAGCAATACTGCTACATAACATGAGAGCCATTAACATTGCTATGAGCTTTCTCATGTTGGTATCCTCCTCTACTCTTTGCTTAGACAATAGCCTCGCTGCCTTGCTCATACAATTTACCGTTTTTCATTTCCCACACCACATCACATGCTTGTGCAATATCTACAGCACTATGGCTCGCCAGCAAAATACACTTCCTTTGTGCCTTTAGGCTTTGAAGAAGGGAATGAATTTCCGCTACGCCTTGCTTGTCCAGACCGTTAAAGGGCTCGTCGAGAATTAAGATCTGTGGATCTTCCATGATTGCTTGAGCAATACCGAGCCGTTGGTACATACCCAGAGAAAACTTACCCACGTTTTTTTTGTCAACAGGGTCAAGTCCTACCATTCTGATTACTTGATCTATACGATCGCTATCCGCTTTGCCACCTACACCTGCAAGAATAGAGAGGTTTCGTCTTGCACTATGGTGTGGTAAAAAACCGGGCATCTCGATGATGATTCCCGTGGAGGGGGCGAAATCACAATCTGTGCCAATTCTTTTTCCAAGCACAGTAACCTTGCCGCTGGAAGGATGGGTAAAGCCGCATATGCAACGCATCAATGTGGTCTTGCCGCAACCATTTATACCAACCAGACCATAGATTACGCCCTCGGCTAGATTGACATTTATTTCGTCCAAAACCTTGTTTATACCATATTGCTTAGATAGTCTTTCGACTTGAATAACCATGCCATCATCTCCTTATCAACTAAAGGTCTTTTGTGAATTGAAGTGTAGATCCATTCTGCTAACCTTGTAACACATGGCGGCATAAAGCAGAGCATTTAATACAACATACACAGAGATCATGGTGACAAAAGCGCCGATGAAATTTCCGCTGTTGTCAATCGACAACAGTGTAGCATACTGCATTGGAGATACCGGTAGGCTGCTTTGAATGCTTATATAATCTATAATAAGGGCAAAGGCGGAGATCATTAAGCCGAGTTTTGCATAGCCGAACAAGCTCATAAACAGGAGAAACATAGACAATGTAAACCACATGCCAGCGACCGGAAGCAAAGCCATAGCCAGTGCTCCTAATGGAGAAAAAGATTCTGTTAGAAAGTTGGAAAGAAATGCGTAGACACCAGGAACGCCATTCGTCATCAAGGGACTCCAATCAGTTTGCCATGCAGCTCCGCCAATGCAGAATATAAACGAACAAGCGAGCAGCAACAATAAAAATATGAGCACCATACTCAGGCAGTAGAGGACTTGGCTATTCAACCACTTTCTTCGGGTGACGCGCACAAGAGAATAATACTGAAAGGAAATCTGCTTTGGCAGTTCGCTGATCGTTACAAGAAACATCATACTGCTCATAAGGATGTTAAAACCGGTATATGCTAAAAGAAAGATGCTTTCCGCCATGTTAAGGGAATAGCCTTCAATGGAGTAATTTCTGAAGAGCTTTTGCGTTTCCACAAAGCACAGAAGAACTGCGGCAACGAGCATAACAATCGTCCGCGGCGTATGCAACCAGCTGTCCATATTACTGGTTGCCAGCACCACAATGCTATGGCGATGTCGTTTCCTTGCGTTAGGCATTGCAAATCCTCCTTTTTAAGGCTGTTCTGTAGCCCCAAACCACTGCGATCAAGAGCAGCAGATGAAATCCAAGTGCGAGGCCATACTGTGGCCATGTTACGCCATCATTATAGAAGGCGGTAAAGTCTGGAAGCTCAAAGCCAAAAAGAAAACCCGTAAAGTTGCCTTTCCAGAGAAAATACAGAACTACCGGAGTGGTGACGACCAGCTGCGTATCGGGTATTATCGATGCAATCCATAACGCGATGACAGACCAGAATGCACCTGTTAGTCCAAACCCGATGGCTGCATGAATGTAGGCAGGCCACGCATACGGAAATTTAATAAGCTGATCATAGACGGTACCTTCTGCAAAGAATACTTCCACGTCAGGGCGTGCTGCAACATCATATGGGCCAGCAAGAAAATGCCACAGGATGGAGTGAAGCAAACAAGCAGTCCCCAACGCAAAGAAACCTGTGACCGCCGCAGCGCAAACCTTGGTGAAAACATATTTGTTCAAGCTTCCGCGAATAGCGCGTGGTAAAATGAACCCGGAACAAATCTCATCGACCTGTGTAGAGGCATACACAATCGCTGCACAAAAGGGAACCAGAAGAATGCTCCCACCAAAGAAGATGGGGGTGAAGGAAAGATTCATTGCGGATAAATACTCCCTGTCTCCTTGGGCTACTCGTGTCAGCCAAATCGGCAGTGATGAACTGAACAAGCAGACAAACAGTCCGAGCAAGCCAATATACAACTGTGGTCGCCTGAATGCATACTTGATCTCTTTTAGCATGTTAATTCACCTCATCCCAAGTAAGGATGTCCGGGACGTAGCGCCTGTCGGCTCGCCTATCACCTGTAAGGTCGTAGGTTTCTCCGGTTTGTGCGTTAATCACAATAGAATCACAACCGTATGCGCTGCGATCCATTACATCCTGATCATTCTTCAAATCAAAAGGCAGAGTTAGATCGCCGCGCGTCCTGCCCTTTGCAGCCCAAACTGGCAACAGGATAAATTCCTCATGTTTTTTCTCCGGATCAATAAAGCCCATGTAACCAAAGCAAACTTCGTTGAGCGAGTATGCATAACCGGCAGTTACCTGCTGTTCGAGAACTTTCAGAATTTGGTCAAAGGCAAGCAGGGGAATATCCTCTACGTCCACTCCAATTTCTTTCGCTGTATCGATATTTGCCCAAAATACGCCCGGTCGTTTGATACGCATAGCCACTATGCTTTGGGGAACCCCCGGAAGGCCTTTTTTTCCTTCCACCTCAGGTTGATACTCGCTTCTTACTTCATGCAGGAAATAATCACCACCCAACAAATGCGGTATGCCATGATAAGTTGTATAGAAATAGAGACATTGGAAGCCATTCTTTCCCGAATCTCCATAAGAATATTGAAAGTAACAGGTAAGTTCCTTGTCTTTCATAAATAGAAACCATTTCTTGAATTCTTCAATGGCAATGGCTGGGGCATCCTCCCATGGAAGTTCTGGGTCAAACGTAATGTTATCCTCCAACACAGGGAAACCCATTTCGTCCATTGGGAAATTACGGCCTATTGTCTTTGAATTCCATCGATTACGGTTTATTTCAAATGATTCATCCAACCCCGCCACAGGCGGCTCCCACGTAATGCGCACCACAGGGACGGTGTCCACCTCCGGCACCACGATGGGCACGTCTATGAACACCGTATCACCTTTTTTGAGCTGTTTGTGAGCGCCGTTTTTAACTACGTATTCACCCGTCCAGCGCTGGGGAATGGTTTCTCGAATCTCCTTGATAGACACGTATTGGCTTTCTGCGCTTCCTATGGCAGAGCATCCTACGATGGCAGCCGACAACATCACAGATAAAAGTACAGTAACAGTTTTTCGCATTGGTTTATCCTCCTTCATCAAATTGGCAAATAACATTATGCCGTATTTTGCCCTCCACGATGATTACAGCTTCCAAAACGCAAAACCTTACACCCATGCGAAAATAATTTTGAAAAAAGACACGCAACCCGCGTCGGCGAATTGCGTGTCCTCAAAATGGTTGTTTACTTTGCGATCTGCACAGGGAGCGCGTTTTCAAGGTCAACCTTGCCGTCCTCGCCCGGCAACGCCATCCACATCTTTTCCAGCCATTGCTTGGGCGGGTACACGGTGTAGTTCAGGCGTATGCAGTCGGCGCTGTTATAGTCCCAATCCCGAATTTCCGTAACGCCCACAGCATTTCCGTCCGCGTCGTACAGCATGGCGCGGCCCCAGCGCATGGCGAGGTCGCCTATGTCCGTTTCCTGGCCATCCATCCGCAGGGTGATTGCCGCGCTGACGGGGGAGAAGATCGCTTTTTCCAAAGTGATTGACACGTCCCCAATGGTTTGCGTTATCGGCACGATTGCCCCCTGCACCAGCTTCGGGTCGATGGCTGCGGGAATGGTGAAGGTCATCCCTTCGGGGACGTACTGCGCTGTGGCGCTGCTTGCATCGCCCGCCATAATTGGCAGACCGATGGTGAGCGTACCGCCAATTTCCAGCTCGCCGTTCTCCGCAAGATTGCTGGATAGATAGTAGAGAATTTCACCCGGCTTTTCGCCCACATTGGCAAAGGTCAGTCCGAGGTCGGGGCAAACACCATTGACAACAAAGTAATCGCACAGGACAAGTCCATCCGTAAGTGCCGCCGGAAGCCCGAGGCCCGTCAGCTGCTCCTCCGTGACCATCTCTGTGGCGCTGCGATCCCATACGCTGTACACCACGCGCAGCTCATGTCCGTCATAAACAGCTTCCCGCACATCCACGTCCACATGGGCATAGCTCACATGGCACAGCTCGGATTGCAGCAACGAATAGGCTTCCTCCTGTACGGGCATTTCCGTTTCTTGGTTTGTCCACACGCCGAGGAAGTTGAACACGCCGCGCTGAATCGTCCACGCCAGCGCACCAGCGGCGAGTGCCAGCATCAGCGCCGCCACGAGAATCACCGCTGCCAGCTTCTTGCGGCTCATGCCCTGCTTGGGCTTGAAGGGGATCACGTTGCTATCGGCGAGCCTTTGCCGAAGCTGCGTCCAGCCTTCCTCTTGCCCCGGCATGAGCTGTTGGTCCGCGTCGTCATACAAATAGGCATAGCACTCTTTAAGCAACGCGCAATCCATCTTTTCGTCGGGAAGCGAACATTGCCAGTCGATTAAACGGCAAACATCCGCAGAGGTCAGCACTCCGTTCTCCAACCGACGTTTGAAATCCTCGCCGTTTTGCATATCCGCACTTCCCTTCACCTGTTATACAGCGGTTACTTGCCCAAACCTAACATCGCCAGCAAAAAAACATAAAATATTTCGGGATGCCCAAGCAGCTTCTTTTTAATGCGGCTGATGCGCACCCATATGCTGGCTTCGCTCATGCCGTATTTCGCCGCCAACTCTTTTGCTGTCTGATTGCCGAGAGTATAGGCGAGGAACAGCACTGCGTTTTCCTCACCCAGCACTTCCTTGAGAGCCGTCCGTTTGTCCTCGGCCAGCAGATCAGCGTCCACGCTCTGCTGCGTGTCCTCCAAGCTCGGCGCGTTTTCATCGTCTATGGAGTAGGCTCGATGGGAAGCATCGCGGTAAACCTTGCCCGCGGAGGTCTTTAGCTGAAGGCGCAGCGCGCACACGAGCCAGCCGCCGATGTTCGGATGGTTTTTGAGCTTCTCGCGCTTGTTCCACAGGGCGAGGAACGCGTTTTGAATATCGTCGTAGAGCCTGTCCATGCGTTCGGGTTGCCCCTGCAAGGTGTAGCGCCCGGTATCGTAGAGCAGCTTGTAATGCTCCCGCCAAATTTGCTCCAGCCATTGCTCATCGCTCATGCGCCTCGTCCTCCCTTCTATAAATTGTCAGACGATAAATATAATAACATTGTTCAAATGTTTCGGCAAGAAATTTGATTTGGCGGTATGAGGCGGTGCTGGCTATACAAAAATACCCAGCAGCTTCTGCATGGGCGCATGGTGGGTTTTATCACACGGCATGGATTTGGGATACCTTCAAGTGGAAGCTGTCATGCGTTCATTTATTCAAAGTACGTTTCGTTCAAAGATGGACGTAGCGGAAATCGCTCGTTAAAATCCTCGATCATGGTTTCCATATCATTCAAGGAAATGTCACGCAGAAGCGTTGAACATTGGTATTCTACACATATTAACAAGAGTGAGGTGGCTCTGTAATGAATGCTACTGAAAAGCGTAAGTATGTATCAGCGAGAATACTCGATCTGCTCGCTCCATACGGCTATTTTTCAAGGTATAATGCTGTATGGAGATATAGTCTTGATGGAAAAAATGTGGTTTGTATTTCATTCGACATTACCCGTTTTGGAGATTTAAATGAAATAGAGGTTAAATTCGGCTCTTTCTTTGCACCAATCCAGAGGGCTTCGTATTCTGACAAAAAGCTATTCCTCGGAAACGCGTGATATAGATTGTTTTCCAAACGACCCAAGAAGTTTTCAATTTCAACCTTGTGCTTCAAATCGTTGATTCTGACTTCCACACCCCATCTGGCAAAGTATAGTTCCTTGAACGCCTTTGCGCCCATGCGTTTGTCCTGAATGCTGGTCTGTAACATTTCCGTTTCGCCAATGTCAAGGGTGAGCTTCACCGCAACAAGGGGGATAGTGTTTCCGTCGTCACAAGGAAAATCGAAGGGATGAACGCCCATGTCCAATGCATCCAAGGCTATGCTGAACTTGCTGCGAACACGCAAAAGGAAATCACAATGGGAAGCTTGCAAGGCTGCAATCAAATCTGAGGAAGGATAGCCATGGTCAAATAGTATCAGTTTCTTTTTGATGGAGGTTAGCCTGCTTAGTGCCATCAGGTGTTCCTTAGCCAGCGTTCGTTCATCCGTGCTAAGCGGAGCTAGCTTCGCGTCTACAATGATGTCATTCAACGGATCGTACAAGAAGGATGCTTGAGCAGTAGGCGCTTTAGCCCCAGCACCCGTTCCGCCGAAGGCTTCTAGCAATGCGGGATCATTGGGAAGCTGCGTCTTTGAGCCATCAATAGCCATCACCGTATATCCGTGCCATGTGTTCCAACCGCATTCCTCGCTGTAGATGCCACTGACTGTGTGCTCTTGAATTTCTTGAAATG
>JAVXND010000096.1:0-7850 GCA_036645955.1 Clostridia bacterium | reverse complement strand
GCCCGTGTGGGGGGCAGTCCCCACGCCAGCCGCGCGGAAAGCCATTTCCGCACCCCCTGTCCCCTTGCGGGGGACACTCCCCCCGCACCCCCGTGTGGGGGCGCACCCCCCACCCCCTTGCGGGGGAAGCGGGGGATGGCTAGTCCCCCCCGCCCCCCTGCGGGGGACTCCCTGCCCACTCCTCCGCCTCTTCCTGCGTTAAATGATACTTTTTCATCAAATACAACACCCGCACACGCCTGCCCCCGATGCCTGCAAGCACGTCGTTTCGTATCTCGCTAAGCTCCGTCGCGCGGTCGGTAATGAAGCTGTCATCAAAGGCCACCAAAACCTCCGCATCCACATCCCATTCCGTGCCCAAAAACGCATTCTCAAACCAAAGCCCTGCCCGCACAACGCCTGCTACATATTGCTTGGCTTCCTGCCGCTGGCGGTTCAATTCCTGCATCTGATCCTGCCGCTCGCCAATGTATTGCGTCGCGGTCTGTATCTGCCCCCGCTCAAAGCTGTAACGCCGACTGCCATACCCAAAGCTCAGCGAGAGCAGCGAAAGCAATAGTTCAATCACCTGCTCCAAATCAGCCACGCGTATCTTGGGTACCACCTCCTCCACCACGCTTTGCGCAGTGGGCAGCTTGTCCTGCCCAATCATTACAAAGCGCCGCTTGAGCTGCTCGTTAGGCGTAATGGGCACCAGCTGTTCCGTGCTGATGCCCCCCTCTTGGCTCACCACGCGCTTGAAGTTGCAAAGCACCTCGTTAATCAGCACAATCTTGTCAGCCGTGTCAATGTCCCCATTGAGCACCGTAAACGCTTGATCCAGCGCCGCAAGCAACGGTATCACCGTCGCAATCTTGGGCAGTCCAAAGCCCTCCATGTTTCGCAAATGGTTCACCGCCGCCACGCGCATCACCGCAAACGGTTTCACATGGCCAAGCCCTACCTCTTCGGTTCGCAGTAGCTTGTAAGCCTCGTCATAGGTGCTTTCCTGATAGCTGTACCGCCCGCCTGCGTCCCGCCTGCATACCAATAGCACATGCAGGCGCTTCCCCCGTCGGATGCTGTCCCCCACAAAGGCCGCCTCCGTAATTTCGCCCGCCTCCACCGTCAAGGGGATGAACCCGCCCGCCTCAATGTACTTGAGCCGCAAGCGCCCGCCCTTGAGCGTGATGCTCCCGTCCGCGTTCCTGTATTCCTCCGCGCCCTCCACGCACCAGTAGCAAGCCACCGTTCCTTCTGCCGCACAAAGCTCCAGCTGTCGCCTGTACTCCACATCAAACGCGTTTTTCTCAAGCAATGCCTTCACCGCCTGAAGCTGCGCCCCGCTCCCGCCGCCGTTTACCTCCAGTAGCTCGCATAAATTAGCGTCATCCGCGCAAAGCCGCTTGGCAAAGCCCATTTGAATCATCTCGTACTGCTCGCCATTCACGCGCACCCGCGCATGCGCCTCCGCCTCGTCCGCGCGATACCACCTGTCGCAATGCTCAATCACCTCATATGCGTGTCGGTTCACCCGATACCCCAACGCGCCAAGCGCCTCCGCAATCATCGAATGCATAGCACATCCCCCCCTTTCCCTCTACCGCCTGTCAATCAGCTCCACAAAATCCAGCCATGTATAGCAAAACGCGTCCCAGCGGTCGTTGATGTTTCCCACGTTCAAATCCTCTGGCTGATCGGGCTTTTTCGCGTCCCAGCACAAATGGGTCAGCGCCCGCAGGGTTTCCGTACACTCAGGCGCAAAGCTGAGCCGCCCCTGCCCAAGGAGCCTGTCCACCGTCAATGGGCGCTGGCTCACCGCATTTTTGCGGCAGCCCGCAATGTTTCGCCAAGGCAGTCCCGCACCCCGCGCCGCCGATACCAGCGAGTTGATCATCGTAGGGCTGGCACTGTCGCCAAGCACCCAATCCACCCGCGCAAAACGCGCAAGCACCGCGCGTTCAAAGGCTACAAATCGCTCGCAGATGTCCGCCGCGTCAATCCCATGCCCCACAGGCAGCGCATCCTCCGCAAGCACGTTTAAGCGCTCATAGCCCATGTACCCCGTTGCGCAAAAGCATGTGCGCGAGCCATTGCCCCCAAAGTCTATGCCGATCACCACCTTTGTAAAGCCCCTGCCCCCGTCCGCTCCCTTCACAAACGCATTCGGCTCATCCGCCAAGCGCCCAAATACAAGCCCCTCCGCTCGTACCCACTCCCCCAAAATGTACCGCCCGTAATACACCGTGCCCGTATACTCGCGCTTTAAATTTGCCACAAATTCCGCCGCTAAAAATGGGTTGTCGTCAATCGTATACCGCTGTACATACACATCCGCGTCGCTGTCCAAAAAGCCCTTGAACCAATGCTCCGGATAGGATGGGTTGCATGTGCCGTCAAACAAGCTGTAGGGTTTGTCCAAGCGGGACTTGAGCATTTCAAACACATCGGGATGCCATGTCACCACCTCATCCCCGTAGCAGTATTTGATGCTCATTCCGCGTATGCGATCCACATGCCGCGCGTTGTCCGCACCTAAGCAATGCACCAGCTCCCCAAACATCGTGGCGGTGTTGTCACTGCGGATGCTGCTCACCAGCTCCGCGCCCCATATGGCCTGCATCGGCTCCATCAAATTGCGCTGTAGGGTGCCCTTTGTGTTGCCCAAAATCACATTCAGCCCTTCGCGCCCGTGACCGTTCAGTATCCGTTGCGGCAATAAAAAGTAGTCGCCATAGGTTTTTCCTGCACGCGTCGCCCCCGTTTTTACATTCCAGCGGTGGGTTGCCTCTTTGCGATATTGTTGCTGCTTTGCACTTTGAAAAGCCATCAGCCAGGCAGCTCCTTGCCCGCAGCGCTTTCCGTGTCCAATCGCCGCATAATTCGTTCCACGCCCGATAGCTCTTCTCCGCCGCCGTTTTTGAGCTGTGCCACACCCGATAAATCCTTGAGCGTTGCGGCAAGCTGTCTGAGTCCCGCGCGGTCGATGGGGCCCGAAACCACCTCCAAGGTTTCCGTGTCGCGAATCACTTCCCGCGTTGGCTTGCCCTTCGCGTCCAAATCCCCATATTCAAGCTCACGCTCGCGCGTGGTTTGCTTCACCGCCACCCGATCCAGCTCCGCCGTTGCACGCTCCAATTGCCGCATCAGCGCTTCACCCGACGCCAAAATCCGTTCAATTCGTTCCAGCTCCCCGCCAATCTCCCGCAGCCCCTCCTTTGGCAAAGCGCTCGCTTTCTCCTTCACCCGCCAGCCCTCTTGCGCCGCCCGCCTATATAAGGTGGAAATCCCCACGCCATGCTTCGCGGCCAGCGCCTTCATCCCCACGCCACCCGCGCTGTATTCGCTCTTGATAACCTTCCAATCCGCCAATGCTGCATCCCTCCTTTGCGCCGCCCACTTCCGCCCGCTCTCATTTCATCAGCGCTTCATATCAAAAGGGGGAACGGTCTCATCCGTTCCCCCTTGATTCACTCTTTTCAGTTTGCATCATATCACCTGTATGCTGTAATATGCTACTATTGGTCTGTTTTATCTTGTTAAGTCTTTCAGCTTCGCCTCTGCCCTTTCCAATAGCTTGTAAATGTAAATTCTGCAAAAATGCATGTCCTGCGCAATGTCGATCACCCGCATGTATTGCACATACCTCATTTTCAGCACCGCTCTTTCCACCCCCGCAGGCAACCGGTCAATCAGCCTTTCCAGCCGCTCGCGGCAAACGGCCAGCTGTCCGTCTATTTCCTCCAGCTCAAATGCCAGCGCACTTTTCTCCAGCACGCCCCGTTCCATGCGGGACTCCGTCTGTTTCACGCGCGGCATGTCGTTCACACCGCCCCCGCCGATGCTCTGTGCCATGTCCTGCGCCTTGTCAATGCGTGTACAAATCCGTGAACGGTCGCTGATCAATTCTCGCATTTCCGTTAGATCGTCCTCCAGGCTGTGTTCCTCCTGCGCGATCAATTCCTGCACCTGCCATCCCTCCCTCTTGCTTTTGCTCATCGTCCGATTTCCTCCGCCATACCGTTTGTCCCATTCACTTTGCGCCCCTACCACCATCCCGTTTTCCACTTCAGCCCTCTTTGCGCAAGCCAGTTGATTCATTCGTTAAGCTCCTTTCATCCTCCCAAGCAATGCAGATACTCGCGTTTATGCGAGTTATTCCCTGTCCGCATCCTACACCCTGCACAAAGGCTTGTCAACCCCATAAATCGCATTTATGCGAATAATTTTTCAAAAATCTCATAAATGCAAGCTTTTCACTTGCATTTTCGCAATTTTATGGTATCATCTAGCTACAAGAAGGGAAGGGGATCTTATGTTCGTGGGTCATCGAATGAAGGAACGCCGCAAAGCGCTGGGCATGTCTGCCGAAACGCTCGCCGCAAGGCTCGGCCTGTCTGCCGCAACCATTTATCGCTATGAAAAAGGCGATATCGAAAAGTTGCCCGGCAACCTTTTGGAGCCGCTCGCCTCCATCCTCTCCACCACCCCCGCAGATCTCATGGGCTGGGAATCGCCCTACCAAGGCATGGAAGGCATTCTGCCTGTCATTCGCAAAAAAATCCCACTGCTAGGGGAAATTGCCGCAGGTCAGCCCATCTTTGCGCAGGAGGATTACAATACCTCTGTCACCTGCAACGAGGATGTTCCCTGCGATTTTGCCCTGCGTGTCAAGGGGGATAGCATGAACCCGCGCTTGTTTGATAACGATGTGGTTTTTATCCGCTCCCAGCCCGATGTACACGATGGGCAAATTGCCGCCGTCATGGTGGATGACAGCGCCACCCTCAAGCATGTGTACCACATTGCAGGCGGCGTTCAGCTCGTAAGCGACAATGCGGACTACGCCCCCATGACCTTCACCGCGCACAATAGCGAATCCATAAGCATTCTAGGCCTTGCCGTGGCCTATCAACGCCGCTTAAACCAACGGCAGGCCTAATTTCTTACCATCAGGAGGCGTTTTTTTATGTACTATCGTCTTCTCCCCGAGCTTGCCCCCATTGAGCGCTGCCAAATCGACCCAAATGTGCTCACCGCAGGCTATATCGACGCGGCCGACCTTGAAGAAACCATTGAGTATTTTGGCTTTACAGATGTAACCGCCGCCTCTTGCCTCACAGATCGCGATAATTACCGAAACCTGGTGGATGTTTTCGAAAACTACACCTATGGTCTGGTCAGCATTGTAGAGGTGGGCAGTATTTACGATGCAAGCGATCGTCTGGCGTTTTTTCTGCGCAAAAATCTCTTTTTGGTTGTTTGCATCCGCGATGACGACGGCAGCATGCACGAGCATTTCGTTAACTCCCTGCGCCGTTATAAGCCTGAAAATGTCACGCTTGAAAAGCTGATTTTTGCAATGCTTGAAAGCACCATCACCCGCGATGGTCAAGAGCTTGCGCAGGTGGTACAGCGTGTAACCGAGCTTGAGGAGGCCGTCGTGCTTAACAAGGCGACCAAATCCCTCAACGTTCGCATTTACGAGCAAAAAAAACAGCTGCTCATTTTGCGCGGCTATTACGACCAGCTCATTGATCTGGGTGAATGCTTGGAGGAAAACGAAAACGATATTTTCGAAAGCGATTCGCTTCACTATTTTGGCTTGCTCACCTCCAAGGCGGAACGGCTTTCCCGCACGATCAACACCCTGTGTGATGAGCTTAACCAGCTCCGCGATGCCCTTACCGCAACGCTGGACTATCGCCTGAACCATATCATGGAAATTTTCACCATCATATCGGGTGTCTTCTTGCCGCTTACGCTCCTTGTGGGCTGGTATGGCATGAACTTCCGCTACATGCCCGAGCTGGAAAGCCCGCTAGGCTATCCGCTTTTCGCATTGGGTTGCCTTGTGCTGGTCATCGGCTGTATGATTGTGTTTAAGAAAAAGAAGTGGTTTTAATGAGGCAGGCTGCTGCACGGTTGCTTTCCTGCCTGCTATGCGCCGCCCTTTTGTGCGCCGCCGTGCCTTGCAAACCAAGCCATGCGCAGGCCGCCGCCGTCCCCGCCGACAATGAGCCCCTTCCCTTTTCTGCTCAGCTCGACCGTGTTCTCATGCAATACAATACCATGGGCGCATGCATTGCCATAATCGAAAACGGCAAAATCACTTTCACCCATTGCTATGGCTCTGGGCATGCGGGCGGGGATGCCATTACAGAGGATACCGCTTTTCAAGTGGGCAGCATCGGCAAAATGGTGGCCAACATCGGCCTCATGCAGCTCGTGGAGCAAAACAATCTCAGTTTGGAAACCGAGCTGGGTACTTTGCTCGGCTTCCCCATACGCAACCCCAACTACCCCGATTCCCCCATCACCCTGCGCCAGCTCATGACCCACACCACCGGCTTGTGTGATCATCTCTGCTACCAAGAAGCGCTCTACGGTTCACCGCGCCCCCTGGACGAGCTTTTTAGCGGCGAACGCCTGCCCACCGCCTTTTATCGGGATCATCCCCCGGGCGAAAAGCGCGAATACACCAACTTTGGCGGCGGGCTGATTGGCAGTCTGATCGAAAAGCTTTCCGACCAACCGTTGGATGCTTACATGAATGACAAGGTTTTTGCACCCCTGCAAATTACGGCAGGCTATCAAGCCGCCCTCCTGCCTCCCTCGCTCCCGATGGCAGATATGTATCAAATGCCCGAAAAACGCCTTCTCAAAACGCTCCGAAAGGACCCCACAAAGCTCACCGCCGCCGATCCGCTCACCCATTATTTTCTTACCGCAGGCAAGCTGATCATCTCCGCGCCGGATTTGGCCAAGCTCCTCATTGTGCTTTGTGATGGCGGCGTATACCAAAACACCCGTTTGCTCAAGCAAAGCACCGTAGCGCAAATCACCGCGCTTCAAAACCGCATCGGCTCTGTGGCGTGTGAAAGCAATAGCGGCTTGTTCCTCAACATCATTACCGATGATCAGGTTCAGGGCAGAACCATGTACGGCCACGGCGGAAAGGCCAACGGCATGCTTTGCGCCGCCTATTTCGATCCAGCGGACCGCACAGGCGTCGTCATGCTTACCAACGGCTGTAACAACAAACCCACCCATAACGGCGTAGGCATGCTAGGCCGCGCCGTCATGCGTCTCTGCTATCAGCAGTTCCTCAACACATCCCACGTAACCGAGGACCCCTTTTTGGTGGAATAATTCATCGCCCAGCTTCGTATACGCCCTCGCTCTACCCTGCACTGAAGAAATAGAGCGACGGTATTAGAAATAGGAGGAAACCAAATGGCATCAACAGAGGAGTATGTCCAATATGTTTGCGAGCAGATGAGTGGCGCTGGCACGATTACCTACAAAAAGATGTTTGGAGAGTATACGATTTACTGCGATAAAAAGGTACTTGGGCTGATTTGCGACAATCAAGTGTTTATCAAGCCCACTGCCGCCGCCGATGCGATGATGCCAACTGCGGCGCGTATGCCGCCATACGAGGGTGCAAAACCGCATATTGTTCTTGACGACCTTGACGATACGGCATTTTTAACAGCATTCATTTTCGCCACCTGTAGGGAGCTGCCGTTGCCAAAGCCTAAAAAGAAGAAGGCGCAATAAATGATGCGGATGTCAATGTCCATATCGTAAATTCTTAATGACCGTTGAAAGTGCCTAGTAAGAAAGCTGCACAGGGTAGTCACAAACCGCCCTGTGCAGCTCCTAGGTTAAAAGTTAAATTCGGATTCCCAGTCAAAATCACCGCTGGACTCTACATTTTTGGGCCAATGGTCGCACCATCCCGGAACCTGTGGTGCTTCTACGCGGTCAAGGCTTGGTGTGTAGGGCTTGATGTCCAGCACGGGGCTTTGGTCGTCGGCATCAATATAAGCCAATCCGATTACACCTTGATCCGCATCAATGTAGGT
>JAVXND010000095.1:0-8421 GCA_036645955.1 Clostridia bacterium | reverse complement strand
GGTACGAACGCCAACTGGGCGGACACCATATATGGTGTCCATACAGAGGACGGCGGGAGCCATCAGGATCGATTATGCTGACAAACCATATACAAGCCGCGCGATTTGCTCGCGCGGCTTTTTGGCGCTTGCGGCGTTTCTGGAATGCTTGAAAAGCCATATGGCATAGGGCTTTAACAGCAAGCGCTGCACATGCGCAGCTGCCGCAGGGGGCGGCGATGCTGGGGAAGGAAAACGGTCGGTTTTGAACGAAGGAACCCTTGAGATGAAGAATTTACGAAATTCCTTTGTATTTTGGAATCATCCTATGGTATAATGAACAGGTCGCGCCCTGCGCTTGCTTTGTATACCCCAAAAGCGTATCACGTGCGTGACTGCATCATCAAGGAGGACTTTGAACTTGAAAAAAAACCAACGAGGAATGATGGGCTATGTGGTGCTCATCGCTGCCTTTATCCTGATCGCTGTGGTGCTTAATGGTGGATTTGGCCAAGCGGTCAACCGCCGCATTGAATACCCTCAGCTGCTAACGGCCATTCGTGAGGACAATGTAAAATCTGTCGCCATTCGCGGCTCGTCTCTTGTCGGCCTTTACCGCAACGGCACCATTGCGGAAGCAGACTTTCCCGAACGCGGCTATGATTTTGAAACCACCATCGGCTCGGATTTCATAGACACGGTGCGCCAAATGACCGCAACCAAGGAAGGCAAGGTGCTTGATGAAATCAGCGTGAGCAATTTGCCCTTTACGGTTGCCTATCGTGCACCCATTGTAACGCCATGGTATGTGGAGTTCCTGCCGTTTATGCTCATTTTAGCGGTGAGCGTGGGGCTTTGGTACTTTATTATGGCGCGGCAGGGCGGCGGCAACAACAAAGTGATGAACTTTGGCAAAAGCCGCGCACGCGTGAGCGACCCTGCCAAGAACACCGTTACCTTTAAGGATGTAGCGGGTGCGCAGGAGGAAAAGGCGGAGCTTCAAGAAATGGTTGAGTTTTTGAAGAACCCCAAGGCCTACACCGAAATGGGCGCACGCATCCCCAAGGGCGTGCTGCTTGTGGGCCCTCCGGGCACCGGTAAAACCCTGCTGGCCAAAGCCGTGGCGGGTGAAGCCAACGCGCCCTTCTTCTCCATCAGCGGCTCGGACTTTGTGGAAATGTTTGTGGGCGTGGGCGCAAGCCGCGTGCGCGATTTGTTTGAGCAAGCCAAAAAAGCTTCGCCCTCCATTGTGTTCATTGACGAAATAGACGCGGTGGGTCGTCACCGCGGCGCTGGCTTAGGCGGCGGACATGATGAACGCGAGCAAACCCTCAACCAGCTGCTGGTTGAAATGGACGGCTTTTCCCTGAACGAAGGCGTGATTGTGATGGCCGCGACCAACCGCCGCGACATTCTGGACCCCGCATTGCTTCGCCCAGGCCGCTTTGACCGTCAGGTGAATGTAAACTTCCCCGATTTGCAGGGGCGCGTTGACATTCTCAAGGTGCATAGCAACGGCAAGCCGCTGGACGCGGATGTTGACTTTGAAAACGTGGCCAAGCGCATGCCGTTTTCCACGGGCGCTGATTTGGAAAACGTGATGAACGAAGGCGCGATTCTGGCCGTACGCAACAAGCAAAAAAAGATTACCCAGCAGGATTTGGTGGACGCGATTGCACGCGTGCAAATGGGTCCTGAAAAGCGCAGCCATAAGGTAACGGCACGGGATCGCCGCATTACGGCATACCACGAATCGGGGCATGCGCTGATTGGCAACCTGCTGCCCGAGTGTGACGATGTGCATTTGATTACCATTGTGCCGCGCGGCGATGCGGGCGGTTACACGCTGAGCTTGCCCAGCGAAGAAAACGATAACATGAGCAAAACGGCGCTGTTAAGCATGATCACCATGGCATTGGGCGGCCATGCCGCCGAAAAGGTGGCGTTGGAGGATTTATACACGGGCTCCTCCAGCGATTTAAAGCGCGCAACGGATTTGAGCCGCCGCATGGTGACGCAATTTGGCATGAGCGATGCCATGGGCACCATGTACCTATCCAGCGATAACGAAGTGTTTGTAGGCATGGAATTTGGTCAAAGCCGCGAATTCAGCGAGCAAACCGCCGCCGCCATTGACGCGGAGGTGAAGCGCGTGCTGGACGAATGCTACCGCAACGCGCGTAAAATCATTGAAGATAACAAGGAAAAGCTTGTGGCTGTGGCGGAAACACTGCTTGTGCGTGAAACCCTGAGCCGCGCGGAGTTTGAAGCGGTTATGCGCGGCGAAGAGCTGCCGCCGCTAAGCCCCGTGGAGCAAATCAAGCCTTCCGAAAGCGTAACGGCGGAAACGGCGGAGCCGGCGGAAACGAACGAAGCGGAAGCGGTGCAGGCCGTGGCTTTTGAGCCTGCCAAGGTTACCAAGGCCATTGAAGATCAAGACCCCTTTGTGGAGCCGTAACGAAAGCAGGAAAGCAATATGCCAATCCAATCACGCAAGCGCGGCGACTTTATTTGTCCTTATGCCAATTGGATGACGGCGAATTTTGAGGTGAAGCGGATGCATGCGACCGAGGAATACGCGGCGGATTTGCATCTGCACAGCACCTTTTCCGATGGGCTGATGAGCCCAACGGAGCTGTGCGCACAAGCAGATCAGCTCGGGCTTACCCATGTGGCGCTCAGTGATCACGATACCATGGATGGCTTGCCGGAAATGGAAGCGGCGGCGCAGAACGTGCGAAGCAAGCGCCGCGAGCGGGGCAGTGATGCCCCGTTCGTGGTTTTACCCTGCGTGGAGCTTAGCACGGGGCACGGCGGGCGCACGCATTTGCTCGGCTATGGCGCGAACCCTCAAAACCCCGAGCTTGCGCAATGCTTGCACGAGGCGGACGAGGATCGCCGCGAGCGCTCCCAAAAAATTGTGGAGCTGCTGCTCGCGCAAGGAGTGGAGCTTTCAGAGGATGTGAAGGCCACGCTGATCGGCCCGCATGTGGGGCGTGCGCATGTGGCGCGCGCACTGGTGCAGGTAGGCGCGGTAACCACCATGAAGCAAGCATTTGAACGCTATTTGGGCGAGGGGCGCAGTGCCTACGTATCGCGCAAATGGCTTGAAACCACCAAGGCGGTGCAAATTTTGCAAAACGCAGGCGCAGTAACGGTGCTGGCACATCCACAGCGGCTGCTGCTGGAGGGCGGCATGCTGTTTGCGCTGATAGACGAGCTGGCGGCCTTTGGGCTATGCGGCATTGAAGTGTTTCATCCCAGCGCAAACCACAGGGACGTGCGTGCTTTGGAGCTTTTTGCAAGGCGCAGAGGCCTGCTGGTGACTGGCGGAAGCGATTATCACGGCGATCTCAATACGCGTGTGCGCATGGGCAAGCTGCCTTCGGGCTGGCAAAGCATGCGCGAGGATGTGGACGCGCTGTTGAATGCCATGAAATGCAAATAAGGGAGCAAGTAAATGTACAACCAAGGCTACAGCCCACAAAATCCAAACGACGGGCGCAATCCCTACCCGCAGGGCAATAACTGGTATGCCCCGCCGCCCCAGCAAATGCAGCAGGGCGCAGGCAAGCGCCGCGCAAACGGCGGCTCACAGGGCGGCGGTCAGCGAGGCGGAGAGGGGCGGCAACGCAAAAAACACAGTCTGAAATGGCAGCTTTTGAAACTGCTGTTGATTTTGATTGTGCTGGCAGGCGCGGGCATTGGCGGCTACATTTTGAAGGTGCAAAGCGATATACGCCCCTACATGAACGTGTTTATGAACAACGTGAGCGTAGATGGCATTGATTTAAGCGGAAAAACATGGGCGCAGGGCAGCCAAGAGGTGTGGGACAAGGTCAACGAAAAGCAAAACGGCTGGTATGTGCGCATGAAAAACGTGTCAGGCGAGCAAAAGGACATTACCGCCGCAACGCTTGGCATTTCCTTTGACCCAACCGAGGCTTTGAGGCAGGCATGGGTGATTGGGCACGATGTGGACCCCAACAACCGCAAGGACATCTTTGCCCTCAAGGAGGAAATTGAACAGGCGAACAAAAGCAGCTACAAGTTTTCAAGCGCGGAGCAAAGCGCAAACATTGCGCCGATTGACGACATTTTAAGAACGCTGGAGGAAGCGGCCTTTCAATCCCCCAGAAGCGCTGAAATTTTGAGCTTTAACCCAGACGACGCAAACAATCCCTTTTCCTTTGCGCCTGAGGTGTACGGTCAGCGGCTGGATACCACCGCCGTGCGTGAACAGATTATGCAAATGGTGCAAAACCTTGAAAGCGGCGAGGTTTTGCTCGAAACGCAAACCATCCCCCCCGCCATTACAAGGGCAGATTTGGAAATGAAGGTTTCCCTTCGCGCCAGGGTGACCACCCCCATTGCATCCTCGTCAAGCGACGACCGTACCAACAACATCCGCACGGCGTTTGGCAAAATCAACGGCATGACCATTCAGGACGGCGGCAAGTTCAGCTTTAACGGCACGGTGGGCTCGCGCAGCCTGGACAACGGCTTTTTTCCCGCGATTGAGTACGCCTATGGGCAAGAGGTCATGGGCGTGGGCGGCGGCGTGTGCCAAGCCAGCACCACCATGTATTTGGCGGCGATTCAATCCGGGCTGACCATTACCAAGCGTTTCCCGCACTCAAGCCCTGTGAGCTATACAGAGCTTGGGCAGGATGCGACCGTTACGGACACAAAGGGCCGCTCGCTGGATTTGTCGTTTAAAAACACATCAGGCGGAACCATTTACATTGCGGCGCATGTGATCAAGAGCGGCAACAGCAAGCGCAGTAAAATGTGCGAGGTGCGCATTTATGGCCTTTCCTTGGGCAATGTGAAGTATCAGCTGGTGAGTGAAACGGTGGAAACCCTGCCCAAGCCAGAGGAGCCCACCTTGATTGAGGATAAGGACGCAAACTTTGTAACCTACGTAGACCAAACCAAGGTGAGCAAGGGGCGCGAGGGGCATGTGATTGCGACCTATTTATGCACCATGGTTGACGGTGCGGAGCAATCGCGCGAGCTGGTGAGCACGGATACCTATCCGGCGCGAGCTGACCGCGTTTATGTCGGCGTTACGCCGCGGGAGGGGTTCTGACAGGTGAAAACAACCCTTGGCTGCATACGCAGAGCAGACCGCGATTTTGGCATGATATCCCCCGGCGATCACGTTGCGGTGGGGGTGAGCGGCGGCAAGGATAGCCTGCTGCTGCTCAAGGCGCTTTCGCTGTACCGCATGGTGAGGCACGGAGATTTTACCTTGCAGGGCATTATGCTCACCATGGGCAAGGAACGTCCAGATACCTCTGCCATTGAACGCTTTTGCGAGGAAATAGAAACGCCCATCACCATCCGCCATACGGATTTATATGAAATTTTGTTCGATATACGCAAGGAAAATAACCCCTGTGCGCTTTGCGCCAAAATGCGGCGCGGCATGCTGTGCGATTTTGCAAAGGATCTGGGCATGAACAAGCTGGCGCTGGGGCATCACCGCGACGATGCGCTGGAAACCCTGCTGATGAGCTTGATTTTTGAAGGCAGACTGCACACCTTTCACCCCAATACCTATTTAAGCCGAAGCGATATCACCGTCATACGCCCCATGGTGTACCTGCCTGAAAAGCATGTAATTCACATGAAGGAGCTGCTTCATCTGCCCGTGCTGGTGAACCCCTGCCCCGCAAACGGGCACACCAAGCGGCAGGAAATGAAGGAGCTGCTTTCGGAGCTAAGCAAGCGCTACCCCAATGTGAAGGAAATGATGCTGTCGGCACTGCGCAACGATCAGCAATATGGTTTGTGGCAAAAAGCGCCAAAATAAAAAAGTCATTGGTAAAACCATTGCACAGCATGCTTGCAGTGGTTTTTGCTTTCATAAACGGACAAGTAAGCCCACAATGTAACATAGTTCGCCTTGACAGATACATGCTTATTTTATATACTATTTAATATGTAACCTATAGGTCGCATGAAAAAGGAGGGCGTAGCATGAAGAAAAAAAGCGTTTTGATACGCGTGCTATGTGTATTTTTGCTGTGCGCCCTTTGTGTGACCACCCTTTTGGATTACTCCCAACAGTTACAAAATAGCTTAACCAATGAAACCTATGAACTGCTCGCGAATGTTTCGGTCGATTACAACAAATCCTTTTCAGACGGCATTGCTTGCCATATCAAAGCCTTAAAGGTGCTTGCGGGCAGCTTGGTGGAAATGCACGGCATGACCGAGCGCGACATGGTGCGCGTGCTTCAAAATGCAGCGGACAACGGCGGATTTTCCGAAATGGTGATTTGCGACATGCAAGGTGAAAGCTGTTCCAACACAGGTGAAATCAAAGACCTTTCCGACAGCAAAGCCTTCAAGCGGGCGCTGAAGGATGAAGCGGATATAAGCAACCCGCTGGTGGAACTGGTGGACGGCGAAAAACACATGATCATCACCATCCCCATCAGAAAAGAGCAGGAGATGGAGGGCGTGCTTTTTGCACTCTATCCGCTTTCCACAGCGGAACAAAGCTTGTTGAACTTTACCTACTATAGCGATGGCTACGGCCTTGTCACTTCGCCTGACGGCACCATCATTTTATCAAGCGAGCACGCGGACAGGCTCGCCGATGAAGACAATTTACTCACCTTTTTAGCCAAAACCAAAATGATTGATTATTCCGTGGAAGAATTGGCGCTTGCCTTGCAAAACAGGGAAAGCAAGAGCTTTGCTTATACCTATGAGGGGCAAAAGCGCTATGTAAGCTTTATGCCCTCTACTGTGAACGATTGGAGCACCTTCAGCATTTCATCGGATACGCTGATGCAGCAGGAAAAATGGGAATCCAGCATCGTTTTTTACCGCATGATTTTTAGAATAGCGCTGGCGGCGGCGCTGGTGATTGTGCTGATTGAACTGAAAAATCGGCGGTACAACAATGATGTGAAGCAGGCGAGCGAAAAATACCAATCGCTGCTATCACACATCAACGGCGGCATGATTATTGCAGAGCACGCGCTAACCTGCGAGCAAACCATTGTACGCTATGTAAGCCAACGCTTTACCGATATGACGGGCTATACGCTGGAGGATTTTCATACCCTGTGCCATGGTCAATATCTGGAAGCGATTTGTGAGGAAGACCGAAAAGCGGTATTTGATATTTACTTGGAGCAGATTCAAAAGGGCGATACGTATAACATGCCGTATCGGATTCGAAAAAAGGACGGCTCCTTGCTTTGGGTAATGGACAACGGTTACCTTGTCAAAAACGCGGACGGCCTGCGCAACCACAGCATCATCACAGACATCACCATTGTAAAGCAGCAGGAGGAAGAGCTTCGCAGAAGCGAAAAACGCTTTTCCATTGCCATCAACGCTTCGAGCGGAACGCTGTTTGAAGTGGACATGACAAAGCAGCTGTATACGCATTTTGAAAATGCCGAGCGCATTTTTGGCATTGGTCCAGAAAAGCTATTGGAGGACACAAGGGCTTTTTCTACCTTGCCGTATGATGAATTTGTCAACGCCGTAACCGAGTACTTTTTTCACCCCGATGATTGGGAGCTTACCAAAGCGGCCATGAAGCAGCTACGGAAGAATGGGACGGTCAGCTATGAAGCGCGGCTGCGCAGGGCAGACCAAACCTATCTTTGGGCAAGGATGGATTTGAGCCTGAACACGGACGACTTTGGTTCGCAATCCTACCTCATTGGCTTTATGTCCGACATTGACGCCATCAAGAAGCAGACGGAGCGCTTGGAAAACAAAGTGCTGACCGACCCCATGACGGGGCTTTACAACAAAATTGCCATGGTGAACCTTGTGAACAAGACCATTCAATGCTTCCCCAATGAGCACAACGCTTTGATTGTGCTGGATGTGGACAATTTCAAGGGCATCAACGACACGCTGGGGCATGCCTTTGGGGATTTGATTTTGATGGATATTTGCGCAAAGCTGAAAGCGGCGTTCCGTGTGGCTGACATTGTGGGGCGCATGGGCGGCGATGAATTTGCCATTTTCATGCGCAATGTGCCTGATACCAGCGGCGTGCTCAAGAAAATGACGGAGCTGTCAGCGTCGCTCAGGCAGACCTACGAGGGTGAAAAGGGCGCATACAACATTTCCTGCAGTATTGGCGTGATTATGCTTGAAAACCACAAGGAGCCGTTTGAAGCCTTCTACCGCAAAGCGGATGCGGCGCTGTATCAGGCCAAGCAAAACGGCAAGGATCAGTTTGTATTATACCAGGAAAAGGATGCGGAGTGCTATACGATCAATGCCCTGCGCACCAACGACGAAGAAATGCAGAGCCTGAAAACGGCACAGAGCATTGAAACACAAATATTTGAACTGCTCTACACCTCCAAGGATTTTAATGCCAGCATCAACATGGCTTTGGCCGCCATTGGCAGGCAGTACCATGTAAGCCGCGTGGATGTTTTTGAAAACAGCAAC
>JAVXND010000094.1:0-8521 GCA_036645955.1 Clostridia bacterium | reverse complement strand
CGTACCCTAGCCCTCGCCGCATTTCCCCCGCCGCCCTCCACACTTTCCACAGCCCCCGATGTGGAAAACACACATGGAAGCATGGGTAAACCGTGGGAAACCTGTGGGGAACATGCAAAACATACCCCGACACCGCGCGACTGTGGATAACGCATGGGAAACTTTTGGTACAGAAGTGGATAACATGTTGATAATGTGGCTAAAACCTGCAAAACCCCATGGAAACCTCATGGAAAGCTAGAGGACAGGGTGCCGCCTGCACCATGGTATAGTGCTGTAGCCCGTCGTTTATAAGGGGTACAGGCATGATCCGCCATTGTTATCTTACCCCCTTGCATTCCTGTGGGAAAATATTTTTCGCATGTGGATAAGTCTGTGGAAAATGTTACGAAACTGTGATAATGCGACGGTTTTCGCGTTTTTTTGCACGGCTTTTGCAGTGCGGACAAACCATATATAGTGTTCGAAAGTCTATATTTAGTGTTGACTTCCATGCCCAAGCACAATATAATGATTATGCTCGCTTTTTGAAGAAGAATTGATAAAAACTTTTGAATGCGTGATTGTAACAATAAAGGAGCCCAGAGCAATGATCGTATCCATTAAAAAACGCGACGGACGCATTGTGCCTTTTAACAAGGAAAAAATCGAACAAGCCATTGCCAAAAGCTTTATGGCCAGCAGCAGCCAAAAAAGCGCCGAAACAGCCGAGGAGCTAGCCAGCCTTGTGGTAGCACAGCTTGATAGCGACGAAAGCGTTCCTGCGGTGCCTACGGTTGAGCAGGTGCAGGATGAAGTAGAACGCGTGCTGATTGAAAAAGGCTTTGTGCGTTCCGCCAAATCCTACATTCTATACCGCGCAGAGCGCAGCCGCGTGCGTGAAATGAACACGCGCTTAATGAAGATTTTTGAAGACATTGCCTATAAGGATGCCGCCGACAGCGACATCAAGCGCGAAAATGCCAACATCAACGGCGATACGGCCATGGGCAGCATGCTCAAGTTCGGCAGTGAGGGCGCAAAGCAATTTTACGATATGTATGTGCTTGATCCCAGATATGCAAACGCCCATCGCGATGGTGATATCCACATCCATGATTTGGATTTTTATACCTTAACAACCACCTGCTGTCAGATCGACCTCATCAGCCTGTTTCATGGCGGCTTTTCCACAGGCCATGGCGTGCTGCGTGAGCCTAACGACATCTACAGCTATTCCGCGTTGGCGTGCATAGCCATTCAAGCCAACCAAAACGATCAGCACGGCGGCCAAAGCGTGGTCAATTTTGATTACGGCATGGCGCCAGGCGTACATAAAACCTATGGCAAGCGCTTCCGCGACAACCTTGCGCGCGCGCTTGAGCTGATAGGCAACCTAGAGGACGGCACGGATACCGCCAAGCAAATGATTGCCGAAATGTTGGAGGAGCTTCAAACCGCCCCCACCCTGCTGCCCAACCCAGATTACGATAAATTGCTTGCGCAAAAGCTAGCCGCGCTGTTAAGCGATAAGCGCCCTGAAGAAATCACCCGCATTGTGGATTTTGTGCGCGAGCATGCCGAAAAGGAAACCGATAAGGCGACCTATCAGGCCATGGAAGCGCTGATTCACAACCTCAACACCATGAACAGCCGCGCAGGCGCACAGGTGCCGTTTTCCAGCATCAACTACGGCATGGACACCTCCGCCGAAGGCCGCATGGTCATGCGCAACCTGTTGCTGGCCACCGAAGCAGGCCTTGGCAACGGCGAAACCCCCATCTTCCCCATTCAAATTTTCCGCGTAAAGGAAGGCGTGAGCTTCAACCCGGGCGATCCCAACTATGATATTTACCGCCTTGCCATCCGCACAAGCGCAAAGCGCCTGTTCCCCAATTTCAGCTTTGTGGATGCGCCCTTTAACCTCAAGTATTACAAAGAAGGCCACCCTGAAACGGAAATTGCGTACATGGGCTGCCGCACGCGCGTCATGGGCAATGTGTACGACCCCACCCGCGAGGTTTGCCCTCGCCGCGGCAACGTTTCCTTCACCTCCATCAACCTGCCCCGCATTGCCATCAAGGCCAAGGGGGATGTGCAATGGTTCTTTGAAGAGCTTGAGCGCACCATGGCGTTGGTGGTGGGCCAGCTGGACGAGCGCTTTGAAATTATCGCCAACAAAAAGGTGCGTAACTTCCCCTTCCTGATGGGCGAGGGCGTTTGGATCGACAGCGAAAAGCTGGATTGGAACGATAGCGTGCGCGAGGTGCTCAAGCACGGCACGTTCTCCATTGGCTTCATTGGCTTGGCGGAAGCGCTGGTAGCGCTTCGCGGCGCACACCATGGCGCGGACAAAAACAGCCAAAACCTTGGGCTTGAAATCATCGGCTTTATGCGCAAGTATTGCGACGATCTGAGCCAAGAGCGCAAGCTCAACTATACCCTGCTTGCCACCCCCGCCGAGGGCTTGAGCGGCCGCTTTGTGCGCATCGACCGTGAAAAATACGGCGTAATTCCAGGCGTAACGGATCGCGAATATTATACCAACTCCTTCCATGTGCCTGTTTACTTCCCCATCAGCGCGTTTGAGAAAATCGCCATTGAGGCACCCTATCATGCGCTGACCAATGCGGGACACATCAGCTATATTGAAATGGATGGCGATCCCACCAAAAACCTGGATGCTTTTGAAAAAGTGGTGCGCTACATGCACGATCAGGGCATCGGCTACGGCTCCATCAATCACCCTGTGGATCGCGACCCCGATTGCGGCTACAACGGCATTATCGGGGACAGCTGCCCCAAATGCGGCCGCGCTGAAAATGGGCATGCCTTTGAGCGCATCCGCCGCATTACCGGTTATTTGGTGGGCAACCTGAGCCGCTTTAACAATGCCAAGCGTTCTGAGGAAAGCGAACGCGTGAAGCACAACATTTAACCCGACGCACGCATCAAAAAATTCCCACAATCAAAACGCCTTTTTCCGCCGATACTTCTGAGGAAGCATTTTCGGAAAGAGGCGTTTTCATGCGTAATCGACAGTCACAACCCGCAAAACGGTTGAAAAAAGCCACGGGCTGGATTCTAAGCGCGTTTATACTGCTCCTGCACTTTTCGCCCCAAGCGGAGCTTTTGCGCTCCCTGCCCAGCACCTTGGTGGTTTCGCCCGGACAGCTTGCGGTGATGGAAACAACCTTTCCGCTTCGCGTAAGCGTGGAAAGCGGGGATGTGCAAGCCATTTCCTCCATGGCGGAGGGCTTGGAGGGCACGGCGCTCAAGGCTGGGGAGCAGGGCAAGAGCACCGCGACCATTAGCCTGTTGGGACTGCTTCCGCTTCGGAGGGTGGAAATCGACGTGCGCGACGATTTACAGCTCTTTCCAGGCGGGCAGGCCGTTGGGGTGGCACTGCACACGCGGGGTGTGCTTGTGGTGGGCACCAGTGACCTAAGCGACCAATTCAGCCCTGCACGCTTGGCGGGGCTGAAGGCGGGCGATTTGATTACAGAGGTGCGCGGAAAAGCGCTTGACAGCACCGTTCAATTGACAAATTTGGTGAGCGCATCGGGTGAATTGCCCTTGCCGCTTACGGTATTGCGCGGAAACAGCAAGCTACAGCTCACCCTTTCCCCCAAGCGGGACGCGCAAACGGGCGGCTTCCGCATTGGCGCTTGGGTGCGGGACAGCACCGCAGGCGTAGGCACGCTCTCGTTTTACGGCGAGGTTCAAACAGGGGAGGGCTTGCGCTATGGTGCGCTTGGCCACGCCATTACGGATTCGGACACACAGCAGGTGTTAACCGTGGGCCGAGGCGAAATTATGCAGGCTGATGTGGTGGATGTGCGCAAGGGCCGCGTGGGCATGCCAGGGGAGCTCAAGGGCAGTTTTTTGCGCGAAAACCGTGTGTGGGGCGGCATACGCCTCAATAACGTCTTTGGCATTTACGGCAAGCTGGACAAAGCCCTCGCCCATCCCATCTATCCCAAGGGCTTGCCCATTGGCCGCAAGGATGCGGTACACACAGGCGAAGCAAGCATTTTATGCACCGTGGGCGCGGGCGGCATGAAGGAATATGCCGTGCAGATTGTGGAAGTGGCCAGACAAACAGCGCCCGCCCAGCGCAGCATGGTGCTGCGCGTGACGGACGAAGCTTTGCTCCAAATAACAGGCGGCATTGTGCAGGGCATGAGCGGAAGCCCCATTGTACAGGACGGGCGGCTCATAGGCGCAGTGACGCATGTGTTTGTAAACGACCCCACCATGGGGTACGGCTTGTTTATAGAATGGATGCTGGCGCAATAAAGCGGTGCTTGTTACGCGAGGCGGCCTTCGTCGAAGCGCTTTTGCGCCTCCTCCATGATTTTTTCAGTTGCAGATACACCGCAGCGGCTTGCGCCGATTTCGCGTGCGCAAAGCACGGTATCCAAATCGCGGATGCCGCCGCTGCCCTTGACCTGCACGCTTGCGGGCACTGCCGCACGCATCAGGCGCAAATCGTCCATGGTACAGCCCGCCGTGCCATAGCCCGTGCTGGTTTTGACCCAGTCCGCGCCTGCTTCTGCGGCCAGCTCACAGGCGCGCTTCTTTTGCGCGTCCGTTAAATAACAGGTTTCAATAATAACCTTCACCTTTGCGCCCGCCGCGTGTGCGGCTTCACAAATGGAAATGATTTCACTGCGTACATACTCGTCGTCGCCTGCAATCATTTTGCCGATGTTGATAACCATGTCCAGCTCGTCACAGCCATCGTTTAGCGCGGCTTTTGCTTCCGCAAGCTTGATTTCAGGCAGGTGGTTTCCGTGCGGGAAGCCAATGACGGTGCAAACCTTGACCGTGCTTCCGCGAAGCATTTCCGCCACCAGTTTCATATCCCCAGGGCGAGCGCAAACGCTTGCGGTATCGTATTTCAGGGCGATTTCACAGCCCTTGCGGATGTCCGCATCGGTTAGAAAAGGTTGAAGCGTGCTATGATCCAGCATTTTAGCGATGTCTTTTGGGGTGATGCTCATGAGGGGTTCCTCCTTTTTTTGTACGGTACGTCTGAGTGGATACGCTACCATTATAACATGATACGGATGTCAAAACAAATTTTGTCACCCTGCTTCATGAATTTCGGCCACGATTGTAAAAAAATGAAATTGTTCAGCGCTTGCATGCGAAAACGCTCTTCATTTGCGCAATCCTGTGGTATAATCAAGGGGTATACCTCCCCCATTTTACCGCCGAAAGGAAACCCTGCCGATGAAGAAACAAAACCGCATGGCACTTTTTTGCCTTTGCCTGCTGATGATTTTTTCCGCAATGCCCGCATTTGCGCAAGAAGCGCCTATGGAAACCGCGCCCCTTCTCTCGCCCGATGCCACCGCCGAGCCCCTGCCTGCGAATGTGGAGCAGGAGGGCTTGGCAACCGATGACGGCACAAACACAGTGGAAGCGGATGCCTCTGGCATTGTGGCCAGCATTGAGGGGCTTACACCGCTGTATCAAACCAAAATCAAGGCATTTACCGCCAATGGCGATGCCATCCGCATGCGTGCCATGCAGGATGGCAACAGCGAGGTGGTCTGCTCCATCCAGCGGGGCGAAACCATCAACATTTACAAGGTGTACCCCTCTTACGTGCTGGCGGAATACGAGGGCAATGTTGGCTACATCATCCGCACATGGATTGATGAAAACGCCGTGTCGCTCGATCCCAAAACCACGCCGCCTTATGCGGTAACCATCACGCAGTTTGTAGCCACCGTTACCGAAACTGCCCCCATACACACCAGCCCATCGCTTAACGCGCCTGTGAACCCCATTGCGGTGGGCGCGGGCAGCAAGGTGGCGGTGCTTGAGTTTGTGGACGGCTTTGCCAAGGTGCTCTACTGGCGCAGCTATGGCTATATCGATGCGACGCAGCTTACGGATTTGGTGGTTGTGTCGCGCGGATCTGAATATGAACCGATGAGCGAGGATACGCCCATTGCCGCGTTCAACAGCTTTTTTGCCTATAACACGGGCGCGGAGGGCAACGATGGGCGCTGTAAAAACATCGTGCGCACCTGCGAGCTGATGTCCCGCGTGATGGTGCCTGGTGAAACCCTTGATTTTAACGCGCAGGTCGGCCCTTATTCCTTGCGCAACGGCTATTTTCCCGCGCCTGTGCTGGTCAATGGCGGAAGCAAAATCGGTTCGGGCGGCGGCACCTGCCAAAGCAGCAGTACCATGTACAACACCATCCGCCAGCTGCCCGGCATCACCATTGTGTACCGCCGACCCCATGGCCCCGGCTGTGCGCGTTATTTGCCCATGCATCAGGATGCGGCGGTGGGCAGTGACAGCTTGAACCTGATTTTCCGAAACGATTATGAGTTCCCCATCCGCATTTTGGCGGAATGCACAGGGGAAGGCTCCCTTTGCATTCAAATATTTAAGGCGGAATAAAAAAAGGAGCTTATGCTGATGATGCGCAGATTTCACAAGCTTGCTCCGTGGCTGATGGGCGCGGCTATGACCACGGCATTTTTGCTGGTGCTGAGCCGCATCAGCTCCTTCCGCTTTGAAAATTCCGATGATATGCTGATTGTAAAAGCCTTCATGGGCTTTGAAGGCGGCATTCCCGCAGGCCTTGACGATACGCGCACCTTTCTAAGCTGGCCGCTATATGCCCTGCGGGCGCTTGCGCCTGCGGTGCCGTGGTTTTCCGTGTATCAGGTGGCTTTGCTTTGGCTAAGCGGCACCATGCTTGTGAAGAGCCTGATTCAAATGGCGTGGAACCGACAGCTTTGCATGGGTTATGGCGCGGCGGCAGGCGGCTTGTTTTTATGCGCCTTTGCCGCCTTTCCCATGTGCCGCATTACCTACACCACCACAGCGGCTTTGGCGGGCGCGGCCGCAGTGGCGCAGTTTTTATCCATTGATGATACAAAAGCCACCGCAGGTCAGGCGATTCGCGGCTTTTTGGTTAGCCTGCTGTTGTTTATGGCGGGCTATTTTCTGCGTCAAATTGCGCTTCTGCCCTGCCTTGCTTATTTTTGCCTAGCGGGCTTGTGGCGCTGCTTGAGGTTCTTTTACGCAACAAAGCATAGCGCAAAGCCCTTGCTTGCAACCATGCTTGCATTGCTTCTCACCTTTGGCGTGCTCACAGGCATCCGTGAGCTGGACGCGGCGGCGCACCAAAGCAAGGAGTATGTCGCTTGGAACGAGGCGCGTATTGATTTGTTTGATTATACCAGCTTTGAGCAGAATGTAACGCCAGCCCTTACAGCCCAAAGCGGACTTTCCGCAAACGAACTGGCGCTGATTCGCGAATGGTATTTCATGGACGAAGCCATTACCGCCGAGGCGCTTACCACCCTTGCGCAGGCCTACGATCAGCAAGCGCGGCCAAGTCCTTTTGAAACCCTGCTTCGTTTTTTTAGCGGCAACAAGCGCTACCTTTGCACTGCGGCTTTGCTCCTGATGCTTCTTTTTTTGTGTGCGGCTTGCCACACAAAGGGTTCAAGAGGGTGGAATGTGCTTGCGGCGCTGTTGGGCGTGCTAGGCGCGGCGGTGCTGCTGTTATACCTATGCAAGCAAGGCCGCGTGCTGGCTCGCGTGGTGGATTGCGTGCTGTTGCCCTGCGCCGCGTTGCTTTTCGGCGTAGCCATGGATTCGTTAAGCGGCTTGCGCAGACCTGTGCAAGCGGAGGCGATGGCTGACCAAGCGGCAAAGTCTGCCGTCTGCCGTGGCCCTCTGCCGCTTGGGAAACGCCTTGCCATTTTGGTTGCTTGCGTGCTTTGCCTGGTCTGCATGGGCGCAAGCACAATGCTAACCAAGCGCGCCATCAGCGACCGCCCCGACACCCTTTCCCAGCAACGGGAAGCGGAGCTGGAGGCTTTCGCCCTTCAAAACCCCGATTTGCTGATTGTGCGCACGCCTAATTTGCTCCGCGATACGCGCCTGTTTCCCGATGTGAGCGCGGGCATTCCCATCAACCTGATGATTTGGGGGGATTGGAATTGCCGCACCCCCACATGGTTTGCACAGCTTGCGCTGTTTGGAATCGACGGCGAGCATTTCACCGCCCGCGATTGGCTGCATCCAAGCATCGTTTTTGTTACAGATGCGAACGCGCCGCCCAAAGCGCTGACCGCACATATCGAAGAAACAGTGAAAGCGCCTATCAGCGTACAGCAGATTGGACAAACCGCTACGCTGCGGTTTTATCAATTTGCGGCTGGGGAGGAACGGTAACGGGGCGGGCAAGTGGGTGGATAGCTGGGCGGACAAGTGTGCGGACAGCTGGGCGAACAGGGCAGACAGCCGCGCGGACAGCTAGACTATCAGCCGACCCCTGCGCATAAGGCAATGCTGCTTAATTGGATGAATTGGATAGGCGAACGCCAGCTGGGCGGTCGCCATATATGGCGACCCTACGGCTTTACGGGTAACCAGCAAAATCGGCGATGCTTGTATAGCTGTATGCCTTTTTAGCCAAATTGCCCCGTTCCCCTGTAGGGACACCATATATGGTGTCCGCCCAGTTATCGTTCCCCCCACTCCTCTATATCAGCTATAA
>JAVXND010000093.1:0-8593 GCA_036645955.1 Clostridia bacterium | reverse complement strand
CATATGTGGTGCCCATACAGGGGGACGGGGGAATCGGGGGTGAAAGGTTCAGTAGAGGGCAGGGAGGGGGAGGACGGAGAGGACACGAACTTGGCGGACAGCATATATGGTGCAATACAAGGGACGGGGGAATCGGGGGTGAAAGGTTCAGCAGAGGTTGGGGGATACAGAGGGAGGGGGGGAGAACGCAAGCAGGGCGGACACGATCGATCGTGTCCGCCCTGCTGCGTTAGGGGTGCGTTCAAAGCTTATTCAGAAAACAGGTAATTGTACAGGCGGTTACAGCGCACCAGTGCGAGCTGACTTGTGATGGGCTTTTCGGCTTGGTAGGCGTTTTCTCCGCTTTCAGCCACAACGCCAGCCTCGGTAAGCTCTGCCAGCATATCTTCGGTGGAAACGGCGGTGCCGTCGTCTACGCCTGTGCCCTTGATGGTAATGTCGTAGAGGATGCGCATGGCTTGTTCCTCTGTAAGGGTTTTGTTTGGCGAAAAGCGACCGTCCGGCGCATCCATTACGCCTAGGTGCACCATGAGGAATTGGTTGATATCATTGGCACCGCAGTCGGTAACAATGCCTTCTTCATAGGTGGGCAGCTCCGCGTTTTCATCCACTGTGCTGTAGTATATCATGGCCATCAGATCGGCATAACGGCCGCGGGTGATGGCGCTATTCACATTTTTGAGCGATGTAATGAAGCCGTTGCTAAGGGCGGCTTTGACATCCTCGCGGCTCCAATCGTCTGGCAGTGCGCTTTCATCGTCCAGCACGCGATAGGTATAATCCTGTTGGGTGCTAACGCCGTGGTTATTGGTGGCGGTGAGGGTGAATACATGGTCGCCGGGGGTAAGCTCATAGGGGAATACCCACAGGCTGGAACCGGTGGCATATTCACGCCCCTCGGTGGACCAAGTGAGCTGTTTATCCTCATAGAGCCAGCCGTCCTGCATATCGTACACATCCGCTTCCAGCTGTATTTCATCGGTGATGCGCACCTCGGGAATGGCGGATTGTGCGGTGAGGATTTCGGGCGCTTTGTATGGGACGGACAGGTAGGGGCTGTCAAGCTCCGTGGTATTGGTGCCGTCACAGGCGAAAAGATAGAGATAGGCGTTATCACAACCAGGCAGGGTATCAAAATCGATGGCGAGGGAGGTTTCTGAAATGCCTGAGGCGAGGTTGATGGAATCGCCGTTTTCGGTGCAGTACCAAAGCTCGTAGGCAAGCGCGTCGTGATCCGCATCAGCGCCAGTCCATTCCACCGTGGTTTTACCGCTCATGGCCTGATGATCCGTAAGACCCACGAAGGAAACCTCGGGCGCGTTTGCGGACACGGTAAAGGTGGATAGCTCCTTATCTTCATGCTTGAGCACGATTTTGGCGGTGCTAACAGGATAGTTCACAGTGACGTTAATGGGAGCAAAATCCAGCTTGCGCGGCGGGTTGCCAGTGGTGTGAAAGCTCGCGTTGAAACGGGAACGAGAGAGCAGCTTGCCAGCCGCGTCGTACATTTCAACGGCGTAATCCCCCAGAACTGAGGTGGCTGGCTGCTCGGAATCATAGGCGAAGAACGGGGAGGCTGTAAAAACACCTTCCTTGGTTAGCTTGCCCTTAAAATCAATCAGGCGGTAGGTTTTGGATTGGGCATCGGCAGCAGCACCAGCTTCGGCTGGCAGCTCTGCGGAAGCCTTCAAGCGGATATCGCTGTTGCCAGCGGAGGCGAGTACCAAAAATCTGTTGCTTTGCTTGGCGCTGAGATATTGGCCAAGAGGGGAAAGCTGTTCGCAGTGGGGGCAAAAGATATAGGCGCGGCTTTGATCAAAGGCGGTGACGGTTTCGCAGTATTCGCACGAAACTTCATCAGCGCTCCAATCCATGGCGTTGAACTCTCCGCAACCAGAACAGATGAGGTAGAGCAGATAGCTAGCAGAGGGTGCGCTTTCACCGCATTTTTTACAGGTTAAAGAATTATCATCATTAGAGGCTTCCTCTGTAGCAACGGCTTGCTCTTGGGGCTGTGCATCCGCTGTGCTTTGCGGGTCGACGGAAAGCGCTTGGGTGGTTGTGGTGTCATCGTTCACAAGAAAGGTCTTATAGAGCTGTTCCCAAATGGCGGAGGTGATCCAGTAATCCTTCGGGTTTGAACTGCCAGAGCCCATGAAGCTGGATACATTGTTTAAAAGAAGCTCGTTTTCTGCCACGTTGATGGGGAACTGCTCCTCGGGCACGATGGTGCCGGTGGCTTCGTTGCCTATGTCATTGCCGCCCTTGACAAAGGCCTTGTCCGAAAGAACGGTGATGTCGCGGTCGCTCCAATCGGAACCTTCCATGCCGTAGGGGGCGGGGTTGACGGCGTTGTTGATGGCTCCGCCGGGGTATTCATCACCCACACTGTAGCAATGTGCAATTTCGTGTGCAACGGTGGGCTGCATGTCCCCATCGGATTCTGTAATGATATTGGCAGGCAAACCGAAGGTATAGCCCTGTATGTCGCCATCGGCACCCTGACGGTTGGGCACAAAGCCCAAAATCAGCTCATAGGCGCTATCGTGTGTTTGCAAATTGGCAACCGATTCCCACACAAGGTACATGCCGTCATCGGTGGTGAGATCGAACTGTTCGCCTGAAAGATCCAGCTCTGGCGCAAGTACATATTCAATGGCACCCTGCGCAAGCGGATAGCATTGAGACGTGAAGGTGATGGCGGTTTTCCATTCGCCCTGCGTACTCACCACATTTCCGCCATAGTTGGCAATGACGGGTACGGCAAGCACCTTCATACTGCGGGTATTGCGAAAGAGAACGCTGCGCTCCGCCTCGTTGCCTTGCTGATCCTGATAGCGGAAGGTATAGAGGCCTGCCGCCCAGTTGCCTACATCTGCCAGCGAACGCGGCTTGAAAAACAGGCATCTGGTTTCGTCCATTTCCTCTGGCAGCAGCTCAACAAGCTCCTGACCCTCATGCAGGACGGTTAAGCGCTGGGAGCCATCGGCCAGTGCGGCGCCTGGTTCGTTCAAGCGCACAATGATGATGGTTTCCTTGCCCGCCACAAAGGATTCCATTGCATAAAAGGTGCCATCGTCGATGGTTACGCCGTAGCTCATGACCTGATTGACCTCTATGCCAAAAACAAAATCACTGTTTGACTTGGTTTCTGCTACACAGCCGATGGGCAGCATCAGCACCCACATAAAAGCGAAGGTGAGGCATATGAACTGTCGTATCCTCTTCATGAAAAAGACCACTCCTTTAATCAAATGAGTTTTATTACCATAAAGGTAATCTGGAAACTATAGCATAAAACAGGGAAAAAGACAACGGTTGGGCGGGTAAGATTTTCAATCAATAATGAGCAAAGCGTATTTACAAACCATGCGCAACATGCTACAATAAACAGTACGCGTGTGAACATGCGTGGAACCGTGTGCGCAGCGATCCGAAGGCCAACGGATGGCTATGGATACGGCGATTACTGTGAGCGGAGCATCCGCTCGTTTATTAAAGGAGGCAAACACAAATGGAAAAGTCCGAGATCATTCAAACCTATGCCCGTCACGAGGGTGACACCGGTTCGCCTGAAGTGCAGATTGCGCTGCTCACCGAGCGCATTAACCACCTCAATGAGCACTTGAAGCTCAACAAGAAGGATCACCATAGCCGCCGCGGCTTGCTGCTGATGGTTGGTAAAAGACGCGGACTACTGGATTATCTCAAGAAGAGCGACATTGAAAGCTACCGTGTACTGCTAGGTCAGCTTGGCTTGAGAAAGTAAAAAATTGGGCAACCGCGTCTTGTCGATCAAGGTCGGCAGGCGCGGCTGTTTTTGCAAGTATGCGGGTGAGGTGAGAAGCCCGCGAACGCCATAACGCAGGGTTATGGAAGAGGGAGTTGCGGCAGGCAACGAGGCTTGTGCGCAGGAAGAGGAGAAGAAGAATGGATTACAAAGCTTTTACAACGGAACTGGCAGGACGCCCGCTGACGATTGAGTTTGGCAAGTATGCACAGCAGGCGGCGGGTTCCGCTTTTGTGCGCTATGGTGAGACTGTGGTTATGGTCAATGCCACCATGAGCGAAACAGCACGCGAGGGTGTGGACTTTTTCCCGCTCAGCGTTGACTTTGAAGAAAAACAATATTCCGTGGGCAAGATCCCAGGTGGATTTATCAAGCGTGAAGGTCGGCCGACTGAAAAGGCAACCCTCACCTGCCGCCTGATTGACCGTCCCTTGCGCCCCTTGTTTCCCAAGGGCATGCGCAACGACGTGCAAGTGGTAGCCACCTGCCTGTCCGTGGATAAGGATATTCCGCCAGAAATACCCGCGATGATTGGTTCCTCTGCGGCGCTTGCCGTGAGCGAAATTCCGTGGGGCGGCCCCACAGGCACTGTGGTGGTTGGCTGTGTAGACGGCGAGCTGGTGCTTTGCCCTAGCGACGAGCAACGTCAAAAGAGCACTTTACTGCTAACCGTGAGCGGCACCAAGGATGCGGTGCTGATGGTGGAAGCGGGCGCAAAGGAAGTTTCGGAGGATTTGATGCTCCGTGCCATTTTGTTTGCGCATGACGAAATCAAAAAGATTGTTGCGTTTATTGAAAACATCAGAACCGAAATCGGCAAAGACAAAGTGACCGTTGCGCTGGTGGTAACGGGCGAGGATGTAAAAGAAGCGGTGCGCGAGTATGCTTACGACAAATGCGTCAACGTGTTTGATACCGCAGACCGCCATGAGCGTCAAGCCCGCGAAGCCGCTGTGAAAGCAGACTGCGCCGAGCATTTTGCCAGCCAGTTTGAAGGCCGCTTGAGCGAGGTAGCCGATGCGCTGTATTACCTGAACAAGGAAATTATGCGCAAGAAGATTTTGGAACAGGGCATTCGCCCCGATGGCCGCGGCTTGACCGATGTTCGCCCCATTTGGTGCGAAACAGGCATTTTGCCGCGCACACACGGCAGTGCTATTTTCACGCGCGGCGAAACGCAGGCGCTTACCGTAACCACCCTTGGCAGCATGAGCGATGTGCAAATGCTGGATGGTCTGGGTACGGAGGACAGCAAGCGTTACATTCACCATTACAACATGCCCCCCTATGCCACCGGCGAAGCGGGACGCATGAAGAGCCCTGGCCGCCGCGAGGTGGGTCATGGTGCATTGGCAGAACGTGCCCTTGAGCCTGTGATTCCCAATGAGGACGAGTTCCCCTACGCATTGCGTTTGGTGAGCGAAATCCTGAGCAGCAACGGTTCCAGCTCCATGGCTTCCGTTTGCGGCAGCACCCTTTCGCTCATGGATGCGGGTGTGCCGATCAAAGCCCCTGTGGCAGGCGTTGCAATGGGCTTGATTAAGGATGCGCAAAGCGACAAGGTTGCTGTGCTCACCGATATCCAAGGCCTTGAAGACTTCCTTGGCGACATGGATTTCAAGGTTGCGGGAACGGTCAAGGGCATTACAGCCATCCAGATGGATATCAAAATTGCCGGCATTGACAAGGGCATTTTGGAGAAGGCGCTGAATCAAGCGCTGGCGGGACGTCTTCACATTTTGAAAATCATGCTGGAAACGTTGGACAAGCCGCGCGACCACATGAGCAAATATGCACCGAAGATTATTCGCTTCACCATCAATCCTGAAAAAATCCGTGAGGTGATTGGACCAGGCGGAAAAATGATCAACAAGATCATTGCGGAAACAGGCGTAAAAATTGACATTGAGGACGATGGCCGCGTATACATCGCCACGCCTGACGAAGCCGCCGCAAACAAAGCACGCCGCATTATTGAAGGCATTGCAAAGGATGTTGAAGTGGGCGACGTATATTTGGGCAAGGTTGTGCGCATCATGAACTTTGGCGCGTTTATCGAGCTTACGCCTGGTAAAGATGGCATGCTGCATATCAGCAAAATGGCAGATCACCGTGTGGAAAAGGTCGAGGATGTGATGAACATCGGCGACGAGGTTGAGGTGAAGGTGAACGAGATTGACGCGCAGGGTCGTGTGAACCTGGTTCGCAACGATATTGCTTATTCTGCGAATGAAGGCAGCTTCCGTGCGCCTACAGCCGGCGATCATCGCCGTCCGCCGCGCAGGGATGGCCGTCCCTCTGGCAATGACCGCAACTAATTGAGCGGGAACAAGCTTGCTCAAGCCGCCGATTGTGAGGCATCAATGCCAAGCAATGGGCGGCTTTTGCTTTTTTACAAAGCGGAAAGGAACAAAGGCATGTTTGATCAAATCACGTTGCCAAACGGGCTTCGCGTGGTGGGCGAAAAATTAACCCATGTGCGCAGCTGTACGGTGGGTGTGTGGGTGAAGGTGGGCAGTATGAATGAAAAGCCGGAAGAAAACGGCTTGAGCCACTTCATTGAGCACATGGTATTCAAGGGAACCAAAACCCGCTCCGCACGCGATATTGCCGAAGAAATGGATTTGGTGGGCGGACAGCTGAACGCTTTTACCAGCAAGGAATGCACCTGCTATTACGCCAAGGTGATTGATGAAGATTTGCGCTTGGCGGTGGATATTCTGGCTGATTTGGCCCTTCGCCCTGTGTTTGACGAAAAAGAGCTGAACAAAGAGCGCGGCGTGGTGCTTGAAGAAATTGCGATGGTAGAGGATACGCCTGAGGATTTGGTACACGAGCTTTTGAGCGACGTGGAATTTTCAGGCTCTCTGCGCTGCCCTATTTTGGGTACGAACAAGCTGCTGCGCGGCTATTCAAGGGCGGATATGCTCGCGTATTGGCGCAAGCATTATGTGCCGCAAAACATGGTGCTGGCTATTGCGGGCAACTATGATTGGGATGCGTTTTTGGCGCTGGCCAACACCTATTTTGATCTGTTTCCCAACCAGCAGGGCGAGGAAACCGAAACGACGGCGCAGAGCTTTGAAAGCGGACGCAAGGCGCGTGAAAAGGATACGGAGCAGCTGCACATTTGCATGGGCTTTCCCGGCGCACCCAGCGAAAGCGACGATTTATATGCACTATCGGTGTTTAACAATGTGCTGGGCGGCGGTATGAGCAGTCGGCTATTTCAGCGCATTCGGGAAGAGCTTGGCTTGGCGTACAGCGTGTACAGCTATTTGGGCAACTACACAGGGGTGGGTGTGCTCAACGTATATGCGGGCACAACGCCTGAAAATGCGGAAACTGTTCTTCATGAAATGCAGGAGCAGATGGCTTTGCTGCTCAAGGAGGGCATTAGCGAAAAGGAGTTCCGCAGTGCCAAGGCACAGCTTCGCGGGGGATATGTGCTTGGGCTTGAAAGCTCTAGCGGGCGGATGCAATCCATTGGGCGCGGGCTATTGCTTTTGAACAAGCTGCGCACGCCTGATGAAGTGCTTGCAAAGATTGATGCGGTGACTCCTGAAAACGTGATGGACATGGCGAGCAGAACGCTTGGCATAAGCCCGAGCGCGGCCATCGTTGGCAAAAACGCGGAAAAATACCTGCAAAGCATGCATCTTTAAACCTTTGATGAGCACACAATGGGGGGAATAGGCCATGGCATGGAAAGCAGAAAACACATTACCCACGGGGTATATTTGCCTTTCGAGCATTGATTTGATCAAAAACAAAAAAGAACTTCGGCTGGTCACCCTGCTTTCGGTGGTGCTGGCTGTGGGAACCGCTTTATGGGGGTTTGTGCGTGCGCCCATTCAGCAAACCTTTGTTTTGGAGCCGCATTGGAATTTGATTGCAAAGCTTTGCCTGACCGCTGTTTTTATGCTTGTGTATCTCGTGGGGCACGAGGCGGTACACGGGGTGATGATGTGGGCAGTGAGCCGCGTGCGGCCGCATTTTGGCTTTTCCTTGATGTATGCTTATGCGGGCAGCGAGGTATATTTTGGAAAGCTCGCCTATTTGACGATTGCGCTTGCACCTGTGGTTGTGTGGGGCGTGCTGCTCGAAGTGATTTGCGCGGTGCTTCCGACTGATTGGTTTTGGGTATGCTTTGCTACGCAGGTGTTCAACCTATCGGGTGCGGCTGGGGATTTTTATGTGGTTTACCGCGTGAGCCGCATGCCCAGCGATGTGCTGATCAAAGATACAGGCACGTCTATGACAGCTTATTCAAAGCCGAAAGCCTCCGTACAGGCATGATTGCCGAAAATTCCAAGACACGCAAAACCTCCTTTTGGGCAAAATAGCCCTTGAGGAGGTTTTTTGAAATGAAACTAAAAAAAGGGTTACTGGCGCTGATTTGTGGTTCAGCGTTGCTTCTACAGGGCTGTGCGAGCACGGCGGAGGAAATAACCGCTCAGCCTACGCCCACAGGCGCCAATGCAAAAGCGGCCACAGTGGCTTGGCCTAGCGACAAGCTCAAGCTGAACCAAAGCGGTGTACCCGCTTTTTCCGTGCATGTGGTGGAGCATCAAAAAGTGGAAAACATGGACGTGGAAAGCTATGTGGAGGGCGTGCTTGCGGGGGAGATGAAAAACACTTGGCCCATGGAGGCACTGAAAGCGCAGGCCATTCTTGCGCGTACCTTTGTGCTCAAATTCATAGAGGAAAAACAAAGCAAGTATGAAAATGCGGACATATCCACAGACATTGAGGAGGCACAGGCATACGACGCAAGCGCCATAAACGAGCGCGTAAAGCAAG
>JAVXND010000092.1:0-8807 GCA_036645955.1 Clostridia bacterium | reverse complement strand
GCGTGCCGCTGTTTTCTGCATACTCTTTTGCGCCAAAAGAGTATGTGCCCGTGTGGGGGGCAGTCCCCACGCCAGTGCCGCGGAAAGCCATTTCCGCACCCCCCGATCCCCCCGCAGGGGGATGCAGCAGCGCGGAATGCCTATTCCGCCACCCCCTCCCTCAACAATACACACCCCACATACGGCACTGCAAAAACCATTGGGAACGCATAACGGCTTCCCCCTGCAAAGCCAGCGGATAACAGGCAAGCCAACAGCGTCATGAGCATAGGCACAAGCAGCCATGCCAGCTTGCGCTCTTTGGTGCGCCTGATCAAAAACCACAAAACAAACAGCGCCCAGGTGTAAAGCCCCACGGATTTGAGCTGGGAAACCAAGGGCAGGGATAAATAGACCTCCTCAAAACCCCTCAGCCTGTCTTGCAAAGCACTGAATCCAGCAGAAGCTTCCAGCTGGATGCTTTTGGGGTATTTGGGCGAGGTGTCATAGATGCCGGCATTGCAGTTGGTATATTGCACATCAAACAAATCAAGATATCCGAGGCTTAGCGAACAAGCCGCATGCATGGCCGTGATGGGATGGCGGATAGCAAGCTTTGCCGCAACACCCGCGTAGGCCAGCACATCCGCTTTTGTATGGCTGTTGAAGTAGCGGTAAAGCTTTCGCACGGGATCGGACTGATGCGGGGAATAAGCATCGGCCAGCTGACCTGCCTCTAGCACTTGATCAATCGCCGCTAGCTCCTCCGCGCTCACGCTAGCGGGATCGTTTTTGAGGATTCTTGCGGTTTGCTGGATGGTTATGCCCAGCGTGTCGGGGGCGCTTTCCACCACAAAGGCGTAGCGGGGCACCACCCATTGATTGAACGCAAGCATCACCACCATCGGAAGCAATATCAGTCCATGGCGCAGGCGCTTCTGCGGCTTGTTTTCGTGCTGAAAAAAGCAAAGCAGCACAAGGGACATCGGCAAAATCACCATGAGACCGTTGTGGCGCAAAAGCAGCAGCAGGAGCGAAAAAACCGTGTACCCAAGCCACCAGCGCTTTGACTGCCAAGCCTCTTTGGGGTGAAGAAAGGCTTTGGTGAGCATGACCAAATACGCAAGAAACGCCGCCGCATAGGGAATGTCCTTGATGATGGCGGTGCCTGATAGCATGCTCATGGGCCCTAGCGCATAAAAAGCCGTTAACCCAATGGTGAAAAGGGCGGGAAAGCCTTCGCGCTTGAGCTCCGCCACTGTCCAAGCCATCACGCTTAGCAAAAATACCCACTGGAAAAGGGTGTAGAGGAAAATGCCGAACCAATCGCCGCCAACCCAAGAGCCCAGCGCAACCACGGAGCCTAGCAGAGCCGTATAGCCAAGGGGATGATCGCTTGTGAGCATGATTTCGCCAAAATACTGCTGCAATACGCGGCCGCCGTCTGCGGTGATGGTTCCCGGAAAATGCGCAAGGAACGAGGGCAGCCACGCGCATGCAATCAACACCCAAGCCGTAAGGAAGCAACGCCGTATTGCCCTGGGCTCCGCTTGCTTCGCAAAGGATATTTTGCGAGCCGCCCCCTGCAGGGAGAAAAGCAACGCTTTCATGCCAACAAAAAACAAGGCAAAGAAGCCCGCCGCCTTCAGCGCGAGCAGCAGCAAATGATGCCAATGGAAAAAGCCTGCCAAAAGCCCGTCATCGGCACGGTATACCGCGCCCAGCGCAGATACCGCCGCAAAAGCCAACGCAAGCAGGCTTACCCTCCAGCGGTCGCCGCGCTTCCATACATCAGGCGCAAAGGTGAAGCGCACATACAGCCACGCCAGCGCCAGAAAGAGCAGCGCCGCCAGCGCTTCCTGCCCCGCTATGGCATGGAGCACATCCCGCACAAAGAAAACCAAGCAGGAGGCGCTTGTTAAATCCACATTCACAAGCATCAAGGCCAAGGTGCTTGCCAAGGTTAACCCAAAGAGGAAGGGTACTTGAAACACTTTTTTCAAAGCTTTATCCGCCTTTTTGCTTGATTGGGGCAGCCATTTCCCAAACGGACGCTTTGGTCATGATTCCAGAGGCGGATATCAAGGGCCGGCGTTGCCTGCGGCGCGGTTTAAAGCGCTGGGGAAGCGGTGAATTGCGCAAGCGCCGCATAAAGCTGCGCAGGCTCGATGGGCTTGGTTAAATGATCGTTCATGCCCGCTTCGATGCTTAGCTGAATATCCTCCGTAAAGGCATTGGCCGTCATGGCGATCATCGGGATGGCTTTGGCCTGCGGGTGCGCGCAGGCCCGAATGGCGCAGGCGGCTTCATAGCCGTTCATCACGGGCATTTGAATATCCATCAAAATCACGTCAAAGGTGTGGGGCGCGCTTTGCGAAAAAAGCTCATAGGCAGCTTGACCATTTTGTGCAAGGGTAACGCGCACGCCCACTTTTTCCAATATACGGGTTGCAACCAATTGGTTCATGGGATGATCCTCACATAACAGCACGTGTATATGGGATAGATCGGCGGAAAGCACGGGGCCCTTAACGGTGCTTGGTGCGGGGCTTCCCTCTTGCTCCAAGCAAAGGGGGAGCTCCACCTCAAAACAGGTGCCTTCGCCCAACGCGCTTTGTACGGAAATGGTGCCGCCCATGTAATCCACAATGCTTTTGACAATGGGCAGGCCCAAGCCAGTACCCTCCACCTGCGAGGTCATGGGGCTTTGCGCACGATAGAACGGCTCAAAAATGTGCTGCTGCTGCTCAAGGCTCATGCCCATGCCGTTGTCCGTAATTTGAAAGCAATACAGTCCGATTTTGTTGTTTTCGGAAGGCAGCTCGGTAATGCGATAGGTGATTTGCCCGCCCTGCGGGGTAAACTTGAGCGCATTTGCAAGGATGTTATCCATGATTCTGTGAATGCGCACCACATCACCGCTGCAGTGATCGTGGGTGATTTCACAAGACAGGGCAATGTGCTGATCCTTTTTGCTTGCAAGCGCCCGCGCCCTTGCCGCCGCAAGCTGTAAAAGCTCCTGAACGGAAAAGGGCTGGTTGGTCAAAACCATTTTTCCGCTTTCAATGCGGTTCATATCCAAAATATCCGTAATCATGGAAAGCAACAGCGCGGAGGATTGCGCGATGACCTGCAAGCTTTCGTGTACCTGCTTTGGGTTGCCCTCATCGGAAAGGGCCAAGCTGCACATGCCTGTAATGGCGTTCATAGGCGTGCGGATGTCGTGGCTCATGGAGGAGAGGAACTTGGATTTGGCATTGTTGGCGATGCGCGCCAGTGCCAGCGATTCCGTGAGGGCTTCCTTTTGCTGCTCCTGCTGTGCCAGCATGTGGGTGACATCGGCACGGCTAAAGACCACAATGCCCGCGCCCCTGTCGTGCATGGTAAAGCGGATTTGCTTGGTACACAGCGTGCCTGCCGCATCGGGCAAATGGTAGGAAAACGTGTAGCTATCCTGATGCTTTAGCTGCTTTTCAATGTTCTCAATGGCCATGTTCGCCGAGTAAAGCGCCCGATCTTCGCTTGCAATGTAGCGCTTTGCGGTGCGTTGAATGGCTTCTGTGTAAGAATAAGGCACGCCGTATTGATAATCCTTGAGCTGTGCCATTTGTTTTTTGCTATTATAAAAAACAACCGTGTTGGCGTGAAGGTTGAGGTGCGCCACAAAGTCATAATCAAACGCAATGACCGCGTCCAAAACCTGCTCCTGCATTTTGCTTGCGGAAATGTCCGTCACGGTTAAAAAGCCAATCAAATCATTGGTTCTGGGCTGTAAAACCATATCCACATGGGTGGAAACCCAGCGCTGGCCCTTTTGTTTATCCAAGCGGAGGGTGCAGGCATATTCATGCTGTGTAATGCCCAGCTCGAAGCTGTTTTTCATGTTTTGGTTGCCGAAGGTTTGCAGGAAGGTTTGACTTTGCGCTTGGTTGGGAATGAGGGAGGCCAAGCCGCGGAAAAAATCCTCGCGCACCATTCCAAAACGATGCTCCACGTCCATGCCGGTTTTATCTTCTATTTCCAGAATCACATTGCGCGTTACATTGCAATGCCCCGCCAAAATCACGTTTTCACCCAACGCATTATAGCGGTACTTGATAGCGTTTTCGTATTTTTGCTTTTCCTCCATTTGGTCGTTTACATCCACCGCACTGCCCAAGGCATAAACGTCGCGGTTTTCACGGCTTGGCAAAACGGTATAGGTACAGCGCTTCCAAATGTAGGTTTGCGTGCGGATATCCCACAGGCGCACCGTGGTGGATACTTGGGTATGCCCCTGATGCAGTCTTTTGTAAAAATCGCGGAAGCGCTCCTCATCCTCGGCGTGGCATTGCTTTGCGGCAATCAGGCTATCCGGAATGTTGGGAATTTCCATGCCGTGAATGCCATAAACGGCTTCTGTGTTATGGTTTTGGATGATGGTGGTTCGCGAAAGATCGTACAGCCAAGTATCGATGTGGTTTTGCTCCAAAACAGTGGTAAAGCGATTTTCCAGCGCTTTGTATTCATTGAGGTTTTCGGCGGTGGCCACTGCCCAGAACGGCTTGCGGCGATCATCAAACAAGGTGGTAAACTGAATGCGCTTCCACGACGAATCACCCTGTGCATCTACGGTTTGAATATCCGCCTTTACGGAAGGCTCGCCGTTTTGAACGGCTTGAATGAGGGTGTTATACTGTGCAATGCTATTTGGATGGATGACGCCCATTTCATACAGGCTTTCCGGGTAGTTTTCGATGACCTGCTCAAGCGCGTATTCGCGCATGGAAATGGCGTTTTGGAAGGCGCGTTTGTTTACAATATCGTATTCCCAATAGGCAAGACCTGCGTGGTCAATGGCGGCGGACAATTTTTGCTGTGTTTTGCTAAGCTCAAATTGAGCGTGCTTTTGGGCGCTGATGTCCACAAATACGCAATAGAAAACCTCACCCTCCGCCGCGCTTTGTGACAGCTGTGAGTGAACGAGTACCCATTTCACGGTGCCGTCCTTGCAAACCAGCCGCTGTTCGTGCTCAATGGTGACCTTGCCTGCGGACAGCTGTGCCTCAACAGCGGGCAAAATGCCGGACAAATCATCCGCGTGAACCACGGCGGACATGCAATTTCCCATGGCGGCAAATTCTTCGCGGGTATAGCCCAAAAAGGTGAACAGGCCGTCGTTCGCGGAAATGACCGTCCAGCAAGCGTCGAATTTGCAGCGAAACACCGCGCCCGGAATGTTATGATAAATTTGTGCAATTTCAAAAGCCGCCGTTTTTTCCTTTGAAATATCCGACAGATAAATCAAATAGGCAGGCTTGCCATGCCAATCAATGGCATGGGTGACAACAGAAAAGTGCTTGGACAAAAATTCCAGATACACCTCGCGCGGTTTGCCGAGGCTTGTGCAGGGGCATGCAAGGCATTCGGCGCACGGCTGATCCCGATGGCGCAGCAGCTGGTAGCATTTTTGCCCCTGATAATGGCGGATGCCAACGCTTGAAAAAATTTCCGCCATGGCATTGTTTGCGTAGAGCAGCTCATGGGACCCCTGCGCAACCACATAAACGCCCGTGGTTGCGTGGTACACAATATCGCGGTAAAGGCGAGATTCGTCCGCCATGTGTGCTGAAAAGCGGGCGGAGCCGCAGGGCAATTTGAGCTTGCGCGAGCGCAGCGGCTTGCCAGAAAGAGCTTTGCGAATCAACGGTTTACAGCAGTATTTCACAGGAGAGACCCTTCTTTCTATTTCCCTAGCGGTTGACGATGGAAAAGCCGAGAGGAAGAGCCGCAACAATTTCAACGGGTGTGAGTGCGAGTGGTGCCTTTGCATGCTTGAATAAATGTGAAAGTTGCTGGTTTCCATTTTCGGAGCTGATCGTTTTAATGAAATGATTAACGCTATAGTGCGCTTGGTATAGTTTACAAAAATGAGGGGGGTTTGTCAATGGGATGGGGGGCGGAAAATGGGGCGGGGTAGGGGGAATCTTCAAAGCGAAAAGGGCGCTTGTCCAATAGCGTCCGATGAATTATAATCAATATGCAATCTGAAATCGAAGATGCCGTTGACAGCGGAACCTATTGTAAATCCAGGAGGAAGGAACAGCTTATGAAAAAACTTGGTTTATTGACTCTTGTAGTGTTTCTGGTATGTATGCTTGTTACGGCCTTGGCAGCAGAAGATTTTACGATTCCACAGGTTGAGGGCACCGATGGTCACGATGAAAGCTTTCGTTCCTTAGTGGTTGACGATACTGTACGATTGCTTTCGACCCAAAGGAACCTATACACCCTCAATACCACAACACAAGAGATTACGCATGTGCCAATCCATAACGCCAATCCGGAATATGAACAGGTACCTGAGACGGCCTTGGCTTTTCACAAAATTTCGAAAAACGAAGCTGTTCCTGCATGGCTGAAAAAAGAGGCTTCACTGATTGACGTGCTTTTCTGGGACGGAGCTGTACTCTACGGTGTGAATGAATTAAATGGCACATTGTATCGCGTGGAGATAACCGAAAGCGAGGCAACGCTTCACATCGTCGCCAGTTTAGACTTCTTTTCTGAGATTGATAAGGAGTGCATGCCTTCTATTCGCTCTGGCGTGGCTTGCAATGGAGAGCTTTACTTGTTGATGAACCTGGCTGCAGATGAAGAAGATCCTTCGGTCTATCGCTTTGATTTGACCGATGGAACACGTGAGCTATTAACAAGTCAAAACAAGATAGTCGAGATCACACGTTATCTGGAAAAGCATTTGTTGTTTCTTGAGGAAACCTCCGAAGCACAATGGCAGGTTGTTGATTTTGATGCTGCAACAGCGACTCGCAGTACCCTTTATGAAAGCAGCGAATTGAGCATGGATCGTGAAAGTGTATTCGGGTTGTTGTATGACCCTTGGCGAGATCGGATATTAATACAAGCGGATCAAGAATTATTGTCTTTGGTTGATAGAACCTCTTATAAAGTGATTGCTTATCTTCCGGCTATATGGTTGGAGAACAGAGCTATTGGAGAGGATGGACGATTACTCCTGCTAAACGATGGATCCATAGATGCAATATCCACATTACAAGAAGGGCAGTTGTCAAAGCCTCTGCAGGTGGCTTGCAACGATTGGGAAAGCTGGATGGAGCAGGGTTTTACGCAGACCAATCCAGATATTGCGGTAAACCACAAGCAAGTATATGGACACGAGGCTGTGACATTGCTTGCCGAGCAAATTACCACACAATCAGATGATATTGATATTTTTGAAGTACCAATTGGAAGTGCTTCAGAAAAGGCAATTGAGAAAGGCTATTACTATCGACTTAACCAATCTAAAATCATTCGTGATAAAGTAAATGCATTTCGGCCTTTTTTTCAACAAGCAGTTATGAGAGGAAATGATATTGTTGCCATTCCTAGAATGGTTGAGCAGTATACGGTGGCTTACAGCGAATACGCACTTGATCAATTGGGTTTAACAGCCTCAGACATGCCTAAAACATTTGTTGAGCTGTTAGATTTTCTACTTAAATGGGATGAGCGTGTAGGCGACATTGCACGTCAAACTGGTATTACGCCTTTTGGGAACGGACTTACGAATAAGCAGTTAAAAGCCGAATTGTTCCGCGTGCTTATGGACCAATACTATGTGTTAATGGCGAAAGATGCATCTGCTATTCCGCGCTATGAGGAGGAAATGGCAAATCTGCTCGATCAGCTTTCACTTGTATGCACCACGATCCCCGAAGCTTCTGAAGATGAACCATATGCGACCACAAATGAACGCTTTTCATACATCCCAATGAACGATCAACCCTCTTACTTATTTAGCATAGACGGTTCATTCCTTCCCGGACGTCGAATTTTTTCTAACGGTGAAACTGTTTCCGATTTTATACCCATAACCCTCACCCTGCCATCGCAGGATGTTCCTCTGTTACTTTGTGATGGAACCGTATTTATCGTCAATCCATACTCATCACACAAGGAACAAGCGATTTTATGGCTTTCTTTCTACATGAATCGCTTGCCTGCTGGAGACGCTGCAGCATTGAATAAAGAAGCAATGCCAATAGAAGCTCAACTGTACCAAGACATGAAAGCATATTATAGCGGCGAAATAGAAAAGCTTGAAATCCGTAAGCAGGCAGCAGAAGAGATGGTCAAAAATGATCTGGCGGCACAAATCCAAGTGAAGCAAGATCAACTGCATGGATTAGAGCAAATCAAGTGGGAGGTTAGCGCGCAAGCGCTTAATGACTATGAACAGGCACTTGATCATTGTGTAGTTGCTTGGAAGGACTCCTATGCCAGTCCCGACTCTTTCAACAAGACATACGCAGCCTATTTAGCCGAAGGAATGTCTGGCAAGCCGGTTGCCCATGAATTCTTCGCCATACATGAGATGATTCTGAAAGAGGCTCAGTAAGTGCCTCAAACTTGACTGCGGCGGGGGCGTGGGCAATGAAAGTATCGTTTTGGCTGCTGCGGTCTGCGTTTCTATGATGAATGGTGCGCGATTCATCCAAACATCAAGATTGATCATTACCGCCTAACCTTGAGCGGCCTCATTGGGAAGGGACTATAACATGGAGCACCCCCAATTGAATGGGGATGCGTTTGGATAGGGGGGAAGGGATGTGTTGGGGGAGGTAGAACGCGAACTGGGCGGACACCATATATGGTGTCCCTACGGGGGACGGGGTGGCAATCGGGGACGGGGTGGTGCAATTGTCGGGCGGGTAATGTATGCAACGGGGGAAGCACATGCTGCTGGTTTGATGGGGACGCTACGCGAACTGGGCGGACACCATATATGGTGTCCCTACAGGGGGACGGGGTGGTGCAATTGTCGG
>JAVXND010000091.1:0-8876 GCA_036645955.1 Clostridia bacterium | reverse complement strand
GGCGGGCAGAGGCAATATAAGCGGTCACGGTTTGACCGCTTTTTTCTTTGAACAAAAAATTGAGCTTCACAAGGGGGGGCTTGTTTCGAATGGTTCCATCCTTGCGAAACTGTTCAAACTGTATTGCAATATACCTTGACACAAATGAATGGTATTGAACGCCAACTGGGCAGACACCATGGTTGGTGTCCTTACAGGAATCGCGGCGTTCGTGACAGAACGTGACAAATTGTGGTACATTTTAAAAACGAACAGTGGATGGAGCGTGTGCATTTTGATGACCAGCATGCTGTTACAAGCGGTTATTCCTGAATCATGATCACTGCGCAAGCGGCATCATTTATCACACCATGAGGAGCGTATCAAACGATGACTCGTAATCAAAACCGTGTGCTTAGCGCTGTCCCGACTGCGCTATCGGTTAGCATGGGCTGTGTGCTTGTGGGGATACTGGGTTTGCTTTTGTTTGCGCAGGGGGCGTATGCCTTTGCTTATCAAAACAGAAGCCTGCTTTCAAACCTTGCACTGCTGCCCATTGCGGCTGTGGGGATTGCGGCGCTGCTGTGGGGGAGCGCAGGGCGAAAGCACACGGCTTCCCATGGGCGCAGGCTTTGGCTTTTGCGGGGCTATTTTCTTGTGCTGTTGGCGGTGCAGCTGCTGGTGGCGCGAAGCATTTGGTTTTATTGCGGATGGGATGTTGAAAACATTTATCATGGCGCGGACATCCTTGCCAGAGGGCAAGCGTTTACCAACGGTGATTATTATCGGCTTTGCCCCAACAATGCGCCCATTACGGTACTGCTGGCCATTCCGCTGTGGGTGGGGGTTCGGCTGGGCTTGGCCGTGCCCTATGCGATACTGCCCTACTTGGGCGCACTGATGCTCAATGTGACCTGCTATTTGTGCGTTGCTTGTGCGCGAAGGTATACAAAAAGCCCGTTAGCGCACGGCTTTGCCTTGGGCTTGAGCACGGCCTGGATTGCGCTTTCGCCGTATATGATGGTTCCCTATACGGACACCTATGCGGTGCTTTTCCCCATACTGGCGCTGTATGTATATGGAAGCAAGCTTCGCTCGTTTCCCAAGTGGATGCTCATTGCTTTTTTATGCTTTTTTGGCGCGTCCATGAAACCGACCGTCCTTATTTTCTTGATTGCGCTGGCTGCATTGGGCGTTGCGCGGTTTTTTGCGCGGCGTGAATATTCGCCTGCGGTCTTTGGGCGTGCGGGGCTGATTGTGCTTGCGCTCCTGCTGGGTGCCATACCTGCCAAGCTTTGGCAGAGCGGCACCACTGCGTACCTTGCGGGCAGTGCAAAGCCTCAGGAGCAATTGAGTGCAACCCATTACCTGATGCTGGGCATGAACGCGGAAACCTATGGCGGGCATTCACCGGAGGATGTGGCTTTTTCACAGTCCTTCCCGACACTTGAGGCGCGTAAGGAAGCCAATTTGGAACGCGCATGGGAGCGCTTTACGCAAAAAAGTCCGAGCGAGGCGCTGCACTTTTTTTCCGTCAAGGCCTACAAGGCATATGCGGATGGCGCGTTTGCCGCAAACGGAAGCCTTTTGGAGCTGGAAATACCCAAACGCACGGATCAGCTGAGCACCTTTTTACGCGCCATCTATCATACAAAGGGATCGCTCAACCCGCTCTACAGCACCATTATGCAATGCCTATGGCTGGGCGCACTGGCGCTTTGTGCCTTTGCAATGCTTGCACAGCGCAAAAACCCCATGACCGCGCTGTTATCGCTCACGCTGCTTGGATTGACCCTTTATTTACTGCTATTTGAGGTGTGGCCTCGCTATTTGTTCCTTTATGCTCCGTTTTTTGTACTGCTTGCGTCCATGGGCATGGAGGAACTAAACAGGGTCATTCACAAGAAAAGCGCGTCTTGAAATTTATTTCCAAACAGGGTATACTACCCTAGGCAAGAATACATTACCCAACAACTTAAAGGGGGCACTCAATCATGAAGCTAGCCGTGTTTAACCCTGTTTTAAATGCGCAGCCTTTTGCGGAAGCAATGAAATACCTTGCGCAAAGCGGCGTGCAGGCGGTGGAAATTGGCTGCGGCGGTTACCCGGGCAAGGCGCATTGCGACCCTGCGGTGCTGCTTAAAGATGAAGCAAAGCTGGAAGAATTTCGCGGCGTGCTTGCGCAAAATCATTTGGAAATTGCGGCGCTGAGCACGCACGGCAACCCTATTCATCCCAACCCGGAAACGGCCAAACAGTTTCGCGACGATTTTCAAGGCGCGGTACTGCTGGCAGAACGGCTCAATGTCAAGCGTATCATAGGCTTTAGCGGATGCCCTGGCGGCAGTGCCGCAGATCAAACCCCCAATTGGGTTACCTGCGCTTGGCCAGAGGATTATCAGGCCATTTTGCAATACCAATGGAATGAAGTGCTGATTCCCTATTGGCGCGAGGCGGCGGCGTTTGCGGCTGCGCACGGCATTGAAAAAATCGCGCTGGAAATGCACCCCGGCTTTTGCGTGTACAACCCTGAAACGCTTCTCCGCCTGAGGGATGCGGTGGGGCCGCTGATTGGCGCAAACTTTGACCCCAGCCATTTGTTCTGGCAGGGGATCGATCCCGTGGCCGCCATTCGTCAGCTCAAGGACGCTATTTATTTTTTCCATGCCAAGGATACCAAAATTGACCCCATCAACTGCCCCGTTAACGGCGTGCTCGACACCAAAAGCTTCACGCGCGAAGGCGAGCGGAGCTGGATTTTCCGCAGTGTGGGCTATGGCCACGACATGCTTTTGTGGAAGGATATCATCAGCGCCCTGCGCATGGTTGGGTATGATGATGTGCTGAGCATTGAGCACGAGGACAGCTTGATGAGCGTGAACGAAGGGCTTCAAAAGGCCATAGCGTTCCTCAAGCAGGTCATTACCTTTGAGGGCAAGAATTCGGACGTGTTTTGGGCATAAGCATTTGCCTAGAAAGGGTTTATAAGCATGGCGAGATTGTTTGGAACCGATGGAGTACGCGGTATTGCCAACAGTGAACTGACCTGCGAGCTTGCCTTTCGGCTTGGGCAGGCAGGCGCGTATGTGCTTGCCAGCGATGTGCACCGTCCCACCATTCTTGTGGGGCGCGATACGCGCATTAGCGGTGAAATGCTGGAAAGCGCAATGGTTGCGGGCATTTGCAGCATGGGCGCACGCGCGGTGCTGGTGGAGGTGCTGCCCACCCCCGCCATTGCGTACCTCACGCGCTATTATGAGGCGGACGCAGGCGTGGTGATCAGCGCGAGCCACAACACAGTAGAATACAACGGCATCAAATTCTTTGATAAAAACGGCTATAAATTGCCCGACGCTATGGAAGACCGCATGGAGGAAATTGCCCTGAGCGGCATGCCGACGGATTTGGAAACGCCGGTGGGCGAGCGCGTGGGCCGACCCGTGCGCCAGCGCAACGCCACCCGCCGCTATGTGGACTTTGTAAAGGAAACCACCTCCGTGCGGCTGGACGGCTTGCATGTGGTGCTGGATTGTGCGCAGGGCGCAAGCTTTGAAGTGGCGCCGCTTGTGTTTAAGGAGCTAGGCGCACGTGTGAGCTGCTATTATCACGAGCCGGACGGCACCAACATCAACGACAATTGCGGTTCAACCCATCCGCGCCGCTTGTGCGAATTGGTGCGCGAGCTGGGTGCGGACGTGGGCTTTGCCTTTGACGGCGATGCGGATCGCCTGATGGCGGTGGACGAGCGCGGGCAGCTGATCAACGGCGATCAGGTGATGGCGATGCTCGCCATTGCACTAAAGGATCAGGGACGTTTGCGTGCCAATACGGTGGTTGCGACGGTTATGAGCAACATGGGTTTAGAGATCGCCATGAAAAAGCACGGCATCAAGCTTGAAAAAACCAAGGTGGGCGACCGCTACGTGCTTGAAAAAATGCTTTCCGACGGCTTTGTGCTGGGCGGCGAGCAAAGCGGGCATGTGATTATGCTGGATTACAACACCACAGGCGACGGGCTGGTGACGGCGGTGCAGTTGATTAGCGCCATGGTCAAGGCACAGCAGCCGCTGAGCCGCTTGGCCGCCGTGATGCAAATGATGCCGCAAAGCCAATATGCCGCCAATGTGGACGATAAAAAGAAGTACGATTTTGACCAAAACGCAAAAATCAACGAAATGATTGCGGTTTTGGAAATGAAATACAAGGACAAGGGGCGTGTGGTGGTGCGTGCCAGCGGTACGGAGCCGCGTGTGCGTGTGATGATTGAAGGCCCCGACCAGCGCGAGATGGACAAGGACGTTTATGCCCTCAGCAAGCTGATTGAAAAGGAACTGGCATGAAAACGCCGTGGGGGGATATCCCCTTTGCGGAAAGGACACCTGCGGTGAAGGAGCAGGACAAGAACGGCATGAAACCAAGCGTTGACAAGCCTGTGTGCGAGGGTGACGGGGAAGAAGAAACAAGCGCAGAGGGCTATGAGGCCACCTACTGCGATGGCAGCTTGAAAAACGAATGCTGGTAATACGCCATATCGCCGCAAAGCTACACCGCAGTTTCCCACACCACCCCCCATTTTTTGCGATTGCGTAGGATTTCCACAATTTTAAGTAGGATTTCCAATTCAGTTCCCGACAAATTGGAGATATACTATAAACAATACAGGATGTACCTAGTACATGCCCTGAATAGAAAAGGAGTGGATATCCAATGAAAAAGCTATTAGCGCTCGTTCTGGTCGTCATGATGGCGATGGGTATGGTTTCTTTGGCAAGTGCAGAAGCAGCCCCTATTAAGGTTGGCGTTTGCATTTATAAGTACGATGATAACTTCATGACCCTCTACCGCCAAGAGCTGCAAAGCTATTTGGAGAGCAAGGGCTGCGTTGTTACCGTTGTAGACGGCAAGAACGACCAGGCTGAGCAAACCAACCAAATCAACGCATTTATCGCCGAAAAGGTAGACGTGTTGATCATCAACCTCGTACAGTCCACCTCCGCCGCTTCCGTGATTGAGCTGGTGAAGGCTGCTGGTATCCCCACTGTGCTGATCAACCGTCAACCCGTTGACGAAGATCTTGCACTGTGGGACAAAGTTTGCTACGTTGGCGCCGATGCTCGTCAGAGCGGCACCTTCCAGGGCGAAATCATTCTCGAAACCCCCAACAAGGGCGATTTTGATGGCAACGGCACTGTTGACTACGTCATGGTAGTTGGCGATCCCGAGAACATTGATGCACAGTATCGCACCGAGTTCTCCATCAAAGCATTGACCGATGGCGGCATGAAAGTGAACAAGCTGTTCGAACAACGCGGCGACTGGGATCAGGCGAAGGGCCAAGAAATTGCCGCAAACGCATTGGCACAGTTCGGCGCATCTGTTGACGTTATCTTCTGCAACAACGACGGCATGGCGCTAGGCGCGTTGCAGTCCATCAAGTCCGCTGGCCGCACCGTTGGCAAGGACATCTACCTCGTTGGCGTTGACGCATTGCCCGAGGTTGTGGAGCTGGTAAACGCTGGCGAAATGACCGGCACCGTGCTCAACGACCATGTAAGCCAGAGCCACAAGGCTGCTGACGTTGCATTGGAAATCGTTGGCGGAGCAACCCCCGAGAAGGTTTACATGGTTGACTACACCAAGGTTGTGAAGAAGTAAACCTTTCCCCCCGAATCAAATTCGAGTGGTGCGTGTGCGAAAGCGCACGCACCACTTTCTTACACCATGGCAAGGAGGCCGGTTTATGAGTGAATACCGTTTGGAAATGCGCGATGTAGACAAGTCTTTTCCAGGGGTCAAGGCTTTGGATCACGCGCAGCTCAAGCTACGCCCTGGCACCGTGCACGCGCTGATGGGCGAAAACGGCGCGGGGAAATCCACCTTGATGAAGTGCATGTTTGGCATTTACAGCATGGATGCAGGTGAAATATTATACGAAGGCAAAGCAGTACATATTGGCGACCCCTTGAACGCGCTCAAATTGGGAATTTCGATGGTACACCAAGAGCTGCAGCCCATTACGGAGCGCAGTGTTGCAGAAAACATCTTTGTGGGGCGCTACCCCATGAAAAAGCTGTTGGGCTTTATTCCGATTGTTGACCACAAGAAAATGTACAGCGAAACCGCGCGTGTACTCAAAGAGGTACGAATGAACTTTGATCCCAAGCAAAAGCTGGGGTCCTTAAGCGTATCTCAAATGCAATCCGTGGAAATTGCCAAGGCGGTATCCAACGATTGCAAGGTGTTGATTCTTGACGAGCCAACCTCCTCGCTAACGGCGCATGAGGTGGAGGCGCTTTTCCGCATAGTTGAGGATTTGAAAGCAAAAGGCGTAGCCATTGTATATATCAGCCACAAAATGGATGAAATTCTGCGCATCAGTGATGAAGTAACCATCATGCGTGATGGCAAATACATTGGTACGTGGGATGCCAAGGAGCTGACAACGGATAAGATCATTACCCAAATGGTGGGCAGAGCGCTGACCAACCTATACCCAAAACGTGAAAATGTGCCTGGCGAGGTCATTTTTGAAGTTAAGGATTATACCTCCATTAACCCACGCAGCTTTCGCCATGTAAATTTTCAATTGAGGCGCGGGGAAATTTTGGGCGTGGGCGGTTTGGTGGGCGCACAGCGCACAGAGCTGATGGAAGGGCTTTTTGGCATACGCGCCCACAAGGCGGGTACCATTAGCTACAAGGGCGAAGAGCTTACCATTACGCGGCCGCAGGATGCCATTCGCAAGAACATTGCCTTGCTCACCGAGGATCGGCGTGCCACAGGTATTTTGGGCGTGCTTTCTGTAGCAGATAACGTGGCCATTGCCAGCCTTGACCACTATGTGATGGCGCACATCATGCTTAACAGCCGCAAAATAGAGGCGCTGGTAAAGGAAAACGTGCAGAAGCTATCCATCAAAACCCCGTCGAGCAAAACGCAGATTCAATCGCTGTCAGGCGGAAATCAGCAGAAGGTGCTTATTTCACGCTGGCTGGCCAATGATCCCGATGTGTTTATTTTGGATGAACCCACACGCGGCATTGACGTAGGCGCAAAGTATGAAATCTACTGCATTATTGCGGATCTTGCCAAGCAAGGCAAGAGCATTGTCATGATTAGCTCTGAAATGGGCGAATTGATTGGTATGTCAGACCGTGTTATGGTAATGTGCGATGGGCGAGTAACGGGCTTTGTGGACGGTGCCAGCGCTACGCAGGAGCAAATTATGGAGCTGGCGACGCAGTTTGAAAATACGGAAGACACAAAAGATGAGGCCATGAGCGCAACCGCGTAAGAACCAACGGTACGAAATTGGGAGAAGGCCGAAAGGCCCACTAGGAGGTATAGGGCATGCAAACTCAGCCAATCAGCAAGAAAAGCACTTTTTCGGGAATTTCCATACTACACTGGTTTCGGGACAATATTATTATTGTGGGCATTATGCTTGTGGCAGTTATTGTAGGCATTTTGCGCCCCAATTTTATTTCGGAAGCGAACTTTCGTAACCTGCTAAGCAACACGGCCATCCGCTTTATCATAGCGGTAGGTGTTTCGGGCTGCTTGATTACAAAGGGCACCGACCTATCTGCCGGCCGTATGGCTGGCTTGGCCGCCTGTATCAGCGCCATTTTCCTACAGCGCGGCGATTATGCCTCTAAGTTTTACCCCGAGATGGGCGAACCGAATATTTTACTGGTGCTGCTCATGGTGCTGGCCATTTGCGCGGTCTTTGGCATGATCAACGGTTCGGTGATTGCGTTCTTCAAGGTGCCGCCCTTCATAGCCACCTTGGGCATGCAGACGTTGATTTACGGCATTTGCTTGGTGTATACGGGTGCGAGCCCCATTGGCGGCTTGCGTGCGGATTATTCCAACCTGGCCACAGGGTTCATCGGCAACCAAATTTTCAGCTATACAGCGATCATTGCGCTTATCATCGGCGTGCTCATGTGGTTTTTGTACAACAAAACCCGCCACGGCAAGTACATGTACGCCATTGGCGGCAATGAGAGCGCGGCAGAGGTTGCGGGCGTAAACTGCAACAAAACCAAGATTTTGATTTACATGCTGGCGGCGGTTTTGTACGGCATCTGCGGTTTCCTGATGACGGCAAAGAGCGGCGGCGCATCGGTTAACACAGCCATGGGCTACGAGCTGGAGGCCATTGCAGGCTGCACCATCGGCGGCGTAAGCGTAAACGGCGGCGTTGGCAAAATCAGCGGTATCCTCATTGGTGTTTTGGTATTCGAGCTGCTCAAGATTGCCATGCAATTCATGGGCATTGAAACCAGCTACACCTACATTGTGCAGGGCTTGGTGATCATTGTGGCTGTTGCGCTGGATCTACGCAAGTATTTGGCGAAGAAGTAATGCGTATGAAGGATGCAGGCGAAGAAGAAACGGTCATTACGCGGGGCGAAGCACCCACGCCTAAGGGGCCGCAAAATGTGAAGGAACGCATGTACGAAAAGCTGCGAGGCGTGCCGCTTTGGGTGATTGACGCGGTTCTGATTGCGCTGGGCGTTGCCATTGTGGTGGCGCTGGTGCTGGGGTATTTGAAGGGGAACGCGTAACAAGCGGATTGCGCGGATTGCGCGGTGCGTTCGTGAAATTGGGTTGCTTATGAGCGGGGCTGGTTCACCATGAGGGAGTTCATGGGTGAAGCGGCTCCGCTTTTTGCGTGTGGGGGATGGATGCGAAAAGAAAAATGGTACACATGATGTGCATGATGCGAACGATGCGCATGGTACGCAAGGCTACGGGTGCAGCAATGTTGATTGATTTAGATGAGGGGGGAACGCCAACTGGGCGGACACCATGTATGGCAATGTCATTAAGTTAGAGAATCAAATGAACCAGCTAAGCACAATATCATCTGATACATTCAAAAAAAGAGT
>JAVXND010000090.1:0-9327 GCA_036645955.1 Clostridia bacterium | reverse complement strand
ATGCACAGGTTTTTTGTGGGCAGCGTTTCGTTCAGCGCCCCCCTGCGGATTCGCCGCATTGCAAAATCGAAAACACCCCGTCCCCTGTAGGGACACCATATATGGTGTCCGCCCCACCTTGCGGGGTTCGCCCCCTTGCGGAATTGGCACCACGCGCTGCTGCATCACCCTGCGGGGGGGAACCGCGCTTTTGCGGAAATGGCATTACGCGCTGCAGCATTCGCATGGCTCGGCATGCATGGGGTTTGGGGCATGTGCGCTTGCTGGGGCATGGGTGGAGGATTGCGAACGATGGTATTCATGCGGGGCTGTTTGTATGATGCAGCGATATGCCTTGCTGTATAGGAGTGGGGGAACGCCAACTGGGCGGACACCATGTATGGTGTCCCTACGGGTTACCCGTTTCCTTGCTGGGGATACCATATAGGGTGATTGCCCCGCTTTGCGGGGGTTCGCATGCTTGCGGAACTACCGTCCCATACAGGGGACGCGGCTATCATGCGGTGCGCAGTGATAACCCTCTACTGCATTTCATTCCGCATCAAAATTGCTTTGCCGCTCTAAACCCTTGCGATAATCTCGTGGGGATATTCCGCAGTATTTTCGAAAGCATTTTCCAAAATAGCTAAAATCATGAAAGCCTGTTTCAATGGCAATTTCGGAAATGGTTTGATTGCTTTCCTCCAATAGCCGCATACTCATTTGAATGCGATAGCGTATCAAATAGGAAAAAGGGGTTTCGCCTACAAAGTGTTTAAATAAACGTTCAAAATGGCCAACGCTCATGCTCAGCAGCTGCGCTAATTCATCAACACAAAGGCTTTGCGAATGGTTTTCACGAATATACAGAAGTGCGCGTTTAATCGGCATGACATCCGGCTGCGCAATGGTGCTCATGTCCTCTGCACTTTCACCCGCTTGTAAAAAACAGTACAGTATTTCCAACAGCTTGGCCTTGATGAGCAATTCATAAGCATCATGATGCCGCTGATAAGCCTTCACCACATCGTGAACCAGCGCGGAAACCTTTGCTTGCAAAGGGGAATCGCTCTGGATAAAGGTGGCCCAGCCGCGCTCTGTGGAGGTGAGGCGCGCAAGCAAGCCTTCAATTACATCGGCTTGCTGACTTGCCAAAAAGTCAGAGCGAAATACAATGGCACAGAAGCGGCAGGGCTGATCCTTGATTTTAACCGCGCCGTGAATCACGCCTGAGCGTATCAAAGCAAAATCGTTTTTGTAAAGAATTGCCTGTGTTGAATTGGCACGAAACAGCGTGCCGCCATCCTCTATGAAGAACAGCTCAAGCTCGTCATGCCAATGCGTATATTGTACCACTTCCGTATCTGCGGCTGCTTTTTCAAGGTAAACACCAACGGGGAAAGCTTCTGTTCCATGCTGTACCGCTTCCTTTTCCATGCGTTCGCTCCCTTCTTTGAATTGCTGGATCATGTCAATATTGTCATAGTACCTGTTTTGATTATAATAGTATTTTGCTCAATTATTGAGTATAATCACTATATCATAAGTGTTGATGTTGGTCAACATTCGTACAAGGAGAATGAGCACGATGTTTAAGCGTATCAATAATGGCTTATTATTTTCATTTCGCGGGGAAACACTCTCGTTGGTTGCGCATGGCTGCAATGCCATTCGTGTACGATGCACCAAAAACGCCGAATTTCAAAACAGAGATTGGGCGCTTGATCTTCCTGTGCAGGACACAAGCCCTTTGGTGGAAATTTGCGACAGCTCTGCTTCCCTTACCAATGGCAAGCTTCGCGCCCAAATCAATGCGTTTGGCAAGCTTTGCTTTTACAATCAGGCGGGCAAAATACTGCTTCGCGAATACTATCGCACAGGGGATTTAGGCTGTGATTTTGCAGATAAAGATCACTTTGATGACTTGATTATGATTCATACCTATGCCCGCCAATACCGTGCCATGGGCAGCAGCTACCATATCACCGCGCGCTTTGACGCTGATGATGGGGAGCGCTTGTATGGCATGGGACAATATCAGCACCCCTATTTAAATCTCAAGGGCTGTGTGCTTGAGCTGGCACAGTACAACACACAAGCTTCTGTACCCTTTTTGGTATCGGATAAAGGCTATGGCTTGTTGTGGAACAACCCGGGGATCGGCCGCGCGGAGTTTGGGAAAAACATTACCCAATGGGAAATGGAAAGCACGCAGCAGCTGGATTACTGGATTGTGGCGGGAGATACACCTGCTGAAATTGTGGAGAACTACGCCGCTGTTACGGGTCGCGTGCCCATGATGCCCGATTGCGGGCTGGGCTTTTGGCAATGCAAGCTTCGTTACCGTACGCAAGCAGAAGTGATGCAAGTAGCAAGGGAGTATCAGCGCCGCAATCTGCCCTTGGAAGTCATCGTGATTGATTTTTTCCACTGGACCAATCAGGGTGAATGGAAGTTCGATGCCGCCTATTGGCCTGATCCCAAGGGTATGGTGGAAGAGCTCAACCGCATGGGCACGGAAGTGATGGTATCGGTATGGCCGACCGTGGACAGGCGAAGTGAAAATTTTGCTGAAATGCGCGACCGTGACCTGCTCATACGCGTAGAGCGCGGAACAAAATATGCCATGGATTTGTTTGGCAGTCAAAACTTTGTGGATTTCACAAACCCAGAAGCACAAGCCTATTTGTGGGAAAAATGCAAAGCCCATTACTTTGACCAAGGCATTTCCCTGTTTTGGCTGGATGTGGCTGAACCGGAATATACCGCCGCTGATTTTGATATCTACCGCTACCATATGGGCCCCGCATCCGAATGCGCCAATATTTACCCCGCGCTCTATGCCAAAACTTTTTACGATGGGCTCAAGGCACAGGGCGTAGAAAATCCCGTCAGCCTGATCCGCTGTGCGTGGGCAGGTTCTCAGCGCTATGGTGCACTGGCTTGGTCGGGGGATGTTCCCTCTAGCTTTACCTATCTGCGAAACCAAATCACGGCAGGGCTTAACATGGGCATGGCTGGCATACCTTGGTGGACGGCCGACATCGGCGGCTTTCACGGTGCCAGCATTGAGGACCCCGATTTTTTGGAGCTGCTGATTCGCTGGTTTGAATATGGCACCTTCTGCCCTGTGATGCGCTTGCACGGCGACCGTGATCCTCACAGCGAGCCTTTGTCCAAAGAATTGGGCGGGGGCATGTGCGCAAGCGGCGCGGATAATGAAATCTGGAGCTACGGCGCGGAGCAAGAAGCAATCATGACTCGTTATATCAACGCGCGTCACGCCATGAAGCCCTACATTAAGCAAGCGATGCAAGCGGCGCATTTGTCAGGCACTCCCATCATCAAACCGCTGTTCTACTGCTTTTCGCAGGATGCCAAAGCTTGGGAGGCGGAGGATGAATACCTCTTTGGAGAGGAGCTATTGGTAGCGCCTGTGTATCAAGCTGGCGTGCGCTCGCGCACCGTTTATCTGCCGCAGGGCGCTCGCTGGCAAAATGTATGGACGAACGCGTGGTACGAAGGCGGGCAAACCATTGAGGCGGAAGCTCCGCTGCATGTGATTCCGTTGTTTGCTAAAAGCTCCGAAATAAAAGAAATGCTGGCTTGCCTTCAATAAAATGATACAAATGCCAAAAGCACACTTTGCTACGCCTCATACGCGCCATTACAGCATCAAGGGAAAATGGCGCATAGGTCAGCCTGATCTTGAATTGATAAAGGAGGTACCATGTCATGCGTCAAAATTCGCTTGCACAGGCAAGCCGACGGCAAAAGCTATGGCAGGATATTTATAAAAACAAGGGGCTGTACTTGATTATATTGCCCGCTGTGGTTATTTTCTTTTGCTTTACCTATTTGCCCATGTACGGGATTGTCATTGCCTTTAAAGATTTCAAGCCGGCGTTGGGGATTGCCGGCAGTGACTGGGCAGGGCTTACTTATTTTAAACAATATTTTTCCTCCTACATGTTTTCAAGCACCATTCGCAACACACTCACCATCAGCCTCTATACCATATTGGTTACTTTTCCATTGCCCATAGCGATTGCATTGATGTGCAACCAAATGAACGCGAGCCGTTTTCGCAAGGTGTTTCAGGTATCTACGTACTTGCCGCATTTCATATCCACCGTTGTCATGTGCGGCATGATCATCCTGTTTCTTTCGCCTAGCTCTGGCATTATTCCCAAGCTGCTATCCTTTGTAGGAATTACCGTGCCAAACCTGATGGGCAAGCCAGCGGCTTTTTCCAGCATTTATGCATGGACGGAGGTGTGGCAGCATGTGGGTTGGGATAGCATTATGTACATTGCGGCGCTGTCCACCATCTCCCCTGAGCTATACGAGGCCGCTGTTGTGGATGGTGCAAGCAAATGGCAGAAGGTTTTGCATATTGACATTCCTCTGCTCATGCCCACAGCCATTATCCTGTTTATCATGCGCAGCGGCTCAATCATGAGCATCGGTTTTGAAAAAGTATACCTGCTTCAAAACAACCTCAACATGTCTGCCAGCGAAACCATTTCCACCTATGTGTATAAGATGGGACTCAAAAGCAGTCAGTACAGCCTTTCTGCCGCCATCAGCCTGTTTAACAACGTGATTAACTTTGCCATTTTATGGGGCGTGAACTTTTTGTCCGGCAAGCTGGGCGATACAACTCTGTTTTAGGAGGTAAGCGAATGAAAACCGTTGCCATCCATTCAACCAAACTTCGCAAGTCAAGGGGCGACCGCATTTTTGATGTGCTGCTGTATACCTTCGCGGCGCTTGGAACGCTTATTGCGCTGTATCCAATGTACTTTATCCTCATTGCCTCCATCAGCGATCCAAACCAAGTAGCCGCAGGCAACATTGTTTGGCGACCCATTGGGCTAACGTTTAAGGGGTACGATCATCTGTTTAACTATGCACAGCTGTGGGTCGGCTACCGCAACACCATTGCGTATGTGCTGGTAGGCACCCTTCTTTGCTTGGCGGTGAATATTCCCGTAGCCTATTCCCTTTCACGAAAGGATTTGGTTGGACGGAAGTTTTTATCCATCTATTTCCTGATCCCCATGTTTTTTTCGGGCGGTTTAATTCCGACCTATATGGTCGTTAAAGACTTTGGTCTGCTGGACACCTTCGCCGTCATGGTGCTTCCGTTTTCGGTCATCACCTACTATATTATTGTGGCACGAACGTTCTTCAAAAGCTCTCTGCCCGCAGAGCTTTGGGAATCCGCGCAAATTGACGGGTGCGGCAACCTGCGCTACTTTTTCACCTTTGTGCTGCCGCTGTCCAAAGCCATTATCGCTGTGATTGCCCTATGGGCGGCAGTTGGCACATGGAATGCGTACTTTAACGCCTTGATTTACATTCAAAGTGAAAGCCTGCGCCCCTTACAGCTGGTGCTTCGCAACATTTTAATCAGCAACCAAGTGGTGAGCAACATGACCACAGGCGTTGCCGCCATGGAAGCACAAAAGGCCGCTAACCTCATCAAATACTGTGCCATCGTCATCGCATCCGCGCCCATTATGTGCATGTACCCCTTTGTGCAAAAATACTTCAATCAAGGGGTAATGATCGGTGCTTTAAAAGGCTAAGCTTCGAACCCAAATGCCATTTACGGCATTTGAAATATATACTACAGGGAGGCTATCTCAATGAAAAAATGGTTGCGTATTCTTTCTCTGTCTCTTGCCCTGATGATGCTGTTGCCTATGCTTGCGCTAGGCGAAGCGGAAATGCCTACTTTCAAAATCGCCATTGTGCGCTGGACGGATTCATGGGGAACCGATTTTACCAAAACCGCTGTACTTCAGGAAATGGCGGAAAAAGCGGGTGTTAAAATCGAGTGGGATGTTTACTACTACGATAACTGGCAGGAGCAAAAATCTTTGATGCTTGCTTCCGGCAACCTGCCCGATGCGTTTTTTGGTGAAATTACGTTATCGGATACAGACATTGCTCAAAACAACGCATACTTCGTGGACTTGGCACCTCATATTTCCACTGTAATGCCCAACCTTGCGGCCATCTTTGAAAAAGATCCGGCTATGAAAGCGCTGTCCACCAACCGTGAGGGGAAAATTTACGGCTTGCCCAAGAAGCTACCCCTACGCCCCCTGACGGCGTTCCCCACCTACATCAATCGGGATTGGCTCAACAAGCTAGGTTTGGAAATGCCCACCACCTATCAAGAGCTAGAAGCTGTACTGGAAGCCTTTGTGACCAAAGATCCCAATGGCAACAGCATTGCCGATGAAGTTGGCTATGCAGGCCCCGTGCCCGCTTCCGCCCGCAAAGACATCAACGAATTAATGATTCCCTTTGGCACCCAAGCCAGCCGCGCAGGTAACTACATGGGCCTTGATGCGCAAGGCAAGCCCTACTTTGTACCCACCGCAGAAAACTATCGCCAAGGCGTTCAGTGGGTGCGCGGCCTTTATGAAAAAGGTCTGCTATCCCAAGAGCGCTTCACCCAAACAAGCGACATGGTTGCCGCTAAAACGCAAGCCGAGGGCGGTTCTTTAACAGGAATCTGCTTTGCGTGGACGGCTGATGCCGAGGTTGGCGCAAACGCCGCACAATTCCAAGTAATGGAAGCCGTGAAGGGACCCGACGGCAACCGCTATGTGGAATCCGATCCAACGTATCTCAACTATGCGCGCAACGAGTTTGTGGTAACCTCCGCCTGCAAAGATGTGGACAAGCTGTTAAGCTTTGCCGATTTGTTCTATGACGATCTGGTTTCTTTGCAGACCTACTATGGCTCCATCGGAGATGGCAAGATCAAAGACAACGGCGATGGCACGTATACCGTGCTTGTGCCGCAAGGGGACATGTCCTTGGATACTTCTTGCTGGACCTATTCGTTCCGCGATCATGGACCCAAATACATGAGTGCTGAATTTGAAAAGAACGTCATTTTGCCCACCGATCAGGGCGACGGTATCAAGCTGGCAGACGATGCGGTCAACGCGGCGTATGCGCGTCCCACCTTCCCCGTGTGCTCCTACACCGAGGAACAGCTGCTTCGGCTTTCCGTGCTCGCGACCGATATTAAGAGCTATGTGGAGCAGACCTATGCACATTGGGTGGTTGACGGCGGCATTGATGAAGAGTGGGATGCTTATGTCGAGCAGCTGCGTGCCATGGGGTTGGAAGAATACTTAGCAATCTATGAAGACGCTTTTGCCGCCTATCAGGCACAATAAAAAATCCTCAGCAAATCATGGGAGCCGGCGTGTAAAAATGCGTCGGCTCCCATTTTCTACCGACTGCCATGCAAATATGTGATTCATACCGTTGGGCCCATCTGGCAGGGCGGGATGCATGCACGTGGCGTGCGTGCCCTCTGCGCATAACAGGTTTACAGCGGCGGGTGCTTTGATTTGCACCCGCCTGTTTGCAGTGTGGGTTGCGTCGGCCGCCCTATATTGTGAATGGAAATCAAACTTCATAGGTAAAAGCCTATAGCTATCATCAAGTATATATATTTTGAATAAGCAGCAAAGAGGTCTATAATAGGTAAGCAACCAAAGAAAAGGAGACCGAACATGGAAAAGATCGCTTACCAAAAAAACATCCTATGGAAATTGTTCAAAGCCACGTTTCTCTTGAGTGCTTTCACCTTTGGAGGAGGCTTTGTGATTGTGTCGCTCATGAAAAAGAAGTTTGTGGAGGAGCTGGGCTGGTTTGATGAAAATGAAATGCTCGACATTACCGCCATTGCACAATCGTCCCCAGGCCCCATCCCCGTGAATGCATCGGTCATTATTGGCTACCGAATGCACGGGGTGCTTGGTTCCTTGGTTGCGGTGCTGGGTACGGCCATTCCGCCCATGGTGATTATTTCAGTGATTGCGGTCTTTTACACGCAATTTCGCGAGAACAAAATCATTGCCACGGCGCTCACGGTGATGCGCGCGGGCGTAGCCGCTGTTATTTTTGATGTGGTGATCAACCTTGCGGCCAATGTGTGCAAAACCAAGCGCGTGATTTACATCGTGCTGATGATCGCCGCGTTTATTGCCACGTTTTTCTTGAATGTGAGCGCCATGCTTGTGATTTTAACCTGCTTGTGCATTGGCATTTTGGATTTGCTGTGGACAATGAGGAAGAAAAAGAAACCATCAGCCAAAGAAAGCAGGGTGTGAGTATGCCGCTTATTTTACAATTGTTTTTCAGCTTTATTCAGGTGGGTTTGTTTAGCGTTGGCGGAGGATATGCGGCCATACCGCTGATTCAAAATCAGATTGTGGACGTGCATCAGCTGATGACGCTGGCGGAATTTACGGATTTGATTACCATTGCGGAAATGACGCCGGGCCCCATTTCCATTAACTCCGCTACTTTTGTGGGCACACGGCTTGCGGGCATTCCCGGCGCGGTCATCTGCACATTGGGTTGTATTTTGCCCGCCTTTATTATCTGCTTGCTATTGGCGCACTTTTATTACAAATACCGCAATTTTAGCGGGGTGCAAACGGTGCTGTCCGCCCTTCGCCCTGCGGTTGTGGCATTGATCGCCTCTGCGGGATTTTCCATTTTGCTGTTGGGCTTGTTTCAGGCGGATAAATATTCGCTTGTCTTGTCTGATTTGCACTATGTGGAGCTGGGGTTGTTTGTTGCGGCGCTCTATGTATTGCGCAAATATAAGGTGAGCGCGATCAAGATTATTTTTGGCACAGGGGTGATTGGCACCTGCATTTATGCGCTGTTGTAAAGCCGATGAGCCTGAGAACAGCATGATTTTAGCGATAGCGCCTTGCCATGAATGCCGCGATCAACCGGGCTGGGTGACCATGGTGCCCATACAGTGGAACGGGCAACCAGTAGGGACACCATACATGGCAATGTCATTAAGTTAGCAAAAACGCCCACCCCATAAGGACTGACAAACGAAAGTCAGTCCACTTTTTTTACAAATTCAGCCCACTTTTTAACAAAAAAGCTTGACAAAAGCAAGAAAAAATGCGGCGAAGCCTCTTGGACGAAAAATTCAGGAGGTGCACGACATGAGCGACTATGTCAAAGAGGTACGGGAAGCATTGAGAAAGGAGATAGCAGAACTATCAAAAATTGCTTGGCTTTTCAGCCAACATCCAGAAAAAGACTTTACCAGAAAAAGTCCATTGCAGTTTTCAAAACTTGTCGAGAGTCTAATCTGTATGGGAGGAAACAGCATACAACTTGAACTGTTGCAGCTGTTTCACATGAATCAAAAAACGCCTACGACATCAGCGTTTGTACAACAGCGAGGTAAAATAATGCCAGAAGCCTTTGAATATCTCTTTCAACGATTTAATACTCACTATTCTTGTTGGAAAACTTTTGAAGGATATCGATTGCTGG
>JAVXND010000089.1:0-9626 GCA_036645955.1 Clostridia bacterium | reverse complement strand
ATGGCATCTTATCAAAAGCCCCAGGTGGAACGAAACCACGAATTCAATCGTTTGGTCTTGCCACAAGGAACTTCCTTTGACACACTTACTCAGTCTGCCGTTGATTGTCTCATGTCTCATATCAACTCATACAGCCGAAAAGGGCTTGGCGATAAGTCTCCCTTTGAAATGTTCGCCTTTCTTTACGGCGATGCGCTGCTGGAGAAGCTGTTGCTTTTAGTTTGTCAGCAAGTGGTTCCACATAATAACATTATACTCAAACCTTCGTTGCTGAAGTAGTTATCCGGCTAAATATTCGTTGCGTTTACTCTGCCAATTGTTATTGCCCGAAACGCAGCGTTGTTTGCTATACCCTTTTTGTGTTACATTCGTCTGTCTCTTCTTATATTTTATCGGATTTTTCAACTTTATGGTGATATTCCTTCCCTTTTTGACAGAGTTAATGCATCGTGTTGCCTTTACTCTGTCAACGGTGCGTCTAGTTTGGCGATTGACCGTTGTTTGTAGTATTGTAGTATTTGTCGTAGCATATATTGCTTAACTACCCAAGTGTAAGGATTATCGCAGGTCTTTTGTTTTGTAAACAGTGTAGCCTTCATAGTAATAACTGGTGTCGATGCCCTTCCAATAGACTTCTCTATCGTTTATTTTGTCTGTGAGCGCCGCTTTGAGAAGAACCTTGATTTCAATGTCCTTTATGGGGCTGCGTTCCATGGCAAGAAGATAATCTTCTTTGTCTATCAAGCTCCAATCAATGACCTGCCCCAGCTCTTTTTTAAAAAGAAGGTCAAGCCAAATTCTTGTACTGCGGCCGTTGCCTTCGCGGAATGGGTGCGCGATATTCATTTCCACATATTTTTCAACGATTTCATCAAAGGTTGATTGCGGCATTTGATCAATATTCTGCAATGATGCTTCCAGATACATCAGCGGGGCAAAGCGGAAGCTGCTTTTTGCAATGTTGACATCACGCATTTTACCGGCAAAGGGAGAGATTTCATCAAAGAGATAGCCATGAATAAAAGCGAGTGTTTGATAAGTGCCGGGAGCAAGAGCGTCTAACGTACCTTTTTCAAACAGTTCAATCGCTTTCTTCTTACTTGTTTTTTCTTCCAGCCGGGCAAGCTCTACTGCATCGGTAATACCCAATTTGTTTTCAAGTACCATGATGGCATTCCTCCTTCTTTCCATATTGCCAGGGTGCAAAACGCCCTTTGTTTGCAAACGGCTATTCAACAATGGTGAGTGCAACATGCCAGCACCAGCTTGCGTTTTCTTGGCTGACGGTGAGTGTGTAGGTGGTGCCGTTGTTTGTGCCTGCCGCATTGTTCCACGATTTTCCGCCGTTGTCGCTGTATTGCCAAACAATGGTATACGGAATGCTTTCATAACCGCTTAGCAAAGCTTCCATGGTGACGCTGTCACCTAAATGTATTTTGCCGGTGTTCAGTATGTGAATTGCGATGCTGCGATTGGGCGCAAGCTCTGTGGGTGCAGGCGCTTCGCTTTGTGCAGGCGTTACGCTTGCAGCGGGTGCGTCACTTGCTGATGGTGCGCCACTTACAGCAGGCATTACGCTTGCAGCGGGTGCGTCACTTGCTGATGGTGCGTTACTTGAAGCGGGCGCGTTACTCGCCGAAGGTGCTCCGCTTGCAACGGGTGCTCCGCTCGCCGAAGGTGCTCCGCTTGCAACGGGTGCTCCGCTCGCCGAAGGTGCTCCGCTCGCAACGGGCGCGTTACTCGCCGAAGGCGCTCCGCTCGCAACGGGCGCGTCACTCGCCGAAGGTGCTTCACTCGCAACGGGCGCGTTACTCGTCGAAGGTGCTCCGCTCGCAACGGGTGCTCCGCTCGCCGAAGGCGCTCCGCTTGCAACGGGAATCCCTGTGGGGGAGGAAGTAACGGTGCCTGCGGTTTTGCCAGGCGCGGCGGACACAGCAACAGCAGCGGATACCGTAGGCGAAGCCGCAGTAGTAGCCGAAGCCGCAGTAGCCGCCGAAGCCGCCGCCGCGCTTTCATTAGCAGGCAATGCGGTGCTGCCCTGCGCAAGCGTTATTGTAAACTGGCTCAAAACGCATAGTACAATCATTGTCAAACAAAACAACTTTTTCATCATCAAAAATTCCTCCATATACGCTTATTCAAAAAAACAATTCAGCTCCACCATTATACACCCAAATGGTTGAGTTGTGGTTGTATTTGACAAGAAATACGAAAGGCGGGGCTTTTGTGACCGCTTATTTTTAAAACAAGCCTTTTTCCTGCGTAGCATACCAGCGGACACCATCCGTTTGCAGCACGACGCGCCCATCACCCGCAAACAGCGCGGGAATTTTGCGGGATTTCGCCTGAGGCGCACCGCCGAGCGCATCCTTCTCCAAATTGGTCATTACCAGCAGTTGGGGGGACATGGCATCGAGCAAAGCGGGGGACATGTTGGATATGCCGTGGTGGGGGAACTTGACCACATCGGTCTTGAGCTGGTCGGGCGGCACATTTTGAAGCAGCCATTTTTGCGTGCGCCCATCAATGTCGGCGCAAAACCACGCGCTCGCAGTTCCAAACACCACCCGCACCACCAGCGATTTGCCGTTGACCCCTTCGCCCGTTTGCTTGCGGAAAAGCTGTAATTTCGCACTTCCCAAGGTAAGTGTGTCCCCGTTGTTCACCTGCCGAATGGGAATACCCGCACGTTTCGCCTGCGCAACGGTTTTTTTCAAATACGGGTCGGTGTTGTACGCCTTTTCGCCGTAGGGGTGCAAATATTCATCGGCGGTAAAGCCAAAATACATCAGCCAATATAAACCGCTGATGTGATCCTCGTGATAATGCGAGCACAGCAAATACTTGAAATGCCGAATGTCCTTGGCTTGCATGGCCTTTCGCAAGGGATCGCGGCATAGATCGGAGCCGCCGTCTAGCATCATGCTTTCACCGCCGCATTCAAGCAGGATGCAATCGCTTCGCCATGCGCCCAAAAAGGTGATTTTGAGCAGGGGCTTATCGCCCTGCAGGGTTGGCGGCGCGGCGTTCCAGCAAATTTCGGCATGCGCAGAAGCACCTTCACCTAGGGTAATGCATAGAAAACAAACCACAGCACACAGGGCAAACCATTGCAGAGCAAGCCGTTTATGCATGCTTACGGCTCTCCCTTTTGGTACTCGCTCTTGGCCGCCCAATGCGCCTGCTCCAGCGCAATATCGCGGTGATTGATGGACACGCGGTGCCCTAACCGCTTTAGCTCATCGCCTATGTATTCGGCAATGGCTACGCTTCTATGCGCACCGCCTGTACAGCCAATGGCAATCACAAGCCTGTGCTTGCCCTCGGTAATGTAATGCGGCAACAGAAAAACAAGCATGTCCATGCATTTTTTCAAAAATTCTTGGGTGACGGGGTGGCTTAACACAAAATCCTTCACATCCTGATCGAGCCCTGTATGGGAGCCTAACTCGGGAATGTAGAAGGGGTTTGGCAAAAAGCGTACGTCAAAAACCAAATCACCCTCACGGGGGATGCCGCGCTTGAAGCCGAAGCTCAAAATTTCTACGCGCAGAGGCGGTTCTTCATCGGCGTGGAGCACAATTTCAGCCAGCTTTTTTTGCAGTGCTCGCGGGCGAAGCTCACTGGTATCAAACAGATGGTTGGCGGTTTCGCGCAAGGGCTGTAGCAGGTTGCGCTCCTCGCGGATGGCTTCCTCAAGAGAGAGCCCTTCCCCGCTGAGGGGATGATCGCGGCGGCTTTCCTTGTAGCGGTTCATGAGCACATCGTCGTTTGCTTCCACAAAGAGCGTGTCGATATGGAAACCCACCATGCGCGCCTCGTCAATCATTTTGGTAACGGCCTTGGCGTCAAAAAATTCGCCTGAGCGCACATCGGCCGCAATGGCAATGACGGGGTTATGCAAATGCGCGCTTAAACAAGCCTCCATAAAGGGCACCAGCATCATGGGGGGTAAATTGTCCACGCAAAGAGCGCCCAGATCTTCTAAATAGCGAATGGCAACGGTTTTGCCCGCGCCGCTCATACCAGTCAGGATTAAAAATTGCATTGTATGATCCCCTCTTCTGTACTATACTCTAACAATCGGCGATTCCTCTCCCAAAATGCGCACCTCGGGCAGCAGGAGCACACCCGCCTGCTCTTGCACCGTGCGCTGTACATGCGCAATCAACGCAAGATAATCCTCCGCGGTGCCGTCCTCATCGTTAATCAAAAAGCCCGCGTGCTTTTCAGACACGCAAACGCCGCCGATGCGGAAGCCCTTGAGGCCTGCGGATTCTATCAGGGTGCCCGCAAACTGCCCCTCGGGGCGCTTGAAGGTACTGCCGCAGCTGGGCATGTTAATGGGTTGCTTTTCCCGCCTGCGAGCCGAAAATTCACGCATGGTGGCGCGTATGGTTTCCTCGTCCCCCTGCGCCAAGCTGACTGTAATGGTGGACACGGCTTCAATGCGGTTCTGCGTGGCCAACAGGCTTGTGCGATAGCCGAATTGAAGCTCCTCATTCGTGTATGCGGCGGTTCTGCCGCCTTCATCACAGGTGGTGATGCCGCTTAAAACATCCTTGATTTCGCCGCCGTAAGCGCCCGCGTTCATATAAACCGCGCCGCCTACTGTACCCGGAATGCCGGATGCAAACTCAAGCCCGCAAAGCGCGTAATCCGCCGCAGTATTGCACAGCTTTTGAAGCGTAGCGCCCGCTTGCGCCGTTAAGGCAAAGCGCCCATCGGGCAGGGGCACGGGGGCGGATACCTCGGCATATAAATCTCCCAAATGAATCACAAGCCCGCGCAAGCCGCCATCACGCACCAATAAATTGCTGCCGTTGCCAAGCAGTGTGATGGGTACATGCAGCTCCGCCGCGGTTTTAAGCGCAAAGGAAAGCTGTTCAGCGGCTGCAATTTCACACAAGCATTCGGCTGGCCCGCCTAAATGCAATGTGGTGTAGCGGCTCATGGGTACGTTTTCATTGATTTGCTTTTTTGAAATGCCGCTCTTGAGCGCTGCGACAAGCGCTTCGCGTGTGGCTGCGTCCATAGCTTTTGCCTCCTTGCGGTGATGCTTCCAATTAGAATTGTATCGCAATTTTGCCGCGATGTCAAAGCGATCCTTGGAATAGTGTATGCAATTTTGATTGGAATCATGCTTACCATTCACTCAACTGTTGACGATTTTCGCCAAAACCGTTATGATAATGGGGTTATCAACAGCAGATTCGAATGAAAGCAAGCGAGACAAGGCTCGCCCCTTAATGGAGGAAAAAATGTGATGAAGCACGGCACAACCCAAAACACCAGCCAAAATCAGGAAAAGCTCACGGCCGATGAGGCACCCTTCGCGAATCCAAAATTTCGGACGTGGCTAGCGTGGCTCATAGGCGCGGCGCTTGCGGCGGCATTGCTTAGCTGTCTGTATTTTTGGGGCGCTCTGCGCTTTGCCAACAACGATGACGCTTATATTTTGCGCACCTTCATGACCCCTGTGAATGGCAAAATCACCGCCTTTAACATGTGTCTGCACCCGTTGCTATGCTATCCGCTAGCTTGGCTGGGTACGCTTGCGCCAAGCATTGCATGGTTTAGCTGGCTGCAATTGGCGCTTCTTTGGCTCAGCATGACCGTGGGGGTGAAAAGCTTGCTTGTGATTTCGCGCAGGCATTGGAACCGCTATGGCTTATGGGCGGGGCTTGGCATTTCATTGGTTTTTCTTTTTGTGTTTTGCTTCAAATACAGCGCTTTGGTGACCTTTACCGTTACGGCGGCCATGCTAGGCGCGGCGGCAGTGCTTCAATTGCTTTCGGTGGATGCGGCGCGGGCCACGGACGGGCAAATGCTGCGGTCTGCGGCGCTTGCTTTGGTGCTTGTGATATTGGCCTATGGCTTAAGGCAAATTGTGGCTTTGCCCATTCTGGCTTTTTGCGGCATTGCTTTTTTACTGCAATGGCTCCGCAGGGGCAAGGGTGCGCGCCCCCTTCCAATGGTTTTGGCCATGGCGGCGGTGCTGATGACCCTAGGGGCGCTCACGGCATGGCGAAATGCCGATGTACGCGCACAGGGCGCAGACGGGTACATGCGCTGGCAGGATGCGAGCAGTGTTGTGCTGGATTATGCTGGTTTAAATGACCTCCCGCCCGAATTGCTGGCGGAAATTGGCTGGTCGGAGGCAGAGCGGGCATTGGTCAATGAATGGTATTTCATGGATCAAAACATCAGCACGGAGGCTTTTGAAAGCATTGCAGGGTATCAGGCAACACAAAAAACCGACGGCATGGCGGCGGCACTGGGCGGCGGCTTGCGTCGGTTTGGAACGCTGATGCAGAAAGAACGGGCGATGCGCGAAGCAGTTTGGCTGCTCTGCGGGCTGTTTGTGCTGTGCGGGGCGGGGTTGCTGATGAAGCGCAAGGGAACGCTTTGGCTTTGGCTTGCGCTGGCAAGCACCTTGCTCTGCACGGCGGCATTGCTGATTTATTTGGGCGTGGGGGGACGGCTTCCGCTCCGTGCGGCCATGACCGCGCTATTGCCGGCGGCAGGGATGCTTTTTGGCCTTGTGCCAAGCTGTCTAAACCTTGACGCAAGCAAGCGCGGCGGCAGCCTCGTGCTTGTGCTGCTGGCTTGCGCCTGCTTGGTTCCCGCTGTTTTGTGTACGCGCACGGTGCTTGCTGACATTCGGCCTCCAGTGGCTTCGGCTGAAAATGAAGGGCTGAATGCCTATGCGGATTTGGATGAATATGCGGTAGAAAATCCCGATCAACTCTTTGTGACTGACATGACCTTGGTGATGGATTCGCGCATGTTTCCCGCCGCAGCAGAGGAGGGCTTGCCTGCAAATGTGCTGTTTTGGGGCGGCTGGGGCAACCGTTCTCCGCTGTACATGGCACAGCTTGAGGCCTTTGGGTTTGACGGCGCAAGCATGGATGCAACCCTCTTTTTGGAGGATAATGTGCGCCTTGCACGCGGCATGCTTGATCCGCCTCCGCAACGGCTGATGGATTACCTCAGCGAACTGTCGGGCGGGGAGGTGGATTATGCCTTTGATGCGGATTGGGGCGGCATCCATATTTTTCAGCTTTATTGAGGATGCGTGCGGCGCAACGCCGATAGAAGCCTATGCGGCTGCGCCTAACGCGTGATGCGCGGCTTCCATGTGCCCTGTACGGCAAAGCCGATATGCGCATCCTCGCCGCATTTGCCTTGCAAAACGCAGAGCTCCTCCTGCTGACGCAGTTCAAAGGTAACAGGCTCACCCGCTACAAGCTCGTGATTGTAATGCACCAAAAAATCGCACAGGGTTTCATGCTCGTGCTTTTCGATGGGAAAGCGGTTCATGAACCAATCCGCATAGCGTGTGTTATTCACATGGCGGTTCATATCCAAATCGGTATAAACGGGCAGATAGCTTTCAACGCTGGGGGCAGTTGACAAATTTTTGATGCTGCCCGGAAAAGGCAATGGTGCGGGTATGTCGCAGCCTGCAATTTCGCCGCTGAGCCGTGAAGGGGATGCAATTTTGCGCGTTTCCAAATCCAACAAAACATACATGGTTACGGCACGCCCCACTGTTTTGCCTTCGGATTCGAAGGTGCAATAGCGCGGGAAAAACATGTGCTTTGTTTCGCCCGGCCACGTGCGCACAAGCACCTGCTGACCCAAGGCGGGGTATTCGTCCATTTGCAAATGCGAACGGGTAATGACCCAAGCCACACCGCGCTCGCGAAGTTCTTCAAAAGATTGATGCAGTACCGTGCAATGCGCTGAACCCGCGTCCTGTATGGCGCGAAGGACTCCGCTTAACTGCCAGCGTCCCGTAAAATCCACCGAGCACATGTCCAGGTGCACAGGGTATTCAAAAGCTTGATCCATATCATTCCCATCCTTTGACCATTGTTATTGAAATGCGATTTTCATTATACCACAAACTTGACGAAGGGAACAAAAGCGCTTTCCACATGAATTGACATACGCAACCTCAAATGATAAGATATCCACAGGCTTTTGGCGCTACAATTGCGCCTTGAGCAAAAAGAAGGAGGAAATATCCACATGACGATTAATAAGCAAATGTCCATTGGCGAGGTGCTCAACCTAGACCGCACGACGGCCCATATTTTCTTAAGCTTTGGAATGCATTGCTTAGGCTGTCCCCACGCAACGGCGGAATCTCTGGAGGATGCGTGCGCCGCTCACGATACCGACCCCGACGCGCTGGTGGCAAAGCTCAACGAGCACTTAGCCAAACAAGCGTAATTTTGTTTTCCACAGCCTCAAACCCTGCTTTTGGCTAGGTGACTGTGGATAACGTGACCCTACAGAGGATAAAATGTGGAAAGGTTGTGGACAAATGCAAATTCGTTCCGAACAAGAGGCGCTCTTTGTTGCGTGCGAAATGGAAACGACCGCCGTACAGCTGTACCGCCGCGCCTTGCGCGTGATGGACGAGCGAGGCCGACAAAACGAGCCGCTTTACGAAGAATTGACCTTTATGCAAAGCGATGAAGAAGGTCATTTGCAGCAATTCCGCGCCCTTTACACGGGGCTTGAAGCGCCTGTGGAGCGTCAGCTCACCTTATCTGCGGTGGCGGAGGGTGTGCTGTTTGAAGGCGGGCTGATGGGCGCGGCGCGTCAAGGCTTGCTGGATGATGTGGAGGGGATGCTTCACTTTGCCATGGAGGCAGAGCGTACCTCCGCTCAAAAATACCGTGAGTTTGCACAGCTTGCCACCAACGAGCAAGCCAGAGCGACGCTGTTGCTTATTGCCGCCGAAGAGGATAAGCATCTCAGCGAGCTGATGGCGCAGGCAGAATAAGCTTGATTATACGTAGAGAGAAGAATTGATGATCATGGGTAAAGCAACCAATCAAAACACGCGTGTGCTCACGCTGGCTTATGGCGGTATGCTGGCGGCACTGGTTTTTGTAGCGACTTGTTTTTTCCGTATCCCTGTAGCTGTCACACAGGGCTACATTCATTTGGGGGATGGCTTTATCCTCCTTGGCGCGGCACTGCTGGGCTGGGCGGCGGTGCCTGCGGCGGCCATTGGCAGCATGCTGGCGGATTTGCTTGCAGGCTATACCCTTTATTGCTTGCCAACGTTCATCATCAAGGGCGCGGTTGCCGCAGTGGCTGTATATGCCACCCGTCAACAAAAACCCCTGTGGCTCACCATTTTGCTGTTGGTTGCGGCTGAATGCGTCATGGTGGGTGGGTATTTTGTGGTGGAATGGCTGTTCCTGGGTTATGGCTTAGCAGCCGCTGTGGGTGCGCTGATCCCCAACATGGTACAGGGCTTGAGCGGTGTGGTCATTGGCTTGGTGCTGCTGCCGCTGATGAAAAGAATCAAAATTCGGTAAAAATTCAGCGAAAAAAGGGCGGGTTGTAGGGGCGCATAGGCCGTACAACCCGCCATTTTTTGATCCCCTGCGGGGTTGGTGTGATGCGATGCTGCATCTCCACCTTGCGGGGTTGGCGTGATGCGATGCTGCATCCCCTCGCACGGGGGGACGGGGTGCGGAAATGGCTTTCCGCGGCACTGGCGTGGGGACTGCCCCCCACACGGGGGGACGGATTTCGGAAGTGCCCTTCCGCGCGACTGGCGTGGGGACTGCCCCCCACACGGGCACAAACTCTTTTGG
>JAVXND010000088.1:0-9839 GCA_036645955.1 Clostridia bacterium | reverse complement strand
CGTGTGGGGGGCAGTCCCCACGCCAGCGGCGCGGAAAGCCATTTCCGCAATCCCCCGATCCCCCCGCAGGGGGATGCATCAGCGCGGAAAGCCATTTCCGCAATCCCCCGTTCCCCCCGCAGGGGAAATGTATGGGCTAGCGCCCCAACATTCCCCCCTTATTCCTGGTACCAATAAGCCACGCTAAAAAAATCATCCTGCCTTTGCAAATACGCTTGCTCGTTCCTCCAGCCCACATCCTGCAAGGTTACGCGGAGGCGCTTCGCAAAGCAAATGGGGTCGGCAATATGCCATCGGTACATTGAAAAACGCGGCTGAATGCTGTACAGGCCATCGGGCGGCTGATAAAAGTGCATGCCCATATAGGGCGCGCTGTAGGTCGTATAAGCGCCGTTGACCTCCCAATTGAAGGAGCCTCCAAAATAATCCTCCGTACCCGTGCCGCAGATGGTTGGAAAGTCTTCGTCATCATCCAGATAAACCTTCATTTCCCCCTCGCCCCACCAGCGCGAATCGCGGTTGAGCCCCACAGACAGCGCCGTGCCCACATACTGCCCCCTTCCCTCTACACAGGGAAGCACCTCATGGATTTGCCCTGCCGCTACAGGCACGGACGCTTGATAGCTCGCATGAAAATATCCCTGCTCCGCCTCCATCTGCCCTCGGCAGAAGTTGATTTGATCGTAGCAAAGCATTGCTTCGCAGGAACGGTTTTCCAGCGTAACGCGGCAATGACGGTGAAACGGCATGTACCAAAAGCAATTCATCCCCCGATTGGGCAGCACTGCCACAGGCAAGGAGGTGAGCTTCCACAAGGGTCCCTCCGTCCAATGCCCCGCAGTGCTTTCCATCCACCCGCAGGCAAAAAAATCGGGAAGAGGCGCTTCCACCTGCGCTTGCGGTGCATCGTCAAAAACAATCCGCAGAATGTAATCCCTGCATACCACCCCGCCAAACCACATGCTGACAATGGCACCGCTTCCGTCTATGTTCGCCAAAGTATAGGTTTCCCCCGCCGCAATGCTCACGCTCGGGCTGATTTTCCAGCCCTGCCCCATTGTGCCCGCAAAGGCCGCACCCGTCCCGTTCGCCGCCCGCCCGCCCCCGCCGCTCTCCCCGGTTGGGTTTTCAGGGGTAATGGCATAGCTTCGCGCATTTGTCAGCCGTGCAAGATTTTGAAGATCGTTCATGTGGTTCACCTTCCTTTCCTTCATTGTATTCGCTTTTGAAGGCAGGCACAAGGTAAAAAATCCGCGCCATGCGGTAAAAATTTTTTACCCATAGCACGCCTATCTTTTTTGTATTTTCTTGTCGTATTTTTGATTCAATTGCCGAATTTTGTTAGCTTTTCGAATTGACTTTACGCATAGACCGTTCTATAATGCTGATATGGTGTATGTGATTTTGAAAGGGGAGGGATGAAATACGATGGCTTGAACTGCGGATGGATGCGGCGCGTGCAAGGGTATGTAGTTGCAGGGTTTCAGCTTTGCAATGAGAATGAAAAATTGATCTACAAACGGCGCATACATTGACAGTTCCATCTATCTGGCTGAGTCAGAGGCTATCCCGTTTCCAAGCAAGCAGAAGGGCGTTTTGTTTTGCTTGCCCGGAAATCGATAGGGGGCTTGTGTTTTTCGCGTGCATTCACCAGCCTTCATCGAGCGCATGCATGTGGCACACGCATGACCACACATACCCTCACCGTGTACACATGGTCACAATCAACCAAAACAGGAAAAAGGAGTTTTGAAAAATGAAAAGGATTCTTAGCTGCATTCTGGTTCTTTGTATTCTTTTAACCGTGCCGTTGCTTTCCATGGCAGAGGTTTCCGGCGATCCCATCATTGTCACAAAAACACCCTTCATGATCACCAACGCTGGCCAAGGCCCCGGTGGAAAAATGGGTCGTTTGCTGGTGAGCCGCGCAGGCACACTGGTGGAGGATACCGATTATTTCTACGTTGACGTGCCCTATGCCGCCGATTTGGAAGCACGCCCCTATTCCGCCATTGTGATCGTCATTGGCTCCACCGATAAGGGCTTGGGCGCCACTGGCATCACCATTGATCAGGAAATTGAGCGCGTAAACGGCTTGATGGCTCGCGCAAAGGAAATGTCGCTGCCCGTTATCGCCGTTCTTCTGGAGAAGGACAAGCGTTCCGACATCCCCACAAACGCCAATGAGCGCTGCATCGACGCTGTTTGCCCCACCGCCGCATGGATGATCGTGGTAACAGACGCAAACACCGACGGCAGATTCGACGCTCTCAAAAAAGAGTACGGCGTTCCTCTGACCATTCTGGGAAGCTCAATGGATTTCATCGAGCTGGCCAAGCAAGCTTTTGTAAAAGAATAACCGTTTTTTTAGCATGATAGGAGGAAGGGGTTCCCCTTCCTCCTATCATGCCCCTTGAAAAAAACGGTAAGGATAAGGAGGGCAACATTCATGTCCCTGTACTTAAGTACATCGATAGTTCTTGTTGCTATGGTAATAGCATTTGTTCTCAGCAGTATCTTCCTCAAGTCGCCTGATATTTCCATGGTGATCACAGCGACGGTGGGCATACTGTTTGGCGTAGGCTTTGGTTGGACGGATTCCTTTCCGCGTGTGTTGGTTGAAGGCTTGTTTGTCAATTTTGATATTGCGCTTCTCTTCATTGCAGCCTCCATCTTCGTCAATATCTATTCAGCAACAGGCGCTATCTCAACCGTTACGCGCAAGCTCGTGGGACGCTTTGAGAGCAAATGGGTGCTGCTGGCATTCATGGCTGTTTTCATGCTGATCCCTGGTGCGCTCACCGGCGCAGGCAGCATCTCCATCTTCGTTCTGGGTGCCATGGTGGCAACCGTTGTGCGTGCCATGGGTCTTTCTGAAAAGAAAACGGCCGCCTTCGTGTTCATGTTCGCCATTCTGAGCGCGGCGGCGCCACCCATTAACCTGTGGGCGATGATGATCGCATCCGGCTCTGACATGCCCTATGTTGGGTTCTCACTGCCGCTGCTGGCCCCCATCCTGGTGGTATCCATTTTCACAATCATCTACCTTGGCTGGGGCACAAAGCGCCAAAGCAAGGAAGAAATACTGGCCAGCTTGCCTGGCGACGGTGCCAAAATGAGCTGGTGGCGCATTCTAACGCCGCTTGCAGCGTTGATTCTGCTCTTTGTGGCTTCCTCTTATTTTGCGCACTATATGCCCATATTGGGTCTGCCGCTGATGTTTGTCATCACCACCTTTGTTGCCATTCTCTGTAACCCGAAGAAAACCAGCATCAAGGAATATGGCAAAATCATCAACAAGACCTTTGAGCAAATCTTCCCGCTCATTGCTACGGTGCTAAGCGTCGGCGTGCTGCAAAACGTCATGTCCGCCACAGGTGTCAAGGGCTTGATCGGCATCACGTTCATCACACTGCCCGTGGTCTGGATCTACGCGTCCATCCTGTTTGTTGCACCCATTCTGCAAGGCTCGCTTAACTACGGCAGTGCTGTGGTATTTGGCGCGCCGCTGATCTTCCTGTTTAACTCCATGGGCTATAATGTCACGATCATTGCCGTAGCACTGAGCTTGATTTTCCCCATCGGAGACTGCCTGCCGCCCTCCCGCATTACAGGACGCTTGGCCATTGAAACCGTTGGTTACAAGGGTAAATACAGCTCCTTCCTGCTGGGAATTCTCGCACCCTGTCTGGTGCTGGGTTTGATTGCTTTGGCAATGATGATCTGGCCTAGTACGTTTGCGTTTCTTGTAGTGTAGAAAGGGGGAAGATTAGTATGGTATTTATGCAAACTGTGATTTACTACATTTACATGCTTTTCGCAGCGATCACCTGTTTTTTCCTAGTGAAACACCTATTCAAGCGGGAAAACCATAAAGGTATTGTCAACGATATTGTGTATGCATACTGCATCATCCCGTTTCTCCTGCGAATTTTGCAGATTAAGTAAAGGAGGAAGAGAAGATGTCTGAAACACGCAAAATTGGAAAAAACCTTTGGTTAAAAATCATCTGCTTGGCTGCGGCGCTTGTGCTGGCTACAGTAGCTGGCATTGAGTTTTACAACTACAGACATTCCACCGAAAAAGTGGTTGTGGCAGAGGGTCTCACAGAAACACGCATGCTAAGCGATTATGTTCCCAGCCTCAAGGGAACCTATGGCGATACACCCGTATTCTTCTTTGACTCTGGCGTGCCCGGCGGCACCATGCTCTACGTGGGCGGAACCCACCCCTATGAGCCTGCTTCCAGCCTTTCGGCTTATGTGATGCTTGAAAACATCAAGGTTGAAAAGGGCCGTGCCATCATCATTCCCCAAGCCAACCGCAGTGCAACCACATTGGGCATGCTTGGAAACGCTTACCCCACCCACTACGAGGTGGAAACCGAATGGGGCACCGTGAAGTACAAAAACGGCGACCGCTGGGCAAACCCGCTGGATTCGTGGCCTGATCCGTTCACCTACCGCCACTATCCTTCGAACCTTCAGCTCACCTATCAGGATATCCGCAATGTCAACCGCTGCTATCCTGGCCGTCCGAACGGTTCGCTGATCGAAAGAGTTTGCTATGCCATTATGGAAGTCATCCGCACAGAAAAAGTGGACATTTCCTTTGATGCGCATGAAGCGGCTGTTATGTACCCCGTGGTGGAAACCTTTGTTGCCCACGACCGCGCTTTGGACATTGCCATGATGGCCTCCATGAGCTTGTCGGCTGAGCAGTACTACATGAAGTGCGAAGCTTCCCCCAAAACGCTCCGCGGCCTTTCTCACCGTGAGTGGGGAGACTACAGCGACACGCTTGCTTTCCTGATGGAAACACCCCAGCCCTTTACGGACTGGATTGTTGGCCCCATGACGGCAGACCTGCAAACGGTAGGCAAGGATGAATTCCTTGGCGTAGCCTCCGAGCGCAAGCTCACCTATGTAGCCTACGACGCGGATGTGGGCTGCCCCATGAAGTACCGTGTAGGCCGCCATTTGTCTGGCGCGCTTGAGGTGCTGAAATGGACCGCCTCCATGATGCCTGAAAAAGAGGTTGTGGTCACTTGGCCCACCTATGCAGAGCTCATGGAAAACGATTGCGGCCACTACCTGCACAACCCCGAAACAGCTGACCCATCCAAGGTTTTCGAAATTTAATTTTGAAGGAGCCTTTTATACATGAAACGGAACAAATTTGGTTTGCTCGTTGCCATCGTGATGGTTATGGCAATGCTGATGCAAAGTGCAATGGCTTGCACAACCTTTGGTATTGGCAAGGATGCCACCGCCGATGGTTCCACCATGGTCACCCATACCTGCGATTCCACCGGTGACGATTTCAGAATGTGGATCATTCCCGAAATGAAGGGTGGAGCGGATGTAAAACGCGACATCGTCATGGACGGCAATACCTGGGGCGACTGGTCCAACTACCCCGCTGTAAAGAACTACGGCTCGGGCGTTGTGCTGGGCGAAATGCCTCAACCAGAAGATACCTACCAGTATCTGCACACCAACTACTCCATCATGAACGAGCATGGCGTAGCCATGGGTGAATCCACCTGCTGGTACGAAAGCGATACCGATCAAGGCAAGAAGCTTGATAAGGCCTTTGACAACAACAACGGCATTATCGACTGCTACCAAGCTCAGCACATTGCCATGGAGCGTGCGAAAACCGCGCGTGAAGCGGTGCAGGTCATGGGCGATTTGGTAGAAGAGTTCGGCTGGAACGCGTCCGCAGAAAACATGAACATCTGCGACGGCAACGAAGTCTGGATTGCGGAATTCTACGGCAAGGACATCTGGTGCGCCGTGAAAATCCCCGATGATGCCTTCTTTGTATGCGCCAACCGTTGCCGCATCAACGAATTCAACTTCGAAGATACCCAGAACTACATGTGCTCCCCCAACATGAAGCAGTTCGCTATTGACAACGACCTGTGGAGCGAGGACAGCGGCAAGCCCTTTGAGCCCGCCAACATCTTCTGCCCCAACTACGATGCTTATTCCACCCGCCGCGAGTGGCGCGCTTTTGATCTGGTCGCACCCAGCCTGAAGCTTGACCCCAACGCAACCATTTATCCCCTGTATGTCACCCCTGAAAAGAAGCTGTCCGTGCAGGATGTGTTCCTGCTGAACGGCGACTATTATCAAGGCACTGAATATGACGCGTCCCTGTCTCCCGAAGCAGGCCCTTACGGCAACCCGCTCAACGAGTTCAACAAGGAACGCACCATCAACCTGTACCGCGCCACCTATCACATCATTGCAAACGTGAAGGGCTGGCTGCCGGACGAAGCAAAGTGCATGCTGTGGCATGGCTACGGCGCTTCCGATTCCACCTACATTGTCCCCCTGTGGGCTTCCATGACCCGTCTGCCTGATATCTACACCACAGGCAGCCGTTTCGGCAAGTATGACCGCGGCTCCGCATGGTGGGTTTCCTCCTTCGTACAGCAGACCGCCACACAGAACTACCGCAGTGCCATCAAGGAAATCCACGAAGCACGCGATGGCCGCATGGCAACCCAGTATTTGGTAGCTGAGCAAATGCAAAACGCCGCCGCCGCCCTGATCGAAGCGGGTCAGAAGGATGCCGCCGTGGAGCTGCTCACCTCCTATGCTTACAACAATGCACAGGAATGGCACGACTACTGGCTGGAATTCGGCGATGAGCTTTACGGCACCTACATGTTCAACCGCGTTGACATGAAGCAAGCACCGTATCCAGATTGGTGGAAGGATATCCTCAATAGTGCACCCAGAAATCCCGGCTTTGTAGAAGAAGAAGCCGCCAAATAACCAAAGCTTGGATTGATCTAAAGTATCATTGTATAGCTTGCCTTGTCCAAGCGCTCCTTGCGAGCGCTTGGACATTGCACTTTTGGTACAAATATGCCAAAGTAATAGCTATCGAAGCATTTTATGAAAACGTTGGAGGCCTGAATATGATCCTTGTCGCCATTGCGCTATGCCTCCTGATCCTTTTAGGAATCATCGAAAACCAACTGCACAGCCGCGCACTTTCCAAAATACCGCTGCGCATTTTGGTCAACGGCACGCGCGGCAAAACAACCGTAACGCGCATGGTTGCATCCGTTTTAAACACCGCAGGCATACGCACCTTTGCAAAAACCACAGGCTCCGAGGCACGCAGAATTTTTCCAGACGGCAGTGAATGCGCCTATCGCAAGCACCGCCTTGTGAGCATGATGGAGCAGCTGCCCTTTGTGCGCTTAGCGGTGAAGGGCAAGGCGCAGGCCATTGTGGTGGAGTGCATGGCACTGCGCTTGGAAAATCAGCGCCTGATGGCGCAAAAGCTGGTAAAGCCGCATTATGTGCTCATGACCAATGTTTTTGTGGATCATGTGGAGGAAATCGGCAAAACCGAGGAAGAAACCGTGTATGTGCTTGCCAATTCCATTGCGGACAAAAGCACCGTGATTGCGCAGGATGAACGCTTTCGCCCCTACAGCGAGCGGCTGCTTGTGCCCACGGAGGCTGTACCCACAGAGGCATTTGCCCACTGCGCCTTTCCCATGCACGACGAAAACCTCAAGCTGGTTTTGACCTTGGCCAAGGAGCTTCACATTTCGCAGGAAAACGCCATTCGCGGCATTTTGAACGCAAAGCCCGACATCGGCATGCAGCATGCGTTTCACGCGCAAAACTGCCGCATATGGAACGCCTTTGCCGCCAACGATCCTGCAAGCTTTTCAGCCGCGCTTGACGAATGCGCACAGCATGGCCCCTATCATCTGCTCTTTAATCACCGCAAGGATCGGGCCTATCGGCTGGAAGCCTTTGCGCAGGCGCTTCAAAGAAGCGCTGTGCCGCCGCAGAGCATCGGCGTTATCGGCGAGGATAAGCCTTGGGCGGCAAGGTATATGACCCGCATAACGCACATCCCCGCGCAAGCCATTTCGGACCCGCTCGCATGGGCGCATGCTTTGGGCAGTGAGGCGGCGGAAAGTCAACTGCTCTGCGCGGGAAATATCAAGGGCGAGGGACATCTCTTTTTGGATCAACTGATAAAGGAAGCGCAAGCAAATGTATGATGTGGCCATTGCCTTGAGCGTAATGCTCAGCTTCGTGCTCAACGAGGCGTTTGGACTTCTTTCCGGCGGCATGGTGTCCGCTGGGTATCTCTGCCTTTTTTTTGAACAGCCCCTGCGCATTGTGTCCACATTGCTGTTGGCCATGCTTGTCTACCTGCTCACGCGCCTGCTTTCGCACTTTGTGATACTCTACGGCAGGCGGCGGTTTATGGTGATGATTGTGCTGGGCTTGATTTTGGGTTGGGTGATCGAAAAATTTGTGTTAGGCATTGCGCTCATACCTGAGGATACCCGCATCATTGGGCATGTGGTGCCTGGGCTGATAGCCAACGACATGTACAAGCAGGGCATACCGCGCACACTGCTAGCCGTGCTGCTATCCGCCGCGGTTCTTCGCGTGCTGATTATGGTGGTGAGCGCGCTATGAAAATGCGGGTTCACCGCCCTGCCTTTAGCCGCACCTGTATTCTTTGCATGCTTCTTGCGCTTGCGGTTGCCCTGTGCGGCGTGGGCTTTACGCTCACGCACGAAAGCAAAATCCGCCTTCCCTATGCAGAGGTTCAGCTTGCCGCCGCAAAGCAAATGGCCGCCGCAGAGCAGGCGGTGCTTGATTACATTACAGCGCAAGGCATACCCATGGAGCCAGACGACTTGAACCAAACGGGCTTCATCGGCCCTGAATGGACGGAGCTTACCACCTCTCTTGGCATGCTGGAAGCAAAGCGAACCGCCCTACAGCCCGATTTTGCCGCGCTGATGGTGAAATACTATCAGGAGGCGGGGCTTCAAAAGGGCGATACCCTATGCTGTGGCATGAGCGGCTCCTTTCCGGGGCTGGGCATTGCCGCCATCTGTGCCGCCAATCAAATGGGGCTCAGCTTCAAAATCATTGCTTCCTACGGCTCCTCCATGTATGGCTCCACGCGTTTGGAGCTGCCCATTGTGCGCATTTTGGAGGTGGCCAAAAAAGCGGGCATAATTGAATACGAGATGCTGGCGGCCTCCCCGGGCGGCGATTTTGACCAAGGCAACAGCATTTTGTTCCCCGATGCGCGGAATGTAATTTTTGAGCTGGGCAAACAGGACGGCGTGCTCATGATCAACGAAGCCAACATCCCCGATAGTGTACAGCATCGCTTGAAGCTATTTGGAACGGATGTGGATTGCTTTGTAAATGTAGGCGGCGCAAGCACCAATGTGGGCACCAGCCCCTACACCCTCAATTTTCCCAACGGCCTTGTAACCGATCCGCCGCGCATTCCGCAGGATGCGGATCGCGGGCTGGTGTACGAATATGCCGCGCGGAATGTGCCTGTGATTCACCTGCTCAACGTGCGCGGTTTAGCGGAGGACAACGGCCTTCCCTTTGACCCCGTGCCCCTTACCAAGCCAGGGGATACCAATGTGTATTATACCACGGTGCAATCGCCGTGGGCGGCGCTTGCGGCGCTCGGGATCGCGCTGGGGCTGCTGATTTTTGGGTGGAAGAGGAAGGGTGAGGGGGAATTGCGGAAATAGCTTTCCGCGGCGCTGTATTTTCCTGCGGAGGGAGCATACACTTGCGGAATTGGCATTCTGCGTTGCTGTGTCTCCCTCGCGGAATTGGCATTCTGCGTTGCTGTATTTCCCCTTCTTGCGGAATTGGCATCCTGCGCCGCTGCATTTCCCCCTGCGGGGGGAAATCGTCCCCTTGCGGAATTGCCATCCCGCGCCAGTATTGTAGGGGCTATGCGCCCCTACGACCCGCACAAACTCTTTTGATGCAAAAGAGTTTGCAGAAAACAGCGGCACGCAC
>JAVXND010000087.1:0-10014 GCA_036645955.1 Clostridia bacterium | reverse complement strand
GTCCTGAGCCAGGATCAAACTCTTGTGTTTAATCCGTTATTGCTCTTGATTTATGTGAGGCTCTCGCTCTGCGTCTCCGCTTCGCTTCTCCCCATCAAGTACAATCACTCAAAATCATTGACTGTCGTTCTTTGCGTTTCTTATTCTGTATCGTTTTCAAGGTTCGTTGCTCTTCTGTAGCGAGCTTGTTAATAATACCACCGTATGGACTTGTTGTCAACTGTTATTTTCGATTTATTTCGGTTTTTTTGAACTTTCTTTTTATAACGAACGTTCGTATTTCAATGCCTGCCTCATTTGGGGAAACGTAAGCAGAAATCACGAACCATTTCATCCATTCTTTTCGTACTAGTTCGTGTATTTGACTGTTACAATCCCACAGCTTCAAAAAGCAGCCATTCCCAGCAGAGCTGCCAAATCGCAAATTGCTTTTTTGCCGCATTCGGGCTATACTATATATGAAGTAATGAAGTACCGAGGAAGTGTATCCATGAAGCTTGGCATTGTAGGTCTCCCAAACGTTGGTAAAAGCACCCTGTTTAACGCCATCACCAAAGCCGGCGCACAGGCCGCCAATTACCCATTTTGCACCATTGAACCCAATACAGGCGTTGTTCCCGTTCCCGATACCCGTCTTGATGTTCTCGCCCAAATGTATCAGCCCAAAAAGGTCACGCCCGCCATGGTTGAGTTTGTGGATATTGCAGGCCTTGTGAAGGGTGCCAGCAAGGGCGAAGGCTTGGGCAATAAGTTCCTGTCCCACATACGTGAGGTAGACGCCATCGTCCATGTGGTGCGCTGCTTTGAAGATGAAAACATCATCCACGTTGACGGCTCTGTCAACCCCACGCGCGATATCGAAGTCATTCAGCTCGAGCTGATCTTTGCAGACCTTGAAACCGTCGCTCGCCGCGTAGACAAAGCCAACAAGCTTGTAAAGAACGGCGATAAGAAGGTTGCCATGGAAGCAGAGCTTGGCACGCGCATTCAGGCACATCTGGAAAGCGGCAAGCCTGTGCGCTCCTTCCCCATGAACGATGACGAGCGTGAAATCGCCGCTGGCTGGTTCCTTCTGACGGACAAACCCATTCTCTACGCCGCCAACATCGCCGATGGCGATATTGGCCCGGGCATGGACGATTTGCCCTTTGTTCAGGAGGTCTACGGCATTGCAAATGCGGAGGGCTCGCAGGTGTTTACCGTCAGTGCGCAAATCGAAGAAGAAATTGCCATGATGGAGCCAGAGGAAAAGCAGGAATTTCTGCACGATTTGGGTCTTGGGCAGAGCGGATTGGATCGCATGATTAGCGCATGCTACTCCTTGCTGGGTTTGATCTCCTTCCTTACCTCAGGCGCAGACGAGTGCCGCGCGTGGACCATCAAGCGCGGAACCAAAGCACCGCAAGCCGCCGGCAAAATCCACACGGATTTTGAGCGCGGCTTCATCCGTGCCGAGGTGGTAGCGTTTGACGATTTGAGCAAGCTTGGCACCATGAACGCATGCCGCGAGCGCGGCCTTGTTCGCAGTGAAGGAAAAGACTATATAATGAAGGACGGCGATATCGTCCTCTTCCGTTTCAACGTTTAACTGATACGGCTGTCAACAGCACCTTCGGGTAAAGCAGGGTACGCGGCACGGCGAAAAGGTGCGTTGTCAGCTCATCTTAACTAAGGGAGTGGCCATTCATGAGCAAGCTTGTCTTTTTTTTCAAACGCTTGGTGCATATGGATTGGAAGGCGATGTGGAAAACCACAAAGCTGTTGAAGGAACGCAGCGGCAAAAGCCGCCTATGGCTTCTTTGGGATATGCTTCGCTGTGCGGTTCAATACAACGCAGGGTATGTCGATTATAAAATTGCGCAAATGTATAAGCTGACCGATGCGCAAAAGAAAACCCAGATTACGCGCGGGTTGAGCAACACCATTGTTCGCCGTATGAACGACAAGGCTTACTGGCATTTTTTCGACGATAAAGCCACCTTCAACGAGCTTTTTAAAGAAGAGATAGGCCGTCATTGGATGAGGCTTGCGCCCGATACCCATTTGGACGACTTTTCCCGCTTTCTGCAAAGCAACCCCGATATCATTGCCAAGCCCTTAGAAGGCAGCAGCGGCGTTGGCATTGTGCATTTCACCGCCGAGCATTGGCAGGGGCGTGAGCAGGCTTTTCTGTCCGAGCTGCTTCAAAAGCAGATTGGCATCATTGAAGAGCGGGTCATTCAGCATTCGCGCATGAACGCCCTCTGCCCCACCTCCGTAAACACACTGCGCATTGCTACCCTGCTGGGCGATAAAAAGCAGGGGATCGTATATGCCTTCCTGCGCATTGGCAATGGCAATGTCGTGGATAATGTAGACCAAGGCGGCATGGCCGCACGCGTTGACTTAACCAGCGGAAAGCTGCTCACGGTAGGGGCGGACAAGCAAGGCAACACCTTCACCGAGCATCCCATGACGCACACGCCCATTGTCGGTTTTGAAGTACCCTTCTTTGAGCAAGCCAAGGCCATGTGCATTTCTGCTTCCCAAAAAGTGCCCCAAATGCGCTTTGTGGCGTGGGATGTAGCCATTACCGAAAAAGGCCCCATCTTTATTGAAGGAAATAGTTTTCCCAGCCACGCAGTGCCGCAATTTGCCGCCCACTACCCCGACGGCATCGGCATCATGCGCGAATTCCGCGAATTTATTGATATTTAATGAACTTTAGATATCCAAATCACACCACGGAACTGGAGGAGAGTACATTGAGCGAAAATCAAGCAAACCCCGAACAAGTCCATGACGAACCCATTTGTCAGCATCCGGAGGATTTGCCCGCCGCAGATTTCCAAACCACAGCCCTGCCCGAAGCAAACAGCCCCGCCGAAGGCTTTGAAGCGGATGAAATGGCATTGCTTTCCCTTCAACAAGAGCTTCGCAAGCTAGGCATACCCGTGGTGATTGTGCTGGAAGGCTGGGCCGCCGCAGGCAAGGGAACCATGGCAGGCGAGCTGTTGGAAGGTCTTGACCCGCGCGGCTATCAGGTTTACGTACCCGAAGCCTTTGAAAAAGCAGAAGAGGGTTATCCAGCGCTACGCAGTTACCTTGTACGCATGCCCGCAAAGGGGCAAATATCCTTGTTCATTGGCAGTTGGTATCACAGCCTTTGCGTCCAAAGCGTCAAAAACAAGCATTCACGCCGCGAGCTTGCGCAAAAGCTGGAGCTTATCAACCAAATGGAGCACTCGTTCGTCTGCGATGGCGTGCTCTTTCTCAAGTTTTTCATCAACATCAGCCGCAAGGAGCAAAAGCGTCGTCTGCGCGAAATGGAAGACAAGAAAGCCACGCGCATGCTCGTTTCCAAAGCGGATTGGGCGCAAAACGAAGCTTACGACCAATATCAAGCGCAGTTTAACCTGATGCTGGCCGCCACGGGTGAAAGCGGCACAGCTTGGCAGGTGCTTCGCGGTGAAAACAAGCGGGATTGCAAGCGTCAGCTGTATGACGCTGTTCTCAGCGCCTTCCAGCGTGCCATTGACGAGCGCAAAACGGGGCTTTGCCCGTGGGATACCCCCACCCTGCTTGGGCATGAGCCGTTGCCCACCGTGCCCATTGCGCCGCTCTATGCCTTTGATCCCGTTCAAGTGCTGGACGAGGATTATAAGCAGGCATTAAACGCCGCGCAAAAGAAGCTCCGCAAGCTGCAATTTGAACTGTATAAGCGCCATATTCCCATGACCATTGCTTTTGAAGGCTGGGATGCCGCAGGAAAGGGCGGCGCCATCCGCCGCCTGAGCTGTGCGCTAGACCCGCGCAGCTTTACCGTGGTACCCATTTCCGCCCCTACCCCAGAGGAAAAGGCGCATCATCACCTTTGGCGCTTTTGGAAAACCATCCCCGCAAGCGGCCACATCGCCATTTTTGACCGAAGCTGGTATGGCCGCGTTATGGTAGAGCGCATTGAAGGCTTTTGCACCGAGCCGCAATGGCAGCGTGCCTATGAGGAAATCAACCTTTTCGAACACGGGCTAGCCGCAAGCGGCATGATCGTGCGCAAGTTTTGGCTGCAAATAGATGCCGATGAACAGCTCAAGCGTTTTACAGATCGCCAAAACGACCCGCAGCGGGCATGGAAGCTTACCGATGAAGATTGGCGCAACCGCGAAAAATGGCCTGCCTATGAGCAAGCCGTGAATGAAATGCTCCAAAAAACCAACACCAGCTTTGCCCCATGGATTGTGGTGGAAGCAAACAACAAGCAATATGCCCGTCTAAAGGTCCTAAACGCCGTCATTGAAGCCATTGAGGAACAGCTACGCAAGAAATGAAGGATAGGAGCATCCCTATGAGTAAACATCTGCCCATTGCCTACCAGCTTTATTCTGCCCGCGAGGAAATGGCAAGCAACATGGAAGGAACCCTTGCGCAATTAGCGCACATGGGTTACCAAGGGGTTGAATTCGCCGGTTTTTACGGACGCAGTGCCAAGGACATTTCAAAATTGATGAAAAAAACAGGGCTCACCCCCATGGGCAGCCACATTTCACTTGAACAAATTCGTGAAAACATGCACGATGTGCTTGACTATCATTTGGAGCTTGGCTGTCCCTACATTGCAGTGCCAAGCTTAGAGGAAGAGGCGCGCCCGGGCATGTCTGGCTTTTCACAAGCGCTTCATACCCTCTACTTGTTTGGCAAGCTGTGCAAGAAGCACGGCATCAGCCTGCTGTACCATCATCACGATTTTGAGCTTGTGCCTTTCAGCGGCCAGCTAGGGCTGGATTTCATCATGACCGCCATTCCCTCCGCACTGCTTCAAGCCGAGCTGGATTGCTGTTGGCTCAAATACGCCGGCTTGGAGCCTGCCGAGGTAATACGCAAATACGCTCGTCGCTGTCCGCTCATTCATCTGCATGATTTTGTTCAAATGGGCGACAAGGTCACGCCCATCCTCTTTAAGCCCGTTGGCTATGGCTGTCAAAATGTAGCGGAAATTTTATCCGCCGCCTCTGAAAGCCATGTGAAATGGCTGGTTGTGGAGCAGGATGACAGCACCGAGCGCCCCGCGCTAGAGGATGCAAAGCTAAGCTTGGATTATTTGCTTGGCTTGCGGCCGTAAAGCGTCCCTTTTTAGGTTTGCAGGCATAAAAAAATGGGAGCCAGTCGACACCCGACTGGCTCCCGTCCGCTACCAGCTTCAAGCCTTCCAGAGTCCATGGATGTTGCAATACGCATAGGCGGCGATGATATCGTCCCCATCGCAAAGCATAAAGCAACGCTCTGGCTGATCTCCGGGCTTTAGCTCCTTGCGTTGGTTCCCCTCTTTGGTATGGAGGGCGATCCACTGAATGGAGTGCTCGTCCGTCATCGGGTGCTCCGCCGCACCAATCCGAACCGCAACCTTGTTGCCTTCGCGCGTGATCACCGGAACATGCTTTTCAACCGACGCATCCGTTGTGTTGGGAATAAGCTCCGACATTTTTTCCCCACAGCAAATCACGGGTACCCCTGTTTCCTTGGCAAAAGCGATGATGTTTCCGCAGTGCTTACAAATAAAAAATTTCATATCGCGATCCCTCCTCTTATTTTTATTTTGAATCCGCTGATTCACCCTAATCATTCGAGAGTGTACATCTGTTTTCCTTTTTTTGTCGACACAGCGGCGGCGCTTTTTTTATCTTGACTTCCCCCTCCTGCTTCGATAAAATGATACATTATAGTGAAAAGAAGGTACGTAAGAGAAACTTGTTTTTCTTCAAACCTTTTGCTTTTTAAATGCTTCTTATAAATGTACCCCTTGAATTGCTCTACGTAAAGCAGAAAACAAACCTGCCTGCCGCCTCTTAGTAGCGGCGGAGAAGCAAGGCGGCAATTGCACGATCGGCAATTGCGCCATTGAAAGGAAGGAATCGCGTGGATGCGGCAACATTCCAATCGGAAGCCCTGCAATATGAACGGCTGCTCTATCGGGTGAGTTGGTCAATGCTAGGAAACAAAGAGGACTGCAACGACGCAGTGCAGGATGCGCTCATGCGCGCGTGGCAAAAGCGGGACAGCTTGCGAAACCTGCAGGCATTCCGCCCATGGCTGATGCGCATACTGGTCAACACCTGCAACGATATGCTTCGCAAATACAAGCATGTCCAGTTCGTACCCGTAGAGGAGGCGCAAATTGGCTACGAGCCAAATTTGACCCCCGTCCCTTTTCGCGAAGCCATGCAAACACTTTCACCCCAACAGCGCACGGTTGCCATGCTTTTTTACTTAGAGGGGTACCCCATCAAGGACATTGCCGATATGCTGGCCATCCCCATCGGCACTGTAAAATCTCGTTTGATGTACGCGCGTAAGCGCTTGCAAATCCAGCTTTCCGAAGAATGGGAGGGCTAAAATAATGAAACAGCAACTGATTCACGATCAATTCGATCAATGGATGCCCGAAGTACCCGAGAGCTTTCACCAAGCGATGTGCCATACGCTTGACAGCATTGTTGCCAGCGAGCAAAGTCAGCAAGCCGCAAAGCATTCCGTAACCGCATCCCAGCCATTAAAGCGCAAGCGTCCTATCTGGGCACTGGCACTGCTGATCCTCCTGTTGCTAGGCACCGTAGCCTTTGCCGCATATCATTTTAACATATTCGACACCTTGAGCTTCATGACGGGACCTGCCCCCAAGGGCGCCGACCATCTGATGCAAAGCAATTTGGCCAACGTCACCGTCAACAATGTGGAAATCAACGTGCAGGAAGCTGGTTACGATGGCAAAACCCTGTTCTTGCGCTATTCGTACCGCATGAAGGATGTGCAAGAGCCCTTGGGCATTACCGAAGATGGTAAAATAGTGGAAGGCATCAGAATGGAAAGCTTGGCATTGCTTCATGAGCACAATGTGGGTTGGTGGGTAGACCAGCTTTGGCTCAACGGCCAATGTGTGGATATGCCTAACAACTCTGGTGCCGTTACCTCTGGCAGTGCCATCCCGGGTGAAATTGTTCAAACAGAATTTTGGCGCTTGGACAATGAGGATGTCGCGCTTTCCGGAAAAGTAGAGGTATCCTTGCCCATCGGCGAGTGCCAGCCCTTAGAGGATTACCGTTTGATGACTCATCCCGAAAAATACAATGCCGATCAAACGCTCAAATTGCCAGACAAAGGCATCGTCACTTTCACTGTGGACACTGCGGATACGCTCGCCAAGGTACGCTTTGAATATCCCAACATTCCTGTAAAGGGTGAAAACGTAACCGCTCAAGCAAGCGAGGTGTGCTACTCGCCCCTTATGACTTATATCACCTTAAAGCTGGAAGGTGACCCGAGTGCCCTTGCCGCATACAAAGCCGCAAACGGCGCAGGCTTCTACAGCGAGGACGGCAAAACCCTGCTAAGTGAATATAGCGCCATGGACGTATTTGGCGACTGGATCGTCAGCTTAACCTTGGTGGACGAAAGCGGCGCACCGCTTTTTCCCAATCAAATGTATGGCTGTAACGGCTACGGAAACGTGTGGGCCGAATTCACCTACCCCTGCTTGGAAACAATCCCCGCCCAGCTTTTCTTAGCCCCCATGAAGGATGGCATCGCAAACATGGCGCAAGCCATTGTGGTGAAGTAGGGAGCGGGCATGACTGTATGCCGCCCATTGTGTTGTTTTTTCTTGATATTGCAATGGGCGGTACTAAATGCTCTGACCTATTACGCCGTTTCAATCTCCGCGGCCGCTTGCAGTTGCAGACGCTCCACGCCCATTTCACGCAGCTTGAACTTTTGTATTTTGCCGCTGGCCGTCATGGGAAACGCATCCATCAACAGCACGTACCTGGGCGCTTTGAAGCGGCTTAACCCCGCTTTGACAAACTCAATCAGCGCGTCCTCGCTCACGGCTTCGCCCTCGCGCAAAATGACACAGGCGCATACCTCTTCCCCGTATTTTTCATCAGGCACGCCCACCACCTGCACATCGCGTACCGATGCATGGGTATATAAAAACTCCTCAATTTCGCGCGGATAAATGTTCTCGCCGCCGCGAATGATCATGTCCTTCAAACGCCCTGTAATTCGGAAGTTGCCCTCATCGTCCATGGTGCCAATGTCGCCTGTGTGCAGCCAGCCCTGCTGATCCACCGCTTGGCGGGTCGCCTCAGGCATTTTGTAGTAGCCCTTCATGACATGATAGCCGCGCGTCACGATTTCACCCTGTACCCCACGCGCCAGCTCCTCACCCGTTTCAGGGTCGATAATTTTACCCTCGGTATGCGGCAGCATTTTGCCCACCGTGCTTACGCGCAGCTCCAAAGAATCGTCTGTTTTGCTCATGGTCATGCCGGGACTGCATTCGGTTTGCCCGTAGGTGATGGTTAATTCGCTCAAATGCATGCGCTCGGTCACATCCCGCATGGTTTTGATGGGGCAAGGGCTGCCCGCCATAATGCCCGTGCGCAATTGTGAAAAATCAAAGCGTTCAAAATCAGGATGCTCCAGCATGCCGATAAACATTGTGGGCACGCCATGAACGGCGGTACAGCGCGTATTTTGCAGAATTTCCATCTCTCGCAAAGGATTGTAGTGATCCATCAGCACAATGGTGGTGCCATGGGTGAGGCAGCTCATCATACCCAGCACACAGCCAAAGCAATGGAACAGCGGCACCACAATCAGCAAGCGGTCTTTTTCCGTCAGCTTCATGCAATCGCCCATAAATTGGCCGTTGTTGGTGATGTTGTAATGGGTAAGCATAACGCCCTTGGGAAATCCCGTTGTGCCGCTGGTATATTGCATGTTGATGGTATCGTTCGTATGGATGCCGCGCACGCTTTCCTCCACCACGCTTTGAGGCACACCCTGCGCCAATTCATAGAGCTCATCAAAGCTGCGCATCCCCATTGGTTTGTTTTCCGCCTTGCCAATCAAAACCACGCTTTTTAAAAAAGGAAGCTGTTTGGACTTCACATTTTCTGGCTTTTCGTTCAAAAGCGCGGGCATGAGCCCCGTAATGTGGCTCAGGTAATCGTTGCCCTTCACGCCCGCCGTCATCACAAGCATTTTAGTGTCGCTTTGGGTGAGCAAATAGTTCAATTCAAATTGCTTATAATTGGTGTTGACCGTAACCAGCACCGCGCCTAGCTTAGCCGTTGCAAACTGAATCAGCACCCATTCGGGTGTGTTTGAGGACCAAATGGCCACATGATCCCCCTTGCACACACCCATGGCATATAGCCCGCGAGCCACCTCATCGGTTCGACGATCAAATTCCTTCCAGCTCCAGCACACATCAAATTCGGGCGCGACGATACAATCATTTTCCGGCAATCGCTCCGCATTCCTCCGTAGCAAGTCTGGCAGGGTATATTCGTGAAGCTCTGTTGTCGGTGTAAAAATCATAATACCATCCTCCTTACTTTGCCTCCGCAGTCACCATTTGCGGGTACAAAAAAGCTCTCGTCCTCTCATGCGAAGACGAAAGCTATGCTTCCGCGGTACCACTTCGGTTGGAGCCAATGCTCCCGCTTTGTTCGCTGTGACGGGCTTACCCGTTCGACGCTACATTTGTTCACATCGACCGCTTGCGGGGGAGAGGCTGACTTTTGCTCAACGCTTTTCACCAAATAGCGTCTCTCTGGGGAGCGTGTCGGTACAGCCATGCCCGTTCATTGCGCTTAAATGAAATTGTAGCCAAGGTGCGCCCATTTGTCAAGCGAAATTTTGCACAGCGCGGTTCATGGCGTGGTTCACTGCGCGGATCATGGCTCGACGCGGTTCATAGCACGGCGCGGTTCACGGCTCGGCGCGGTTCACGGCGTTGCACGGCGCGGTTCATGGCTCGGCGCGGTTCATGGCTCGACGCGATTCATGGCGTTGCACGGCGCGGTTCACGGCTCGGCGCGGTTCATGGCGTTGCACGGCGCGGTTCACGGCTCGGCGCGGTTCATGGCGTTGCACGGCGCGATTCATGGCGTTGCTCGGCGCGGTTCACGGCTCGGCACGGTTTATGGCGTTGCACGGCGCGATTCATGGCTCGGCGCGGTTCACGGCGTTGCA
>JAVXND010000086.1:0-10502 GCA_036645955.1 Clostridia bacterium | reverse complement strand
GCGTGCCGCTGTTTTCTGCAAACTCTTTTGCGCCAAAAGAGTTTGTGCCCGTGTGGGGGGCAGTCCCCACGCCAGTGCCGCGGAAAGCCATTTCCGCAATCCCCGTCCCCCGCAGGGGGATACAGCAGCGCAGCATGCGAACCCCGCAGGGGATACAGCAGCGCAGCATGCGAACCCCGCAGGGGATGCAGCATCGAAGCACGCCCCCCCGCAGGGTGTCGAACCCCGCAAGGTAGGCGGACACCCTATCTGGTGTCCCTACACCCCCCTTTCATCAAAGCAATAATAAGTATACAAACAAAGCTCATCCCAATGCTCAATTTCCACACGCAAAACGCCCGGCTCCAGCATTTCCAGCACGCCGCTGCGGTCGGTTCGGCTGTAGTCCTCCTTTTGATAGGGGTCTAGGATGTATAAATATTTTTCGTCCATGCTTGCAAGCGTCACATAATGCCCGCCGCCTGTGAAGGGGCTGATTTTTCCGCCCGTCACCCCCACCACCATGCCGCCGCGCCGCAGGGTGTCCATGGCCTCCTTGCGCTGTTTGGTAACGGCAAAGGGCAGACCAAAAATCTGCGCCACGCGCTTCATGAAAATCGGCCTTGTGCCCACACCGTTTGCCAAACGCGAAATTTCCTTCCATTGGTTGTTTCCGGTTGCAAAGCTTGCCATAACCAAGGGCAAATAGCGCTTGAACTCCTGTGGGGTTTCCAGCCGATATTGCACGTGCTGATGATTGCAAAAATACTGATTGACGGAGCAGCTGCAAAAGCGCAGACCGTCGTCCCTGCCTGAATAGTAGTCCAGCCACCAAAGAATGCTTTCATCCACAAGGTTTGCCACCACCATGGCCATGCTTGTGGGGCCGCAGCCGCCCGCGCCAAAGCGGCGCACATTGCCGCTTGCGCGCCCTTCGTAACGCATGCCTGCCCATAGGGGATCGTTTTGCGCATAGTATTGCATTTGCCCTCGCTCGGGAATGCTGACCAGCTTGTTCAAGCTTTTTTGCGCGTCCAGCTCCCTTTTGGCAAGCGCAACGCTGCCCTGCTGGCTGTACACCAAGGGGCGCATGCGGGCAAACACAAGGTAGCGCTCCTCGTGCACCTCGTTTGTACAGGTGCAAAGCGCCAAAAGCTGATCTCCCCATTGCGGTTCCACATGGGCTGTAATTTTGGATTGCGCCAAAATGCGCTGTATGAAGGTGTCAAATTCCACCTTGCTTGCAAATTGCTTGGCGTGCCAATCCTCCTGATTTTCAAGGGATACGCGGATGCACGCAAAAATTTCCACGCGGTAATCCTCATAAGGGGTGAGCAGTGTCAGGTTGGGATGCGCGTCAAAATACGCTTGCTGTTGATAATTTGGCAGGGTGGCAAACATACTGCCATCCTTGCGGTTGTGTCCATATAAATAAGTGACCATATCGGTAAAGTAAGGCGAGTTGCCGCAATCAGCAAAAATTGCGCCGTTTCGGTTGTGCTTGCCTGTATACAAATGCTCCAAATAATAGCTGTTGTCCTTGCCCTGAACCACAGGAAAGTTGATTTCCGTGTTGTCCTGCAATAGCCAGCCGATGACCTCCTTGTTTACAGTGCGAAGGCTTTCAAAGTCTACGCTGTAGCGAACCTCCTGCATCACAACAGAGCCTACACGCGGTTCCGTGGGTGTGGATGTGGGCGTAGGCGCAGTGGACGGCGCAGGCGCATCGGATGGCTTAGGTGTGGATGTAATGCATGGCGCAGTGCTAGATGCACCCGTCGGCAAAACCGCAGGCACCCCCTCCGCAGGCAGCCCCATCCCCGCCCTCGTAGGCGCAGGGCTAGCCAGCCGCTCTTCCCCGCCGCGCAGCTCCTCGTTGTGCATCACCACCGCAAGCGCGGTGTCCGCCTCTAGGCTCTCATCCTCCAGCGCAGCCTCTTCCATGGGCGCAGGCGTTGCTTTCCCCTGCGCTCCCGCGCCGCCCTGCAGCGCCTTTGTGGGCAATGCACCCTCAAATAGATAGCTTTCCTCAATTTCCGCTTGATCCCTGCCAGCCTGCGCACGCTCCTTGGTTTCGCGCAAAATCAGCGCCGCCATCACGCCCGCCGCCAAAAGGCAAACCACCAGCGCCCCTGCCATCCATTTTTCAAGCAAGCTCCACGGCTTTTTACTTTTCTTCATATCTTTATGCACAAGCTAGCTCTGCTTGCGTTTGCGCAATAGCAAAATGCCCAGCATCGCGGCGGCACCCATGAGCAGTAAAGCCGCCATTCCATAATACAGCAGGTTGCTGTCGTCCCCCGTTTGCGGCACCACACCAAGCGGCACGCCGTATTCATCAATGTAGTACCACACACCGTCTATTTCCTTGACCCCGGCGGGAATTTTGGGCTGCGGCGTGGGGGATGCGGAGGGCTGCGGCGTAATGGTGGGCACAGGCGTAGGCGTGCTGTTGGGGTCTGGCGTTACGGTTGCATGCACATTGGTAATGATGCGCCCTTCGTCCTCGTAGGTGGTAAGGTAGCCCTCCACAGCGGCCTCGCGCACACGGTACACAAATTCTTCGCGGTTGGCATTGCGCCGAGGCAAATCGTGAAAGGTAAAGCTCCATTTTGCGCCCTTGCCTTGCATTTGCACGGTTAAAAGCGGCTCTGCGGGATAATCCGCATCGGTTTTGAGCTTCTGATCCAAATAGAGGGTGATGCTCACGGGGCGGATGTCCTCTGCATTGCTTGCATCCTCCCAGCGCTTCACCACGCGCAAATTGAGCAATTTTTCTTCAGGCTTGGGTGTGGGGGATGGGGTGGGGATAGGCTCGCTTTTGGGAAATGCCTGAATGCTTTCCACCCACGCAGTGCCTGCCTCGTTCATAATGGGCAGCAGCACCATGAACGGTTCCACATCCTTATAATGCACCGCTGTGCCCTGTGAGCCTGTTTGCCGCACCAAATAAACGCCGCGCTGAAGCTGTGCCCAATATGCCGCGCCATTTTGGTTGGTGATGGCTTCATTGCCGCGCACATGCTCCTTTACCACAATTTGATTGAGGTTTTTGGCCAGCTGAATGCTTTGGCGCTCCGTGAGGCCTTCAAAGCTGATGCCGTAGGCGGTAAATGGTTGAATGGGTTCAAAGCAAAGCAAGCCGTGAACGGTCGTTGCGCGGCCTACTTGAATCAGCGCGAGCCTTGCGCCTGAAATGGGCGCATTGTTATGGCGCATGGTTACCAACAGCGTGCCCGCCTCCTGCGCCAACGCGCAAGCCGGCAGCAGCAGCACAAGAACCAATAACAGGGATTGAATCGCTCGTTTCACAGCCGCATCACCCATTTCTATCATCTTGCACAGCTTGTTTACTGCGCCGTGTTGATCATTTCAGCGCGCACCAGCAGCCGATGGGTATTAACGCCATAGGGGGTGCAGGTCATCAGCGTCATCAGGTTCTTGCCGGGCACAATGTTTAATTCCTGCTGTTGCTCAGGCAAAATAATGGTTACCTTGTCCACCTGATAGGTATAGGTGCGGTTGAGCACGCGCACGGTAAACGTATCGCCAACCTCCAGCAAATCCAAATTGCTAAACAGCATGGCCGAGGGCAAGCCCCTGTGCGCCGATAGCACACAATGGACGTTCTCCCCTTCCACGGGCAGCGATGTGCCGGGGATATGGCCGACCATCTTTTGAAGCACATCCTCCTGTGTGGTGTGCCCAATGGTCAAATATACGTCAATTTTCGGTATTTCAATGTAGCCCATCACCCCATCGGCGCGGAGGTTCAGAAGCGTTCCGTATTCCTTTGCTTCCTCCTCGCTCAAGGTGGTAAAGCTGCCCTTTTGATACAGGCGTTGGTTAAAGGCCGCCGCCGCATCCATCATTTGTTGGTATTGCTGTTCGGTTTGCCCCTGCGCCTCCGCGTTGTAGCTCTCAATCACCCTGCTTTGGGTCATTGCGTTAATCGCGTTGGAAATGGTGGGGTAAAGAAGCACGCCAAGTCCCAGTAAAAATACAAAAATCAGTACGATGGTCAAGATACGGTTTTTCATTTCAAACTCCACTGCACAGCCAAGCCATGCGGTATATTGCAACGGTTTTCACATAGTGGAAGGGGAAGGGAAGGGAAGGGGTGAACGCCAGAAGGTTTGAATGCCGCCCCACGTTTCCCTGCATGGACACCGCCCCACGTTCCCCTGTATGGACACCGCCCCACGTTCCCGTAGGGACACCATACATGGTGTCCGCCCAGTTGGCGTTCCAGCGCCTCCGCCTCCGCGCTCCCTGTATGGACACCGCCCCACGTTCCCGTAGGGACACCATACATGGTGTCCGCCCAGTTAGCGTTCCAGCGCCCACGCCCACGCCCCCTCCGCGTTCTCCCTTCCCCTATGCTTATGCTCTCCTAATTCGCCTTCTTAGACTTTTTGCGGTTCATCACAATCAGCACAATCACAACACCCGCCATGAGTGCAATGCCCAAAACGGTGAACAGCGTGGTGCCCATGCCGCCTGTAGAGGGTAGCACCGGCCCCTTGTTGTTGGCAACCGTCACCTTCACAAACGCATCTGTTTGACCCGCCGCAAGCGCGGGGTTTGTGCTGTCCTTCACAATGGTCACAGTCACAGGGGTTACAAGCAGATTATAGCCGCCGGGCGCTTTGGTTTCCACGAGATAGTAGGTGCCAACGTCCAAGCCGTCCAGCTGAATCAAGCCTGCCGCGCTGGTTACAAGCTTCACATCGCCGCCCGTAACGGCCTTCTTGTATACAGGCGCAGTGCCTGCCGCAAACTTGATGGCGGTTCCCGCATCTGCCGCAACCGTGCGCAGTTCAAACTCCGCACCCGCCAGCACGGTCACATTGTCTTTTCCATCCAGCTTGGTTACCTTTACGCCATAGGGGTATAGCTTGACTTCATCGGTTATTTCCTTAAAATCGGTGTCCACATAGGGATCGTTGCTGTAGGTGAGCTTGGCGGTGTTCTTGTTGGTTTCCGTACCCAGCTCCGCCTCCGCGTTCACGGTGGCTACATACTTGATGTGGACGCTCTTATATTGCTTGATCTGCGCATAGATCAACTTAACGGCAAAGCTTTGGCTGCTTGCAGAGGGCGCAGGGGCAAGCGTGTAATCAGTCACAGCGGTCAGCAGGGTTTCAGCATTGGAGGCATCTACGCCCCAAACCTGAAAGCCGTCCTTGTACGTGAGCCCCTTGCTCATGGTATCCGAAATGTCATACCGCGTAGCGGTGGCATTATCGGGGTAGGTGGGCACATTGGCGCGAATGTCAAAGGTTACGTCCTCGCCGATGCTCACGGTGTCATAAAGGTCTTCATTGGGGTTTGCGCCTGCATTGATTTTTTTGTCAAGCGTAGGGGTGGAGGCTTTGGCGGTAATGGTCGGGGAGGAAATGTTCCATTCGCCCGTTCCCGTGTCCCACACAGGCGCTACGTTGCCAACCATTGGCTCATACACGTTTACGCCGCCCGTTACCAGCACCAGATATTGACCCAGCGCAAGGTTGGTAAGCGCAGGCGCGGCTGATAGGCTGAGCGTTTTGCCCGAAATGGCCGCGGCCATTTTGTCGTAAAAGAGCTTCTCGCTCACACCGCTTGGCAGGGTCGGCGCAGTGCCGTTGTAGCCAGCCCATTGGCTCTTGATCCACGCATCTACAGGGGCTACCCAGCTGTAGCCAATCAGCGATTGCGTATCTGTGCGGAAATCCACATTCATAATTTGATAGGCGCTTATTTTGGCTCCCGCTTCAACGCCGTTTACCGTAATGCTTCCCGTTGCGCTAGGTGCAATGCGTCTGGGCTGAGGGGCTTGCTGTGCAAGCGCTCCTGCGCAAGCGGTAAGCAACAGCATGGTCACCAATAGGATGCTTAAAATCTTCTTTTTCACGTGTTGATCCTCCTGTTCTGTTTTGGGTAGGGTTCCTTGGTTGTAAAGTATCAGGCGTTCCCGCCATGGATGGGGCAACCGCCTGCGTGCGGAAGAGCTTATGCGCCTCGCCCTTCTCTTCCCGACCGCCTGCGATTGAATGCATACCACAAGCCCGCCAACAGCATGAGCATCAGGCCGCTTGTTGTAAGTCCGTAGGTTCCGCCGCCCCCTGTTTGGGGCAATATCGGAGGCTTTGCATTGGGCAGCAGCAGCGTTCCATCTGCTTGGGTGAGGAACGCGGGTGCGCCGTTTTGGGGTGTGATGATGGGCTGCAGCTCATATATGCCCGATTGCGGGTTGAGCACCTTGCGCACCTCAACCTCCCAATAGCCGCTCACCTTGGTATAGCCGCCCGGGGTGCTTGTTTCCTCCAGCCTGTACCGCCCCACCCTGAGGTTTGCAAAGCTGACAAGACCGTCTGCGCCGCTCTTGGCCGTCCACGGGCCGCCCAAGCCTGCGTCCAGCGCCGTCAAGGTGAACCCTACCTCCGCAAGCGCCGCCTGCGATTGGCTATCCACCTTTGTGAAATGGAAATTCACCTTGGTTTGCTCAATCGCCACGCCTACGCGCGGGGGTGCGGGGCGCAAATGGTTGGTTCCGTTGGTCCACTCGTAGCCAAAGCTGTTCCATGCCACCTTGCCAGGCTCTGCGGTGACCGCGTCAATTTGCCCGCGAAAGCTGACCATGATTTTTGCATTGGGCTTTAAGGGCTTGGTCATGTAAATGCGCAGGGTGTTTGCGCTGGCCAAGGAAGCGTCCCAGCCGCCTGCATTTCCCTTGTAATCCGCATCGCCAAAGCCATCCCTTTTGGTGGAATAGCTGAGGGTGAAGTCCGTGCCTGCAGTCAGCGGCACGCTGTTGCCATCCGCGTCCAGCATGGCAAGGGAGGGGGTGCTGATCAGCTTCACCTCAAAATCGCTTCCGCGCGCTTCCGGGCTTACGGGGCCTTGATCGCCCGCATGGGGCAGGTTATCGATGATGCACAGGGTGTTTAAATCCGAGTAGCCGTTGTTTTCAATAAAGAGGGTATAATCCACCTTGCCGCCTTCATCCTTCACCACAATGTAGTTCTTGCCTGCGGTGGTGGCCTCTTGGCTATAGGCGGCATTGTTGGGGTCTGCCACATCCGCAACCTTTTTCCACGAGGTGGTGGAAAACTGCTGGCGAATGGTGATTTTGTCCTCCGCTTCAACGGTTGTGTACAGTCCCCCCGCATCTGGATTGCCATTCACGCCGCAGCTGCTGTCCTGAAAGGACACCATTGGTTTGAGGATGGCGCGGTTTACATAGGTTTTGGCGGCATAGGTATTGCTGATGTTATCCGTAATGAGGGTGAGCACCGCCGTTTCCCCCGCCGCTAGGGTGTATAAGCTGTTGGCTGTGCCGTCCGCGTTTCGGAAATCGAAGGTATAGCGGGTGGCGGCGCCGTCCTTGGTTTCGGTATGGGCAGGCACGGCTGCCGTTCTGCGCGAGCCGCCCGCCGTAACATATTCAAGCTTCGGCGCACGCTCGCTCACCTTGGAAAGCGTGTAGGGGGAATCCAGAACATCGGTAAGGCTGTTTAGCTCCATTTTGTTTATGCCGTCGTTATGGAGCGTAATGCGCCACTGAAGGGAATCCACCGCATTGACAACGGTTTGCGTGCTCAGCGGTTTCATGCCCGCAATCGGCGTTTCCGCCTTGTTTCCGTCTGGCAGATAGCCCACCAGCTTTTTTTCAATGCCGGGCGTGATTTGCTGTTTGTCCTTCACGGGCACAATGGTTACCTCGGAGGTAAAGGTGGTTTGGTTGAGGGCGGCATCGTAGCTTCTGCTGCAGCCGCCGTCGTTGGGTCGGCCGTTTGCGCCGTTGCTTTGGCTTACCTGTGCGTTTTTCTGCAATACATTTCCCGCCGCACGCAAGGCAACGCTGTTGGTGGAGGGGTTGCCGTACGCGGGATCAATGGCGCAGGCGTAAGCAAAGGTAATGCCCTCCTTGGGCGCTAGGGTAATGCCCGCCGCATCCCCAAAGGTGAAGGTAAGCGTTTGCCCGCTGGCGGCGGCGCTTACAGGCCTTGACAGCAAAGCAAAATCGCTTGGCCTGATCAGGTAGGTACCGTACTGATCGCCCGTGGTAATGGTTTGAAGCTTGGTATCCTCCCAATACTCCAGCGGCTTAGCCAGCAAGCCCTTGAAGGTAACCGCGCTTGGCAGGGTATCCACGGCGGTTTGAATGGTCATGGGCGCTTCCCCTGTGTTTAGCACCGCAAAATAGTACACCGCAAAGCTATTGTCCTGAATGTAGTGCTTCAAGCTCGTGCCTGTGCAGGCATTGGACATGTGCTTAGCATACGGCGCCCAGTTATCCGCTTTCAGCTCCGCCAGCTTCACAACGCCCTTTTGCATGTACAAGGCGCTTTCCAGCGCGGGCAATGTATGGGTAACGCTTACGCTCTTTTTGGCAAAGGTCAGGGTGTTCAAAATGGGCTTGCCGCTATGCGCCTCCTGCGCTTTTTTGTAATTTGTCCACGCATCCCCCTCGGGGAAGGTGATGCTCACCCTTTGCGCGGCTTTGGCGTTTGCGGGCACCGTTACAGGGCTCCAAGCAAGCGTTGTTTTGCCCTCATCCCACGAAACAGCCGTCATGGACGGCGTGCCCATGGGGGTACAGCCCGCCTCATCCGCATAGGTGATTCTTCCGTTATAGGTAAACGCGCTCCACGGTGTGGGCAAATAGTCCTTCACATCCGTAAAGGTCTGCGCGGTCGGGGCATTGTTGATAAGCTCCACAAGGTAGGTGATGGTACAGCCCGAGGTAATTTCGCATGCCTTGGCCTTGCTCCCATCCGCAAGCAGAATATTTTTGTCAATGTCCACGCGCGGGTCCAGCTGTGAAACGGTATGCTCCACCCGCTTGCTCCCGCCCACATACGAGAAGGTATTGATGGGCGGCTCCCACGGATGCGCGTTCACCTGCGCAAGGTAGTTCATCCACTCCTCCCCCGTAGGGAAGGTGATTTGAATTTTGAGCGCCGCCGTGGTTTTGGGTGCAACCGTTACATCGCCCCAGGAAAGTGTGGTGGTGCCAAAGGTGGATGGGTCCGCTGCCAAGGCTGGCGTGCCAAGGGAGGGGCAGCCCTCTACCGCGGCATATGCAATGCGCGCATCATAGGCAAAGGCCTTCCACGGCACGGGCAATACATCCGTAACCGCCTTGAAGGTTTGCGCCGCATCCGCCGTGTTCATAAGCTCCACCAAATAGGTTACCGTACAGCCCGCGCTTAGCTCGGAGCTTTTGACCTTCGCGCCGTCCGCAAGCAAAATGTTCTTGTCAAAATCCATTTGTTTATCCACGGGAATGGGCTCCACCACAGTGCCGCCCATGCCGCCAAAGGTGTTGTGAACCAAATCGCCCGTTACGCCCGCCAAGCTGCCCAGCTTTGTTTTGAGCGTGAGGGTGACGGTTGTGCTGGCAGGTATTTCAGCAAAATTCCAAGTCACCGTGATCTGCCCATTGCTCTGGCTGAGGGTGACGGTATGCCCCCCGATGGTATGCGTGCCCATGACAAGCGCCGCGCCGCTATCGTCCACAGGGATGAGCTGTGCGGGCAGGGTATCGCTGAGCACTACGTTTTTGGCTGGAACGGCGGTGGCATTGGTGGCGGTCATGGTAAAGTCAATGATTTCCCCCGCCTTGTGCTTGCCGCCGCTTTGGCAAATGGCACAGGTATGCTCCTTGGTAAGTGTCAGGGTGGGTTTTTCCACGGGCACATCGTCAGAAGCGCCGCCATCGCCCGCCGCCACAGTGTTTCGCAAAATGGTGATGGGGTCCAGCACTGCCGCATCCGTGGTCACGGTTGCTTGAAAGGTTTTGCTCCATTCCATTCCCGCTGGAATGGTCTGATGGCTCCAAGTAAGGGTGGTAAGGCCTGCGCCGTCCGTTGCCACCACAGCGCCTAGGTTTTCAAGCGCCAGCTTCTGTTCGGCGCTTAAAACAAGCCCGAGGGGCAAGGTGTCCACCACGTTTACGCCTGTGGCATCCGCCGTGCCGTTGTTTTTAACGGTAATCACATAGGTAATCACATCGCCTGCCGCAACCTGTGTTTTTCCCACAGGCAGGGTGGAGCTTTTGGTCACGGTCAAGCTAGGCTTGGCAATGGGCACGGTCACCTCCGCGCGTTTGTCATCCACGGTGGCCATATTTGTAAGGCCTTGCAGGTTGGCGAGCTTGTCTTGGCTGTCCACCGTGGTTTGAAAGGTTTGCGTCCATGTGCCGTTTGCGGGAATGGTTTGGTTCACCCACGTAAGGGTTGTGGTGCCTGTAGCCGCGTCCGTCGCAACCGCCGCACCCTGATGGGTAAGCGCGGTCTTTTGCGCTTCGGTCAATGTAATGCCCTTGGGCAAGGTGTCCACAATGGTTTTGCCCGTTGCATCGGCTGTGCCGCTGTTGGACACTGTTACGGTATATGCAATCACATCGCCCGTTGTGACCTGCTGTTTGCCGCCTTGAATCACGGCGGTTTTGGCAATGGTCAAGCTGGGCTTGGCAATGGGCACGGTCACCTCCGCGCGTTTGTCATCCACGGTCGCCGCGTTTGTGAGGCTTTGCA
>JAVXND010000085.1:0-10654 GCA_036645955.1 Clostridia bacterium | reverse complement strand
ATCACACAAGGGGGAAATGCCATGAATGCCAAAGAGTACATCAAGCAGAATATGAACATACCAAATGTTCTTACACTCATTCGTCTTCTATTGGTACCCGTCTACATCGTTTTGTTTGCGCACGGGCAGAAATACATCGCCCTGCTGGTGTTTTTATTGGCAAGCTTTACAGATTTGCTGGACGGCATTATCGCGCGTAAATACAACCTCATTACCGACTTTGGCAAGCTGATGGACCCCTTTGCGGATAAGGTCATGGTGCTTACCGCCATGTTTAGCATGGCCATCGGCAACGCAAGCATTCCAGCGGTGATTCCGTGGACGGCCGTTGTGATTTTGCTTTTAAAAGAGCTGATGATGATTGTGGGCGGCGCTGTTATGCTCAAGCAGCACATTGTGGTTTTTTCCAGCATGATCGGCAAGGTAGCCCACTGTGTTTTCATTGCAAGCTTGGTGGCCACCTATTTTCACAGTTGGTTTGAAAGCGTTTGCGCAGGCTGGTTCCTCACCCCAGATCTCATACTGATTTGGTTTGCGGTATGCCTCACACTTTGCGCGTTGGTATTTTACGCCGCCGATAGCATTCAAAAGCTGAAGAAAGCTGGTTTCTTCGAAAAGAGGAATCCCGCATGAGCGAGTTTCTAGCGCCCCTCAATTACGACCGCGCACGCGATGTCCTGCGCCGTTTGGCCCCCTTCACCTCCTACACACCCGAGGGCGCTCAAGCCGCCCTCGGCGTTCTTCGTCAATGCTATCCGCTTGTGTTTTCAAAGCTGGAGGTAAAAACCTTTGCCAAAAGTGCCATTCTTTTGGAAATGGGCGGCGCAAACGTAACCGATCCGCTCGTGTTCGCCTCCCATTTGGATGCGCCCAGGAACGCGGCGCTTTGCATGAACGTGCCCATACACGAGCTGCCCATGAGCGTGCCGCTTTCCCGCGCACATGTGGTTGCCCTGCTTGAAGCGCTGGAAGAGCTTTTGCGCGATGGCTACCGCCCGGGCGGCGATTTGTTTCTGGCGTTAAGCATGGACGGGCTCAGCGGCGGCGAAGGTGCCAAAAGCATCGCCGCGCATTTAAAAGCGCGAAGCGTGGAACCCTGTTTTGTGCTGGATTACGGCGGCTATGCCACCATGGAGGCTTTTCGTACCTATTTGCCCCCAAACGCGCCCTTGGCCCTCATCGGCATCACTGAAAAAGGCTTGCTGGAGGGCACGGTGGTTGCAAACGAGCAGGTGCATTCAGATCAAGGCCGCGCACAAGCGCATCCGCTAAACGAGCTTCTCAAATGCGGCGCAAGGCTCTCCCGCCGCCCCCGCCGCGCCGCGCTTTGCTACGCAAGCGAGCAAATGCTCCGCGCACTCAAGCCCCATGCACCCTTCCTGCAGCGCCTGCTGGTAAGCAACCCACGGCTTAGCTTTCCATTGCTCCGTTGCCTTTGGCGCGGGCGCTCCGTGCTGAATCAGTTTTTTCTGTCCGAGCTTTTGCCCTATGCCTGCAGTGCCCACGGCACCCCCCATGCCCCCGCGGATGTTGCCACGCTTCGCTTTTGCCAAACCGTTATACCCGGCAAAAAAACAGCCGAGTACCGCAAGCACATTCGCAAGCTGGTGCGCAACAAAGCTTTAACACTGGATTTTGCCGTGGATAGCGATTCCAGCCCCCGCAGTGAGCCGCAGGGCGAGGCTTGGGACGCTCTCGGCACCGCCATCGAAATTCAGTTTGAGCGTGCGGTGATTGTGCCTTGTTTAAGCCCCTTTGTAACCGACGGACGCTTTTATGCGCCCTTGGGCGGCAAAATATACCGCTTTTCGCCCTTTTTACTCACAGGAAGCGATGCGCTTTGCGGCGAATGCACCATTACCGATGGTACGCTTCAAACAGCGGTTCAATTTTTCCGCTCCATGCTATCGGTATAACCCGCTCTATGCCGGAAAGGAAGGCTGAGGCTTGCTGAGTATCCTTTATCTGCTGATTTTCCTTGCCGCAGGCGTGGTCATGGCGCGGCTTTTACTGCCTCGCCTGCGCCCTCTTTTGCGCGTTTACATCGGCTGCTCTTTGGGTCTGCTGTTGCTGATGTGGCTGCCCGCGCTATGGGCTTATGCGGTTTCCTTTACCTTAAAAGCGCTCTGGCTTTCCGCTTTTACCCTTGTGCCCTTGCTTGTGCTGTGCTGGTTTTTGCGCGATCAGCAGGAAGCGGCCCGCTTTGATTCCGATGAAAAAAAGCTCCTGATGGATTTGGCTTGGATGGTGGTGCCGCTTGCTTTGCTAAGCGGCTATTTGCAATATACGCATTGCCTCCGCTTGGCGCCCGATGGCAGCTACCATGTAGGGCAAAGCACCTATGGGGATTTATCCCTGCATCTGGCCATAGCCACAAGCATTCAAAACGCAAAATTTCCGCTTCAAAACAGTCTGATGCTGGGCGCTACCATGGCGTACCCCTACCTGACGGATAGCTTTGCCACCACCCTCATGATGCTCGGGCAATCCTTGCCCCTGTCCATGGCCTTCACAGGCACGCTGATGATGGTCTTTTGCTACACAGGCTTCGGGCTTTTGTGCGCCCAGCTCTGCAAGCGCCGCGCATCGCGCTTTCTGGCTTTTTTTCTGCTGTTTTTAAACGGCGGTTTGGGTTTTTTCTACACACTGAGCGCCACAGTAGAGGGCGGACAGGTAGTTTCGATGTGGGATAACCTCAAAAACGTCATGCAGGGCTACTACCAATGCCCCACCAACCAGCCCGACCCCAACAACCTGCGCTGGTCCAACATCATTTGTGACATGCTGGTTCCTCAGCGCGGCATTTTAGGCGGCTGGACCATTTTGCTTCCCTGCCTCAACCTGCTCCTGCCGCCGCTTTGCCGCAAGCAACCGCACGGTGTACGCGCACTCGTACTGCTGGGGCTTTTTGCGGGCGGCCTGCCGCTCATTCATACCCACAGCTATTTGGCGCTTGTGCTGCTCTCCCTGGGCACCTGCGCCTATTGCCTGCTGACCACGCCGTCGGGCAAGCGCTTTGAAGCATTTCAGCCATGGCTGCTCTTTGGTGCCGTTGCGGCGGCGCTTTCCCTGCCGCAGTTGATTGCTTTTACCTTTGTACAAGCTACGGACAGCGACCATTTTGTGCGCTTTTGGTTCAACTGGTGCAACAACCGCGAGGGCGTGGGCATGGTGGATAACTATTTTTGGTTCTACCTCAAAAACATCGGCTTGCCCTATCTGCTGATTTTGCTGGCACTGCTAAAGCGCAAGCCAAAGAACGAAGCCGTCCTCGCACCAGATATCCGACAAAATCGGCTCTTGGCCTCAGGCGCGTTTCTGATCTACCTTGTGGCTGAATTTCTTGTTTTTCAGCCCAATGTCTATGATAACAACAAACTGCTCTACGTTTGGTTCATGCTTTGCCTGCCCATGGCGGCAGACTATGCGCTTGAGCTGTTTGACCGTTTGCGCGGGCTGGCGGGGCGGCGCGTGCTGGCAGTGCTGTTCCTCATAACCTGCTTCCTATCCGCAGGGCTAACCGTTGCCCGCGAATGTGTGAGCGATTATCAGGTTTACAGCGCAAAGGATATCCAAACCGCGCAATTCATTCAGCAAAGCACGCCCGAGCATTGCGTTTTTATCACAGGCGATCAGCATTTAAACCCCGTGAGCAGCTTGGCGGGGCGCACCATCCTTTGCTCCAGCAACATCTATCTGTACTACCACGGCTTCAACACCGCCCAAAGGCATGCCGAAATCGCCGCGTTCTACGCAAATCCCGCCGATAACCTCGCTTTGCTCAAGAAATATCAAGTGCAGTATGTTTACATCAGCTCCTACGAACGCGCCAGCCGCGAATACACACTCAACGAAGGTGAAATAGAGCGGCTGTTCCCGCTTGTGTTTGAAACGGAAAACGGCGAAAACCGCGTGTTCTCCGTGCCTAAGGAGTGGCTATGATCACGCGCTTTCTGCGTTATGCCCTGGCGCACGAGCGGAAAATCCGCGCCGTGTTTATGCTCGCGGGCGTGCCCGTGCAAAAAACAATTTCCGTGCTTGCCTTTGACGAAACCAGCGTTACACTGCTCATAGGCGCAAAAAAACAGCCAACCATCCTGCCCATGACGGACCTGCTCAGCTGTGACTATGCGCGGGGCGATCATGGGGAGGATTAGTACAGTCAGAGAGGGGTTTTATCCATTGCTTCAGAAACTCAAAGCCTATCTTCAAGCGCACGAAAAGCAGTACGAGCTATTGCGCTACCTCATTGCGGGAGGGCTTACCACACTGCTTAGCATGCTTGTACAGTATGCGGGTTGCTTTCTTCTTGCCCAAAAAGAGCCTTTAAGCGGCTCCGTGCTTGCGTGGGTGGTTGCCAGCATCAACCGCGCCACAGGCGTGCATATGATGATTTCAGCCACCGTATCCTGGATCATTGCGGTGCTGTTTGCCTTTTGGATCAACCGTGTTATGGTGTTCCGTGTGGATAGCAAGGAAGCGGCGCAAATCGGCAAGGAGCTGTTGCAATTTGCCGCAAGCCGCCTCATCAGCTTCTTTTTGTTTGAACAGGGGTTGATGCTGATTTTGAAAGCCATGGGCATTACCAACATGGTAAACCGCGTGATTGTGCTTGTGTTTGTGATGATCTTTAACTACGTTGTCAGCAAGTTTTGGATTTTTAAGAAGAAGCCGACGGACGGGGAAAACGCGCCGCAAGGGCTGTAAGCAGCAGCAGCAGCAAGGGTAGCAGGGGCGAAATGTGCGCCCTGATTACATGCAAAGCCTCCGTGCCGCCCGCCATGGGCATAAACGCCTGCGCCAGCATGGGAAAGCAACCAAATAAAAGCCGGCAAAGGCCATAAGCCAACGCCCCGTGAAGCGCTCGAAGCAAGAGTAGCTTTGCGGGGCGAACGCATTCGCCCACAAAGAGCAAATTTTGAAGCCATATGGAAAGGCCGCCAAAGCTGCACAGCCCGCATAACAGCGGAAGCGGCGGCGCTTCAAAGCTTGAAAGCACCTCCGCCGCGCCGCCGCCAATTTCCAGCAGTGCATGAAGCACCGCCAAAAATGGCCTGTGCGCCGCCGACCATTGGGGCAGTACGGCGGCAAGGGCGGCACGCAGAACGCCCATCACAATGGCAAATACCATCATTGACCCGCAAACCGCCAACAGCGCCTGCGCCGCCGAGGTGACGGCAGCAGGCAAAGCGGACATCACCGAATTTTTGACCGCATCTGCGTTTTGAATTTTCTCCCCGCGCTCCCCCTGCGGAGCCGTTTTGAAGCCCTCCGCATTTTTCTGAAGCCTCTGATACAAAAAACAACAGCCTCCCGCCAACAGCGCACTCGCCCAATGCAAACCCAGCATGGCCCAAGCTGCCGTAGGAAGCCCCGTCCAGCCTGATAGCGTGCCCACAAAAAACATCGGGCTCATCACCCCCGTCAGCGCCAGCAACGGAAGCATTTGCGCCCGCTGTACCAGTCCCGCCTGCGAAAGCTGCCTCACCCGCTTGGCCGAAGCAGGCGAACCCGCCGCAAAGGCGAAAAACAGCAGGCCAAAGAACTGCCCCCGCCGCAGGCGCGCAGGGTTCCTCTGCTGCTTGGGCGAGAGCAAACCGCAAAGAACCATCAGCGGAAAGAGCGCTGGCATTACGCCCTGCGCAAAAACCATCGCCGCCTCCTGCGCGGACTGCATCGCCGTTTCCGAAAAACACATCAGCAGTGCCACGCACAGCCCCACGCAAAGCCCGTTCATGCCGCTTCACCGCCCCTCTTGTGCCACCTGTATGCTATTGTATGCCATAAACAAGCGAATACAACCCGCTAAAACCTAGACATTTTTCACAAAATGCGACAAAATGTTTCCATTAACGGGTTAGTCCCTTTTCAGAGCGCACAATTTGAGTTATACTAAGGATGGATTGTTTGACTCCCACTACCCTGCGGACGAAAAGGAGCATGCTTGTGACGGACTTTGTGAGCACCTGGAACAATGAATTGCTGACCGTTCCTTACGCACCCCTTGGATTGATTGCTATGCCTGGCTGTGAGGAGCTTGGTCAAAAGGTGAATAGCTGGCTGATGAAATGGTATGAGCAGCAAGACGCCTTGGAGGATACGCCTCTTTTTTCGTTGATGGGTTATAACCGTCACGATTTTCTCATTGAGGCAAGCTGTCCGCGCTTTGGCACAGGCGAGGGCAAGGGCATGCTCAAGAGCAGTGTGCGAGGCTACGATATCTACATTTTAATCGACGTTGGTGCGTACAACGTCACGTACGAAATGTATGGGCAAAAAGTACCCATGTCCCCCGACGATCACTATCAGGACCTCAAGCGCATCATTGCCGCCATCGGCGGCCGTGCCAAGCGCATCAATGTCATCATGCCCATGCTCTACGAGGGCAGACAGCACCGCCGAACCACCCGCGAAAGCTTGGATTGCGCCACCGCGCTTCAAGAGCTTGAAAGCATGGGTGTCAGCAACATCATCACCTTTGACGCACATGATCCGCGCGTGCAAAACGCTGTGCCCCTCATTGGCTTTGATAGCGTAAAGCCCAGCTACCAGCTGCTCAAAGCACTTTTCCGCAAGGAATGTGATTTGCAGATCGACCGCGATCATCTCATGATTGTCAGCCCCGATGAAGGTGCGCTGGACCGCAATATCTTCTTTAGCTCCGTGCTCGGCATCGACATGGGTCTATTTTACAAACGCCGCGATTATACCACCATCGTCAACGGCCGAAACCCCATCATTGCGCACGAATACTTGGGCGACAATGTCGAGGGCAAGGACGTTTTTGTTGCAGACGACATTCTTTCCTCTGGTGAAAGCATTTTGGATTTGGCTCGCGAGCTTAAAAAGCGCAAAGCCAACCGCATTTTTGCCGCCGCAACCTTTGCTTTGTTTACAAACGGCATGGAGGCATTCCAGCATGCCTATGAGGACGGCACCATCAGCCGCGTTATTTCAACCAACCTCACGTACCGCACACCCGAGCTCAAGGCCGCGCCTTGGTTTATTGAGGCGGACATGAGCAAGTACATTTCCTATATCATCGCCAGCCTCAACCACGACCGTAGCTTGAGCGGCTTGCTCAACCCCTACGACCGTATCAAGGCACTCATTGGCCGCTATCACGAAAAGCAAGCTGAAACAGGTTTTCGGCTGGTATAATGAACCCCGCCCCCAAAAAAGATACAAATGACTTTTTCATACACGTTGCTTGGTTTGGAAAGGATGGTTGCACCCATGAAAAAGCCTGGTTGGAAGGAAAGATTTTCTTACGCCTTTGATAACCTGATGTCCAAGGGTACGGTCGCGTTGGTTGGGCTCTTGTTTGCGCTTACCCTGCTTGTGGTTGTGCTGGTGTCATGCGTAGCTTTGCTGGTTGCGCCCGACGCATCAGGCAGTGCAGGCTCATCGTTTTGGAACAGCCTCATGCGCGTGCTGGATGCTGGCAATGTGTCGGGCGATTTTGAAACAGGCAATGCCCTGTACATTTTGCTCATGATTATCGCCACGGTATGCGGTTTGTTCGTAACCTCCATCCTCATCGGCATTATCAATTCCGCTTTTGAAAGCAAGCTTGCCTCCCTGCGCAAGGGCAATTCCAAGGTGCTGGAAAGCGGCCATACGCTTATTTTGGGATATGACGAGCATTTGATTTCCATTCTTTCTGAGCTGATTGTAGCCAACGAAAATGAAAAGCGCCCCGCCGTGGTCATTCTTTGCTCGCATGACAAAGAAGAGCTTGAAAATGAAATTGCCGCACAGCTGCCCCATTTGAAAAACACGCGCATCATATGCCGCTGTGGGGATGTTACCTCCTTTCAAGCGCTCAAAAACGTGAGCATTGAGGCTTGCGCACGCATTTTGGTGTTGGGTGAAAACGATTTTCACCGCATCAAAGCCGTGCTTGCCGCCGCTACCCTGCTCAACGAAAGCAACGCCTCCCCCGCCATCTATATCACTGCCGTGGTAAACGACGAGCAAAACCTAGAGGCCATGAAGCTCGCTGGCGGCGAGCGTTTGGAAGCGCTGTACTTTGAAAAAATCATATCGCGCATTTTTGCGCAAACCTGCCGCCAAGCGGGGCTTTCTCTTGTGTATCAAGAGCTGTTTGACTTTGAAGGCGACGAGATCTACATGGAAAAAGCGCCTTCACTGCAAGGCAAGCCCTTTAGCGAGCTTGCGCTTTACTACCGCAAGGCCGCCGTCATGGGTCTCAAGCGCGGCGGAAGGGTGTTTTTGAACCCGCCCGCAAATACGACGCTTGCCGCCGAGGATGAAGTAATCCTCATTGCATCGGACAACGGCACCGCCCTGCCTTCCGTACAGCCCGCAAGCTTCCAAAAAAAACAACTTTTTTTCCAGCAGCCGCGCGCTTCCGCTCCGGAAACCATTTTGATTTTAGGCTACAACCACCTCACCGCCGATATTGTCAACGAAATCGGGCAATATGCCGCCAAAGGCTCCAGCCTTACTGTAGCCTCGCCTTACCAAGAGCTGGATGCGGAATTGGGCGCGTTTTCCTTCCCAAACCTCGCCATTCGCTCGCGCTGCTGTAACATCTTCACCCGTGTAATGCTGGAAAGCGTGCTTGCCTGCAAGCCTGATTGCATCATTGTGTTAAGCGATGACGGCGAGGCTGAGGATGCGGATGCCAAAACGCTCACCCTGCTGTTACAGCTCAGCCACTATTATCAAAACCGCACGGACGGCGTGACCATTGTGTCTGAAATGAAAACCAAGGAGCATCAAGAGCTGGCTTCCTGCGCCAAGGTAAATGATTTTGTCATCGGCAGCAATTTGGTTTCGCTCATTATGACGCAGGTATCCCAAAACCGCTTGCTCAACCCCCTGTTCGACGAGCTTTTGACCGACGAGGGCTGTGAAATCTACATCAAGCCCGCCTCCTATTTTGCTCCTATCGGCGAGCCTGTGAGCCTGTACACGCTGGCCTACAGCACCGCCCGCGCGGAACAAATGCTGCTTGGTCTGCGTTTAAGCCGTGAGAACGGCGGTTTCGATATCCTCATTAACCCCGACAAATCGCAGGAGATTGTTTTTGTAGAAACCGATAGCGTGATTGTGCTGTCGGAAAATTAACGCCAAGGAATGCAGCTATGGGGCTATGGTGCTATGGTGCAATCTGGCACGCGAATATGAGCGGACACCATATGTAGTGTCCCTACAGGTTTTAAAAAAGCGGGAACGGCCAACGCCGTCCCCGCTTTGTCTATCCCCTATTTTAACAGCTGCGCTCTTTTCCAAAGAAGCATACCGCCACTGTGCCCGGGCCGCAATGCGCGCCAATCACGGGGCCAATGTAATGGATTTCAATGGTTTCCAGCTCCGGTATACGCTCGCGCACCAATGCCTCCAAGCGTACCGCATCCTCTGGCATATCCGCATGCAAAATCGTCACATGCGCATTTTTGGGATCATCGATGTTTTCAGCCGCTTTATCCGCAATCACACGCAAAGCACGCTTGCGCCCCTGCACCTTGTCCACATTGACCAAGTTGCCTGATTTGCTTTCCACAATAATGGGCTTTAAATCAAGCATGGTGCCCACTGTGGCCGCCACCGCGCCAATGCGCCCGCCGCGGCGCAGATATTTAAGATCATCCACCGTAAACCACGCTTGCGCACGCGCCTTGTTGCTCTCCAGCCACTCGGCCACTTCCTCCATGCTCTTGCCTGCATGAAACAGATCATAGGCTTTTAAAATCAAAATGGTTTGCGGAGCGGAAATGCTCAATGTATCCACCACAATCATTTTGCGCTCGGGGTATTTTTGAAGCAGCTCTTCCCGCGCCGTATAAATGTTGTTGATGGTGCTGGAAAGCTGGCTGGAAAAAGCCACAAACAGAATATCCTTGCCCGCTTTAAAGCAAGGCTCAAAATACTCCAAATATACCGCAGTGGGCAATAGTGAGGTAACAGGCGCCGCGCCCGCGCGAATCATGTCAAAGTATTCCTTTTGTTTACCATTGCGCCCCAAATCGTCGTAGAACTCTTTTCCATCAACGATGTAAGGCATGTAGACCATGGTTATATCCAACTTGTCCACATAGCTGTAGGGTAAGTCGGAATCGGAATCAGTCATAAAGACGTAGGGATTCATAGCTTGTCCTCCTTGAATTTTGGATCAACGACCCTGATTAGGCAATATGAAACATGTTTATTCTAACCTTTTTTCACATGTTTTGCAATAGGGGGAGAAAATGCGTGCATTCCTCCCCCTGTACGGGTTACTCCCCTATGGCTTCCAGCACCTGCTCCAAAATACCATTCCACTTGATAAAATCCATGTTTGCCACGTAAAAGCTCTCCAGCTCATCATGAAGCGCCTTGGCAGAGGCAAGCTGTTCAATGGCTCTTTGAAGCAATAGCTCGTAGGCATTGCGGTCAAAGCTTTGCTCCTTTTCGCCCATTTCTATGCGGTCAAAAAGCTTTTCCGCTTCCAGCCATTCGCCCTCCTTCTCCTTTTTGCGCGCTCCTGTACAAAACGCCAAGCCGTGCGCAGGCAATACCACATGCGCTATTTCGTTGGGGCAGAGCGGGTCCAGCAGTTCCACCACCTGTAAGCCCCTCGCCGCCGATAGCTTCGATATTTCCCTCATAAGCCCTGTGGCATGCTGCCCAAAGGGGCATTCCACCG
>JAVXND010000084.1:0-11500 GCA_036645955.1 Clostridia bacterium | reverse complement strand
GTTCGAAGGGGCGCATAGCCCCTACATCACTCACGCGGAAAGCCATTTCCGCAATCCCCCGCTCCCCCCTAGGGGGCTGCAATAGCAGCCGCTATCAAAAAAACCCCCGCCTGCGGAAGACAAAAATCCTCCGCAGGCGGGGCTGTTCATTTCCTACATACCCTTACAGCATGTTAATCAAGTCGTAGAGCTCACGATCAAAGTGCTTCTTCATGCTCAGCGCATCCGCAATGGGCATGTTGAATACGCGGCCGTGCCGCACGCCTATGGCTTGGTTGGTAATGCCGCGGTTGAGCAGCTGAACCGCCAAATGACCCGCTTCAAAAGCAAAGGCGCTGTCGTAAGCGGTGGGCTGTGCGCCGCGCTGTGTGTAGCCAATCACGGTCGCGCGCGCTTCTGCGCCGCCGCACTTGCGCTTTAATATGCTTGCAAGGCGCTCGGCGTTGATGGGCTCACCGGGATAAACGGTTTTGCCGTTTTCGTTGAGGAACGCACGCCAGTCAAATTCCTTCATCATGTGCCAGCAATGCTCGCCAATAATGAGCGTGGCGCGGGTGTTGCCCTGCGCTACAAGCTTGCTCAGCCTTGCGCCCAACGCGTCTACATCCCATTCCATTTCGGGCACAACCACCATTTCTGCGCCTGTGGCAATGGCGGTGCGCATGGCAATGTCGCCTGCGTTGCGGCCCATGACCTGCACAACGGCGGGGCGATCGTGACTGCGGCTGGTGGCGCGGATGGAGCGCACGGCATCCACACAAACGTTCACAGCCGTGTCAAAGCCAAGGGTTGCTTCGGTGTAGCCAAGGTCGTTATCAATGGTGCCGGGAATGCATACGCAGGGCATGCCCAGCTCGCAAAGGTGCATGGCACCGTTAAAGCTGCCGTCACCGCCGATGACCACAAGCGCGTCTATGCCGATTTTGCGGAGATTGTCTGCCGCCTCGCGCTGTACCTCAGGCTTTTTAAATTCGTCACAGCGGGCGGTACGCAAAAAGGTTCCGCGCTGATCCGCAATGTCCAAAACCGTTTCAAGATCCAGTGCGGTAATGTCGTCCGCGGGGTTGTCGTTCAAGCCCAGCAAACCATTATAGCCGCGCTTGATGCCCATGAGCTGTATGCCGTACATGGAGGCGCAGCGCGCAACGCTTACGATGGCGGCATTCATTCCGGGGCTATCACCGCCGCTGGTCAAGATACCGATTCTGTTGATCAAAAGAAATCACTCCTTGTTATGCATGCGTGCGGCTTCTGCCGCACAGCAGTAGTATAGCACAGCTTTTGAACTGCGCAAAGGGGAATTCTACCATTGGAGGGGTTAAATTTTTTCGCTGGGCTCGTGCGCTGAGCGTTCATCGGTGCCCACGTGCTTCAAATACGCGGTTGGGCTCATGCTTACAATGTGCTTGAATTGCTTGCTGAAATGGTAGGGGTCGGGCATGCCGATTTCAACGCCCGTTTGCCTCACGCTAAGCCCTGTGCGCAGCAGGGTTTTGGCGCGTTCCATTTTCAGAAATTGTAAGTAGCCCAGCGGCGGTATGCCCAGCTCTGCCGTAAAGCGCTTGCGGAAGGTTTCCACAGGCATGCGGCTGATGCCCGCCATATCCGCTAAGCTAAACGCGTCGCGGTAGCGGCAGGCGCGCAAAGCGTCCACCACGCGGGCAATTTCATGGCTCAGTGTTGCGCTGGTGGCCACGCTTTGGCCCGAATGCGCGGCAATCAGCCCCCATAAAAGCTGACCAAGCTGATAGCTCGCATCCCCCGTGCCCGTGTGGCGCACAAGCACCTGCACAATCTGGCGGATTAAGATGACCTGCGAGGGCAGCATGCCCTGCTTGGCAGGCACGCGATTTAGGGCGTTCATTTGGCGCAGAAAATCGTCGGAGAGCTTGCCTTCAATGGTGAGCCACAAAAGCCGCGCGTCCTTGGCATTTTGAATCAGGCAACCATCGGTTTGGGCGGGAATGACCACGCATTCGCCGCGGCCCAATGAAAAGCTTTGATCGCGGTGGGAAAAATCCACACTGCCTTCATCCACCACAAGCCAAAGAGATGCGTCGCAGGTGGAAAGCCGATAGCTTTGCTGCATGAGTATGGCACTGCCCGCTGTTTGAATCCATACGCCGCTTTGCTCCACCAACGGCATGGGTACGTGGGTGCCCTGTACAAAAACACCCGAATCTGTATGATCCCCTACGGGGGATTGGGGTACAAAGGTTACATAGGACATGGCTCTTCATTCTCCGCTCCTGCGGTACGTTACACTCTGTGTTTACCGCACAAGGCATATTGTAGTAAATAGAGAACTGTATGTCAAGCCATGTTTGCAAAATAACAGCGCCAAACCAGCCATATTTGCCATGGTGCAATGTGGAATGTGCGTGCAAAGCCTTATGAATAAAGCGTTTGAAGCACTCGTGAATGTTTTGTGAATCAGGTGGAAAATCAGGCAATTGAAGCAAAAAGCATCGGGTAGCGAACGCTTCCCGATGCTTTTGACTATTCAGTTTCCTGCCTGCTCGACATTGAAAAACCTGGCTTTATATAAGCAATCATTCGATTGTTTGCGAGGCTCCAAAGGGATTTACTACAGGAACTTTAACCTTCCATAGAAAAAAGTAGGTTACTCAGTCGTCTTCCGGTTCTTCGTCGGATTCAAAATCAGCCTGAACTACCTCAATAAGCTTCTCGAGCAGGTCTTCGTCTTCAACAGGAACGAACTCCTCGATCTCTTCGCCATCCTCTACAGACTCTACAACCTTCATGATATAGAGGTTAACGGCGTCCTCTTCGTTTTCTTCTTCTTCGTCCCCGTGGTTTTCACAATGGTCGCAGTGCTCGCACTCGCAATTGCAGTCGTCTTCATGAGCATCGCCCATTACAACATATTCCTCACCGTTGTAAAAGAAGTAACGAACTACTTCCAGCAATACACTGTTTCCGTCTTCATCGACTCCCTCGATGAGATCCCGGGCTTCCTCTTCGTCGGCGGCAATGCCGCCCATGGGCTGATCGTCACTGTACAATGGAATCGCCCCTTTCTTTTTCATCATTTCCGCGCTGTTCCTTCAGCACGTCCTCGGCTAGCCGGATTGTTCCAGAGATACCAAGGGCTTTCGCCGGGGACCATCGTGCGCTGCCGCTGAACGCTTCCGCGTTTACACCGCCGTGTCATCACAGCTTGCGATGGGCAATCGTTGCGCTTCGATGGGAAGCAGCCACTCATTACCCTTTTCCCTCTTGGCTTGACCCTATTATAACCCAAGCATCCCATTTGTACAAGGGTTTTTCGCAAAATAAATAGCTTGAGTTTTTACGCAAAGAGTGGTAAAATAATAATGTTGGGGCAAGCAGTTATGGCTTGTCCTCTTTCTTTTGCAGGGGGCTGAGCGTGCCGTCTGGCTGCTCTACGCGCACGCTGTTCAGCACTGCCTGTGTATTTTGCCGAAAGGCGGCAATGTACTCCTTGCGCAGGCTGTCCCGCTCGCTTTGCTCCTGCCCGGTTAGCTCCCGCTGGCGGCTTAGCCGCGCCAGCTCGTTTATGCGCTCAATTTGCTCATGCTCCATGTTTCTTCATCCTTTCTAGTGGGGAGGTTATTTGGATATGGTACACGGAAAATGGTTCCCTGCGGGCGATCCTGCGGTGCAGGCGCTCCAAATCAAACAAAGCGTGTTTGGCGTAGGCGCGGATGAAACCGACGGGGTTTCACAGCATGTGGTGGTGTACCGCGAGGGCGAAGTGCTGGGCGCGGCACGCCTTTGGTGGGAAAACGGCGCGTTTTGGCTTGGCGATGTGGCAGTTTTGCCCAGCGCACGCAAGCAGGGCTTTGGCGACCTGCTGGTGCGCCTGCTGTTGTTTAAGGCGCTGAGCCACAATGCGGAAACCATCCGCCTCAAGGCAACCCCGCAGACGGTACCCTTCTTTGCGCAATACGGCTTTCAAGCGGAGGCTGAGGACGGCGAAATGTTCATTCGCGGCGCGGATGTACAGCTGAGCCATTGCGGCGGGCAGTGCGAGGGCTGTGACCATCGCACGGCGGATTGCACGCCCAAAGCGCTCCGCTAAGGCAAGGCTCGTTACTCAAGCACGGTGGATTTGCGAAAAACCCATATGCGCTGTAGCCAGTAGCTCACAAAGAATAGCACAATGTCCACGGGGATTTTGGCGGTGTTATCGTTCCAGCCAAACCAAATGTGCAGACTGCTGGTAAGCGCAAAGGAGAGCAGCATAATCAGGAAAAACACGCACACATAGCGCGGAAAGGTTTTGTGCGCGGCGGTTTTGTCTGAAAACACCAGCTTGCGGTTTAAGTAGAAGTTGACCACGCCCGAAATCAAGCGCGCCAAAATGGTGGCCACCGCAATGCGCGGCAGTACGGAAAGCAGCAGAAAGCGGAACTCGTGATCCAAAGCGGGCGCAAAGCGCTTGAGCAGGGTGTTAAACGTTAAATAAAGGCTGTAGTCCACCAAAAAGCTGATGGCGGAAGAGCTGATAAAGCCAATGAAGCCCGCAAAAATCACGCCGTAAATGCGTGCGCTGTCACGAAAGGCGCGGAAATGACTGCCCGCGTTGTTGTTTTCGTACACGGTTTCAATGGGCAAGGGCCGCATGGGCAGGCGAAGGCTTGCCATTTCAATCAGCACGTTCATTTCATATTCGTAGCGGTTGCCCTTGACGGCAATCATGGTGGGCAGCAGCTCCCGTGTAAAGGCGCGAAGCCCTGTTTGCGTATCGCCCACCCAGCGGCCGTACAGCAGTTTAAACACCACCGAGGTAATGCGGTTGCCCGTGCGGCTTTTGGGCGGCACGTTTTTGCTCGAAAAATCACGGCTGCCCAGAAGCAAGCCTTCGCCGTTTTCCTCCATGCTTGCACACATGCGCAATACATCCTCTACGGTGTGCTGACCATCCGCATCCGCCGTCACAATCACGCGCTGGTTGGGGCATTCGTCCTTCACATAGCGCAAGCCCGCCTTGAGCGCCACGCCCTTGCCGCCGTTTGGCATGTAGGAAAGAATGTGCACAACCTCGTCCTGCACAATGCCGTCAAATACCGCGCGGCTTTCCTCGCCGCTTCCGTCGTCCACAATCACAACCTTGCCAACGCCTGCGGCCTTGAGCGCTTGGGCGTAGGGGATTAAGCGTGCGTCCGGCTTATAAGCGGGAATGATGACCGCTGTTTCGAGTATATCACTGGCATTCATAATAGACCCTCCTTTTGTAACGCAAAGCTTCATTTACGCTGTTAACATCCATGCCTTTAATGAAGGATGTAGGTGTCAAGATAATCCGTCATCAGCGGGGTGAAATCCTCGCCCGTTTGTGCGGCCAGCAACGCTTCAAAATCTTGCCGCGTGGCAAACCCAAAGGCGTAGCGCTGTGCATAGGCTTTGAGGAATGCGTCCAGCTCGCCCTGCGTGGCGCGGTCCAGCGCACAAAGCAAAGCCGCGCCGCGGTTGTACACCACAAGCGAATATTCGCTCATGCTTTCAAAGCGCTCAAGGGGTGCGCCGGGCGTAACACCATGCGGCACCGTTACGCGAAGGGCGCTTTCCACGCGCTGTTGCTCCAGCTCCTCGCGGCTTGCACTGCCATAGGTGGTTTGGACGTATTCAAGCAGGCTGAATTCACAAAGCGCTTCATCCTGCCAGGCTTGATTGACCGAATCGCTCCCCACAAGCGCATACCACCATTGATGCGCCACCTCGTGTGCCACCACATATTCAAGCGATGCCCCGCCCGCGTTCAGCAAATCCTTGGCAATCATAACCAAAGCGGGGTATTCCATGCCCCCCATGGGAAAATCAATCTGCGCAAGCGTCAAGCTTGGGTAGGGGTATGCGCCGTAGCGTTCGCCGAAGCACCTGAGCGCTTGCTTGGCATAGCGGAGCATTTCGCGCCCCTGCGCCGCGCTTGCGGCATATGCTGAAACCAGTACGCCCTGCTCCCTGCTTTGCAAAAGATGAAAGCGATCGCTTACCACCAGCGCAAAATCACGCACAGCGGGCGCTTGAAAGCGGTATATTTGCTGGCCCTTTGCATTTTCCACAGTGGGGTAGCCGCTGCCCGCGCAGATCATGCCCGCAGGCACGGTGACGCTTACGGTATAGTTGGCGCAATCGCTTACAAACGGATCGCCCACAGGCAGGTATTCATCACTGCGGTAAGCGCCGTCCTGCCATGGCGAAGGAATGGCAAAGCAGCTGCCCAGCGCCCAAATGCCGTCCTGCTCGCCAAAACGGTATGCCGCATGGGGAATGGTGAGCGTGTAGCGAAGCGAAAGCACAAGGCTTTCACCGGGTAACCATTCCTTTGCAAGGGGCAAAGTAAGCACCGTTTTGGCTTGATCTTGATAGCGGTACGCCACGGAAGCCTCCGCCCCGCCGTTCCTTGACACCTGCGCCGAGCTCATGGTAAGCGCCCCAATGGAAAAGCCATCGGGATAGCATCGCTCGTAATATTCCTCGCTTGCGCAGGGTGAGGTTTCCAGGCTGGAAAAGGCATTGGGCCAAGTGCGCAAAACCACCGCGTCCCGCGAAGTCTCCGCCCGATTTTGAAGCGTAAGCTGCTGGCAAACCTCCATAGAGGAATGCTCGGGCGAAAAAACCGCCTCAATCACAATGCTGTCAAGCCCTTTGGCCGCCGCGAGCAGTGCGGGGCTCGGCGCATCCGCTGTAAGGGGCTTGCTTGCATAGAGCAGGGAAAGCGCCGTGCCTAACAGCACGAGAGCGGCCGCAAGCAAGCAAAGCAACCGCCACGGCTTGCGCTTTGCGCCGCTCAAATCAGGGACCCCACATTGGTCAGCAATATCATAACGCGCTGAACCACCACATTCATGAGCAAGCCGCCCACCAACCCGCATAGCACCAGCGTCACAAGCAGTGAAATCACAATGCATAGAAGCTTTGCGGGCATGAGCTGCGCATCGGTTTGACCTGTTACACAAGCCAGAAGCGCCCCCATTTGCACATGGCTCACCGCCGCACCGCAAAGCAGCACAAGCACGGCAAGCCAGGGCGTAAGCAAGGACGCAAGCATGGCAAGCAGGCTAAAGGCCGCCGTGGGCAGGGAAAGCACCGTGATAAAGCCAAAGAGCAGTTCCCATGAAAAGCGTGTTTTGCATAGCACAATCAAAGTCACCATCATCACAAGCGCGGGCACCAGCATGGCAAGCAGCTGACACAGCGCCGCAATGCCGCCGACCGATGGCGCAATTCGCCCTGCGATGTAGTTGATGCCTTGGTTCATGGAAGCCGCGCTTCCCGCAATGTTGACTCTGGTAAGCGTTGTATAGCCCATGAACAATGCGCCGATGAACCCGCGCACAATCACCATGCCGCTTAAAAAGGTGAGCACCAGCACCAGCATCGCCACAATGGGGCAGGTGAGCGAGTCACGCCGTGCAAGCCGCGTGGTAAGCACCGTGCCGGGCTTTGTGAAGCAATCCAAAAATGCGCGCGGCAGCTCGCTTAGCACGTTAAGCAGGGTGTTTTCTTCGCGCCGGGTGGGAGCCTGATCGTAGCTGTAGGGCTGTTGATAGCCCTGCATAAAGCTTTGCGGCTGACCATATTGCGCATAGCTTTGCTGATAAACGGGGGGCTGCGCAGGCGCTCCCTGTGCGGCATACGGGTTTTGCTGTGCGGGCGTGCTTTGCCCCGCATACGGGTTTTGCTGTGCGGGCGCACCCTGCGCAGGCATGGCTTGCCCTGCATACGGGTTTTGCTGTTTCATGCCCTGTTGTATATAATCCTGCGGATAACCCTGCTGCGGATAGCTTTGCTGCGCATAACCCTGCTGTGGATAAGCCGCGGCGATGGGTTCGTTGCAAACAGGGCAAAACGCTGTGCCGGGTGCAAGAATACTGCCGCATTTCGGGCAATTCATAGGTGGCCTCCTTCAAAGGTTCAAGCAGATAAGAGGGGGGGGACTTGTGTACGCATTATCATAGCATGTACAGCGGTGCCGCGTCAATCCTGCGATGCTTCCACCTGCGCAGTAGCCGTTACCGTATAAAAGCCAGATAATATTCCACCGCGTCCTGCAAAGCCAAAAAGCAAGCTTGAATGATGTTGGAATTCACCCCCATGGTGTTCCAAACGCTTTGCCCATCTGTGCTTTCAATCAGCGTGCGCACCGTGCTCGCCGTGCCGCCGCTGTCGATCACGCGCACCTTAAAGTCACGCAGGCGCATGTGCTCAATTTCGGGGTAAAACACCAGCAGGGCCTTGCGAAGCGCCAAGTCCAGCGCGTTCACGGGGCCGTCACCCTCGGCGGCGTTGATTTCCTCCCTGCCGTCCACACGGATTTTGATGTAAGCCTGCGCGTTGTGATCGTCGTGCGCGTTTCCCGAAAGCACATGAAAATCCAGCACTTCAAAAAAACGCCTGCGCAAGCCCAAGGTGTCCAGCGCCATCAAATCAAAGCTGCCGTCCGCGCTTTCATAGGCATAGCCGTGCGATTCGCGGCGCTTGAGGCGCTCTGTAAGCTTGCTTACGCGCGGATCCTCACGCGATATTTCCGGCAGTAAGCGCTTCAGGCGCGCATAGACCCCCGCACGCCCCGTTTGATCGCTGAGCAAAAAGCGGCGCTGGTTGCCCACCCATTCAGGCGGGATGTGCTCGAAGCTTTCCGAAGCCTTCATAACGCCGTCAATGTGCATGCCGCCCTTGTGTGCAAAGGCACTGTAGCCCACATAGGGCGCGTAACGCTCGGGCGGAAGGTTCATCACCTCCAAAATTTCGCGTGAAATGGGCGTGAGCAGCTCCATGCACTCCTGCGGAATCACCTGATAATGAAGCTTGCATTGCAATGTGGGAAGCAAGGTGCTCAGGCTGGTATTGCCGCAGCGCTCGCCCACGCCGCCCACCGTGACCTGCGCCATTGCCGCGCCTGCCTGTATGGCGGCAAGGCTTCCCGCAACCGCCATGCCCATGTCGTCGTGGCAATGAATGCCTAAGCGCGTATGCGCAAGCAAAGCCTGCACCCGCGCGGTAAGCGCGCCCAACTCGCTTGGAAGCGTTCCGCCCTTGGTATCGCACAGCACCAGCACATCCGCCCCGCCGCGAAGGGCGGCGCGAAGTGCCTCCATAGCATAGTCAAAATTCAGAGCCGCGCCGTCAAAAAAGTGCTCCGCGTCAAACAGCACGCGTCTGCCGCGCGAATGCAGATAGGCCACGCTCTGTTCAATCATGTGCAGATTTTGTTCGGGAGATACGCGCAGTACCTCTGTCGCTTGGCGGAGATCCGCCTTGCCAAACAAGGAAATCACGGGCTGCTCCGTCATGAGCAGGGTGCGAAGCCCTGCATCCGCCTCCACTGGAGCGCCAGCGCGGCATGTGCTTCCAAAAGGTACCAAGGTGGACTTGGTTAAAAACGGCATGCGCCGCGCCTGCTCAAAAAATGCCTCGTCCTTGGGGTTGGCGGCGGGATTGCCGCCTTCAATGAGGGGGATGCCCAGCCGCTCCAGCGCCAGCGCAATTTTGCGCTTATCCTCCAGGGAGTGCTCCACGCCTTCACTCTGCGCACCGTCACGCAATGTGGTATCCAGCAATTCAATCATCGGCATCCGTAGCGCCCCCTTTTTTTATCGATTTACCGCCGCGTAGATCACATTGTGAAGCAAGCGCCGCACGCGGTAAATTTCAAGGCTTTCGCGCGAAGGGCAAATGCGGTTTGTGAGCAGAATCACATACAGGCCGGTGGTGGGGTCGTAGGTGAAGCTCGTGCCTGTAAAGCCCGTGTGACCAATGGTTTCCTTGGGGAAGAGGTCGCCCGCATAGCCGTTATCGTAATAGGGAAGGTAAAAGCCCAAGCCGCGCCCCTGCGCCATGCCTTCGGTGTGGTTTTGCATCGACAGCCGCACCGTTGCGGGGGACAAAAAGTGCGAGCCGTCTGGCAATGCGCCCTCTGCGGCCAGCATTTGCATAAAGAGCGCAAGGTCATCCATGGTGGAAAACACGCCTGCGTTTCCAGCCACGCCGCCCAAAAACTGCGCGTTTTCATCATGCACCACGCCTTGCAAACAGCGGCCATCATCCTGCATTTCGGTGGCGGCGATGTTTCCGTTTGTGGGCAGATAGCCCGTTTTCTGCATTTTGAGCGGCCAAAACACCTCTTGCATCGCAAGCTCCTTGAGCTCCGCCCCATACAGGCATTCCAGCAGCTGTCCCAGCAAAATACAGCCCCCGCAGCAATAGTGAACGCGTGCGCCAGGCGGCGATACAAGCGCCGTGCGCAGCAGAATTTCCGTGCTTTGCGCGGGCGTTGCGGCCTCCTTCCAAAGGTGCAGACCCGTGGGAAAGCCCGCCGTATGGGTCAAAATCTGCGCGATGGTGATATCCCGCTTATCGGGCGGCGCGTCAATAAAAGCGCTTAGCTTGTCCCACAGGCAGAGCTTGCCGCTTTCCACAGCGCGCAAAGTGAGCATGCCCACCACCAGCGGCTTGGTAAGCGATGCCAAATCATAGCGCGTATGCTCGTTTGTAATGGGCGCGTCGTCGTCGATGGACAGCCTGCCGTAGGCATGGCGGTACAGCACGCGTTCGCGCTTGCCCACCAGCAAGCTTGCAGAGGTAAATGCATTTTTATCAATCGCGTTTACGATCACCTGATCCGCTTGTGAAAAGTTGATGACACCCCGCATGGTTTTTCCTCCTCCGCACGGCGATGGGTTACTAAGAAGCTGGATTTGCCCAATGCGTCACGGTTACGTTCTGCTCGTGCTGAAGCCTGCGAAGCAGCTTGCGCTTGGGGTTGACGGCAATTTTGTGGCGGCAGAGCTGAAGCATGGGCAGGTCACTGCCGCTATCGCCATAGGCGGAGGATTCGTCGTACACAAGGCGATCCCCCTTTGCGGCCAAATATTCCGCTAAGCGCAGCGGCTTTTGCACCCCACGGCAATTGTCGCCGCATATCAGCCCCGAAAACACGCCGTTTTGCACATCCATGCGCGTGCCGATGATTTCCGTAATGCCCAGCCTCTGCTTCAGCGGTTCCAAATAAAAGGAGGGGGACGCGGTCAGCAGCAAAACCTCCGCGCCCTGCATGCGTTCGCATTGGAGTGCTTCCACGCCTTGCGGGTACAGCGCGGGTACAAGCACCTCGCGGCAAAAGCTTTCCGCCAGCGTTGAAAGCTGTTGCTCTTCTTTGCCCGCCAAAAAGCGCAGGCTGGCCTGCTTTGCGCGCTCTGCTGTGGTAAGGCGGCACACATACAGCACGGCCATCCATGCGCCGTACAGCAAATCGCCCTTGCCGCAAAGCCCTTTTCGACGGGCGTACAGGCAAAAGCGAACGATGGAATCTCCCTTGAGCAGGGTTCCATCAAAATCAAACAAAGCATAGCTCTTTTGCAAGGGGCGGCCTCCCACGCGTTGTGTTTTTTGGTGTCGGAACGTGAAACAGTATAGCACAAATGGGGGGAAAAGACCATATGATTGCGTTGCGGGACGGTAAGGAAGAGGGGGAGTGAACGCGAACTGGGCGGACACCATATATGGTGTC
>JAVXND010000083.1:0-11659 GCA_036645955.1 Clostridia bacterium | reverse complement strand
CTGTTTTCTGCAAACTCTTTTGCGCCAAAAGAGTTTGTGCCCGTGTGGGGGGCAGTCCCCACGCCAGTCGCGCGGAAAGCCATTTCCGCACCCCGTCCCCCCTGCGGGGGGACGCAGCAGCGCAGCATGCGAACCCCGCAGGGTGTCGAGCCCCGCGAGTTGTGGCGGACACCATATATGGTGTCCCTACAGGGGACGGGATGACCATTCTGCAGGTTGTGCGAAGCCCGCAAGGGGGCGCGGAAACCCCTTTCCGCACCCCCCTTTTACCCTTCACTCTCCAAATACAGCAGCCCTTCCCTGTGCAGCCGCAGCACGGCCGATTCGCCGCGCTTTACCGCGCCGCACACATTCGCCCATGACCTCGCCTCGTTGTAATACAGGCGAAAAACCTCATGCGCGCACAAAACAGGCAAGGTTTCCACAATGGGCCTGAGCAAATTCCAGAGTGCATCCGCCTGGCGTATGGCGGCCGCAGCATCCTCGGGGATCGCATCCACAACCGCTGTATTTGCGAACCCTTGATTCGCAGAAGGGATTTCCGCAGAAGCCTCCTCCGCCAACCCCGTTTTCGCAAGCGCGGCACTCACAGAGCCAGCTTCGCTGTGGCTGCTTTCCATTGCGCCATTGGCAGAAGCTTGTATGCTGCACTCGCACGCCTTTGCAATGACGTAATTGGCCCGCAAACGCAATCTGCGCAGCTCCCATAGATCCTCTCGAATGTTGTTCATTTCACATCACCGCAAAGGGGCGGTTCTCCGTAGAGGCCGCCCGCTTTGCGCTCTTCCGCTTGAATTTTATGCCTTATGAAGCGCTCGGCGAATCCAGCTCCGCATACACCTGTTCTAGCTTTGCCTGTATGGCGCTATCTATGCGTTTGGCGGCATCCGCAAAGGTGTCCGCATCGCACATGTAGGGGGACATACAGCAGGAGCGCAGTACGGTTAGCTTTTCGGTGTGCTGCCACTGTCCCCAGTCAAAGCCCATGCGCTTGACAAAGTCAAAGGGGCTGTTGCCGTAGTCGGTGGTGGTAAAATCAGAATGCGATACAATGAATTCGTTGTTGTAGGTGCCGCCCTTTTCATAGCAGGCATAGGCATAAAACAGGCGGTTTAATTTGTTGTGATAGGCCAAATCTTGACAGCCCTCTTCTTTGATGATGTAATCCACAATGTTGAAGTTGGGCTCGGTGATGATTTGGAAGCTCACCTCGTGCTTGCCGATGGTGTAATGCCTGTCCGCAATAAAATCGCGGAAATGCTTGGCTCCCTCAATATTAGCCCCAATCAGCTTGCCGTAGCCCGATAGGTTGAGCGGCAAAATGCGGTTGGTTGCCCAAACTGCGGCGGCCGTAGCGCCCGCCTTGGAGCCCTCCACCGTAAACGCGCCTAACAGCATGGGGTAATCCATGCCTTTTTCAAACACATAATCCGCAAAATAGCTCACCACATCGCGCACATCGCGCACGCGGAAAGCAATGCCGCCGGCGGTGTAGGGAATGTAGCCCATCTTGTGCGGGTCTATGGTTACGCTGTCCGCGCCCTCTATGCCCGCAAACGCATCGTACATGGCTCTGTCAGGCCAGTTGACCTCACCCTTAAACACATGGTGCTTTTTGTATTCGTCCTTGATTTTGTCAAAGGGAATCAAATCGTCATGCTCGTCCAAAAACGCGGTTCTGCCATAGCCGCCGTAAGCGCCATCCACATGCAGGTAAAATTCAATGCCCTCCTTGCGCAGTCTTTTGCGCAGAGCGACCATTTCGCCAATGGGGTCCACCTGCCCCTCCTCGGTGGAGCCAACCACGCCCACCACGCCCAAAATGGGGGTTTTGTCTGCGGCCAGCTTGCGTATGATTTTTTCAAGCTCCGCCATGTTCAGGCGGTATTCGTTTGTTACAGGGCATTCAATGATGGTTTCAAGGCCAATCCCCACAATATCTGCATTTTTCACCCAGCTGTAATGCTTGGTTTGCGGCACAATGAACTTGCCAAGCTTGCCGATGTTGTGCCCATTGCGCGCGGTATGCGCCTTGACTTGGTCAAACTTGTCCCCCGTTTTCTTCATGAGCGCTACAATATCGTCCACGGATAGGTTGAGCAGCGCCCAATCCTCCATCCCCTCCACCAGCTCAGGGCAGACCTTCTTAACCGCAAGCGGCACGCTTTTGAGGTTGCGCATGAGCCACATGGCTTCCAAATTGGCAATGGTGCCGCAGGCGGAAAGATGCCCCCATCCGTTTTTCCAGCCCATCAAGCGGCATAGCTGCTGCCCCACCTCGCCCTCCATGAGGGAGGTGGCGGGAGAAGCCTCATAGGTGCAGGTGTTGCTGTTCCAAAGCATGGCAAAGGTATAGGCAAGCTCTGCGGGCATGAGCTGTTGGGAAAGCATATGCCCCCAATAACGCCCCGACGCTTCCCAAGGCACGGAAAGCGTGCGCATTTTACAGCTCAGTTCATCCATCACCGTGGTGATGCGGTCCATCGTCGCCTTAAAATCAGGCGCATCCTTGTCGCCCAAGGTGACCGCAGGCGGGTCCTGCGGCATGTAGTTTTTGCGCCAGCCCACATGGTCATCAATCAAGTGACACATGGTTTGCTTGAAGAAATCGGCATTTTCACCCTTGTCGCCCATAAAAAGCGCTTTGAGGTCGATTTGGTCGGAGTCAAATTTTTTCATACTTTTGTCACCCTTTCATTTGTTCTTGCAGGTCAGGCATCCAAGGAAATGTTGGGATGGGAGGAATCCTGCTTTTTCCATGCAGGCCTGCGCAGATGATAAATCAACAGCGCAATTCCAATCATCAGCCCTGTAAACGCCAGCTGGCCGATGATGTAAACCGTATGCAACGAGCTTTCCAGCCCATTAGGCGGAATCAGGCTGACCAAGATGGTCACCGTGGAGGAAAAGATCGCCAAGCCAGCGCAAATAAACATCGCCGCATTTCCCTTTTTACCCAGCCTGAAGGGATGCGGCAAATCGCGGTCTTTAAGCCGCAGGCGGATGGCTGAAATGCCGATGAGCACATACACAATGCAGTAAAACAGCGTGGCGGAAATGGTGAGGATGTTAAAAACCTCGTCCACATTGGTAATGACCAAAAACAGCAAAGCAATGGCTGTAGCGGCTACGGCCTGCGCAAAGATGATGTTGACAGGGTTGCCCTGCGAATCCGTTTGCTGGCACCATTTGGGCAGCATACCCGCCCGCCCCACCTGCAAAAGCGATTGGCAGGGGCCAAGCAGCCAAGCGCCAATTTTGGTCAGAATCCCAATGATGATGCAAAGCGCCAGCAGGTTGTTTACAAAGCTTGGCAGTCCCGCATCGGTTACGAGCAAGGCAATGCCCTGCATGACATTGGCAAGCATCATGCCGCCCTTGGGCACCGCATCGGCATAGCCCAAGCCCGTTACAATGGACAGCACCACCACGGCCAGCACAGCGCCAATCACCCCGATGGGGTAGGTTTTGCTCGGATTTTTTACCTCGCCGATATGCACTGCGGACATTTCCACACCCGCAAAAATGAACACAATGGCCGTAAGCGTCGGCAAGGACCCGGGGTCTGAAAAGTCCGGCAATAGCTTGTCCAAGGAGAAATCCGCCAAATAGGAATTGGCGTTGATGCCATGCTTGCACAGGTACACAAGGCTTAACACCGTAAGCACCGCAAAGGGTACGTAAACGCCAATCACCGCCCCTATGGAGGAAAGGCGAAGCATGTCCGTTTTCAAGCACAGCCAAGTCATCAGCCAAAACACGCCCACAATAATGGCAAAGGTAACCCAGCTATTTTCACCCAAGCTGGGCTGATTGATCACATAGCCAAGCAATTCGCCAAGGGTGGAAAGGATCATCACCAAGCCCACCAGCATCATCAGCCAAATAAGCCAGCTGGATACAAAGGACCATTTGGGGCTGATGCCGCGGTTAATCCACACCTGCGAGCCGCCCTTTTGGGTGTAGGTGGTGCTCAGCTCCGCTGAAATAAGCGCAATGGGCAATGCGAAGAACAAAGCAGCCACCACCAGATAAAAGATGCTTGTCCAGCCCGTAACCGCAATTTGCGGTGTTGGACGCACACTTGCGAAAAACGCGATGGTAACACCAATCAGTCCAAACAGAGATAATTGCTTTTTGCTTTTCATCCTTCACCCTCCACAATTGCATTCAAATTCAGCCTAAGTCCGTATAGCCCTTGTTTTCTTTCATTATATCATGCAATATGGGCGGATCAAAAAAACAGTTTGCGCAAAAATCGTTCTTTTTCGCGCAAACTGTTTGATGTTATTCAGTTGTTGGGTTATCGGAAGGAATTCACGGGTAAATACAGCACATAAAACGTATTAAAATGCTTGTTTTTGACACAGCGCACATTGATATACACATGGATATAGTCCCCGTCGTTTTTGAGCAAACGGCATTGAAAGGAAAGGGGCGTATCGCTATTGAGCACCTGATAATAAAACAATTTGGTTCTTGCACAGTCGTCGGGATGCACGCGCCTGAAAACATCCTCGCGCGTAATGGCTGGAAATACGACTCTCTCCGTTAAGCACAGGTCGCGCAGCTCTTGGTTGAGGTATTGAATAAATGCCTCTCCGTTTTCCATTTCGCGCATGATGCATAGCCCCGCGCCGATGGCTTCTGTGACATGCTCTTCGCTTGCCATGCCCAGCTGCGTATAGCCCATGTTAACAATAAAGCTGGTGTAGCGCACGCCTACATCCTTGCGGCGCTTTTGAGAAATGGGTATGACGGAGCCATCGCATAAAAGCATGGAGCTTTCATGAATGCCTGCCACATAATCAAAATTAACCAAAAAGGATTGATGCGTACGAACGAAACGCGAATTCAATTCCAGCGGTTTCACCTGTTCTGTGAAGGAGGTGCGTATGGTGGTGGTTTGCTTGACAGTCCCGTCGTTTAGCACAAAGAGCAAGCAACGGTCCCGATACTCAACATATACAATATCTGCATAATCCAAAAGGATGCTCCCCGTTTTGGTTTGTGCCACCACTTTTTTGTCTTGTGCGCTTTGACGAACATCTTCAGCCATCGCTCTACCTCGTTTGTTAATGTTGTAGCAAATAGTATAACAGAACAAGGACGATTACGCAAATTTTATGGGAAATCTCGCCCCGCCCGCCAACAGCCCGCTGGCCAGCGCAAACATCAAATTAAATCCGCCGCAATCCCCATCGACATCCAGCGCTTCTCCTGCGGCATATAAGCCGCTCTCCCGCTTGCTTTGCATGGTGGCGCAGTCAAAATCAGCGGTTTCAATTCCGCCCGCCGTCACCTGCGCCGCCTCCATGCCCCGCGTTCCAAGCACCTTTAACGTAAAGTGCTCCATCGCATCAGCCAGCCTCGCCGGGGCGGCCCCGCCCGCCATGCGAAGCAACGCGTCTGCCAAAGCGGGTGTCGCCGCTCCCGTGAACAGCTCCTGCGCTCGCGTGCGGTCGCTTCCCTGCGCACGTTGACGCGCCTCCGCCCATTCGCGAGCGCTTTCATGGCGCGCTCTTGTTCCCATCACAGCTTGACGCAAATCCATGTGCAGCTCACAGCCCTCCGCTACAAACCGCGCAAGCTGCATGGCCGCGATCCCGCTCACGCCGTCCTTGGCAAACAGCGCCTCGCCCTCGCTTTGGTGCAATATTTCGCCCTTTTGTGATGCCAGTGCAAGCCGCGCACGCACGCGTTGCCCCGCCAGCCCCGCAATGGGCGCCTCCTCGGTCACAAGCGCGCAAAGCGCGGGGCGCAAAGGCGTTAGCCTGTGCCCAAAGCCGCAAAGCAGGCCGTAAGCCGTTCCATCCGTACCCTGTGCAGGCGCGGCCGCACCGCCAACCGTCACAATCAAGCGGTCCGCTGTAAACGCAGCCTCCCGCTCCCCGGTTTGTTCGCCTTTTTTGAGCTTTCCATTGGCTTTGATGCCATCCTGCAAATAGGTGCTTTCCACCGCCTGTACGCAAAAACGCCCTTCAAGCTTCTTTGCCTCCATCGCACGCGTGTTCACGCAAAAGGTCACGCCCAAGCGTTCCGCACGCCGCAAAAGCGCTTCAGCCGCAACGCTTGCCAGCATGGAGGCTGGGTAAATGCGCCCCTCGTCCTCCTCCATGAGCGTGATGCCCGCGTTTTCCAAAAATGCATAAAGACGTGCAAAGGGCATGTGCTCAAGCACTCCAAGCGCAAAATCGCTGTCGCCATAATAAAGCGGAGCGCCGCTGTTGAGCAGGTTTCCCCGCCCGTTGCCTGTAACGCACAGCTTTTTAAGCGGCCTGCGGTTTCGCTCCAGCACCGTCACCCGCTCGCCGCGCTCAGCCGCCGCAATGGCCGCCGCAAGCCCCGCCGCGCCGCCGCCAATCACCAGCGTATCCACTAAAATGTCCTCATTTCATCCAACAGCCGTTGTTCTTGATACAGGGCTTCCAGCAAAGCTGTGTTTTCCATCATCATTTCACCCGCACGCTGTACCGCGCTGATGAATTCCCCGCTCATGGCACGCAGGCCGCCATTTTCAAGCAACGGGCAGCAGCACCATGCGCGCGGATCAAGCTCCGCCACGGCTTTGGCCTGTTCGCCCAAATCATCCGTTTGGATACGCACACGCAGCGGAAACAATCGGCATGCCAATGGGCGGTGCTCGCGCGGACAGCTTCCCTCACACACCAGCCGCTTGCCCCCGCGAACAAGCGAATCGTCATCCGCCAATCGGTACGCAAAGCCTTCTATGGGTTTTGCATAAAAAGTTTCTTCAAAAGGAAACAGGAGCATCCCGTTTTCACCCGATTCATCCGCTTGACAGCATGCACCGCCGCAAAGCTTCCCGCAGTTGCTTTTCAGCGGTGTAACGTTCGCAAGCAGCTCGCGCGCGGCACTGAGCACTTTCACCGCCGCAGGTCTGGAAAGGAAGGGCATGAGGATGGGCATAGAAGCACCTCCAAAAATAAGCCATTTCATAAGGGGAAGATAACGGTATCTTAGCAGAGCGGAGGGGGAAATGCAAGACAAGGGTTTCGTTTTTCTGCCCATGTGCTTGACAAATCGAGAGATGCGTATATAATATAGCTAACAACTCCCTCAGGCCTCTGTGGCAACACATGCACACTTGAGGGCGTTCTGCTTATTAGGGGGAGTAGCCTATGGCAGATAAAGAATTTATGACGATCGACGACCAGCTTGCGCTTCTGAAATCTCGTGGGCTGGCAATTCCAGATGAAAAGCAGGCGGCAGAGTTTCTGCTTCTGAATAACTACTATCGTATCAGCGGATACTCGTTGACGCTTAGAAACCATGATGCATTCTATTCAAAAGCGACATTCCAGAATATTATTGATATATATAGCTTTGACCACGAACTTCGGCATATGTTGATGCGGTTTATTGAGATCATCGAAGTGGCAATGAAATCTGTGTATTCATATGAGTTTGCTAAGGTTCATGGCTCTTTGGGATATTTGGATGAATCAAATTTTACTGATTTGGCTCTGTATAAGAAAACGATGGCTAAAGCAATTGAGCAAAGTAGGTATCGTCACCCACATGAAGCCTACTTGAAACATTTTATAGATGAACTTAAGCAAGATATCCCGCTTTGGGCATTTGTGGATTTGCTCACGATTTCAGATATATCTTTTTTGTACTCCATTACAGAGACATCGATTCGCCAGACAATTGCAAGGAGCTTTGGGTTGTTCATGAACGATGGATATTTGATTTTAGAGAAATTCTTAAAGAGCATGACCATTATTCGTAATCTGTGCGCTCACGGGAATCGGCTATATAACCGTTTGTTTGAACAGAAGCCCTCATTAAGCAAGCGCGACTGGGCGTTACTCATTCCGAACGATGATGGAACAGCTGATAACGCTCATCTGTATGGTTTCATCTTCATTATGCGCAGGCTTCTGACCAAGCAGGACTTTTCAATGTTTAAAGAATCACTTCTTGGATTGTCAACAAAGTATCCATTTGTTAGTTTGCGTTATTATGGTTTTCGAGATGACTGGAAGAAAATGCTGTAATAGCAAAGCAACTCCGAACATAAAATATAGGCGACTACTCCCACAAGCCTGCAAAGGCGCAATCATGTGGGCGGTCTGAGGGCGAACACAGCATGCTGCGTTCGCCCGATCTTTATAAGGGAGCTTTCATTGACATCCCCCACCCATCAATGCTAAAATACCCCTATACCCCAAATCAACTCTCCCCCCACTCAACAGCCTCTCTAAGGAAGCGAGGGAATCCAAACGCTCCATTTGCCGCCCTTCAAGCGTTCCGCCGCCAGCAAGACGGCGTTTATGCTCGCCCTGTGCATCACCCTCGCCGCCTATGGTTTGCCCCGCACGGCTTGTGCAAAAATGCCCGTCCTACCGCCCGGCGCACGCGAGCTTACAAAGGCCTGCACTTTTTTGACCGCAGGCAAGCACAGCCCCTATGATCGTTTGTACGATGGCAGTTACGCATCGGCCTTTGCCGCCGTAGATGGCACGCTTCAAATCACCGCGCCTGCGGGCGAGCAGGTTGCCGCATTGGTGCTTTGCTTTGCCGATGATCCCAAGGCTTGGGAGATTGAAGTGCAGACGGAAAGCGGCGGCTGGCAGCTCCTTCAAAGCGGCGAAACCGCCTATGCCCATGTGTGCATGCAGCTGCCAAAGCCCCAATCGCAAGCCCTTCGCGTCCGTGTGGAAAACGCCCCTCTTCAGCTGACCGAGCTTCGCGTGTTTACCGCCGGCCGCCTGCCCGATGATGTTCAGCGTTGGCAGCCCACCCTTGGCAAGGCGGATTTGCTGCTCTTGGTAGGGCATCCCGATGACGAATTCATCTTTTTCGGCGGCTGCATCCCTTGGTACGTGGCGCAGCAAAAGCGTGTGCTGGTTGCTTACATGACCTGCCGAAGCTTTACCCGCCGCGCCGAGCTTCTCAACGGCTTGTGGACGGCAGGCATACGCCATTACCCCGTGATCGGTCCTTTTCGGGATCGTTATACACGCTCATTGCCTCAGATGTACGACGATTGGGGTCAGGCGGAGGTGGATAGCTTTCTGATCAAGCTCATCCGCGCCCATCAGCCCGAGGTGATGGTCACCCACGCCACAGGCGGCGAATACGGCCACGGTGCGCATCGCGTTTGCGCTGATGCGGCGCTTCGCGTGTTTGATAAAACCGCCGATCCCCTCTACATGCCCCAGCACACCAAAGTCTATGGCACTTGGCAGGTGAAAAAGCTGTACCTGCACCTCTACCCCCAAAACGTGCTTACCATGAATTGGCTTCGCCCCATCGGCGACGAAACCGCGCTGTCCATTGCGCAAGCCGCTTTTGCAAAGCATGTGTCCCAACAGCATTTTCAGGTGCGGGACGAGGAACACCCGCGCTATAACGGCTCGCTCTTCGGCTTGGCCAAAACCACCGTAGGCCCGGATATGCAGCAGGACGATTTTTTTGAAAACATCCCCCCAAACAGCGCATGCACCCGCGCAGAAGGGGCAAACTGATGATCGTACCTTTTTGCAAAATAATCTGAAAATCACTGCAAGAAGTGGGAAGGCAGATTCGTTTAATGAATGAGTACAGTACGCCCGATGAGGATGCGCGTTTGGGCAAAAACGGAGGCTCAGACATGCCGAACTTTGAGGAACTTTATGAAAAGTATGCAACCGACGTTTTACGCGTCAGCTACTTCTACTTGGGAGATCGGCAACGTGCCGAGGATGTGTGTCAGGATGTTTTTGTGCGCCTGATGACCAACACCCCCGAATTGCAGGAGGGGCGCGAAAAAGCTTGGCTGCTCAAGGTGGCGCTCAACCGTTGCCGCGACCTTTGGCGCGGCGCATGGGTGAAGCGCGTGGTACTTGGAAGCCCCACCTTCGAGATGATTCCCGCCCCCGACGATAGCGAGCGGCGCGAAGACGAGGATGCTATGATGGTTGCGATTCACGAGCTTCCCGCCACATTTCGCGAGGCCATTTTGCTGTATTACTATCAAGGCTATGGCATTAGCGAAATTGCCGAAATGCTGGAGCTGCCGGAAGGCACCATCTCCAGCAGGCTATCGCGTGCGAGAAAAAAACTGGAGCAAATCATACATGAAGGAGGGCAGGCACAATGAAATCCTTAACCAATTTGCCCGATATTGCAAATAGACAGCTGGGTGGCTTGGAGGCCACCTCCGTGCTGCTGGCCAAAACCAAGCTTCGCGCGGCGGAGGCGCAGGCGCGGCAAAAGCCCCAAATGAGGCGCCGCTTGTCTTGGCAGCCCGCGTTGGCCATTTGCACGGCTCTTGTGTTGTGCTTAGGCGCTACACTCTGGGTTACCAACGGAACCGCACCCATCACCTCCCCCGTGCCCACGCAGAATGTGCTATCCAGCCGTTCAGCGGGTTCTACCGAGCCCACAGCCGAGCCGCACCTATCCAGCGATGTGCCCGTAGGCAGTATTTCCATGAGCGTAGGCGGACAATCTGGCGGCCAAACCCTCTTTGCCGATGCGCAGGGCAGCAGCTTCCCGCTCATCTCCATCGACGGCGCAACCTATCGCTTGCTTCGCAGTCCCAGCGGCATTTCCGCGTCCCTCTTGGGCGACGAGCTTGGCAAGGTCAGCGAGTTTAACCTCGAACCCGCGCTAGGCTCTGGCGGCATTGTCAGCAACCTTGTATCGCAGGGCGAAAGCGTTTATGCCATATCTGGCTTAGGCGGCGCATTGGTAGCCGCAAAGTCAGAGGGTCTGCTGCGCGTATTTCAGCGCGTGAGCTATGCAGGCACCGCCGTCATCGGCAACGAAACGCTTGGCGATACCCTCTGCTCTGCCAGCGATGTCGCATGGCTCGAGCTTGCGGGCGTAGGCAAAATCAGCAATGTGGAGGATGCCCAGCACCTGATGCAATTGTTGTTGGACGGTTCCGATTACATGAGCACAGGGGCCTCTGGCACAGATTCTCTCCAAATTGGTCTAAGCAATGGCTTGACGCTCCAGCTTTTTGTGGGTGACGATGCCATCAGCGCATGCGGCACATGGAGCTGTCCCGATTTCTTTGAAGCGTATCACGAAGCCGTAGGCAAATAACGCGGCTGAGCCCCGCACCATCAAAGCCCCCGCTTTCCGTCTGGAAAAGCGGGGGCTTTGGCATGCGTTTTTTTCAGTGCTTACATGGACATATCGCAATTTGTGCAAAGGTCCTCTGCTGATGCGTTGTTACAGCCAACAAAGGTATCGCCGACGGTTGCCACCGCCCCAAAATCAACGGGCACCGCCACGCAGATTTCTTGGCTGATGGTAAACGAGCAAGCGCCGTTTTTAATGCCGCCGCATGTATTTCTGCCCGGCACAACCGTAGCCGACCCACAGCACTTGGTGACCGTTGCCCCCGTCTTAGCAAAAGGTGTCACCGTAACAGGCACGCAGATCGTCGCGGTTTGGTACCCTATGGCCGGACAGGTTTGATCCTTCACAGGGTTTGGAACATCTATGTTTTGCATCAAAAAAGCTCCCCTTTCTGATTTTGTTTCCCGCTTCATTGTATGCAGGAGGGAAGGAAGGGTGATATAGGTCTTTCCCCATATCCCCCGCAGGGGGGATGGAGGGGCATATCCCCTTCCCAATATCCCCCGCAGGGGGATGGGGGATTGCGGAAATGGCTTTCCGCGCCACTGGCGTGGGG
>JAVXND010000082.1:0-11688 GCA_036645955.1 Clostridia bacterium | reverse complement strand
TTTTGCGCCAAAAGAGTTTGTGCGGGTCGTAGGGGCGCATAGCCCCTACATATCTAGCGCGGAAAGCCATTTCCGCACCCCCTCCCGCTCCCCCGCGCGGGGATTGCGCATAGAGCGCAGACCCCCTCAGCCCCTCCATGCTTTACCGCTCTTTCAAAACATGCTATAATAAAACTCCCACGTCTTTGAATCAAACAGGAGGAATGAATATGTCGCGCTACACTCACGGTTATAGCAATGTGATGCGCTCCAACCGCTATCGTCCCATATTAATTATTTTGCTTGTGCTTCTCGTAGCCTTTCTTGTTTTTAAACTGGTTGGGGTCGGCGGCATCAACGAAGGAAATTTTGAAACCCAGCGCAACGCAAAGCTGCGCAGCGAGGTACAACGTGCAGTAAGCAATACCAATAACTTGAGCCGTTTGGGGGCCACCACCACCTCCAACATGTTGGGTAAAATACGCCAGTACGTGCACGGCATAGAAGTCATCAACGACCTCAATGTCAGCATGTACGGAGAGGTGGGACGCCTTTATCAGCAATCTGTTTTTGATAACATTTACTCCATCATTGATGTATACGATGCCAAGCTGTCCAGCGGTCAAAAGGTGAACGATACGCTCGCTTTGCTAAGCGAAGCCGTGGACCAGCTCAACACGCTCACAAACACCATGCTTGGTAACATCAGCGCCACTTAAACAGCACCACACCGCCTAGCATGAGCGCAATGCCAATGAATTGCTTTAAATCCATGCTCACCTTCTCCTGCCCCAGCCATCCAAAGCCGTCGATCAGCGCCGCCACCAGCAGCTGCGAAATCAATATGACGGAAATGGCCACGGTAGCGTCAAGCCCCCCAATGGCGAGCATTACCGTAACGGTAATCACCAGCCCAATAGCGCCCCCAAGCAAATAGCCCTTCGGCACCGTGGCCAAGGCTTTGATTTGCCCCGAGCCAAAAATCCACATCACAATCAAAGACAATAGAAACGCCGTGCCTTGCACATAGGCGTTGGTTTCCCAAAGTCCCACTTTTTCCTGTAGGTGCGTGTTCATTACGCCCTGTATGCTCATGGCCGCCCCCGCAATCACAGCAAACAAAAATCCAATCAAAAAAACCGCCTCCCCCATGGCAGTATGCACAGGAAGGCGGTTTTTTTATGCGTATACCCCACCCCGTTATGAACATACTTACAAGGAATGCCGCAAAACGGAGGACAAGGGCGCAATGCAATGGTTGATGTTGTTTGGTTGGGGGATGCTGGCAATCTATGGCGGGCAGAGCCATGCGCGTGCCGCCTTTGTGCGTTGCCTGATGACGGCGGGGCTTGCGGTGTCTATGCTCTCACAGCTGTACCTTTTGTGGTTGGACGGTCTGTTCAGCCTCGCCACTGCCCTGCCGCTGCACCTGTGCAGCCTCATGGGGGTGCTCAGCGTACCGTTGCTTTGGCATGCCCCCTCATGGCTGATGGAATTTTCCCTCTTGCTTGGCGCACCCTGCGCTTTTTTGGCGCTGTGCTTTCCAGCCATCCTCACAAGCCCATGGCCGCTGCTCATGAACCTTTCGTTTTACCGTTTGCATGTGCTCATTATCTGTGTGCCGCTGTTTTGCCTGCGCATGGGAAAGCCGCTGCCCGCAAAGCCCCAACGGGCGTTTTGCATCGGCAACGGCTATTTGCTCATGGTCAGCTTGTTCAACCATTTCTTTTTGACCAATTACTTGTTTTTACAAAGAGCGCCGCAGGGCACGCCGCTCGCATGGCTGTTCCTCCGCGGCGGCGCTTTTTACGTTTGCGCATTGGAGCTGCTTTGCATGCTGCTCATGCTTTGGCTCGCTTATGGCTATCAGCGAATAGCTGCACTCCGCGCAGGCTTCTTCATTGCAAAAAGTACGTGAGCATATAACCCGTATAGCCATTGTATTTCACCTTGCACCAATCGGAATTGGGAATCAAAATGGTTACGCTTTTGCCCGTTGGCACCCGAATCAGCACGCTTCCATATTCCATATCTGGTGAGGAACGAAGGTTCACATACTTTCCGCCAGGATGGGTCACCCTGCGCATGGGCGTTTTGGGCAAATGATGCAATTTGATAAATTTCGTCATTACATAGCCTGAAACGCCGCTTTGCTGTTCCGTTACCGCCGACCACTCCGTGCCTTGCTGATCCACCCAAAGCTTCGTACCATTGTAGAGCTTTTCAAGCACGGCAGCACCTGTAGAGGGGTAAGCGCGTAGGTTCAACGCCTGTGTGCTTCTTGGATTGGCCACCACCGCATAACCTGTACCTGTTTCGCCGCCGCTTGCGGCAATGTCCTTTGCGGAATACAGCCCCTCCACCAAATAATCCTTGCTCATAAAACCAGTGTAGCCATCCACAGCCACCCGCCACCAACTGCTTCCCTTGGCTAGCACCATCACATAGCTGTCGCCCGAAAATTGGCAAACCACATTGTAATGGGAGCCGGGGCCTTCACGCAAATTCATTGCCGTGTTGCCGGGCGTTTTGATGGTGGCAACGGTAGCGCTGCCCGGAATATCCATATGCGTAACAAAGGCGTTATCCACATAACCCGTTCTGCCGTTGATTTCCACATAGTCCCAGCCGTATTGCTCGTTTAGCACAAGAAGCGGCACGCCATAATAGAAGATACCCAATACAGGCGCATTTGTGCTTGGCTGTGAGCGAAAGTTCAAAAATGCACCGCCGCCTTGATTGGTTACCTTGGCAATGCGCATCAAGCCGCCATAATCGCCGGTGGTATCAATAAAGTTCTTGCTCATAAAGCCGCTTTTGCCATCGGGCGTGCGCACAGCATAAAAGTTGTTTTGACTTCCGCGTATTTCCACCCATGTACCTGATGCATACGTGCCCAGCCATTCGCTTGACGAAGAGCCCTGTGCGCGGAGGTTGAGCGTATTGGTATTGGCAATCACGCCAAAGCTCGCCGCAAAAGCTGACCCGCACGCAAAGCAACCGAGCATGAGCACAAGCAATGCGTATTTGTATCGCTTGTGTAAGGGAATCAATGCAGAGCCTTCGTTTTTCATGGCATGAACCCTCCTTAACCGTAATCATAGCCGTATTCGTATTGTGTTCATTTAACGCATTACAGATGGGATATCATCCCATTGTGCCGGTTTTTTATCCCTTGTGATATTTCTGCAATTGAAGCGCACGCTCCACCGCCTCCGCCGATGCCTTGCGCAGGTCGGGCGCGCATGCTTCATGACCAAAAACCACATGCATAAAAAACTCGTGCGTGCCGTTGTTGCCCGTTACGGGGCTGTGCGTCACCTGCATCACACAGGTGCCCTCCTGCGCATTAAGCTCCTGCGCAAGCGTGCATAGCAAGGGTGCATAGGCCGAGGATGCCAGTACGCCCGTGCGCCGTGCGAGCGCATCCTCGGTTTCAAACAGCGGCTTTACAAGGCACATCAGCTCGCCGTTTCCCCGCATAATCGCGCGAAATTGCGGCACCGCTTTCACAAGCGATAAATAGCTTAAATCCACACTGCCAAGCGTAGGCACAGGCTCCAAAGTCAGCAGCTTTTCATCCCCCAGGTTGGTTTTTTCAAGGTTCACCACACGCGGGTTTTGTGCAAGCATGCCCGCAAGCTGCCCAAAGCCAACCTCCACCGCATAAACACAAGCGGCGCCATGCTTGAGCAAGCAATCTGTAAAGCCGCCCGTACACGCGCCTGCATCAATGCACACACGTCCCTCTACCGCTAAGCCAAAGTCCGCAATCGCGCCCGCAAGCTTATACCCGCCCTTGCTTACATACAGGTCATCCAACCCGCGCACCGTCATGGGCAGCTCCAGGGGCACCATTTGTCCGCCTGTTTTGACCTGTATAGCGCCGCAAAAAACAGCGCCGCTCATGAAATAAGGGAGTGCCGCCTCCTTATTTTCAAAAAACTTTTCTTTCAAAAGCCGCTCCATTGCGCTTGTCTTTTTCACCATACGTTCTCCGCTTGTTCAAGGGGCAGCCACGCAAGCACGCGTTCAATGTGGCGATCCCAAAAATCCCAAGTATGCGCGCCCGCCTCCGTATGATACTCAATTTGGAGCGCTTCCCCAAAGCTTTTGACAAAGCTTTCGTTGGCCGCAAATAAAAAGTCCTCTGTACCGCAAGCCACATAGATGTGCGGCTTCACATCGCGTTTCACAAGCCGCTGTGCCAGCAGAGCCAGCTGCTCCTCCCCTGACTTGAGCGCCTCTTCACTGCCAAAAATATCATCCATTTCACAAAGTGCCGTCGGGTTTTGTTTGGTATCCTGCTCATATGCCTTTTCCTTTTCAAGCGCACCTGACAGGCTTGCCACATACGAATAGCGTTCAGGAAGGCGAAGTCCTAGCTTCATAGCGCCATACCCGCCCATGGAAAGCCCCGCCGCAAAGCGGTCTTCACGCTTGTGTGAAAGCGGAAAATACCGTTCCATCACACGCGGCAGCTCCTCGCTCACAAAGGTAAAGTACTTTGCACCATGCGCCATATCGGTATAAAAGGAACGGTTCGCGGCAGGCATCACAATCGCCACACGGTATTTGCGCGCGTATTGCTCCAGCCGCGTTTGCCTCAGCCACATGGTGTGATCGTCGCTCAAGCCATGCAGCAGGTATAGCGTAGGAATAAGCCCTCCGCCTTGTGCGCACATGGTTTGCTCATCAGGCAGCAGCACATACGCGGCTGTTTGAATGCCCAGCGTTTCACTGAAAAAATGAAAATCCGAAAAGTACATAAGGTTTCCTCCTCCGTTTGCATTTGCCTGCGTTTTTTTGTATGGAAGCAGGCTTTCAAGCCCGCACGGTTTCACAAGCCGCAATCGTTCATAGGTTTTCTGTGCTTTTGCGTTGCTTATGCCGATACATCTCTTCATCCGCTATTTGCATCAGCTTAATGCCATCACCAATTTTGGAAAACATACTGCAACCTATGGAAAGCTTGATTTGGTAGGATAGTCCATTGAGTGAAATGGCTTTGCTGAACTCATCACGAATTCTTTGAAGCTTTTGTTCTATGTCCGCCATGGTTTTGCAGGGCATTATCACCATAAATTCATCGCCGCCTAGCCTTGCCACAAATTCGTTGATTTCCACACAGGCTTTTAGCTTGTCAGCCGTTGCTATGAGCAGCTCATCTCCCACCTTGTGCCCATATACATCGTTGATATGCTTGAAATTATCCACATCCAGGAACAGCACCGCGAAATCCTTCTGTTCCGTTTCGTAAAGCTCTTCAAAGTGGCTTAAAGCATCAAAAAAATAGCGGCGATTGGGCAAATCGGTCAGGGAATCATAGTTGGCAAGCTTTTGATAATCCGCCGCGAGCTTTTTGTATTTTTCCTGCTCGTATGTCAGCTCTTTTTGGATTTTAATTTGCTTTGTCACGTCTTGACAGGACGCAATCATGCACAGAAAATTATGCTTGCGGTCTTCCGCAATTGAAACAGAAATCCATACGGTTTTCACAGTGTCATCCTTACAGCACATTTGCGCTTCCGCTTGCACAATGCGGTCAAAGGAAGTGGTTTGGGCTAAGTCAATCGAATTGAGCGTCATGTCCATGAAATTAACGCCGATTAATTCGGTTTTGTTATAGCCCAGCAAATTTCCCGCCGCCACATTGTATTTGAGTATTTCCTTGTTTTCGTCCAGCACAAAAATAGGGTTGTCGCAGGTTTTCAAAATATCTTCCGCCGATATCACCAAATTGATGTTGAACACATCGTGCCGATAAATAATACTAAAATAGCCTATGCCAAAAAAAGCGGTGCCAATGTTTGCCAAGGCGGGAATCAGCGGGCGTGTAAGCGGAAATATGACATCGGTTACCACGCCAAACAAAATGGTTAATGAGTCCAAAATAATAAATTCGATCGCCATTGCCTTTTTCAGCTTATGTGTTACGGTTTTTTTCCAGCGGTAAAGCAGATAAAAAGTAAAGCCAAAATAAAAAATCACTTGAAGCAAATAGAGCCATAGCCATATGGAGGTGATGCTGTTTTGGTAGGTCCAGCCCCAGCCGCTTGTGGATTGTACAATGTCCTGAGCCAAGGAGGTTGTGGTGCCAAACAAGTTTTTACCAATCAACAGGATGGAGGGTGTAAAGAAAAGCACTTTTTTCCATGTGGAATAGCGTTGATTTCCGAAATTGACCAACGCCAAAAAATAATAAGCCGTGATAGGCACAAAGCCGCACCAACCGATGGAGCTTAGCTTATGCCAAACCCATGCCTGCTCGACGGTGGTCGCCGCATAAAAAAAGGAATTGCAAAAAGACCACCAGCCCAAGCTTAGCAAAACAGCTGCGGCGGTTTTGTTTAAAACGCTCTTCATTCCTGATGTATACATCCGTATGGCGCCTATTAAAAACGATGTATAAATGATGATGGATATCACCGATAATGTGTTCATTTTGCGTACTTCCACTTCAATCATTTTAGCAAAGGTTCGCAATTCCGCCACAGCGCACAGTTTATGCAAACGCTCTGCTTATCATATCATAAAACGACAATCATTTCATCATATAATCTGTTTTTTTTCGTTCAATTGTCCTACAAATTTTCGCATTTTGATTCAAACGGTTAAAATAGCCTTTGAAATGGCAAACAAGAATTGACATCCTCACGCACACTGCCTATAATTAAAAGGGAATATGCTTTCAAAAGTACCGATTGACGTGAATTTGAAAGAGTTTGTACAAAACCCTTCAAACAGGAAGGTGGCTCGATGATCATGACCCGTATCTTACCATCTGACGAACTGGAAAACGATCTTTCAATCTCCATTATGCAGCAGTGCGGCATTCACTATTGGATATATAACCCGGCAAAGAGCGAAGCCCTTCCCGGCAAAAGCGTCATGAAGGATCTTGCGCATTTAAAGGTTTGGGAAAATTTTCCCCAATGTTTGGTAGACATGGGGCTTATTCACAGAAACAGCATTGCCAATTGGCTTCATATGCATGAACAAATCAAGCAAGGGCAAGCCGATCTGGTTTGTGAAATACAAGTCATGGAGCAAGGCGTTTCTATTTGGAAAAAAATCCAATATCATACCGTCTTTGACGCAGAGGGCAGCCCGCTCAGCGCAACAGGCATAGCCGAAAACATCAGCGATTACAAGAGTCTTGCAGAAAACTATGCACGAGCATCAAAGCAATGCGAAGTAACCCTTTGGATGTTTGATATTGCCAGCAAAACCATTTATGATTTGAGCAATGCCACCCATATCAAAATTTTCAACACACTCACCACCATACACAATGTGCCCGAAGTATTTGCGCAAGAGGGCAGCGCATTATACCCAGAGGATGTTCCTGCGTTTATGGAAATGTTTGATAGGGTATTTGCTGGTGAAAAAACAGCCACAAGCGTTGGACGTTGGTGGAATGAAGACCATAAAAATTTTTGGTGGTATGAAATATCCTATACCACATTGTTTGACGATGATGGCACGCCCGTCAAAGCCATCGGCACCGCCATCGATATTACACAGCGGAAGCGGCTAGAGGAGCGCTACAGCGAAGAAATCAAGTGGCGCAAGGTGCATAACCGCGATGTGATTGGCTCCTATAAAATGAACTTAACCGCAAATACCTGTGAGGATGGTCAAAGCGACAACCCCACCATCCTCACCTTTCAAGGCGACGGAACGGTTGACGGTTTTTTTGAACTTGAATATACCACACACATGGATGCAGAGGAATTGTTGGTATACAAACAGCGCTTTAATCGTGAAAGCCTGCTTCAAAGCTATCGTGAAGGCAAAACCAGCCTTACCCAAGAATCCTATGTGAATTTTGGCGACAATCGATCTTTTTGGATCAACATTGAGCTTGACATGTTTCTAAACCCCAAGAACGCAGACATTGAAGCTTATATTTATGCCACGGATATCGATCAGAAAAAAACAGCACGCGCCCTTGTAGATGCCGTAGTTGCTTTGGACTATGACTATTTGGCACTGCTCAATGGCATTGCAGGCGACTATGTTCTGTTTGCAAAAGCAGATGGAAAAACCGTTTTGCCCCCATTGAACACCAATCATTATGAACATACGATGCGGCAATACGCACACGATTTTTTGGTCAAGGAGGATATTGAACAGAACATTCACGACATGTCCCTGTCAAATGTGTTTGATCAGCTTGAAAAGCAAGAGGTTTTTACCACCTATTGCCGTGTGAAAGAAAGCAATGGGGAGATCAGACACAAAAAGCTTCAATTTTCCTATCTCGATCAGCCTCGCAAACGCGTTATTTTAACCCGCAGTGACATTACCGACATTTACAACGCAGAACAGCAAAAAAATGAAGCGCTGGGAAATGCATTGCTGGCGGCCCAGCAAGCCAACACCGCAAAATCGGAATTTCTCTCCCGCATGAGCCACGAAATCAGAACGCCCATGAATACCATCATCGGCATGTCCACCCTGGCCGCCAGCTGTGTAAACGATGCTGAGCAAGTATCGGAATACTTATCCAAGGTGGGCATTTCAGCGCGCTTTTTGCTTTCGCTGATCAATGACATCCTGGACATGTCCCGTATTGAAAGCGGAAAAGTGCTCGTTCATAGCGATGAAATTCCCTTTGAAGAGTTTATCAATGGCATTAACAGCATTTGCCACGCGCAGGCACAGCAAAAAGGGTTGGAGTACGATGCCATACTCACCAGCTTTACGGAGGATACGTATATCGGCGATGCCATGAAGCTGCAGCAGGTGCTTGTGAACATCATTGCCAATGCAATCAAGTTTACCCCCGCCGGCGGCAAGGTGCAGTTTATTGTTCATCAGGAAAAAACATCACAGAACGAAGCCGTCATGAAATTTACCGTCAATGATACCGGCGTGGGCATTTGCAAGGATTTTTTGCCCCTGCTTTTTGAGCCCTTTGAACAGCAGCGCGGCGGCTCCACCACGCCCTATACAGGCACAGGCCTCGGCCTGGCCATATGCAAAAACTTGGTGGATTTGATGGGCGGAAAAATTACCGTCAACAGCATTGAGGGCGTCGGAAGCGAGTTTGTGGTTGAGGTCAAGCTAGGCATTTCAGAAAAAAGCAAAACCCTCGCAAATCTTAAATCAGATCTACAGCTGGATAGCCTTCAGGCTTTGATTGTGGATGATGACATCATCATCTGCCAGCACACCACGCAAATTCTGCTTGATATGCATATGCAAGCGGAGTATGTGATTTCTGGCACAAGAGCTGTGGAAGCGGTACGGAGCAAGTGGCAAAACAATCAATGCTACGATATCATTCTTGTGGATTGGAAAATGCCTGAAATGGACGGCATTGAAACCACAAGGGAAATTCGCAAAATTGTAGGCCCCAACATAACCATTATCATCATGACCGCGTATGATTGGGCGGCCATCGAGACGGAAGCAAAGCAGGCAGGGGTGAATTTGCTGATTTCAAAGCCGCTGTTCAAATCTGCTCTTTCCTACGCCTTAGAAAAAGTGTATGGAAGCAAAGGCTCTCCAGCAGCGGAGGCCCTGCCCCTTGATTACGATTTTACGGGAAAGCGCGTTTTGCTGGTAGAAGATCATTTGCTCAACATTGAAGTTGCAAAAAAGCTTCTAAACGCAAAGCATTTAGAAGTTGAGGTTGCCAAGAATGGACTGCAAGCCATTGAAACCTTTGCGCAAATGGACGCAGGCTATTTTGATGCCATCCTCATGGACATTCGCATGCCCGTGATGGACGGCTTAACGGCGGCAAAGTCCATTCGCCAAATGCGCAAAAAGGATGCCAAAACCATCCCCATCATCGCCATGACCGCCAATGCATTTGATGAGGATATTGAAAAAACAAAGGCGGCCGGTATGGACGCTCATCTGGCCAAGCCCATTGAGCCATTGCTGTTATACCAAACCATGCAGCGGTTTTTGAGTAAGGAAGCCTAAACGCATCAAACGGTTATTGGAAAGAGGTAATTTTTATGCCATGCACAACAATTCTGGTTGGTAAAAACGCATCCTACGACCATTCTACCATGATCGCACGCAACGACGATTCTGGCTCAGGTCATTTCACCGCAAAAAAATTTGTCGCCATCGCACCCGAGCAGCAGCCCAAAATCTACCATTCCGTTCTCTCCCATGTCACCATTGAAATGCCTGACAATCCCATGTGGATAACGGCGGTGCCCAATGCCATTGAGGGCAAGGGAATCTGGGCGGCAAGCGGCGTAAACGCGAAAAACATTGCCATGACGGCCACGGAAACCATCACCTCCAACCCACGCGTGCTGGGCGCTGACCCGCTTGTGGAATACCATCCTGCGCAAGGTGACAGGCCGGAAGCCATTGGCGGCATTGGCGAGGAAGACATTGTCGCCCTTGTGCTGCCGTATATTCACAGCGCCCGCGAGGGTGTGAAACGGCTTGGCGAGTTGCTTGAAGCATACGGCACCTATGAAATGAACGGAATTGCCTTTCAGGATGTAAATGAAATTTGGTGGATGGAAACCATCGGCGGTCATCACTGGCTCGCGCGAAGGGTTCCAGATGACGTTTATGTGGTAATGCCCAACCAGTGGGGCATTGATCGGTTCGATATGGAGGATGCCCTGTCCGCCCAAAAAGACCATCTTTGTTCGCTTGATTTGCACGAATTCATTCAGCTGCACCATCTGGATCTGTCACAAAACGGTGAATTGAATGCTCGCGATGCCTTTGGAAGCCACGACGATGCGGATCACATTTACAACACCCCGCGCGCTTGGTACATGCTGCGCCACTTTAATCCCCGCACAAAGCTTTGGGATGGCTGCCATGCGGACTTTACCCCCTCTGCGGATGATTTGCCATGGTGTATGATTCCCGAAAAGAAAATCACGCCAGAGGATATAAAGTACGTTCTGTCCTCCCACTTTCAGGGAACCCCCTTCGACCCCTATGGAAACAGCGGGGATTCCAGCATGCGGGGCGCTTACCGCTCCATCGGCATTAATCGCAATGATTTTATGTCGCTCATTCAGCTTAGACCGAACGTTCCGGCGGAATTTTGTGCGGTGGAATGGCTTGCCTTTGCCTCCAATGCTTTCAACGTAATGGCTCCCTTTTACGCAAACGTGCGGACTACGCCAGCCTATTTGGCCAATACCGACCAAACCATTTCCACCGATAATTTCTATTGGGTCAGCCGCCTCATCGCCGCCATGGCGGATGCATCCTATGGAAAATCCGTCTTTCATATTGAGCGGTATCAGCTAGCCGTACAGTCCAAGGCAAATGAACTGATTGCTCGGTATGATGAAGCACAGCAGGTGGAAGCAGATACCGCCAAGCGCGCCGCCCTTCGCCTGCAAGCCAACGAGGATGTAGCCGCGATGCTGAAAAAAAGCGCGGCCGACACTTTGGACAAGGTGCTCTTTGAATTGAGCAGTCAAATGAAAAACGCTTTTTCAAGGTCGGACGCATAACGGAGAGGTTCGCTTTATGTTGTCGCAGAGGACAGCATAAGGCTGTTGGTAGGATGACCGCCTGCGGTCATCGCTCACTTGCGGAATTGGCATTCTGCGCAGCTGCATCCCCTGCGGGGGATCGGGCGATTGCGGAATTGGCATCCTGCGCAGCTGCATCCCCCTGCGGGGGATCGGGCGATTGCGGAATTGGCATTCTGCGCAGCTGCATCCCCCTGCGGGGGAGCGGGGGATTGCGGAAATGGCT
>JAVXND010000081.1:0-11737 GCA_036645955.1 Clostridia bacterium | reverse complement strand
TTGCATAAACATTTTCATTGCTTATTGTGCATTTATCCATCCCTAAAGTTACCCTGATGACATTGCCCCGCAGGGGGAAATACAGCGGCGCAGGATGCCAATTCCGCAAAAGTACGATTTCCCCCCGCAGGGGGATGCAGCAGCGCGGAATGCCATTTCTGCCATTTCCGCAACATATCATCCTTGATTTTCCACAGCTTCTATGCTATACTACCATAAGACTTATTTGCACATCATAATGAAACATCATCACAACCGCCGCGCAAGGCATCAATGGCGAATACAAACCGCAATTGAACTATACAAAGGAGCTAACGCTGATGCTTGCCGATTTATTAATCGCTAAAACCGCCTCTAACGCAGAGGCGCGCTGGCTCCCTTTATCCATCCATTTGCAGGACACCTCTGGAATCATCAAAAAACTCGTTTCTGGTTGGCTGTCAGAGGGTGCAAAGCAAGTCATCACACAGGGTTTTACCTCCGATGAGGATTTGCTTCGCCTCTGCACTTTTTTGGCCTTCACTCACGATTTAGGCAAGGGAACGCCCTTGTTTCAAGCGCAATGCCTTGCTTCCCTTTCACAGGATATTGCCGCCGATTTACAGACTTCTTTGAAACAGGGCGGCTTGTTTGTACAGCCGCTCCATCAGTTTGTTTCCAGCGGCAAAACACCCCATGCATTGGCTGGGCAAATGCTTCTACTGGAAGCAAACTGCCACAAAGAAGTTGCCGCGGTGATTGGCGCACATCACGGAAAACCACAGAGCGCGGATTTTCACGTGGTCACCACAAATACTTACGCAGCAAATTTTTATCTTGATACCGCGTCCATGCCGCAATGGAAGGCTGTTCAAGCGGAAATCATCACAACCGCGCTTCATCAAGCAGGTTATGCATCGCTTAGCGAATTGCCTTTGCCTACCATGCCTGCACAGGTTTTGTTAAGCGGTTTGCTCATTATGGCGGATTGGATTGCTAGCAACGAAAGTTATTTTCCCTACATCGACATTTCACAGCCCTCTAGCACCCTTTGCAGTGCAGCACGCGTGAATACCGCATGGAAGGCGCTTGCCCTGCCAAGTATTTGGAGTGCCAATAACCGCTGGATGCAAGGCGATCTCTATCAAGAACGCTTTGGTTTTTCGCCCAATGCAGTGCAAACAGCCATTGCAACGGTTGCGCAGGAGGTTGAAGCCCCCGGGATTTTTGTGCTGGAAGCGCCAATGGGCGTAGGCAAAACAGAAGCGGCCTTGGCAACCGCCGAAATTTTGGCCAATCGACTGGGTTGTACCGGTCTGTTCTTCGCATTGCCAACACAGGCTACCAGCAACGGTATCTTCCCCCGCATATTGGATTGGGCACAAAAGGAGTCGGACAATACGGTGCTTAGCATCCGCTTGGCACATGCCATGGCACAGCTTAACAGCACTTATCATGAGCTTTTTGAGGGTCACGCCAACGTTTCGCAGGATGAAGATGGCCCCATCGGCAAAGATTTCAGCGGCGTAACGGTGCATAGCTGGTTCAGCGGCAGAAAAAAAGCCCTGCTTGCAGACTTCGTCATCGGCACCATCGATCAGCTTCTGTTAGCCGCGCTTCAACAAAAGCATGTGATGCTCCGCCATATTGGCCTGTCAGGCAAAGTGGTTATCATAGACGAATGCCATGCCTACGACGCTTATATGAACCAGTATTTGGAAAGAGCGCTCCGCTGGCTAGGCGCTTATCATGTGCCTGTCATTGTGCTCAGCGCTACCCTGCCCGCACTTCGGCGTCAGCGCATTGTAGAGGCTTACCTTGGCGCAAAGCATGATACAGCGCCAGCGGACGGCTGGCAAACAAGCCGCGCCTATCCTTTGCTTGTGTATAGCAATGGTGCAAAGGTTTGCAGTCTGCCCATTGTACACAATGACGTGCCCCATACCGTTTCCATCTGTCCATTGGCAGACAAAGACATTGGGGAGGTTTTAGCACAGCAGCTAAGCGAGGGCGGATGCGCGGGCGTTATTGTCAACACCGTTAAGCGTGCTCAGGAGCTTGCGCAAGCGCTGCGCATACAGTTTGGTAACGACTGCGTACTGCTTTATCACGCTCGTTTTTTAATGCCCGACCGCGCAAAGCTTGAAGAGCGGCTCTTGGATGCGCTTGGCAAACCCTGCAAAGATCGCCTTCGTCCAGAAAAGCTGATTGTGGTGGGAACGCAGGTAATGGAACAATCTCTTGATATAGACCTTGATTTGCTGATAACCGACCTATGCCCCATGGATCTGTTGCTTCAACGAATTGGCCGCCTGCACCGCCACTTTCGCAAGCGCAAAGCAAAGCTCACCACTGCACAATGCTACGTTTTGGGTATGAACGAAGCTTCTTTTGAGCGCGGTGCAAGTGCCATTTACGGCGATTATCTGCTTATGCGCACCAAAGCGCTGCTGCCTGCTCAAATCACGTTGCCGCAAGACATTTCACCATTGGTGCAAGCTGTGTACGACCCTGATACGGCATTGCCGATTCCACCAGCGGATTATCATGACGCAAAAGACGCTTGGGATCTGCGCATTGCCAAAAAGGAAAGTGCCGCTAAAGCCTTTCGTTTAAAGGAGCCTGCTCTGAGCTCAAAATATGGGCGCACCATCAATGCGCTGTTGGATTCCCCCCTGAATGTCAGCGATCAGCGCGGGGAAGCCGCCGTGCGTGACAGCGATCCCTCCATGGATGTATTGCTCATGCAGGAAAAGGAAAATGGAACGTACTGCTTCCTGCCATGGCAGGAGGGCGGCCGAAGCGTTTCAGCAGATACGGTGCCTTGCGAAAAGGACGCTCGCGCCATTGCCAGCCAGCGTGTGCGCCTGCCGCCCGCGCTTTGTGCCAACCCCAAAACGCTAACCGATGTCATTTCCGCGCTGGAAGCCGTAAATCGCACAAAGCTCCCAGCTTGGCAGCAATCCGCATGGCTCAAGGGCGAATTGGTGTTGATACTAGACCCTGCGCAAAGCGCCACCATCTGCGGCCATACCATTCACTACGATTTTGATCTTGGACTGCTTCTGGAAGCGCCGCCCATGGGATGATACGGCTGCCAAAACGAGTTTTGATCACCCTCATCATGAACACAAAGGAGGAGAATTGTCTTGCAGGAACGGGAATTTAACCTTTTACACGAGCCGTGGATTCGCGTGCTTCATCAGGATTGCACGGTGCAAGAGGTGTCGTTGCTCACACTTTTTGAACAGGCGCATACCTATCGCGGTCTTGGGGGTGAGTTGCCCACGCAGAACGTTGCTGTATTGCGCTTGTTGCTTGCGGTATTGCATGCTGTTTTTGCACGTGTGGACATGGACGGGGCCATCTCGCCTATCAACAGCGAGGAGGATGCCTTGGAGCGCTGGAAAGCTTTGTGGGATGCCAAACAGTTTCCAGCCGAGCTAATCACAAATTATCTGCTCCGCTATGAAGAGCGCTTTTGGTTGTTTGATCCCGAGCGGCCCTTTTATCAGGTGCCCGCCGCTGAAAACGGAACGGCTTATGGCACAGGCAAGTTAAACGGCGCACTATCTGAAAGCAGCAACAAAGGACGCTTGTTTCCCATGTGCTCAAGCGAGGTAAAGGAAACCTTAAGCTATGCAGAGGCCGCACGATGGCTGCTCTATGTCAATGGTTTTGATGACACCTCCGCCAAAGCAAAGCAGCGGGAGCCCAAATTGCCAAGCCCTGGCGTTGGATGGTTGGGCAAGCTTGGCTTGCTTACCGCCGTGGGAAAAAATCTGTTTGAAACCTTGCTGCTCAATTTTGTTTTGCTCAAAAACGGCACAACACTTTGGGATCGGGAAGTCCCCCTATGGGAAAAAGAAAAAATCAAAGCCGCCGAACGCACAGAAATTGCATGTCCTAACAACCCATCCGAGCTGCTCACATTACAATCCAGACGTTTGCTGCTCAAGCGAGAAAATCAACATGTTGTGGGCTACGCCCTGCTTGGCGGAGATTTTTTCGACAAAACGCTCTCCGATTCTGAACAGATGACCTTGTGGCGAATTGCTTCCAAAAAAGATGAAGTTCCCATCGTCATACAGCCCAAACGCCACGACGCTTCCAGACAGATGTGGCGCGATTTTTCTGCGCTGTTCGCAACAGACAATCATAACCGCCGCCCTGGAGTGATTGCATGGCTTGCGCGCCTTGAAAGAGAGGAGCTACTATGCAGTAAACAGCTTTGCTTTCAGATTGATTCAGTCCAATATGGTGATAAGGACTTTTTTGTAGCCGATGTCTTTACAGATTCGCTCTCTCTTCATGCGGATTTGCTAACTCAATTGGGAAGCAGCTGGATGGTACGCATCCAAGATGAAGTAGCGCGTCTGGATCAGATTGCCGGCGATGTGGCTTCGCTTGCCAAAAATCTGGTAAGAGCCGAAAGCGGCAACGACGGGAACGCGGAAGCAAATACTGCCAAAGCACAGTTTTATTACCGCATAGACATGCCTTTTCGCGAATGGCTGCAAAGCATAACCCCCGATGAGAACGTATTTGCTATGGACCCCATTTGTCTTGCATGGCATCAAATCGCCTTTAACATTGCAAACCGCTTGGGAAAAGAGCTTGTAGCCGAAGCAGGGCTTCAGGGGTTTACAGGCAGACTTGTCAAAGATGACAAAAAAAACAGCAGCCAGCTCTACACTGCACCCAAGGTATACGGCTGGTTTTTAGCCAGCCTTTCAAAAAGATAAACAAGATGAGGAGGAGCTTAACACAATGGCTAACATAGCAAACTTAACCAGCGAATATGTCGCAAAGCAAATTGGTTGGCTGTGCCATGCGCAGCACGCTTCTGCCGCCGCCTTGGCAAAGCTGCGGCGCGGCATAGGCCGCGCCCCGGGTGAAATGCCAGAGCTATGGGAAGCAACCCTACAGGGCTTGCCCGAAGAGCTTTTGAGCAAAAACGGACAACCCACGCGCGGGGAATGGGCAAGCTACACCGCACTAACGCTTTTTGCCCTTCACCAGCAGGGAAAGGATATGCAATCAGATCTGATGAGCCAATCAGGGGTTGGCCTTGGCAAAGCCATACGCAAGCTTGTACGTTCGAAGGATGACGAGGAACGCGTCAAACGCCGCTTTGATGCTTGCGCCACCTCAGCCGATATTGTAGAGCTATCCAACCATTTGCGCGGCATGGTACAGCTGCTCAAAGCCGCTGGGATTGCACTGGATTACCCCGCTCTGGCAAAGGATTTGTACTTATACCAATTTCCATCCTATCAATCTTCCGTGCGCCTGCGCTGGGGACAGGATTACTATCTGTTTGAAAAAGCTGAAGAGCCAACGGTTTAACAGCTTAATGAAAGGATGAATAACAATGGAAAACAAACAACAGCTTTATCTGGATGTACACGTACTGCAAACCGTTCCCCCAAGCTGCCTCAACCGCGATGATACAGGCAGCCCTAAAACTGCGGTATATGGCGGTGTCACGCGTGCACGCGTTTCGTCACAGTGCTGGAAGCATGCACAGCGGTTGATGTTCAAGGAACTGTTTCCCGCAGAAATGCTGGGGGTTCGCACAAAGCACCTTGTAGCGCTGATTGCGCAAGAAGTTCACTCCCTTTCAGCGGATGTAGATGCTGAAAAGCTTGCCCTCTATGCGCTTGAATTGGCCAAAATCACCATGAAAAAAGAAGAAAAGAAGCCTGAAAAAGGCGAAGAAAAAGATCCGAAAAACGAAACTGCCGCCCTCTTTTTCATCAGCGATGCGCAAATCAAAGCCATTGCAAGGCTCATTGTGGAGCAGCCCGAGCTTTTTGACAGCAAAGCCCCTGCAAAGGATAAAGCCGCCGCCACAGAAAGTGTCAAGGCCGCGCTGCGTGCTTTGCCCGGCATTGACGTAGCCTTGTTTGGCCGAATGGTCGCAGATGATCCCTCCTTGAATAACGATGCATGCGCGCAGGTTGCCCACAGCATTTCCACCCATGCCGTGCACAACGAGTATGATTATTTTACCGCCGTGGATGACTGCGCCCCTGAGGATAACGCAGGCGCGGGCCATATTGGCACAGTTGAATTTAACTCTGCAACGCTATACCGTTATGCTACGGTGGCTGTTCACTGCCTGCAAAAACAGCTCAAGGAAGATACCGTATCGGCCCTTCGCGGCTTTGTGGAAGCTTTTGTGCGTTCCATGCCCACTGGAAAGCAAAACACCTTTGCAAGCCGCACCCTACCCAATGCGGTTTATGTCACCCTTCGTATGGATCAGCCCATCAACCTGGTTGGCGCCTTTGAAAAATCGGTTCAGGCTGATGGCAACGGCTATGTTGAAAGCTCCATCCACGCGCTTTGTGAGCAAGCGCAAAAAACATACCGTGAATACGTAAAAGCCCCTGCGCTTTCTTTGGCCATTGGTGATTCGCTTGCCGACATTGCCACCGTGATGCCGCTTCACGAGCTGTTGGATACGCTAGAGACATGGCTTGAGGAGCATTTGGGCAAGGAGGACGCATGAGCACGCTTTTGTTGCGTTTCACTGCCCCGCTGCAATCTTGGGGGAGCGATTCCAAGTTTGACATTCGCAAAACTGAGCGCGAACCTACCAAGAGCGGTGTCGTCGGCCTATTGGCCGCTGCTCTTGGCAGAAAGCGTGATGAAGCCATTGATGACTTGACGGCCTTGCGTTTTGGTGTGCGTGTAGACCACGAGGGCGAGCAATTACAAGACTTTCACATGGTGCATTCAGAAGGCAAAAATGCTACCTCCTATGTCACCAAACGCTACTACTTATCCGACGCTATTTTTCTTGTTGGCTTGGAAGGCGACGATGGAACGCTAACGGCGCTTGTTCAAGCGCTTGCCCACCCCGTTTTTCCGCTGTTTTTAGGCAGGCGCTCCTGCCCGCCAGAGGGACGTGTTTGCCTTGGTCTGCGGCGCACGGATCTGCTCAGCGCCCTTTGCGCCGAGCCATGGCAGCTTCCCCAATGGCGGCAAGCGAAACAAAAAGACCCATTGCTTCGTATCCTCACCGATGCGAAGGACGCACCCAATACATCGGCTCGGCAACACGATTTACCGCTTTCTTTCCATCAAGAAAACAGGCAATATGGCGATCGCTTGATCATGGAGCATGCAGCCATCCGCGCAAGCTATGTATCCTCTCCCCTAGGAAACCCCACCGAGCATGACCCCATGAATGGATTGGAGGGTGATACAGATGTACCTATCTCGCATTGCGATTGATCCCAATCAGCGGGAAACCATGGCTGCACTTGCGTTCCCAAACAAATTGCATGGTGCGGTAGAAAACTGCTTCACCGGGGAAAAGCAACGCAACCTCTGGCGAATTGATTGGCTCCATGGAAATTGCTATTTGCTGATACTAAGCCCGCAGAAGCCTGATTTTTCCCATATAATCGAACAATTCGGGTCTGTCCAAGCAGGCGAAAGCAAGGATTACCATACCTTGCTGGAAAAAGTGAAGCCTGCGCAGGCTTGGAGCTTCCGCCTCTGCGCCAATCCAGTACACAGCAACACGAGTGAAAAAAAGTCACCCAATGAGCGCGGCAAAATATACGCTTTTGTGCATGCGCAGGAGCAAAAGCAATGGTTGATCTCCCATGCACAAAATTGCGGCTTTGCGCTTGATGAAAACGGCTTTGATACCGTTCACACGCAATGGCTCACGTTTTCCAAGGGTAGCGATCCCAAGCACAAGATCACCCTTTTGCGGGTAACTTTTGAAGGTATTTTGCACGTAACGGATGCTGAAAAGTTTCGCAAGGCGCTTGTGGATGGCATTGGCCGCGAAAAGGCTTATGGCTGCGGCTTGCTGACGATTGCACCCAAATTACCGTAACGGACAGCCGCGGAGTTGTACACGTACCCGCAAGCAATCTAAGCGTGCTATTGCTTGGGCCTGGCACACGCATCACCCATCGGGCCATGGAACTCATAGGGGATGCAGGCGTTACCACCATCTGGGTTGGCGAGCAGGGTGTGCGATATTATGCGCACGGCAGACCTCTTACCCATTCAGCTTCATTGCTAATACAGCAAGCAGATTTGGTTAGCAACGTTCGCAAACGAGTAGTTGTCGCACGCAAAATGTATCAGCAGCGTTTTCCCAACGAGGAGGTATCCACCCTCACAATGCAGCAATTGCGAGGACGAGAAGGCGCACGAATCCGTTCCGTATACCATGAAGCCTCCAAGCGTTGGAATGTTCCATGGTCTGGGCGTACTTATCAGCCTGATGATTTTGAAGCGTCCGATCCTGTAAACATGGCGTTATCTGTAGCGCATGCATGCCTGTATGGGCTTGCACATGCCGTTATCGTGGCCATGGGTTGCTCGCCCGGTTTGGGCTTTGTACACACTGGGCATGAATGCTCTTTTGTATACGATATTGCTGATTTATACAAAGCAGAAATCACAATTCCCATAGCCTTTGAAATTGCCGCTTCCGCACCTGCTGACCTTGCAGGTGAAACGCGCCGCAGGGTACGGGATGCCATTGCCAAAGATCATTTGCTGGAAAGAATGGTAAAGGACATACGCAGCCTGTTGCTCAATCATGACGGTGCGCAAGAAATCGAAACAAACGTCTTGTACCTATGGGATGACCCGCAAGGCACCGTTGCCAATGCTACCAACTATGGTAAGGATTATGATGAGAACTTTACGGACGATGCCATCAACGATGAAGGTGCGGTAGGGTATGGGCAGATTGCTGAGGATTCGCAATGATTGTCATTTCACTTACAGACTGTCCGCCCAAAATACGCGGCGATCTATCCAAATGGCTTTGTGAGTTATCCACAGGTGTATATGTGGGGCAGGTCAACGCTCGCGTGCGTGATGCATTATGGTCGCGTATTTGTAGCAACCTCAAATCTGGCAAGGCAACCATGGTTTTCAGCGCAAACAATGAACAGCGGATGGATTTTCGTGTGTACCATTCCGTTTGGGAGCCTATTGATTTTGATGGGTTAAAGCTCATGCTGCGCCCAAGTCCCGCCCGCCTTGAGAAGCGTTCCAACAGTATCCTCAAAGATGGTTACAGCAATGCCGCAATGTGCAAAAAAGCAAAAAATATCCAAGCCGCGAAACAAAAAGAAAAGCCTTACCATAGCTATGTGGCAGTGGACGTTGAAACCACAGGATTGTCCAGCGCAACGGATGAAATCATTGAGTTAGCGGCCATCCATGTTGTAAATGGGGAAGTTGCACAACGCTACTCGTCGCTCATTGCCCCTAAGTGCAAAATTCCGCCCGAGATTATACAGCTTACAGGCATTATACTAATCTAAGTCTAAAATGCAACGTAGCTATGAGCAGATTTTGTTCGTGGGCAAGGATGGCAATCGAAGGAATAGCATCGCTATTTCGAGATTGCCAGACGCAGACCACGGGCAAAAGATGCCATAGATGCTTGCGTTTTAGCGCAAGATTAGTATTACACAAGAAATGCTTGAAAAGGAGGGAAAGCCACTCATTGAAGCACTACCAGCTTTTTTGAATTTTGTTGGATCAGCAGAGGTTGTTGCACATAACGCCACCTTTGATTATGCCTTTCTACGCTGTGCCTGTCAGGTTTGCAATTTACCGCTGTTTTCCAACCATTGCATTGACACACTTCCGTTGGCAAAACGCAAAGTTGAAGATGTAACCAGCTACAAGCTTGCTGCTCTTGCAGAGCACTTTGGGTTCAATACCGAACATGCACATCGCGCGTTCAAGGATTGTTTACTCACCATGGAGCTTTATGAGAAACTCATTGAAATGTGATCAGAAGGATTTTGAAGTTGTGGTGTAGTAAGGATTTGCTAAGTCTGTTCCCCGCATGCGCGGGGGTGATCCCCGATTCTGGCACGCTCATTCTCTCCTTCCTGTCTGTTCCCCGCATGCGCGGGGGTGATCCTTTGCAACGATGAACTGCCAAAGCATCATGACGCTGTTCCCCGCATGCGCGGGGGTGATCCTGTTCATTGTATCACTTACTTCTTTGACTGCGCCTGTTCCCCGCATGCGCGGGGGTGATCCCCTCCTGGATAATGGGTGTGATCCCTCAAATCGCTGTTCCCCGCATGCGCGGGGGTGATCCCGCGTGTCATCAAAGAGGACGAAGCAAAGCGGTCTGTTCCCCGCATGCGCGGGGGTGATCCCAGTAGGGAAGAAGCAAGAGGGTGGGCGCCCACCTGTTCCCCGCATGCGCGGGGGTGATCCTCACGGCATTTTCCTGACGGTGCCCAGCACAGGCTGTTCCCCGCATGCGCGGGGGTGATCCCATGCGGTCGGCCACCGTTGGGGATAGCTTGCCCTGTTCCCCGCATGCGCGGGGGTGATCCCGGCTGTGGGGTTAGAAGTTGGCGAAATCATCGCTGTTCCCCGCATGCGCGGGGGTGATCCTATTGAGCATCACATCAATGCTGTCCGCGTCCTCTGTTCCCCGCATGCGCGGGGGTGATCCTCCACCGACCAGCTCGCCTCTGTCAAATGGATTCTGTTCCCCGCATGCGCGGGGGTGATCCTTGAGATTACGCCCGACGCGCTGACGCGTATTGCTGTTCCCCGCATGCGCGGGGGTGATCCCCAACCTAGGAAAAATCCGATTCCGAAGCAGAGCTGTTCCCCGCATGCGCGGGGGTGATCCCTCAAGAATAGCGGCGTTGATGTGGACACAAGCCTGTTCCCCGCATGCGCGGGGGTGATCCCCCACATTTCGCTGGATTCATTCCATTGGGTAACTGTTCCCCGCATGCGCGGGGGTGATCCTCTCTTTGATACCGTACTTCTTGCACAAGTCGGCTGTTCCCCGCATGCGCGGGGGTGATCCTACTTCCCCCAAAAAGCCAACGAAGGGACAAGCCTGTTCCCCGCATGCGCGGGGGTGATCCTTCTGTGCCATACATTTCGGGTGATTTTCCCGTCTGTTCCCCGCATGCGCGGGGGTGATCCCTACAATGGAACCCAAACTTACAACCAACGCCACTGTTCCCCGCATGCGCGGGGGTGATCCCACATCCAAGCCAACCGTGTCCTTTTCGTGCTGCTGTTCCCCGCATGCGCGGGGGTGATCCTACGTCAGGCGGACGTGTATTTATCCATGCGGACTGTTCCCCGCATGCGCGGGGGTGATCCAAAGTTAGGCTGAACCTTTGGCGGAGCGGGATTGCTGTTCCCCGCATGCGCGGGGGTGATCCTGTTCTGATCCGCATCCTTCAAACACCCATCAACTGTTCCCCGCATGCGCGGGGGTGATCCTAAGAATTTTTCTTACAAAAGGGTATTGACAAACTGTTCCCCGCATGCGCGGGGGTGATCCTACTTCGAAGAAGCGCGACAAGCTCTAGTCAAGCTGTTCCCCGCATGCGCGGGGGTGATCCTTGGAATTTTCTCTATTCTCTAATTGGAATTTTCTGTTCCCCGCATGCGCGGGGGTGATCCTTCTTACCATGAGCGCGCCACACCTTGCGAACCCTGTTCCCCGCATGCGCGGGGGTGATCCTGGAAAAGCATACAGGACTAGAGGACGTGCGCACTGTTCCCCGCATGCGCGGGGGTGATCCTAGCACTTTCGTTTTTTGCGGTTCTTTCCCGCAACTGTTCCCCGCATGCGCGGGGGTGATCCCCAGCGCCTTGACAGCGCTGTCTATGCGCTTCACTGTTCCCCGCATGCGCGGGGGTGATCCTTACTATGCGCCGCCCGTGAGGCGCATGGAGGGCTGTTCCCCGCATGCGCGGGGGTGATCCT
>JAVXND010000080.1:0-12009 GCA_036645955.1 Clostridia bacterium | reverse complement strand
TTTGCCCCGCCAGCAAAAAGCCGCCGCCCGCCGCCTTTGCGCGTGCAGGGAACGTGGGGTCTACCGGTGCAAGGCAATGCTCGCTCAGCTTTGGAATGTTACTGCGAAACGGCAGCAGTGAGCTGTCGCTTGGCATAATGTGGTCTGTGGTAATGTTGTCCTCCATTTTCAGCAGCAGCGAGCCTGACAGGCTGTCCGCAAGCGCTTCCGCCTTGGGAAAGGGCTTGATGTTTGGCCCGCGCACCACCTCCACCGCCTCCGCATCGCTTGCGCTGGCAGGGGGGATGATGAGGTTGTCGTTTGCAAAGAACCTTTCGGGCATATCCACCTCAAGGTTTACCTCAAGCTCGCGAGCGTCGCTCAGCACGCCTGTAAGCGCGGTGGCGGCGGCCGTTTCACAGCTCACCAAATAAATGCCCGCGCTCTTTGTGCCGCTTCGGCCAAAAAAGTTGCGGTTGTTTGTGCGCACGCTGATGGCGTTTGTGCAAGGGCTTTGCCCCATGCCGATGCAAAAGCCGCAAGCGGTTTCCGTCACACGTGCACCCGCCTCAATCATGTCATGCAAAGCGCCGTTTTCGCTCAGCATGGATAGCACCTGCCTGCTGCCGGGCGCAATCACCAGCGATACATCGGGATGCACCGTTTTGCCGCGTAAAATGGCGGCCACGCGCATCATGTCCAAATAGCTGGAATTGGTGCAGGAGCCAATGCACACCTGATCCACCTTGATTTTGCCCGCCTCTGATACAGTCCGCACATTGTCGGGCATGTGGGGAAGCGCAACCATGGGCACAAGCGTGCTCAGGTCAATGGCAACGGTTTCCTCATAAACCGCATCGCTATCGGCAAGCAGCGGCGTAAAATCCCGCTCGCGCCCCTGCGCGGTTAAAAACGCGTGGGTTACTTCATCGCTTGGAAAAACCGATGTGGTTGCGCCAAGCTCCGCGCCCATGTTGGTAATGGTTGCACGCTCTGGTATGGACAGGGTTTGCACGCCGTCGCCCGTGTATTCCATCACCTTGCCCACGCCGCCCTTCACGCTTAGGCGGCGAAGCAGCTCCAGAATCACATCCTTTGCCGCAACGCCCTTTGTGAGCTTGCCCGTCAGGTGTACATTCACCACGCTGGGGCAGCTGAGAAAATAAGCGCCGCCGCCCATGGCAACCGCCACATCCAAGCCGCCCGCGCCAATGGCCAGCATGCCCAGCCCGCCGCCCGTGGGGGTATGGCTGTCACTGCCCAGCAAGGTTTTGCCTGGCACGCCAATGCGTTCCAGCTGTACCTGATGGCAAATACCGTTGCCGGGCTTGCTCAAATACACGCCATGCTTTTTGGCCACCGTAGCTATGTACTTGTGGTCATCCGCGTTTTCAAAGCCTGTTTGGAGGGTGTTGTGGTCGATATAAGCCATGCTGCGCTCGGTTTTAACCCTAGGAATGCCCATGGCCTCAAACTGCAAATACGCCATGGTACCCGTGGAATCCTGTGTGAGGGTTTGGTCGATGCGGATTGAAATTTCACCGCCGGGCTTCAGCTCGCCTGAAACCAAATGTGCGGCAAGGATTTTTTGTGTTACGTTCATTATGAACCTCCGTTGTTTTGATTGGGAAATGGGCTTGTATTGGGGGCTGGTGACAAAAAAACAATCGGCAATCACATTGCCTGTATGCAGTATATAGGCGGATGGGGCGTGTTGCAATCGTTTGAGGCAAAAAGTGCAGGAATTGTACAGGAATCACCCCCCAGCGCGCAGCTTCGCCGCAGGGGTAAATTTTATATCATTATTCTTTATCTCGGTATGCAACGATCACCTCGGTGATCTGGCAACCATTGTGTGTGAAGGTTCTACCCTCGCGCGGTGACTTGCGATTGTCGCAGAAGCTCAATAGGTAGCCAGTCTGCTGTTCCTGCATATGAAGATAGCCCGTGAGCTGATCGTAGGCTTCGCTGGCCGCCTGCTCTCCGTGCCAGATCTTTAGTTCCACGATGTGCTCCTCGCCGCCGTAGAACACAACCACATCCATGCGGCGGCTGCCGCGCGTTTCCGGCTCCACCACATAATGACCAGTGCCGTTGATGATCGGCTTCAGGAAACTGAGGAAGAGCAGCCTGCCCTCTCGCTCAATGAACTCGCCATCCTCGTCTCGGTACTCTGACTTCATAAAAGCCGCAAAGCGATTTAGCACCAAGGGCATGTCTAATTGGCCATCCACAATATACTTTGTGCGTGCCGCATATTCTTCGATGAGCGGTCGGCTTGATGCAACAGAAATCAAGTAGTTGTATATGAATGTCTCGAATACCTTATTCGAAATCATTACTTTTCCATCGCAGGGCGTGAACACGCCATAAATGATTCCCAAGTCAGTAGCTGGATTTAAACCATTGTAACTTACGGGGATACCCTCAACGAGTATCTGTACCAGCATGGCTTTGAATTCCTCATGCTTTTCGATGTTTTTCTGAATATCTTGGAACAACGATATATCGCGGCTATGGTATAATGTGCTCTTCACCGCACCCATGACGCCCTCATCCGTCCACCCCAGCTTGTCATCATCCATCGTTTTGCACAGCAGGCTCACAAGGAACGGATAGCCGCTTGTGTAGTAATAAATACGTTGCGAAACCTTTGCAGCGTCCATGCCTGTGAGATGCTCCTGCTCATATTCCTCCAGCATCGTAGCTATTTCAGGTGCAGAAAAGCTCATGTCCACATCGAAGCGTGCCGCAATGTTCCAAGGGCTGTTGTAGCTATGCTTTTCCTCTGGGCGGAGCTTCATCTTCAGGTTTTTGATATCATGAACACCAGCAAGAATAACGCTATGAAAGGTGGGCGTATTGCGGCTATTTCTATTGATATACTTATCTCTGAGCATTCCTAAGAAGTCGAGGAACAGCGGGTTGTTGCTGCTCTTGTCAACCTCGTCAATCATCAGCACCGTTTTCTTGCCCGCCATCTTTGCAAGGCGTGTGATTTTTGCGCTCAATATGGGAAAGTTAAGCTGATCTGGAATCTGCTTCCAATCCGATATCAAGCCCTCATCGGCACATACATACGCCATGCTTTCAGCGCATGCGGAAATAAACGTTGCTATAAAGCTCTGTTCTGTCTGGAATACAGAAGAACCGAATCCCTCAAAGCTGATGCTAATCGGAACATACGGCCCTTTCAAAGAACGCTCGAGCGCAACCAGCGTCGTCGTTTTTCCGTACTGGCGTGCGCGGTTCATCGTGAAGTATTCGCCCGCATCCACATACTTCGTAACAATCTCATCAATCCTTTTACGGGTATCGACCATATAGTGAAGGGCTGGAATGCACGGCCCCGTAACATTGAATACCTTTTTCTTTGTCATGTCGCTTTTCTCCTTCGGCGCTGCGAAAGCGCGCCACAACCCAAGATAAGTATATCATGCCTTGCAAGCCTTAACAAGCAAACTCTTTGATAGCGTTTACAGCGGCGCAGCCATTTGTAGGGATGCCATATATGGCGTCCGTCCAGTTGGCGTTCAGCATCCATCCCCCTCACCCCGCTGTCATTCCCCCCCCCGCGTCAATTCCCCTCCCCCTTCTCCCGCATATGCGCCGCCGCTTCCTGTGCATACGGCACAAGCGCAGGGTCCAGCAAATAAAGCCGCATTTTTTCCGTTTCAATGATCTGCTCCTTGGGCAGCTCGTTTACATATTCGTCCAATGTGGATAAGGCATAATACCGATCATCCCAAAAACCCGGCTCCGTGGCCAGCATGGCTACCTGCATGCTTGCCAGCGCCGCCCCAAGCTCCTCCTTGGGCAGGTTCATCAGCGGCACAATGGGGTTGGCGGTCAGCACATACCCCCGCCCGCGCAAGGCGTATTGATAGCCTACGCGGGTAATCAGTATCTTTTCATTTTCAGGCACATGCGCGGCCACCTGCATCAGCAATGCATAGCGGTCTCTAAAATCATTGTCCAGCAGGATACCTTCATCCTCCATGACGTGGCGGCTGTGGCGGTAGAAGCTGTTGGCATAGCCCTGCTGTTTTGTGCCCTGCACAAAGCCCAGCACGCACAAAAGCACACAAAGATACGCAGGCAGCCGCCGCACCGTAGGCAATAGCCGTTGGTGCAGGCTCACAGCGGCGGAAACCTGCGCCGCGTCTTTTTTTCGTTTGCTGTGAAAGCGTTCGCCAACCCAGCTAAGCACCGTTGGCCAAAGCGTGTCAAGCACCGCAAGCGCCGCGCAAATCATTACCGCGCCAAACATAAACCATTGCAGGGTGTAGCGCTGAAGCTTCAAAAAAGAGCCTGAAAAGCTGTAAAGCGGGCTGTCCAACAGCCCTGTCATGGGCGCTAAGGTGCAGAGGGTGAGCAGTGCGGCATACAGCGCCGCAGAAAACATCGGCGTAGCTTCGCTCTGCGTAAAAAACACCATGCATGGGCCGTCCCCAGGCATGCCAGTCCTCAGCTCGCGCTCTCGCTTGCGCATCCAACAGCGCCGCCAAAGCATCCAGCCCACCGCGCAAAGCAACGCCGTGAGCGCCAAGCGCCAGCCCCATAGGCCAATCGGCGTGGCGTATGACATGAAAATGCTGTCCTTTGCGGCAAAAAACTCAAGGTGCGTGGTGGTTTCCTCCAGCTTGTACTCCATGTCCATATACATGGGGTACCAAGGCGCGGAGGTGTAGGTGGTCATCAACCGCCATGGGGACATTTCGCCCCATTTTGCAAAGCACCAAAGGTTGCCCAAAAACGCAGTCACCGTACCCGCCGCACCCGATAGCGCAATGCCGACGGAAGCCGCCAGCGTGCGCCCAGCGCTTTTGTTGCGGTACAGAAGCGCTTCAAGCCAGCGCCAAAGCACCCAAGCCGCCACAATAAACGGCAGCACCACAAAGCAAACCACATGGGCGCTCATGACTGTAAAGCACACCGCAAACGCTATGGCCAGCTTGCCCAAATAAGCCTTCCAATGCCCGCACGGCTCTATCCCCGCAAACGCAAGCGCCGCTAAAAACAGAGCGAGTATGCGCCATATGTCGCGCGGAGCGCCCGCCGCCGAATAGTACAGCTCAGGCACCAAATTCAGCAGTACCATGCCCAACAGCACCCAAGCCTTGCGCTCGCGGCAAAGAAACAGCAGCAGCGCCAAATAAGCCGCCGCCATGTAAAACGTGAGCATCCCAATGCCCGCAAAGGCGGCCTTGTCGTTGGGATAGCCAAGCTCTCCGCCGGTATGAAACAGCCCGTAGCTCATAAACAGCTCAAGCGAGGGGAAGTGGCTATGCCCCCTGAAATGCCCCTCTGTTTCGTTTTTTTCAAGCAGCTTGCCAATGTCCCGATCCTCACAAAAGCGCAGTCCAAGCGCCATGTACTCGCCCGCATCTCCGCCGCTCACGCTTTGCATGCTGGAGCAAAAGCGCACGCAGGCAGGCAGGAGCAATATCAGCAGGCACAGCGCAAAGCAAAGCACCGCCAGCGCAGGCTTTTCAAAATGGCAAAGCCTGCGCACAAACGCCCCTCCGCGCTTGAGAAGCGCAGGCACGCGGCGCACGCGGCGCAAGAGCATCACAAGCAAGCAAATCGCGGAAAGCGCAGGCAAAACCCCAATGTACACAAGCCTTGGCGCATTTGGCCACAGAAAGGCAAGTGCAAGCACCCACAGGTATTGAAGAAAGGGGACGGCGGCAACGCCCGTGCAAAAGCTGGCCGCGCGGCTTTTTTGAAATGGGATGCGGTGCGCGGCAAATAAAAGGCCAAGCGCCGCCGCTTGAAGCACACAGCTCAACAAATACAGGTTTCGCCAGCCATTGCCCACGCTCAACCAATCCATCAGCCCTTCCTCCCCGCTTTGGCAAGCCGATCCATCTCGCTCATGTAATAACGGTTGATATCCACCTTTTGCGATAGCAAAACCTGTTGCTTTTCACGTCCGAGCGCAGCCAAATCAGGCATTGCCAGCAGCTCCTCCGCCTGCGCGGCGGCGCGTTCGTAGCGGTCCTCCCCCTCGTTAAAGTTGTACAGCAGGTGAAAGCGCTCCGCTTGCTCCTTTGTGGAGCCGGAAACAATGGTGTTCACATACAGCGCATGCGTGCCCAGCACCACAGCCTCGCTGGCCATGGTTGCGCCCTCGCTGTACACCAGCTGTGCAAATGCCAGCACATGATGCACCAGCTCATACGGTGTTTTGAGCAGATAGGGCTTGAGCGCGTCGGAGGTGCTGCCCTCATCGCTCACATACACACGTCCGTATTTTTCCAAGCGCTTGACCAAGGCCAGCTTGTCCGCATCGTTTAAGCCATGCTTGCCAATGTCGTGGCTGGCGTTCCATGCCACAAAGCGCACAAGAATGTACGGCTCGTCGGGCTGAAAGCCCGCGTCGCGAAGCACCTGCTTGTTGGGGGTAAACACGGAGGGATGCAGATAAAAAAGCTCCTTGTAGGTATCCAAACGCTCCTGCTTTGCGCCTAGGTCGGTTAAAAAGGTGCGCGGCGTGATGATTTTGGTGGATAGCCTTTTGCATATGCGGAGGCTGAACTTGCTGACCTCCGTATCCTCATAAATCAAATGCGGCTTGCGTGCCGCCCATGCCGCCACCGCCATCATGGGCGAAGCGCGGCCGATCAAAATTTCAGGTTGATAGCGCAGGGCGTGCCAAGCATGGTTCAAGCACAGCCCCAGAAACAAACAGCCCTTTTCAAACACATTTTTCCCCGTGGAATGGGCGCAAAGCACATAGGGAATGCCGAAGCTTTGGAGCAGGGCGGTATCGCCGTCCTTTTCAATGGCAAGGGTGCGCACCTGATCCCCGCGCGCCTTCATCAGCCCCAAAATGGGGCGAAACTGATGCGCCCATGCGGGATGGTCAATCGAAATCATGGCTTTCATTGGTACAAAACCTCCCCCGCTTCATCTTGGGTAATGGGCGCGGCCTTGCGCATTTGATACAGAATGTTATTTTCATTGCGGTTGATGCGTACCATGCTTTCCATGGCCACACCAAAGGAGAACATGAGCACCGCAATCAGCGTGCAAAAGGCGCACAGCAGTCCCGCAAACAGGTAGCCGCTAAAGTAGCCCACCGTTAAGTAATGCACCAAAAACATCACCCCAAAAAGCAGTGCAGGCGCTAAAAACAGGCAACCCAAAAAGCCAAAGAAGCGCATGGGATAATAGTCGCGCATGAGCCCAATCAAAATGCCCGAGGTTTTTTTGAGGTAGTTGAAAATACTGCCTGCGATGCGGCTCTTGCGCTCTGGAAAGTACTTGACCGCAATGGGCTCCTCGCACATGGCAAGCCCCAAAAAGCTGAAGCTTAAAAAGCTCTCCTGCGTGTAGGTAAAGTGACCGTAAAAGTTGATTTTGAGCAGGGTATCGCGGCTGTAAGCGCGGAAACCACAGCTCACATCCGAAAAGTGCTGCTTGCAAAGCCTGCTCACCAGATGGTTCATCCGCGTATTTCCCCAGCGCTTGATGGGCGGCATGTGCTCAATTTTATCGCCGCTTAAAAAGCGGGAGGCCGTAACGAAATCCGCCTTTTCATTCAGGATGGGCGCAATCAGCCGCGCTATATCGCCGGTATCAAATTGACCGTCGCCATCCATGTTCACCATGAGGTCGTAGCCGTGGTCAATGGCAAAGTCAACCGCACTGCGAAACGCCTGCCCCAAGCCCTTGTTGCGCTTGTGGCGGATCACCGTCGCGCCCGCTTCGTGCGCAAGGCTTGCGGTTTGATCGCTGCTGCCGTCATCCACCACCAAAACGCGCACAGCATCCACCCGTTCATATTGGGTAGGAATGGCGCGGATCACCTCTTGAATCTTCTCTGCCTCGTTGTAGCAGGGCAATGCAATCAATAGCTTCATTTGCAAATCTCTCCTTTTTGGGTTGAATGAACCGCCAGCCCCAGCAACAGCGGAGCGCACAGGTATAGGGGCATGGCATAGCGGAAATAACCATTCACAGCAGAAAGCAAACAGCCCGCCAAGCCAAACAGCGCAGGCACAGCCGCCAGCAATAGACGGCGCTTGCCGCGCGTAAATAAGCAAGCGCACACAAACAGCGTGAGCCAGCCATACAAGCCGGGCGATACCAGCAGGCGGTACAGCGGGTTTTGTGCCAGCCGCTCCGTAACGGCCTTCAGCCATTGCGCATGGGGGTTTACCTCAAAGGCAAATTGTCCGCCGAAGTCCGCATCACTGCGTTGCTTGCCCAGAATCAGCGTGGGCTTGATTGTGCTCATATAGCCGGGGTACAAGTATCCGTAGGTGTTATGAAAGGTAGCGCTCAGGCAAGTAGCAGGATGCTTTGCCGCCAGCCGCGGCCATGCCTTCCAAAAGGCTTTTTTCTGCTCCGCCGTTGCATCCTCCCGCCAAAGCGCCTTGACAGGGTCGCTCAATTCGCCGTTATAAGCCGCAGGCAATTCATCCAGCTTGAGCACGCCGTTCACCGCGGCGGCTTCCGCCTCGCTCAGCTCTCCGCCCGCCGCCACACGCGCCGCCTGCTGCAGGGGCAGGGAGTAGTTTTCGGTTTCAGGCATAGGCGCAATATGCATAGAGGGCAGCACCAGCAGGTGAAGCGCCGCGTAACAGCAAAGCGTAACGGTCATGGCCAGCGCAGGCGCACGCCAAAGCCTGTGCGCGGGATGCGCGCGCGGATGCTTGAGCGCCCAAAGCAGCAGCAGTGCCAGCGTGAGCAATGCCAAATAGCCGCCCGGGTTGCGAAGCAGTGTACACAGCACGGACGCTATGCACAGACCGATGGTCTGCGTGCCTCTTTGTTTGGGCTGTAGCGCAGGCTCGCGCACCATTTGCGCCGCCATCAGCGATAAAAACAACACCGCCATCGCAAAGTTCGTATCCTTGCCCATGCAAAAGGCAAAGGTCGGAAAAATGGGGCAAAATGCGTAAAACAGGAACGAGCCCGCAAGGAGCCACGAAGGCGCACCGTTTTTGCGCAGGGTGTGGAGCAAAAACCCAAGCAGCCACGCCATCAGCAACGCCTGTGTGCCGCAAAACAGCGCCACCGCCGCATTTCCCGCCGCAAGCGTTTGACCGCCGCCAAACCACATGCCCACATGGCGGAACGCATCAATCAGCCAAGTTTGAAACACGGGGTTGGCATTTGTGAAGGGCGCAAGCCCCAAAATTTGATCCAGCTGGCTGGCAGAATCGTTGCTCACCGTGCCTGGAAAGGTCAAAATCCAATAAGGCAGCCAGCACAGCAGCAGTCCGCCCGCAAGCAGCAGGGTTGCGCCGCGCCTGTCAAACAGCTTTGGCAAAACGGGTTTGGCTGGCTGTGCAAGCGCATTTTGGCAAAGCCGCATCAACGCAAAATACAGCGGCACGCGGCCCATGAAAAAAAGCAGGGAACGAAGCAGATGTGCGGTTACCCCCTCTGCCGTGCCCATAGCCGCAAAGCTTCGCCCCAGCAAAACCACACCCGCAAAAAACGCCGATAAAACCCAAAGCCTGATGGGTACAAACGGTTTGGGAAGGGCGAGCCATGCGCCGTACAGCGCCCAAAGCCCCGCCAAACCCAGCACCCACAGCGCCGTATCCGTCAACAGCACCGTGCGCGGCACATCGCTTCCCGCGCCCCCTTGTATGGAAAGGGCACATAAGCTAAGCAGACACAGCAGGGCACGTAAACCAGCAGTTTTGCTTTTGTGTACCATCGGCAAACGCTCTCCTCCCATTCCTCTGCGAAATCGTGGTATCATCTTATCTTTTTTTGTTGGTTATGTCAATCGCTGTACGCCGTTGCTTCATTGACAAGCCATTGCGCTCATGATATCATCCAGCAAGGGAAAAAAACATTGACATGGGGGATGAACAGCACCATGAAGATACTCAATTACGGTTCCATGAACATCGATCACGTTTACAATGTAGACCACATGGTTGCCCCGGGCGAAACCATTCTGGCGCATGAAATGAACAATTTTTGCGGCGGCAAGGGGTTGAACCAATCCATTGCCATTGCCAAAGCCGGCGGCGAAATTTACCACGCGGGCATATTGGGCGAGGACGGCGGCGACATGCTCGCCACGCTCAAGCGGCACCATGTCAACACCGATTATATTGAGCAGGCGAGCGGGCTTTCCTCCCACACGGTTATTCAGGTGGATCGCCAAGGGCAGAACTGCATTATTGTGTTCGCGGGCGATCACATGCGCATATCCGAAGCCAGAATTGACCAGATTTTGGAAGGCTTTTCAAGCGGTGACGCGCTTGTCATGCAAAACGAGCTTCACAATTCCCCGCTCATGATGCGCAAAGCCAAGCAAAAAGGGCTTCTCATTATTTTCAACCCCTCCCCCATCAACGACCAAATCCAAACCTATCCGCTTGAGAGCGTGGATTGGTTCCTGTTAAACGAGGTGGAGGGAGCCGCGCTCACCGGTGAAACCGAGCCCAACCGCATTTTGGCACAGCTGCATTGCCTATATCCTGCGGCAAGCGTGGTGCTTACCTTGGGCAAGGAGGGTGCTTATTGCATGCACAACGGTGAAACGCTCTTCCAGCCTGCTTTTGCCGTTAAAGCGGTGGATACCACAGCGGCGGGCGACACCTTCACAGGCTATTTTGTCACAGGCTTTGCGCAGGGCAAGCCGCTAGCCGCCGTGCTGGAACGTGCGGCAAGGGCTTCCTCCATCACCGTAGGGCGCATGGGCGCGGCGGGCTCCATCCCCTACGCCAGCGAGCTTGAGTAAGAAAAGTATCAAAAAAACGCGAGATTTTGAGCATTCTCGCGTTTTTTTATTTTGGCATCACAAATACTGACCTTCTTTGACTTTGTTTCTGGCTGTGTGGAGTTTGACCTTCTTTGACTTATGAGGTATACTCTAAACGTGATCAGGAAACAATGCCTGATCCGCCGCAAAACAGTCAATCAAAGCGGTTCAGCCGCTCATTAGAAGGAGGATGTCCTATGTTTACACTTGTTCCTTATCGCCGCACCGTTAGCCCCTTCCCCTCTTTGGTCAGTGATCATTTCATGCGCGAGTTTTTTGATGTAGAGGATGCGCCCGTCATGCGGGTAGACATTCGCCAGCAGGATGATGCCTACTTATTGGAAGCCGAAATGCCGGGCGTGCAAAAGAACGATATCGACCTCAAGCTTGAAGATGGCATGCTGACCATTTCAGCCGATGTGAACAGCAGCAAAACCGAAAAGAAGGACGGCTATGTTTTCAGCGAGCGTCAAAGCGGCCATATGCAGCGCAGCTTTAACATGGAAGGCATTGACGTAAGCGCCATCAAGGCGGATTATCAAAACGGCGTGCTGCTCGTGGAGCTTCCAAAGGAAAAGGCCCCCGAGAAGGCAAAAGCTCTGAAAATTGAAATTGGGGATCGTCAGCAGAAGATCTCCGACGGCGAATGAAGCTGCAAAAAAAGGCGCGGGAGGTAGTCCCGCGCCTTTTTTTTGCGGGTTGGGGGGATGGGCTGGAGTGAGGGGGATGGGGGGTGAAAAATAGTGGCGGCACAGCATTTACGTTCGATTATGCTGAAAAGCAAAAAGTACGTGTCATCAATATTGCAAATTGAATATGCGCAAAGGTGAATCGTGAGTATGCAAACATTCATGGATGGAAGGGAGGAACGCGAACTGGGCGGACACCATATATGGTGTCCCTACAGGCATCACCGCGTGGTATGTCACCGCGTGCGTAGCGCAAAATGCGTGACACCGCGTGTGTTACGCAAAATGCGTGGCACAAAATGCGTAACACCACATGTGTTGCACCGCATACGTGCACAAAATGCGTGTCACCGCGTGCGTGGCGCAAAACGTGTGACACCGAATGCGTGACACAAAATACGTGTCACAAAATACGTGTCACAAAATGCGTGTCACAAAATGCGTGTCACAAAATGCGTGTCACAAAATGCGTGGCACAAAATGCGTGACACAAAACGTGTGTCACAAAATGCGTGACACAAAACGTGTGTCACAAAATGCGTGTCACAAAATGCGTGTCACAAAATGCGTGTCACAAAATGCGTGTCACAAAATGCGTGTCAC
>JAVXND010000079.1:0-12144 GCA_036645955.1 Clostridia bacterium | reverse complement strand
GGCTTGACTGGTACGAACTCGCGCAGGAATCGCCTTTTCAAAAGGGCAACCCATGCAATTGGCGCAGGGGTGTTTGCCCCCGCATTGTAATCCGCATGCTTGCCGATAACGCTGTATGGACACCATATATGGTGTCCCTACAGGGAGCGCGGCGTTCGTGACAAAACGCAGCATGTATGGGTATGCTGCCCTCGTGGGAACGGGCTTGACTGGTACGAACTCGCGCAGGAATCGCCTTTTCAAAAGGGCAACCCATGCAATTGGCGCAGGGGTGTTTGCCCCCGCATTGTAATCCGCATGCTTGCCGATAACGCTGTATGGACACCATATATGGTGTCCATACAGGGAGCGCGGCGTTCGTGACAAAACGCAGTATGTATGGGTATGCTGCCCTCGTGGGAACGGGCTTGACTGGTACGAACTCGCGCAGGAATCGCCTTTTCAAAAGGGCAACCCATGCAATTGGCGCAGGGGTGTTTGCTCCCGCAATGCAAGCCATATGTAAAACCCCCTTCCGATTGTGTTCGGAAGGGGGCTTTTATGATGGATGATTGGTATTACTCGGTTACAACTGCGTTGCCGCCGCCTAGCCAGCCGGAGCCGCCCTCGGCGCCCATGCCGCCAGCGAGGTTATACGCATCGTAGCCTAGCAAACGGAGAATGGCGGTAACCTGAGAAGCGGTTTGGCCGCTGTAGCAGTACACAATGATCTTCTTATCGGTGGGGAGCTGTTCGAAGTTCTTTTCCATGCCTGTGCCAAAGGGATTGTTCACAGCACCCTGAATGTGGCCTGCCGCAAAATCTTCAGCCTTGCGCACGGAGTAAACAAAGTAGTCTTCCATTTCGGCATCCAGCACTTCCTTGAGGCTTTCGGGCTTGAAGTTGTTGCTGGCAAAAGCGGTGCCCGCATTGGCGGCCATGTCGTCAAAATACTTGGCAATGGCGGCTTGAATGTCGGGGTCTACGGCATAGTCGGCCGCTTCGTCGAGCTTGCTTTCAGCGGTATCGATGTACTTTTCAAAGCCTTCTGCCTTGGAAATACCGTTGTTAAAGCCGCTTTGGATGTTGGTGGCAAATTTGCCTGCAACATTGAGCAGTGCAACCACCTGCGAGGAGGTTTGGCCGCTGTAGCAGTTGACGTAAATTTGCACATCGTCGGGCAGCTTGCTTAGGTTGGCGGCTACATCGGGACCAAAAGGAACGTTGACAGCGCCCTTCAAATGGCCTTCGGCATAGGCATCGGGTTGACGGATGTCCAGCAGAAGCATGTCCTCGCCAGCGTCGATTTTCTCAAACAGCTTGGCGGCGGAAATCATCATGCGCTCTGCGGAAAAATTGGTGAAATATGCCATTGCGGCTTCTTTGACTGCGGGGGCAACCTCTGCCAAACCGAGGGTAACCGTGCACAGAAGCATGAGGGAAAGCACCAGAGCTAAAAACCTTTTCATAGTAAAGTACCCCTTCCTTGTGTGAAAATATTAAGACGCATCCTTTTTGGTGGGTGCAAGGGAACCCGTTGGGCGATCAATGGGGTTGTTAGGGTTGGACGACCATTCCAAATATGCGCCGTCGTAAATTTTGATGTTGCGATAGCCTGCGTCGTAAAGCTGCAGGAAAACAGGCGCGGCACGCATGGACGTTTGGCAATACATCAGGATGGTGTTTTCGGGGCGCATGCCCTGTTGTAAAAAGTTGATTTGTGTGGTTTGTGTATCCTTGTAGGTGCCGTCGCGGTAGAACTGGTCGTTAAAATCCCACAGGATGGAGGACGGAATTTTGCCGTCCTGCGCATATTCAGCGTCGGAACGCACATCCAACAGCAGGGTGTTCTTGTCCGGCTCGTTGATCTGCGCTTGCACATCGCTCATTTCAGCCAGCCACTGCTTGTTTTTTTCGCCTGCTACATAGCTGGCGGGCGTAACCACGGGCACTTCTGCGGTAAGCTCAAGCTTTGCGGCCTTGATGGCATCTAGCCCGCCATCTACCACAAGAACCTTGTCGCTTGAGTAGCAGAGCATGGTCCAGAAAAAACGCGCGGCGCTCATGCGGTTGGCATCGTAAGCAATGATGGTGGTGTCGTTGCCAATGCCTTTTTCGCTCAGCAGCTTTTCGAGCTTTTTAGCGGAGGTAAGCATGTTTTTGACAGGCACATTGATCACAATTTCGGAAGCCTGAATGTTTACTGCGCCTGGCAAATGCGCTACCGCATATTCCTCGGCGCTTTGCATGTCTACAACCACCACATTGGGCTGCTTCATAAGCTCTGCAAGCTTGTTTGCGGCCACAAGGTGCGGGGCGGCGGTCTCATAAGCAGAGGTATTGCATGCGCTGAGCGTTAACATACACAGCAGGAGACATAGTAACAGGAGCAGCATTTTCTTTGGTTTGTGAAACACGGTCAAAATCCCCCTTCGTTCACGTTGTTTTCATTATAAGCGATACCTGTGTGAATGGGTGATAAGGGGTTGTTATGTACCATGTTGGATTGTAATGGTTGTGCCCCTATGCAGATGTGCTATACTGAATTTAACTCTGTTCTAAAAAAAGGGGGACGCGGTATGCGGCGCAGGGAACGGCTTTGGCTCATGGGGGCGCTATGCCTCTGGTTCCTGCTCAACCTCCTTTTTTTGACCCGTTACCCGTATATGCATTCGGATGAAAGCTGGCTGGCGGGGCTATCGCGCTCCATGCTTAGCAGCCATAGCATTGGCGTAACGGAAAGCTTTTTTGACTTAAAGCCGCGCTACCCGCATGCCATCAAGCTGATTTTTCAGCTGCTGCTCATGCCCTTCATGGCGCTGTTTGGCCATACGCTGTTTGCCATACGGCTTCCGTCCCTGCTGGCGGGGGCGGCGGCGCTGTTCGTGTGCTACCGCATTGCGCGTCAATGGCTGCCCGCCTCGTGGGCGCTTGGCATGATGGCCTTGATGGGGCTTAACAACCAGTTCATTGCCATTTCGCATACCGCCAGACAGGAAATTTACTTGCTGGTGCTGCTGCTTGTGTGCCTGTGGCTGTTGACTGCGCGTAAGCCAAGCGTAAAGCGGAGCCTGTGGCTGGGCTTGACAACGGGCCTCGCGGTGGGCTTTCATCCCAATAGCTTTTTGCTTGCGGTGGCTGTGGGGCTTACGCTTTGCGGTGAAGCGCTGATGCAAAAGCGCCTGCCCATGAAGGAGCTGCTTGCCTACGTGGGCGTGACGGCTTTGCTGGCGGGGGTTTTTGTGGGGATCAGCTTTGCGGTTGACCCGCAATTTCCCATGCATTACCGCATGTATGGCGAAAACGAGTTCAATCTCTTTGAACCCACCAGCAACAGAATGGCGGAATTGTTTCCTTATTTGGCAAAGCTGTGGACGCGCACCAGCGCCACCTATGATGTGCCGGAATTGCGGCTGAACATGGTGCTGGCGGTTGCTTTTCTGCTTAGAAATACTTGGCAATTGCTTGCTCGTAAGCAACAGCGAGCGTTGCCCTTTGTACTGCTTCCGCTGGGCGTGCTGGCGGGTACGGTGCTGATTGGCCGCTACAACCAGCTAAGCGCGGCGCTGTGGCTGCTGCCCGCTTTGCTCGGCGTGATCCCCCTCTGCGCGGCATGGCTTCACAAGCATGAAACCGCTTCCGCTTCATTGGCGGCGAAATGGACGCATCGGGCGTTTTTACCCATGCTGCTAGCGGCAACGCTTGCGGTGAGCGCAAGCGGTATTGCACCATGGCTCGATCAATCCTACGAGGCCTATCTTCACGAGCTTTCGGCTTATGTAAGCCCTACGCAAAAAACGCTGGGCAATTTAAACACCGCCCTGTATTTTGAAGAGGATGCGTTTTGGGATGTGCGCAACCTGTCCTATTTAAAGGAGAGGGGCATGAGCTTTGAAGAGTACATTGAAAAAAACCAAATAGAAATGATTCTTTGGTCGGATGAAATGGCGTATGTCTATGCGCACCGCCCCACATGGAACATTTTATACGGCAACCCGCGCTATGTGCCCGAAGCGGAAGCGTTTTTTCAAGCGCATTGCAAGGCGGTGGGCAAGGTTTGGAGCGATACCTTCGCGGTCAGGCTCTGTCCAGAAATGGGCAAGCCATATTGCGTAACGGTTTACAAGGTAATCAGGCGTTGATTTGCTTGCCAAAATACGCTTGAAGCTGTTGATGAAGCCCGTCTGAATGGGCAAGCAAAGGCTGACCGGGCTGTTTTGCCTCCAAATTCCAAAGGGTGATGCGCTTGGCGAGCGCCGCCGCTTCCTCCAAATCGTGCGTGACCATGAGCATGGAAATGCCCTCGTCTTGATGAAAGCGAAGCAATACCTCGTGCGCATCGCGGCGGCTGGAAGCGTCCAGGCTGGAAAAGGGCTCATCCAGCAAAAGCAGCTTGGGCTTGAGCGAAAGCGCCTTGGCCAAGGCGGCGCGTTGCCGCATACCGCCTGACAGCTCGCGCGGGTAGAGGGTGAGCGCATCCTGCAGGCACATTTTTTGCAAGCAGGCCTGCGCAAGCTCGCGCCGCGCCCTTTGCTTGAGGGCGGGAAGGGCTTGATGGAGTGCAAAGCATAGGTTTTGCTCCAAATTGAGCCACGGAAAAAATTGGTCAAAGCTTTGAAAAATCATGAGCCGATCCTTATCGGGTGCGTGAACGGGCTTGCCCTCCACGCTGATACTGCCGCTCAGGGGCGTAAGAAAACTGCCCAACAGCTTGAGCAGGGTGCTTTTTCCGCAACCTGTAGGCCCTAGAAGCACATGAATTTCTCCCTGCTCCACCGCAATGCAGGCGTTTTGCAAAATGGCTCGCTCGCCATAGGAAAAGCAGAGCTGTTTAGCGTCGAGCAGCATAGGTCGCCCCCCCTTCGCCGTTCCATTTGTCCAGCGTGCGCTTTTCAAGACCGCGAAAAACCACGGCTTCCGCAGTGTAGCCAATGGCCATGACGCATAAAATGCCTGCAAACAGCCCCGAGGTGTTCATAAAAGCACGTTGACGGAATAAATACCAGCCCATGCCGCCCACACCGCCAATGGCACCGTACACCATTTCAGCGCTGATGAGCGCCCGCCATGCCCGTGCCCAACCCACCCGCAAGCCAGAAAGCAATGCAGGCGTGGAGGCGGGCAGCAGGATTTTCAGCTCTACCGCAAGCGTGGACATGGAAAGGTTGCGCCCAAGCTGCCAATAAAGCGGGGGAGCTTGGGAAAAGCCTTCTTCAAGGCTGATGAACAGCGACCATACGCAGGCGTGGAGCATGACCACAAAAATGGAGGCGGTGCCTGTGCCAAACCAGATAACCAGCAAAGGAAGCAACGCCACCCCCGGCAAAGGGTGAAGCAAAGAAGCCAATGTCCCCAGCAGACCGTTGAGCGCCTTGGAATGCCTGGAAAGCAAGGTCATGAGCAATGCGAGCAAAACGCTTGCCAGCAGGGAAAGCAAAATAAGCCCCACCGTAAGCAAGAGCTGTAAGGGCAGTGTGCCAGCCACCAGCTCGTGAAACAGCGTTTGCAAAACGCTTTCCACCGTGGGCAGCAGCAGAGGCGAAATGCCGCTGAAGTGCGCGGTCAGCTCCCATACGGTTAACAAAAACGCAATCCAGCCCAAGCGAGAAAGCTTGCTTTGCTTCATGGCTTACCTCCTGCGGGCAGGGTCTTGGCATCGTCCGCCGCGCTTTCCACAGGCACACCTGCAAAGGCATAGCGCTCGCGTGTGGGGGCGGCTTTTAGGAAGCCAAGCTCAGCCATGGCCTGCGCAAGCTTATCAATCCCGCGAAGCGCACCGCCGTAGATGGTGCCGTGGCGGGACATTTGGGCATACAGCTCAGCGTCGCTCAAGCCGTAAACGCTTGCCAGCTGCTGAGCCGCTTTGGGCAAATCAGCGTTCAGCTCGTCCACCGCTTGATGCAAGCAGGTTAAAAACGCTTGATACGCCTCGGGGCTTTGATCGTGAAATTTTTCCATGGCAACGCAGGAAATAAAGGTGAAGGGGCCGCCCATCAAATCCTCACCTGTAAAGAGGGTGGTCATGCCGTTTTGAAGCTCCAAATCCGTATAGGGCGGACAGCTCACATGCATCACCACCTCGCCCCCTGCGAGCATGGCGCTGAGCGCATCGGGGTGGGAGAGGGATACGAGCTGGCCATCCAGCGCAAGGGCGTTGCCCAACTGCTCCTTGGCGGCCATGCACAGCAAAATGTGCTGGGTACAGCCCGGGCTTAAAATGGCAATGCGATCCTTGGGTTCAATGTCCGCCAAGGTTTTGATGGAGGGCTTGTTGACCACAAACGCAACCTCGTTTGAGGACAGGGCAGCGCAATAGCGCCACGGCATGCCTTGATCGATGCCGATGAGCACGGGGCCTATGCCCATACAGCCCAAATCAATTTCGCCTGCAAGCATGCCCTCGCGGATGGGCACGGGGCCGCCCAACTGTTTCCATTCAATGGTGTAGTCAGGCAAGGCGCGCTCCAGCGTGCCGTTCATGCGCATGAGTTCAACGGGCGCATAGGCCACGCCGTATTGAATGGCGATGGTGACCTTGTTTTTGGGCGCGGGGGTGCAGGCAGTCAGGCAGAGCGGCCACAGCAGGGTGAGGAGGAGAAGGAGGAAACGTTTCATTTGGTATAATCCTTCCTAGTAGCTTTGAGGAATCAACAGTTCATTTCCAAACGCATCCTGTACATGAACCGACTCATAAAACGCGCGTACAAGCGCTTGCATTTCACCCTTGTCGCAGAGCAGAACCGCGTAGCCGTAGCGTGCGGTGGCATCTGAAAAAGGGGGAACGGCTTGACCCAAGGCAAAGTTATAGCCTGCATCCACCACGCCCGGCAGAGCGCGGAGCAAATCGATGGGCGTGCGGGTTTGCGGCACGCCCTCTTTAATGAAGAAGAGCTGGGTGCTCATTTCGGCGGCCAAGCCCTGCGGTTTGGCGGCTGTGCACAATGCGCCCATGCAAGCATCGGGAGCTTCGCCCAATGCCATGCGAAGCTGTGCGTCTAAAATGTCAAAGCCCGTCAGGCGCGGGATGAACACATCCTCAAAGGCACCGCCAATGCGAAGCGCCGCCTCATTCACCACAAGCCCCTGCTTCCCCAATAAAAATTGGATGTAGAGGGGCCCTTCCCTTGCGCCCAAGGCTTGCGCCACGCGGAGGGAAAGCCTGTTTGCCTCATCGCTTACCTCTTTGTGAATGCTGGGGTAGCGGTGCGCTACGCAAACGCCGATGTGGCGCTCGCTTGGATAGTGCTGCCGATCGGTAAGCGTTAAGGGGTAGAGCACACCTTGATGGAGCCAGCCGGAAAGGGTAAGCTCGTCGCTTGGGTAATAGCTTTCCAGCAGTGCCTCAGGCAGGCGTGAAAAGGAAAGCGTGGCGGGCAGGGCGGGCGCAATGTCTGCTTTGCCAGAGAGCTTGAGCACGCCGCGCTGTCCCTGCGAATCCAGCGGCTTGAGCACATAGGGTGCGGACAAATCGCCCGCATCGCAAGCCTCCCGCGTTACAAAGCGATGGGGGGCGTTGGGGATGTGAAAGCGCTCAAAGGCTTCCTTCATGGCACGCTTGTTGGTGGCGCGAAGGGCGGTTTCTACGCTGATGGCCGTGGGCAGCTTCATTGCCTGTGCAATGAGCGCCGCAGTAAGCACGGGCTGATCGGTTCCTACGGCCAGCACGCCATCCACCCGATGGCTTCGCGCCGCCTGCAAGCAGGCTTCCCAATCAAAGGTGGAACAGCGCTCGTGTACGTCGGCATATTGGGCGGCGGGCGGGTGCTCGGTATAATCTGCCAAAATCACGCAGATGCCGCGTTCACGGGCGCGGCGTGCGGCATGGAGCTGCCCATTGGAGCCGCCTAGCAGTAAAAGCTTTGGAGCCATAAATCCTCCTTGTGGTTACACGTGCCATTGTGATACAATCATGGCACGGGAGATGATTGTTTAGTATGACAGAATTGGATTGCTTGGGCGATGTGTGCCCCCTTCCGCTGATGAAGCTTCAGCGTGAAAAAGAAAAGCTGGAGCGCGGGGAAAGGGTGCGCGTAATCACAGACCACAGCTGCACCTGTGAAAGCCTTCAAAATTATTGCAAACGCAATGGCTATCAGGTGGAAATGGAGGAGCCGGTGAGCGGCGTATGGGAAATCACCATCAGCAAATAGAGGCGGCGGCTACCCGTTCAATGTACTGCTTTAGCTCCGTTAGCTCGTAACCCGTATTATCGGGCTGTTGGCGATAAATGGAGGAAACATCGTAATAAAGATCCAAATCGCTCAATTCAATAATGCGGAGCTGGCGCAGGTAAATTTCCTTTTTGACGCACATGTAGGGCAATAAGCCAATGCCCATGCCGCTTTCAATCATGGACTTAATGGCCTCGGTTGAATCCAGATGGTATTGCACGTTAAAGGTTTCAATGTCTTGCCCAAGCTGGCGCAGCTGCTCCTGCAGGAGGTGGTAGGAGCTATAGTTTTCGTCCAGCAGCACAAGCGGCTGTTTTTTAAGCGCCGCAATGGTGATGGAATCCTTATAGGGATAGGCCATAGAGGCCACCAGCACGGTGCGGTCGGAAAAAACCTTTTTGCAATGCAAGCCCGCTTCGTCGGTTGCGCCTACAATAAAGCCGATATCCGCCTGATCGGTGAGCACCTGACGAATGACATCCTTAGAGGGCATGGAAAAAAGTGAAAAGCGGTAGCTGGGGTAATGCTCCTTGAGCTTCACAAGCGTGCAGGGCAGGGCGTAGTTGCTTACCACGCGGCTTGAAGCAATGCGGCAAACGTTGCGGTTGTTGCGAAGATTTTGAATTTCTTCCTCAAAGGTGTGGTAGATATCCATCATTTGCGCAATGTATTTTTGGGTGAGAAGCCCCGCCTCGGTTAGCTCAATGCCGCGGTTACTGCGCTCAAAAAGCTTACAGCCAAGCGAATCTTCCACCTTTTGCATTTGTAAGCTAAGTGCTGGCTGTGAGATGTGCGACGCCGCCGCCACCTTGGAGATGCTTTTTTCTTGTGCGATTTTCAGGAACAATGCCAAGTGTTCAAGCTGCATCGTCATGCCTCCCTTTTTTTCGTGATCTTTTTCATTATAACATTTTAAAAGAGTGCTATCAAGGTTTGTTATGGGCAAGGCGATAAAAACCTATTATGTTACACAAGCAACTTTGATAATGCCATGCGAAGCTTCCATGCTATAATGATTCAAAGCGAAAGAAGGTTTCCCCCTTCTGTACGTTGATTTGGTTGGAGGTGTCTCAAATGACGGATACGGCCACTCCCTCTGTGCGGCAACGCCCACAGCGCAAAAAGAAAAAGAACCAGCTGCCGATTGGTCTGGGAGTATTTGCGTTCATGATTCTTGTGGGCGCACTGCTTTCCTTGCTGGGCAATGGACAGGCGATGTTCTGGACCTTTGGCGGCTGTTTTGGCTTTGTGCTTCAAAAGGCAAGGTTTTGCTTTACAGCATCCATGCGCGACCCTTGGATTACGGGCAGTACATCAGTTACAAAGGCGGTGCTGATTGCTTTTGCCATTACCACCATAGGCTTTACGGCCATTAAGTACAATGCCTATGCCAACGGCTTGCCCATCCCCGGGCAAAGCTACGTAATGCCCATCAGCTTGGCAACGGTGGTTGGCGGGTTGATGTTTGGCATTGGCATGGTGATTGCGGGCGGATGCGCCTCGGGTACGCTGATGCGCGTGGGCGAGGGCTTTGCCATGCAAATGCTATCGCTGTTGTTTTTTGTGATTGGCTCCCTTTGGGGCGCAAAGGACATGGGCTGGTGGCAGATTCACTTTATGGCGGCCGCGCCGAAGGTGTTTTTACCCGATGTGTTTGGCTGGTTTGGCGCATTGGTTTTGCAGCTTGCGGTGATTTGGATGCTCTACATAGCCGCAGACCTTTGGGAGCGCAAAAAGATGGGCATTACAGACGAGGCGTAAGGCTTTCCTTGCACGGACGTGCAATTATGATAGCACACCTATTTTAAGGAGGAAAATGAACATGGCTGAATTTGAATTGGATTGCTTGGGCGAGGCTTGCCCCGTACCCCTGATGAAAACCGAGAAGAAGCTGGCAACGCTGGCCACGGGTGATACCCTGATCGTTCATATTGACCATAGCTGCGCAATGAAGAACGTTCCCGAATGGGCGCGCAAGCAGGGGCATAACGTAGAAGTGGAAGAGGTAGACGACGGCGAGTGGGAAGTCATCATCGAAAAGTGCTGATTTTCAACCGTTTTGAAAGGCAGGTTGCATGATCTTGAAACGGTTTTTTGAAAAGCTTAGCAAGAACCGATATTATCAGTCGGTTTTCAAAAATCCCTTCACCTATGTAACGGGTGCGGTGCTTTTGTCTGTGCTACAAATTGCCCTGTTTGCTTTTTCTGGGAACCCATGGGGCGTGTCGGGCACTTTTGCCAACTGGGGCGCGTGGCTGTATCAGCTCTTTGGCGGCAGTGTGGAAAAATGGTTTTACTTTTCTTCCACAGGCGCACAAAACACCCTACAGGCAGGTTTCTTGAATCATTCAGGCAGCATAATGAATGTGGGCATCATTTTTGGTGCGCTATTTGCGGCGCTCATGGCAAGCCAGTTTAAGTTCAAAAAGATCAAAAGCTGGCGGCAGGTGATTGCGGCGGTGCTAGGCGGTTTGCTCATGGGTTATGGCGCTCGTTTGGCGGGCGGCTGTAACATTGGTGCGCTCTTTAGCAGTATTGCATCCCTATCCCTATCGGGCTGGGTGTTTGCGCTGTTCCTGCTTTGCGGCGCGTTTATTGGCAGCAAGCTGTTGGCCAAATTCTTTATGTAGAAAGGCGCGAAATGGAAAAGAAGATTGAAAATTACGACGTAGTCATTATCGGCGGCGGCGCGGCGGGTTTAACAGCGGGCATTTATTGCGGACGTGCGCGGCTTAAAACCCTGCTTCTGGAAAAAGCGCTGGTGGGCGGTTTGGCTACCTACACCAATGAAATTGAGAACTATCCCGGTTTTCCCGAAGGCTCTACAGGGCTTGGTTTGATGGAGCTATTTCACAAGCAGGCCAAAAAGTTTGGCGTAACCTTTAAGCTCACCGATGTAAAATCCGTGCGCCTGGAAGGGGACGACAAGGTTGTGGAAACCTTCCGCAATGAGTACCATTGCAAAGCTGTGATTGTGGCCTCCGGCGGAAAGCCCCGTTTAACGGGCGCTGAAAACGAAGCCAAATACCTTTACGACAAGGGCATTTCCTTCTGCGCCACCTGTGACGCGGCGGCCAACACGGGCAAAACCGTTATGATGATTGGCAGCGGAGATGCGGCCATTGAAGAGGGCATGTTCCTCACCCGCTTTGCAAGCAAGGTTTACGTATCTGTTTTGCATGACACGGGCGTGATGGATTGCAACGAAATTGCCAAGGGCGATGCGCTGGCCAATCCCAAGATGGAGTTTCTTTGGAACACCACTGTTGCGCAGTTCCGAGGCGATGAGGAGCATTTGCATTCCGTAGCGCTGAAAAACTCCAAAACGGGCGAAATTACGGACATGCCAGTGGATACCTGCTTTGTTTTTATCGGCTATGTACCCAACACCGAGCTGTTCCAAGGGGTGCTGGACATGACACGCGGCGGTTATCTGCTCACCAACGAGCGCATGGAAACCAAGATCCCCGGTGTATTTGCGGCAGGCGATGTGCGCGACAAGTTCCTAAAGCAAGTGGCAACGGCGGTGGGTGACGGCGCGATCGCGGGCTATGCGGCAGAGAAGTTCTTAGCGGAAACCGACACCTTTGAGCGCCAGATTATGGGACAAGCCCCACGGCTTGCGTATGTGTACAATGCCTCCGTAGCCGCAGAGCGCGACCGTGTAGCGGAGCTTGAACGCTATACCGCGCAAAAGGGCGTGGAGCTTGTAAAGGTGGATGTATACAAGTCCAACGGCCTTGCAAGAAGGTTGAACGTGAGTGCAACCCCTGCGGTTGTGTTTATCAAGGACAACCAATGCAAGGGCATTGAAAAAGAGGATTTTTCCGACAAAGCGCTTGATGAGCTTTGCGGGAAATGAATGAAAGAAGAGGCAGGCCGCTGAAAAGCGGGCTGCTTCTTTTCATTCGCAGGGGGGGTGGCACCCGCAGGGGGGCGCCCCACACCACGTGGGGGACTGCCCCCGCAGGGGGCGGGGGATTGCGGAAATGGC
>JAVXND010000078.1:0-12351 GCA_036645955.1 Clostridia bacterium | reverse complement strand
CGCAAGGGGGCGATTCCCCCCGCAGGGGGCCGCAGCGCCGCGGAAAGCCATTTCCGCAAATTGCCCCCCTGCCCCCCTTCCCCCCCCTTGCGGTTTATCCCGCAAACAGTGTATACTATACCTATCTAACCACGGCCAAACAATTCCAAAAAAACAAGGAGGAATTTGCTATGTTTTCATCCTACGACGGCACACAGCTGTATCTCAACAAGGAAGTTTCTGCCAAAGACACGGCCATATGCGTTGTGGTGCACGGGCTTTGTGAGCACCAGGGGCGCTATGACTACCTCGCCAAGCAATTTCATGAAAAAGGTATCGGCACCTATCGGTTTGACCATCGCGGACATGGTAGAAGCGAAGGCGAGCGTACCTACTATGGCAGCTTCAACGAAATTCTGGACGACGTAAACGCCGTTGTTGACTTGGCGCTATCTGAAAACCCTGACAAACCCGTGTTTCTGCTGGGGCACTCCATGGGCGGCTATGCCGTGGCGCTCTATGGCGCTAAATATCCAGAAAAGAAGCTGCGCGGATTGGTTACCAGCGGCGCGCTGACCCGCGATCACGGCAACCTCATCGGCGCTGTGCCAAAGGGACTAGACCCGCATATGCTCTTGCCAAATGAGCTAGGCTCTGGGGTTTGCTCGGTTACAGAAGTGGTTCAATGGTATGGCGAGGACCCGCTCAACACCAAAACCTTCACCACGGGGCTATGCTATGCACTGTTGGACGGGGTAAATTGGTTTACCGCAAATGCCGCCAAGTTTGCCTATCCTGTGCTCATGCTCCATGGCGAAAAGGATGGGCTGGTGAGCATGCGCGATACGCTTGACTTCTTTGGCATGGTCACCTCCGCCGATAAGCAAATGAAAATCTATGGCAACCTGTTCCATGAGATCTTTAACGAATATTGCCGTGACGAAGTGATTGCGGACGCGGCAGGCTGGATTTTGAAACGCATTTAGGGTGCAATGCGTGCGCTATCAAGGAGGTTTCCTCGTGGACATCATCGAAAAAGTCATCACAGTACAAGACTACCTCACCAAATCCAACCTGCCTGTCAGCGATTACGTCATCAACCCCTATGTGGGCTGTCCGCACGGCTGTAAATATTGCTACGCCACCTTCATGAAGCGCTTTACAGGGCATCAGGAGGATTGGGGTTCTTTTGTGGATGTGAAAACCTGCGGCAAGCCGCTCAGCGCCAAAAAGCTAACGGGGAAAACCGTCTACCTGTCCTCTGTAACGGATTGCTACAATCCCGTGGAAGAAAAATACGGTATTACGCGCAGGCTTTTGGAGGAACTGACAGACATTGATTGTGAAGTGGGGATTACCACCAAATCCAAGCTCATTCTGCGCGATTTGGATGTGCTCAAGCGCCTCAAGCACCTCAAGGTGTCCATGTCCATCAACACGCTCGATGAGGGCTTTAAGGAGGATATGGATCACGCATCCGCCATATCCGACCGCTTGCGCACGCTTGAAGTACTGCACGAAAACGGGATTCATGCGGCGCTCTTCATTTCCCCCATTTTTCCCGGTTTGACCGATCCCATAGCCATTATGGAAGTGTCCAAGGGCTATGTGGATGAATTTTGGTTTGAAAACCTCAACCTTCGCGGAAGCTTCAAAACCACCATCCTCCAATACATCAGCGAAAAGCAGCCGCAGTTAACGGCGCTCTATCACCAAATTTACAGCTTGGGCGATATGGGCTATTGGATCGCGCTGGCGGAGCGTTTGGATGAATACTGCAACGCGCACAGCCTTTGCAATACCAATTTCTTCTACCACTCACAGCTGGTTAAGGCGAAGCTGGCCAAGCAAGCGGCTCTGCGCTAAAGCCTGCTTTTCTACAACGCAAGCCCTCAAATACCCCTCCAAAACGGCTTTCAGGCTCACTTTTGGCATTTTGCGATCACCTTTTTCATAAACGTTGCAGTTTGTTCATATTTTGTGCAACAAAAGTCCACGTTTAATCGTCATAATAGTAGTGAGGTGATCGCATGGCAACGATTTTGATCTACGAACCCGACGAACTCCTTGCACAAAAGCTTTGCGACTCCCTGAAAAAGGAGAAATACGACGCAAAGTGCTGTGCTGAGAACACTTTTCCCATGGTGGAAAACAGCGCCGACAAACCGCCCCTCATTCTCTTGGACGCAAGGCTCAAATGGACTGTATGCCGCCCCTTGTTTGAGCAGTTTCTGCACTACGGTTGCCCCGTGCTGTTCATCACCGCCGATCGGCAGATGAGCACACATCTGCGTGCCCTGTACACAGGGCGATCGGAGGTGCTCGCCCTCCCCTTTACGCAAAAGGGTTTGCATGCCAAGGTCAGCTCGCTTTGGAGCATGAACGCCGCCGCGCGTGAAATTTCGCTGGATGAAACCGCGCGCGTGGCATTGCTCGACGGCCGACGCGTGGAGCTAACGGCGCAGGAGTTTGCACTACTGCTGGCGCTGGTGGAACGCGCTGATACCCCTGTCAGCCGCGAACAGCTGCTCAGGCAGGCATGGGGCTATCAAAGCATGGGTGAAACGCGCACCGTGGATGTACATGTACAGCGTTTGCGCAAAAAGCTAGGCGGCGAGTACATCGAAACCGTTTACAAATGCGGCTATCGGTTAAAGCTGGCATAAGGCGAAGGCTTAAAAAGGCTGTTGCAACCTATTTGCAGGTTGCAACAGCCTTTTTTTGAAGCAATGCTTCATCACTTCATTACTTCATCAAGCGTATGAATTCCCTCAACCGCGCTACATCCCCATCGGCAAAGCAATACGCGTTCATGCCGATCGTTTTGGCACCTTCCACATTGGCCATTACGTCATCAATAAAAAAGCATTCCTCAGCCAAAACCCCAAACTTTTCGCAAAACCGCTCATAAATGGCGGGGCTGGGCTTGAGCAGATGCTCCTCCGCAGATAGCAAGCGCCCCCCAAACTCACCAATCCGCGGAATCTTGTATTCAAAATCGTGGAAGCGCAGGCCTGTGTTGGACAGCACATACAGCGCATATCCGCTTGCAAGCAGCTCGTCCACCAAGGCGCTCATGCCCTCCTTGGGCCAAAGTGCATCCAGCTCCCAGTTTTCCATCACACGCGCCGCCGCTTCCTTCAGGGCGGGCGTTTCCAAACGGCTCTGCGCAAGCTTCAAGTATGCCTCGTCGGTGATCAAGCCGCCGTCGATTTTTTCCGCCCATTGGGGATGGTTGAAAATAGCGTCGCACACTAATTTTGCATCTGCTGTATTTCCTGTACAGCGCAAACAAGGCAGCATCGGCTCATAGCTTAACAGCACCCTGCCCATATCAAAAACGATGTTTCGAATCATGCAATCAGTTCCTCCGTATCTTTTTATCCGCGGTTCACAATTTCATACATGAATACCGCCGCCGCAATCGCCGCATTGAGCGATTCTGCCCCGCCGCGCATGGGCAGCTCGTAGCTGTGCGTACAGGCCGCCAGCGCTTCGGCGGTTAACCCTGCGCCCTCGTTGCCAATCATCACGCACACGTGCGCAGGCAGTGCGGTACGCTCATAAAACGGTATGCCGCCTAGCGCCGCGCCTACCACCGCATACCCGCGTGCCCTAAGCGAGGCGGCCGCCTCTGCCGCACCGCTTGCAAAGCAGAGGGGCACCCGAAACACACTGCCCATGGTTGCACGAAGCGCTTTGGGGGCATAGGGCTCTGCACAGCCGTTCGTGAGGATACAGCCGTCAAAGCCAGCCGCGTCCAGCGTGCGGAGCATGGTGCCCACATTGCCAGGGTCCTGTACGTTTTCAAGCAACAACAGCCTTTTGCCCAGCGCATCCAGCGGCGCGGGTTCAGGCTTTTCACACACCGCCGCTACACCCTGCGGCGTTTTCACCTGCGCTATGGCCTCTAATACATGTGCAGGCACCGCATACACCATGGCGGAGCTTGGCAGGCATTGCAGTAAGGCCGCGTAGCCTTCCGCTTTTGTCCTGTCCACAAATAAGGAACGAACCTTTTGCGGACAGCGTGCCAGCGCTTCCCCAACCATGTGCTCGCCATCGAGCAAAAAGGCGTTCTGCTCCGCGCGTCCGTGCGCCGTATTTAGCTCACGCGCCGCTTGTACGCAGGGGTTTTTGACGCTTGTAAGCTCCTTCATGGCTTTACATCCGTTCCGGCGCTTCCATGCCGATTAAGTAGAGTCCCGTTTTGATGGTTTGCCGCACCGCCTGTGTCAGCTGTAGTCTTGCGGCACGCATGCCTGCTTCCGCATCCAAAATGCGGTTTTCATAGTAGAATTTGTTGTAGGCCTTGCTAAGCTCCGTAACCGCACGCGTCATGGCGCAGGGCTCATAACGCATGGCGGCATCCTTCACCGCATCCGGGAAACGGCTCAGCTGCCTGAGAAGCTCCTGCGCATAATCGTCCGAAAGTGCCGAATAATCAGGCGCATCGCCCAAAAACTGCTCTGCCTTGCGAAGCACGGAGCAGCAACGCGCGTGCGTATATTGCACATAAGGGCCTGTTTCCCCCTCGAAGCTTAGGGCGCGCTCCCAGCTAAAGTCGATGTCTTTAATGCGGCTGTTTTGCAAATCGGCGTAAATTACCGCGCCAATGCCCACCTGCCGCGCAACCTCGTCCTTGTTTTCAAGCGTCGGGCTCTTTTCTTCAATGATTTTGAGCGCCTTTTCCTTCGCGCTTAGCAACAGCTCTTCCAAAAACACCACATGCCCTTTGCGGGTGGACAGGCTCTGCCCTTCATACGAGATCATGCCGAAGGCCACATGCACCAAATCCTTCGCCCATGCATAGCCCATTTTTTCCACCACCTTGAACCACTGGCGGAAGTGCAAATCCTGCTGATAGGCCACCACATACAGGCATTTATCGAAATGATATTCGTCCATGCGCCACAGCGCCGCCGCAATATCGCGCGTTGCATACAGCGTTGCGCCATCCTTTTTGAGGATGAGGCAGGGCGGCATGCCCGTGGTTTCCTCGTCCAAATCCACAATGGAGGCACCGTCGCTCATGGTGAGCAGGTTTTTCGCGTTCAGCTCCTCCATAACGCGCCCCATTTTGTCGTTGAAAAAGGCCTCGCCGTTAAAGCTATCAAAGGTAACGCCCAGCAGGTCATACACGCGCTGTGTGTCGCGAATGGTCAGCTCCTTAAATTGGTTAAACAGCGCCAGTGCTTCCTCGTTGCCGTCCTCAATGGCCTTGAACCAGCGGCGGCCCTCGTCCTCAAGTGCTTTGTCCTTTTCGGCTTCCTCATGAAAGCGCACATACAGGCGGGTTAAGGCCTCCACGCCGTCACGCGCTACCTCCTGCGCATTGCCCCAAAGCTTGTACGCGCAAATCAGCTTGCCAAATTGCGTGCCCCAATCGCCCAAATAGTTAATGGCTACGGTTTTGTAGCCCAAAAATTGATACAGCCTGCGCAGGCTCTGGCCAATCATGGTGGTGCTCAAATGCCCGATGTGGAAACGCTTTGCAATGTTGATGGAGCTAAAATCGATGCAGACGGTTTTGCCAGTGCCCATATCGCTTGCGCCAAAGCGGTCGCCCTCCTTGAGCACGCGGCTGAGGGTTTCCTGCGCAAAATTGCCGCGGTTGAAAAAGAAATTCAAATAACCGCCCTGCTGCTTGGCTTCGCAAAGCTCGGGCGCGGATATGGCAGATGCCAAGGTGGATGCAATTTGCGGCGGCCCCATGTGCAGGGCGCGGCTTAATTTAAAGCAAGGAAAAGCGTAATCGCCCATTTCCTTTTCGGGCGGAACCTCCAAAAAGCCCGCGATGTCCTCTGCGGTAGGAAGGCTTTCCATGCCCATGTAACAGTTTTCCACCGCGTCCTCAATCAATGCCGCCAAGGCTTGCTTCATATCCATCGTGCGAACCATCCTCTCAAAATCACAAGTAGTAGCAAGAAAATTACAGGCTGTCTGCCGCCGCATCGTCCCATTGGCATTTGCGCTTCCAACGCCCTTTGTAGTATACCGCCGCCGTCATGGCACAGCCCAACAGCCAAGCAATCAGCAAGGAGCCGTACAGGCACATGGGATCGCCCGCAGGCTGTGCGGGTGTGCGCGTGAGGTAGGCCCAAAGGTAGGCGATGGGCATGCGAATGGCGACGGTTACAATCAGGCTGATCCACATGGGCAGCACCGTTTCGCCCGCTCCGCGCATTACGCCTTGCAGTGTTTGCGTGATCCCAAAGGCAATGTAGCCCAGTGCCAGAATTTGCATCATTTGCGCGCCCATGGCGATAATTTCGTTTGTTTGTGTAAAAACCCGCATCAGCCCTTGCCCAAAAATCAAAATGCACAGCGTGAGCACGCAGGAGGTGCCAAGCGCCAAAGCCATGGTTGCCTTTGCGCCCTTGTGTACGCGGTCAAAGCGGCGCGCACCCACGTTTTGCCCTGTAAAGGTGGTGGCTGCCACGCCAAAGGTGAAGTTGGGCATCATGGCAAAGCCATCCACGCGCATTACCGCTGTTACAGCCGTTACCACATTTGCACCCAATGCATTTGTGAGCGATTGCACCAAAATGGCGCTCAGCGAAAAAATCATTTGCGTAAGTCCCGCCGGCAAACCCAAGCCAACAATGCGTTTGGTAATGGCACCGTCCACGCGGAGGGTTTGACGGTTCACATCCAGCACCGCCTTCATGCTTCGCAAACGCGCAAAGCACAGCAAGGCGGATATGCCCTGCGCTAGGATGGTTGCCCAAGCCACGCCATCGGTTTTCATGTGAAACAGCGTAACAAAGGCAATGTCCAGCACAATGTTGAGCAGGGAAGCCACCAGCAAAAACAGAAGCGGGCTGATGCTGTCGCCCAAGCCGCGAAGCACGCCGCTCAAAATGGAGTAGAATGCACAGCCTGTCATGCCCAGCATGATAATGACGAGGTAATCCCCCGCCATATCAATCATGCTTTCAGGCGTGCCCAAGAGCTTGAGCAGCGGGCGTGCAAAGAGCATGCCGACGACGCTCATGCCAATGCTTGTCCACAGCGTGAGCGTGATGGTTGTACCCACTGCGCGGCTCAGGCTCTTGCGATCCTTCGCGCCAAAATATTGGGACACCACAATGGTTGCGCCTGTGGATATGCCCATGAACAGCACAATCATCAGGTTAAGCACAGGCCCTGCAAGCCCCACAGCGCCCAGCGCCGCATCGCCGATGTACTGCCCCACCACAATCGCGTCCACCGTGTTATACAGCTGCTGTGCAAGGTTGCCCAGCAGCAGAGGGATGGCAAACAAAGCAATCCCCATCATGGGGCTGCCTTCTGTTAAGTCACGCGGGGCAAAAAGCTTTTGAAGGGTTTGCATTCGCCTGTTCATCCTTTCGGGTCGGCAATGGGTTTTTTAGGGATGCAGCAGGGTTCCCATGGGGTCGCCTGCCAGCACCTTGAGCACATTTTCAGGCGGCTCAAGTCCAAATATGCGCACCACAGGCACCTCGTTTTCACGCAGCATAATAAAAGCCGCCGCATCCATCACCTTGAGGTTACGTTCTGCCGCCTGCGCATAGGTGATTTCCTTAATCAGCGTTGCGCTCGCATCCAAATTGGGGTCGGCGGTATAAGCGCCGTCGATGTTTTTGGCCATGAGAATGGCATCGCAGTTTAGTTCAATGGCACGCAAAACAACGGCGCTATCGGTGGAAAAGCAGGGGTTGCCCAAGCCGCAGGCCAGCAGTAAAATGGTGCCGCTTTCCAGCGCTTCTATGGCTGATACCGTGTGATAGCTTTGTGCAAAGCGGGGAATATCCACACCGCTCATGACATGCGCCTTTGCGCCTAGGTTTGCGAGCGTATCGCGCATGTACAGGCAGTTTTGAAGCGTGCCCAGCATGCCCATTTGATCTGCCGCAACCGTGCCCATGCGCGTAGCCGCGCCGCGTCTGCCGCGCCATACATTGCCGCCGCCAATGACCACGGCGAGCTGTACGCCTGTTTTTTGGATGTCGATGAGCATTTCGGCAACTTTTTCAAATTTTTCGTGGCAAAACAGCTTGCCGTCTATGCCCAAGGCTTCGCCGCTGAGCTTCAAAATCACGCGATGATAAGTGCTTGTCATGTAGAAGATCATCCTTTCGGCTATTTGATGCTACCCAATGCAATGATGATATGAAAAAAAGCAATGAAAAGGCACGCAAGCAAAGCCCGCGTGCCACAAGGGCTTCGCCCTTGACCAAATGAAGGGGGGGACGAATGGGGGGGGAACGTGGGAGGCTTTGCCTCCCAAACCCACCACGAAAGGGCGATTGCCCTTTCGAATCCCTTTACAGCATTCCGCGCTTGCGGGATGCTGTGAAGGAGGGTTAAATGCTCTTCATTTGCGCCGCAATTTCCTCGGCAAAGTTGTCTTGACGCTTTTCAATGCCTTCGCCGCGCTCAAAGCGCTCGAAATGCACAATGCTCAGCTTTGCGCCGATTTCCTTGGCCACTTCAGCAGTGAGCTGTTCAATGTTCTTGTCGGGGTCCTTCACAAAGGGCTGATCCAGCAAGCACACCTCTTTGTAGTACTTTTCAATGCGGCCATCCACCATTTTGTCAACGATCTTTTCGGGCTTGCCTTCATTGAGCGCTTGCGCACGCAGAATTTCACGTTCCTTGGCAAGGTTTTCGTTGGGCACTTCGTCCTTGCGGATGAAGCCGGGCTTTGCGGCGGCAATTTGCAGTGCCACATCGTGGTAATAGGTGCGGAAGGTATCGTTTGCAAAGGTGGCGGGGGTATCGTTTTCAACGAGCAGCAGCACGCCGATTTTTCCGCCCATATGAATGTAGCTTTCCACAACGCCCTGCTTGGTTTCATAGCGGGCAAAGCGGCGGATGGAGATTTTTTCACCGATGGCAACGGTTGCATCGCTGACCAAGTCGGTGATGGTTTTGGCGTTGTTATCCACAAACTTCTGTGCAAGCAGCTCTTCTACATCGGAAGGGTTGGACAGTGCAATGTGCTTTGCAATGTCCTTGCAAAACGCCTTGAAGTTATCGGTTTTGGCAACAAAGTCGGTTTCACAGTTGACTTCTACAATCACACCCACGGCGGCGCCATCTGCAATATAGCTTTCCACCATGCCTTCAGCGGCAATGCGGTTTGCCTTTTTGGCGGCGGCGGCAAGGCCCTTTTCACGCAGCCACTCGACCGCTTTTTCCATTGCGCCCTCGGCTTCGATCAGCGCCTTTTTGCAATCCATCATGCCAGCCTGGGTCATTTCGCGAAGCTCTTTGACCATTTGCGAGGTAATGTTTGCCATAGAAAATCTCTCCTATTTTAAAATCATTCGGCGTTGCCGCAAGCAAAGCTTGCGGCAACGGCGCTATTATAGAAATTTTACTCTTCGACCTTTGCGTTTTCTTCGGGCATTTCTTCAGCGGCATCGTTCTGCTCGCCCTGCTTGCCTTCCAGCACAGCATCGGCCAGCTTGCCGGCGATGAGCTTAACGGCGCGGATGGCGTCGTCGTTGCCGGGGATTACGTAGTCAATTTCATCGGGATCGCAGTTGGTATCAACAATTGCGACAATCGGAATGCCCAATGTGCGGGCTTCTGCCACAGCAATGTTTTCCTTGCGGGGATCAACGATGAAGAGTGCGCCGGGAAGGCGTTTCATTTCGCGAATGCCGCCCAAGTTGGCTTCGAGCTTTTCACGCTCATGCTCCAGCTTGATAACTTCCTTTTTGGGCAGCAGCTCAAATTGACCCATCTGCTCCATTTTATCAATCTGGTTCAAGCGATCCACACGGGTGCGGATGGTGCGGAAGTTGGTGAGCATGCCGCCCAGCCAACGGTTATTGACAAAGAACATATTGCAGCGCTGTGCTTCTGTGGCAATGGATTCCTGCGCCTGCTTTTTGGTGCCTACGAACAAAAGGGTCTTGCCGCTCATGGCCAAATCGCGCACGAAGTTGTAAGCTTCATCTGCCTTGCGAACGGTTTTTTGCAAGTCGATGATGTAGATACCATTGCGCTCGGTGAAGATGTATTGTGCCATTTTGGGGTTCCAGCGGCGAGTTTGGTGACCGAAGTGTACGCCTGCTTCCAGAAGCTGTTTCATAGAGATAACTGCCATAGTGATACTCCTCCTTGTTTTATCCACCCTTTGTGTCTTTTTGGTGCGGCCACCGTACATTTGCACGGCACAATCGCCCAATCGACAAAGGTGCGTAATCGATAGAAGTATAACACATAGAACCTCGTTTGACAATAGTTCCTGCGCAAAAAAGCAGGGGAGGTATCAATTATATGGTTCGCCGATGGGGGTTGCAGGTAAAATCGTGAGTTCCGTCAAAGTGCTTGTATCCAGTGCGTCGGTATGAACATATCCGATCAGCTCATTCCCAATGGATATCCAGCGTACTCGCTGTCAGCCGTATTGTGCCTCGCTTACTGGCAGAAGCAATTCAATTCCTTCGCCAAACGCGGAGGCAAACGTAGAACGCTCGTCCATCGCCTGATGCCTAACACACGAATGGTCGCTCCATCCTTTAGACAGCTTAACGAACGCCGATTCTCCGCGGGCTGCTCCCAGCTGAGCACATAGTCTGCATTGCCAGCATAAACCTTTGCCGTTCGCAATGGAAAGGCCGTGGAAAGATCAGTATACACAAGCGTATGGTTCGTAGGTATATCTACAGCGGTTGGCGATGGGGTTGCTTGCAGAGGTGTTAGCACAGGTTCAAGCGCCATTCCTGCGGCTTCTGCTCCACATTGCGGCAATCCTGACGCAATGCACAACCCCAAGCTCAGTACAAGAATAAGGCGTTGAAGGGTTATCGAATGGCTTTTCATTGAGAAAACCACCCTTATTCACTTTAACCGTTACCCGGACAGAAATACTTGCTCTGTACATAGCCTTCATCGCCAGTATTCCACATTACATGAAACCAATCATCACCCACCACGCCCACAATATGGTAATATAATGATAAGGTGGAAGCCTTGCCGAGCGTTGTTACCCGTTGGGACGAGGTGGAGGGATGCGTGTACACGATCGCTTTGTTGGATTCGTTGGCTTCCTCTGTAAGGGTGTAGTCGCTGAAGCGAGGTTCTATCTGATTCATTGCAGGATAGGTGGCAATGTATTGTTTTAATATGTACCCATTGGTGCTGCCAACGGATACCTTTGCCCAGTCACCTGATTGGCTGATGATTTTTACGGGAGTGCCGTTGTAATACTTGCCTAAGGAATTTGCTTTCTTGCTGGGCTTTGTACGCAGATGCAGCCTATCTGTGGGAACTGGGTTGCTGACCACTCCCCAGTTTTGCGAATCGATCATAGCGAAGCAGTCCTCCAAGGTAAGAGGCAGGGCAGCGGTATCCAAATCATCCAATCGAAGAAACGGATGATCGCCATAGATGCGATGCTCGACGTATGTACCGTTTTCGGTCGAATCGTACCATAAACCCTGGAAATTAAAATTGACATTCATGTTCCCCTGTATCCAGCAGAGAACCCAGCCGTTATGCAGTGTTTCCGCATAGCCGTAGATGACATCCCCTGTGAATACCATCACCTCATTTTTTGAAGTGCTGCCGAAGGAAATCCCTGCAACCACAGGCGTTCCTGCAATCCATTGCCACTGGTCATCCACCAAGCGGTAGATGGCAAGCTGAACATGGTCCTTCTTACATGCGAAGGTTACATAGACGGTGTTGCCGTTATAGCAGTTGTCAATCATGACACCGGTATTTTGAACCAAATTTGCCAAGGCTGGCGGCATAGCCTCGGCACCATCGTAGTACCCCTCTGCGCCCCACCCAAGAGCTGTTAAGGGCAGCATGCACAGGGCAAGCAGCAGACAGATAAAGCGTTTCATGATAACACGTCCTTTCCTTCTACAAACTCAGCAAAGCCCTTTGCCCATGAGCTTTCCACAAATTTTTGCGTGCGCAGGCGCTGAATGCTAAATGAATGTGCCAAGCGCAACGGCTGACTCTCGCTGGCAATAAATGACATGGCGGTTCCCTCATTTTTTCGCTTGAAGCTCTTATATTATAATATGGTTTGGGATAAATATCAATTGTTGGAAGGGAGCTGTTGATACTTTAAGCCTATGATGCAGGGGGTGTGGGGGAGTGGGACGGCATGGGGCGTGGGACGGCATGGGGTGTGGGGCGGCATGGGGCGTGGGGCAGCAGGGGTGTGGGGCATGGGATGGCAGGGACGTGGGGCGTGGGACGGTATGCCACCCATGCAGGGGTACCCAACGCCAACTGGGCGGACACCATATATGGTGTCCCTACAACGTTATCTGCAAGCATTCCTTCATTAACGCAGGAACATAAGTCGCAAATCCCCCCGCATGCAAACCCCACGCACCCAAGCCCCACCGCCGCACCCACCACCAGCGTTAGCAA
>JAVXND010000077.1:0-12391 GCA_036645955.1 Clostridia bacterium | reverse complement strand
CAATCCCCCGATTCCCCCCGCAGGGGGAAAACCAGCGGCGCGGAAAGCCATTTCCGCAAAAGCACGCCTCCCCCGCAGGGGGAAATCCAGCAGCGCAGCACCCCATTTCCCCGTGCATTTTTGCTTTTTCCTCTTGAAATGCTACAAAAATTTTGCTATAATTAACAAAGTCTTAATATAATGGAAGGGCGTGTACATATGAGATGCCAGTATTGCGGGTATTTGGATAGCCGCGTGATCGATAGCCGACCCACTGAGGAAGGAAGCTCTATTCGTCGTCGGCGCGAGTGCCTGCGTTGCGGGCGTCGCTTCACTACCTACGAAAAAATTGAAACCTCTCCCGTCATGATTGTAAAAAAAGACATGCGGCGCGAGGCCTTCAACCCTGACAAAATCAAAAAAGGGCTGGTGCTTGCCTGCCAAAAGCGTCCCGTAAGCATGAAGGATATCGACGGCATTGTGGAAAAGGTGGAAAAGCTGGTGCATTCCTCTGGCGAGGATGAAATCAGCTCCCGCCGCATTGGCGAGGCCGTCATGGAAGAGCTCAAGCTGATGGATGAAGTGGCCTATGTCCGCTTTGCATCGGTTTACCGCCAATTTACAGATGTCAGCAGCTTTATGGATGAGCTCAACAAGCTGGTTTTAGAGGGCAAAGCACGGCAGATAGACGAATAAAAAACAAGCAAGCCCCCTGCAAAACAACAGCCTTTGCAGGGGGTCTTTGTACCCACAGAGGCAAAAGCTTGTTTGCTCATTTCAACCTGTGGTATAATCATATGAATGGGCAGGCAGTGGCCAATTCGCCCTGTGGAGGTTTCATGAACACATCTCAAAAGCCCGATTTGCTGCTGGTGGATGGTTATAGCCTTTTGTTTCGCGGCTTTCACGCGCTGCCGCTGTTAACCGCACCAGATGGAAGCTATACCAATGCGATTCATGGTTTTTTCAGCATGCTTTTTAAGGCGCTGACGGATTATCGCCCGCAATATTTGTGTGTGATGATGGATGTACACGCGCCAACCTTTCGCCATACCCTATATGAGGAGTATAAGGGCACGCGCAAGCCCATGCCCGAGGAGCTGATTCCCCAGCTTTCGCTTGTGCGTGAAATGCTCAGCGCCATGCACGTGCAGCTGTGCGAAATGGAAGGCTACGAGGCGGACGATCTGTTGGGCACAGCGGCGCGCATGGCGGGTGAGCAAGGCCTGCATACCTATGTGCTTACCGGGGACCGCGATAGCCTGCAGCTTGTGAATGACCATACCGAGGTGATTTTGACCCGCAAGGGCATTTCCGAAAGCCTGCTGTTGGATGCGCAGGGTGTGCTTGCAAACTTCAGCTATACGCCCGAGCAGGTTCCCGATATGAAGGGGCTGATGGGCGATAGCAGCGATAACATCCCAGGCATTGCGGGCGTGGGTGAAAAAACGGCCCTCAAGCTGATTTTGGAATATGGCACGCTGGATCAGGTGCTTGCCCATGCCGATGAAGTCAAGGGCAAGCTGGGCGAAAAACTGCGCGCAGGGCGTGAAGTGGCGCTTCTGAGCCGTGATTTGGGCACCATCCGCGTAAACGCGCCGCTCAAGCTGAGCTTTGCCTCCTGCGGCTGGAATGAAATACAGCAGGGCACGGAGCTGCTCAACCGCTATGGGCTGAAAAGCCTTGCACGCAACATGAACACGCTGATGGCGAAAATGGATTCAGGCGAGTCTAGCGCAAGGGAATTCAGCGATGCGCAGGATAAGGGACTGGCGTGGGCAGCGCAGGGCGGATATGCGGCCAACGCAAGCGCCAACGCTGCCAACGCCAATGCCGCCAACGCTGCCAACGCAAGCGCCAACGCCGCCAATGCAAGCGCCAACAACGCCAACGCCAACGCATACGCCAATGCCAACGCCTATGCCGCCACCGCAAACCCTGCCGCCCCATCCCCCCTCACACGCGGAACCGCCGCCGCAAAACGCGCGTCCTCTGCCAGCGCCGCCGCAGACACAGGCGTTTCCGCCATGAGCGCAGAAGAGGAAAGCACATTGCCCACGCCAGCGGCTTTGGCGGGTGAAGCGCATTTTACCACCGCAGAGGACATTACAAAGGCGGTGCAGGCGCTGATCGAGCTCAAACCCGAATGGGCGGCGCTTTGCCAAAGCGATGTGGAAATTACCGTGCTCACCCAAGAGCTTCAGCTGTGGCACATGCCCATTTTGCGCGATTTGATGGGTGTGGGGCTGTACGATGATCAAATCATGACGGCGCTCGCAAGCCTTTTTGAGCAGGTGCCGCTCATTGTACACGGCGCAAAGGCGCTTCTTGGTCAATTGGGGCGTTTTCGCATGCCCATGCCGCACATTGCCATGGATACCATGCTGGGCGCTTATTTATTGCATACCGCGCAAAAGGGCTATTCGCTGGAGGTTTCGCTTCAAACCGAATACGAAAAAACAGCGGAGGAGCTACCCAAGCCCCTTACTGCATATGATGTATATGCCTTATCCCTTCGCCAGCAGGCGCGCATTGAAGCGCGGAGCATGCAGGCTTTGTTAAACGATATGGAGCTGCCCCTCACGCGCGTGCTGTACCAAATGGAGCGCGAGGGCTTTTTGGTGGACGATCGCGTGCTGATGGAGCTGAGCGGCTTGTTCACCAAGGAAATTGAGGAATGCAGACAATCCGTCTATACCTTGACGGGCCTGTCAGATTTTAATCTGAACAGCCCCAAGCAGCTAGGCGAGGTGCTGTTTGATAAGCTCGGCCTGCCCGCCCAAAAAAAGAGCAAGCAGGGCGCGTATTCCACCGATGCGGAGGTGCTCGAGGGGCTGATTCCCTACCATGCCGCCATTGAACCCCTGCTTCGCTACCGCAAGCTCAGCAAGCTGCAAAGCACCTATGTGGAAGGCTTGCTCAAATTGCGCGGCCGCGATGGCCGTGTGCGCACCACCTTTGACCAAACCGCCACGGTTACGGGGCGCATCAGCAGCTTGGAACCCAATTTGCAAAACATCCCCATCCGCACGGAGGAAGGCCGCGAAATTCGCCGCGCGTTTGTGGCGGGCGAGGGCTGTGTATTGCTGGATGCGGACTACAGCCAAATTGAACTTCGCGTGCTGGCGCATATGAGCGGCGACGCAGCCATGTGCGATGCGTTTCAAAAGGGGCAGGACATTCACACCCGCACAGCCGCCGAAATTCACGGCGTTTCCATGGAGGAGGTTACCCCTGCCCTCAGGCGAAGCGCAAAGGCGATCAATTTTGGCATTGTGTACGGCATCAGCGGGTTTGGGCTTGCGCGCAACACAGGCATTAGCCGCAAGGAAGCAGATCAGTTTATCACCAAGTATTTTGAGCGCTATCCAGGCGTGCGTGCTTTTATGGATGATTGCGTGCGCTTAGGCTATGAGCGCGGCTATGCGAAAACCCTCTTTGGGCGCAGGCGGGAGCTTGCGGAGCTGAGCAGTGCGAACCGCAATGTGCGTAACTTTGGCGAACGCGCCGCCATGAATACCCCAGTGCAGGGCACAGCGGCAGATATCATCAAGCTGGCTATGGTGCGCGTGGAACAGCGCTTGGAGCAAGAGGGCTTTCAGGCAAGGCTGATTTTGCAGGTACACGATGAGCTGGTGGTGGAATGTCCGTTTGCCGAAGCGGATGCGGTGAGCAAGCTGTTACAGCAAACCATGGAGCAGGTCATTGCCCTCAAGGTGCCGCTTGTGGCGGAGGTTACCAGAGGCAAGGATTGGGAAGCGGCGCATTAAAGAAGGAATGATGAGAATGGGGGAGCTTCAGATGAAAATTATCGGCTTAACAGGCGGCATTGCCTGCGGAAAAACCACGGTGGCGAGCATGCTAAAGGAACTGGGTGCATCGATTGTGGATGCGGATCAGATCTCCCGTGAACTGACCATGCCTGCGGGGGAAGCACTGCCCGCCCTGCGCGAAGCTTTTGGCACGCTTGTTTTTTATCCCGATGGCACGCTCAACCGCCCTGTGCTTGCACAGCTGGTATTTCACAACCGCGAGGAGCTTGAGAAGCTCAACAGCATCACGCACCCCATGATTCATCAAAAATTGCTTGCGGAGATTGAAACATGCCGTAAAATGGGGGCGTTGGTCGTTGTATTGGATGTACCTCTGCTTTTTGAGGCGGGCGTGCAAGCGCTGGCGGATGTTATTGTATGCGCAAGCGCACCCGAGGAGCTGCAAATTGAAAGGCTCACCACCCGCAGCGGGCTCACGCGCGAGCAAGCCCTGAGCCGCATTCACAGCCAATGGCCGCTTGCGGAAAAAGAAAAACGAAGCGATATCGTGCTTGATACTGACAAACCGCTCAACCAATTGGAAGCGGAAGTACAAAAGCTTTACAACGGCTGGATTTCCGCGTAATCCAGGCGGAAAGGAGCGTCCATGATTCAAAAGCCCATTTTGATGCACCATTCGGAGGATGATTCCGCTCCCACTGATTACACCTTTGTATCCAATGTAAGCGAGGGGCGGCGCAGACGGCAGGAAATGAATATGAAGCCAGACGAGGAAAAGGGCGCTGTGGTGCGCCATCGTGTGGATCCTTTTGCGCGCGCGGCGGTGGATGAATACGGTACCCGTGCACGCATGGAGCCTGCTGGCAATGTGATGGCGGCAAGCATACCGCGCAAGCTGCCTTCTGCCGCCGATGGCCCTGCACCTGCAACGAGCATTGCTTATCCTGAAAATTACGGCATTCCGGACAACCCCTATGAACCGCCGGTGCAAGCGCCGCCCGTAACGGAACGCGCGGCAAGAACTGCGTCTGCGCCAAGGGAATCTGCGCAGCGGATGCAGCGCGGTTCTGTATATGATGCGCAAAACGCGCAAGCCGCGCCCTCCGCGCAACGCGCCTCCGCATACGACGCGAACCCTGCGCCCTCCGTGCAACGCGCCCCCGCATACGATGCGAACCCCGCGCCCTCCGCGCAACGCGCCCCTGCATACGATGCGCAACCCGCGCCCTCCGCGCAACGCGCCCCCGCATACGGCGCGAACCCCGCGCCCTCCGCGCAACGCGCCCCCGCATATGATGCGCAAAACGCGCAACCTGCGCCCTCCGTGCAACGCGCCCCAGCATATGACGCGCAGCCCGCGAACCCCGCGCCCTCCGTGCAACGCGCCCCCGCATACGATGCACAACCTGCGCCCTCCGCGCAACGCGCCCCCGCATATGATGCGCAATCCGCGCCCTCCGCGCAACGCGCCTCCGCATACGACGCGAACCCTGCGCCCTCCGTGCAACGCGCCCCCGCATACGACGCGCAACCAGCGAACCCCGCGCCCTCCGTGCAACGCGCCCCTGCATATGATGCGCAATCCGCGCCCTCCGTGCAACGCGCCCCCGCATATGATGTGCAACCCGCGCCCACCGCATATGATGCCCCCTCCGCATACGATGCGCCCCCCCCTCCCTCCGCGCAATCCCACCACCCCGCCCGCACGGCGCTCCCCTCCCAATCCCCCGCCATGATCACCGAAAACGGCTCGGCCTTTGACGCACCCGTGCGCCCGCCGATGCCCGAATGGCTTCGCGTGGCACAGCAAAACAACATGCCCCTGGAGGAGCGCCGCCGCGCGCTTGCACCCCGCGTAAGCGCTGCACCGCAAGCAGAGGCGGAAGCGGAGGTCGCTCCGCCCCCCACGGATGTGCTCGGCAGACCCCTGCGCAGCCGCGCCGCCTTACAGCAAACCCGTTCCTTTGGCCAACTGCCTCAAACCGCAGATGAATACGAACGCGCGGGCTATCCGCCGGAGCTGCTCAAGCAACAGCAGGCGCTGGAACACGAGCGCTCCCAACAGGCACAGCATCGCCGTCACGGCGCACAATACGCCATCAACCCAGAGGCGCAGGAGGCGTATGAGCGCAGTGTGGGCACAGCGCCCGCGTCCAGGGCAACGGCTTCCTATCCGCCTGCGCGGGAACGGCCGGGCGATCGCCGCACACGCGAAGGCCGTCAGCCCTCTCAAAATTCGGCGGAGGAGCGCTATACACCGCCCCCGCGTGCCAACCGCCGCCAAGCGGCGGCACCAACGGAGGAGGGGCGCTATTCGCCCCGTCAGGACGCAAGCGCCTCCGATAACCCCTATGCGGCACAAAGCTATGCGGCGGATCCCTCCGCGCCCACAGCCTACGTGCATCAAGCCCCGCCGCGCCATGCCGCCAACCCGCGCCATTTGCAGGAAGGGGCGGATCAGTGGCAGGATGAGGAAAGCGAACAAAGCCCCATGTATCAGGAGCGCCCGCCCATTCCGTGGCTGGGCATTTGCATGTTTGTGGCGGCTTTGCTGGCAGTGGGCTTGTGGCTGATGCAGCTCACCTTTACCGCGCAAACCGCGCAGGTGATTCAGGCGCGTAAGGAAAACAACGAGGCTTTGCTAAGCCGTCACCCCTTCCGCTATCAGGAGCTGATAGAGCGTGAGGCGGGAAAAAACAACCTGAACCCCGCTTTTGTGGCGGCCATTGTGCTCAACGAAAGCTCTTTTAAGCCCGATGCGGAAAGTAGTGTAGGCGCGCGCGGTCTGATGCAGCTCATGGACAAAACGGCGGAATGGGTGCATGAAAAAATGGGCAAGACCGATGCCTATAGCTTCGACGCTATGTACGACGCGGAAACCAATGTGCAATACGGCTGCTGGTATATCGCCTTTCTCAACGAACGCTTCAGGGGAGATCCTGTGCTGGTTTCCGCCGCATTTCACGCGGGGCAAAACCAAGTGCAGAATTGGTTGAACGATTCGCGCTACAGCGCCGATAACCTGACCCTTGAGCTTCAAAACATGCAGGACGGCCCCACCAAGCAATATGCGACGCGCGTGGTGCGCGACTACGCCATTTATAAGCGATTGTACTACGAAACCGCGAAAAACGAACCCTGAAAGGATGCGAAGCTTCATGAAAAAAAGGTGGCTCTGCTTGCTTCTGTGCTGTACGCTCTTCCCATTTTCCGCGCTGGCTGAAAATGTGGAGGATTCCCTCTTGCTGGGTATTGTCAGCTCGCATACCACGGAAATCCGTCCGCTGGAGCCCAAGGAGCGCGATATTGTTTCGCTGTACGGCATGGTGTACGAAAGCCTCGTAACCATTGACGATAATGGCATTCCCCAGCCGCTCCTGGCAGAAAACTGGACGGAGAACGGCGGCGGCCAAACATGGACCTTTACCCTGCGTGAAAACATCACTTTTTCGGACGGTACCCCCTTAACCGCCAATGATGTGGTCGCGTCCTGCCAGTATATTTTGGATTTGGCCAAAAACAAAGAGCTTGAGGACAACGGCTTTTATCAAAACATCAAATTCATGGTGGCATCCATCAAAGCGCCCGATGAACGCACGGTCATCGTCAAAGCCGAGCGGAGCTATTACGGCTTGCTCTATGCCATGACCTTTCCTGTGGTGCCTGCTGCTCAGGTGGCGCAAAGCAACCCCGTAGGCACGGGGCCGTATGTGATCAAATCCTTTGAGGCAGGCGCGCTCATGTGGCTTGCTGCCAATGAAAAATGGTGGCAGACCCAGCCGCAGGTGAAGGAAATCATGGCCAGCTTTTTCCCCAGCAACAAGCAAATGATCACCGCGTTTGAATACGGGCGCGTGGACGCGGCCATTACCCGCTCCGTGGCGGCGGCGCAATACAAGAGCGGTATCAACTCCCTGTCCATCAACTACTCCACCCGACAGCTGGAAACCCTGCTGATGAACCATCAGATCTTTCCGCTTGGCAGTTTAAAGGTGCGTCAAGCCATACGCTATGCCATCAATGTCGATAAAATAGCGCAAAACGTGTACATGGGCATGACCATCAAGGCAGATACCCCCGTGCCCTCTGGCAGCTGGCTGTATTACGATCAGGAAAGCAGCTTTGTGTATAACCCCGACCGCGCGCGCGAGCTGTTGGCGGAGGAGGGCTGGAGCCTGCTGGATAATGACAATGTGCTGGATTTGCCTGTGGAGGGTGCGCCCGAGCCAAAGCACTTGGTACTACAGCTCTGCGTGTACGAGGATCCGGAAAACGATGTGCGCTATGAAACGGCGTACATGATTCGCGATATGCTGGCCGAGGTGGGCATTAGCGTAAAGGTGACCGAAATGCCCTATGCCGACGTTAAAGCCAAGCTGGAGGCAGGCTCGTTTGAATTGGCGGTTTGCTCCTTTCAAACCGATGTGGTGCCCGATTACGGCTTTTTTCTGCGCAAGGGCAATCCGCAAAACTATTGCCGCTATGTCAGCTCTGAAATGAGCAGCTTGATTGATACCCTGCGCACAAATCAGGAGCAGACCGATTTTGCCTATACACAGCAGGCCATTCAACAGCAGTTTGCGGCGGATGTTCCCTTTATCTGCTTGTTTTACCGCTCTGGCGCTATTTTAACGCGCAAGATGTTTACAACCGTGCGAAGCATTCGCGAATTTGAGCTTTTGCGCGGCATTGAAGCCTTTGGACGGTAGAGGAAGGGGGCGGCAGGATGCGGTTTTTGCGTTTGCTGGTTTGTCTGTGCGGGGTGGCGCTGTGGCTTTTGTGCATGCCCTGCGCTTCCTTTGCGCAGGAGCTCGACGAGGAAACCTTGGCCCAGCAGGAGGAAGCGGTTCCAACACCTGACCCCATGGCTACGCCCGCGCCGCCTGAACAGGTGTATGCCGTTTCCGATGTTTTGGGCGAGGATGCCGCCAGCGAAACCATTCTTGAGCAGGGCGAGCGCCCCGATTTTGTCGAGCGCATTTTGAATGTTGCGCGCGGAGAGCTTGGCTATACCGAGCAAGCGAACAACCTGACCAAATACGGGGAATGGGCGGGCGATCCCAATGCCGCATGGTGTGCGGAATTTGTTTGCTGGTGCGTGGATCAAGCGGATCAGCTTTACGGCACGGACCTGCTCGGTACCCTCTACCCCAAATACAGCGGACAAAATACGGGGCGGGATTGGTTTATCAAGCGCGGGCGCTTTGTATACCGCAAGGGGTTCTGCCCAGGCTGGGGCTATCAATGGCTCCGCAATTCCAAACAATTGATGAAAAAGAACGATTACATCCCGCGAAGCGGCGATTGGGTGTTTTTCAGCTACAATGAAAAAGGTGATACCGAGCATGTGGCCATGATTGAATACTGCGCAGTCGACAAATCGGGCAATGTGATTATGCATGTGATTGAGGGCAACAACCCATCCAAGGTACAGCGCAACAGCTATTTTTTAAACAGCAGTCAGGTGCTGGGCTTTGGCGTGTGTGAAAATGTGGCGGGCACCACCATGCGAAGCGGCAACCGAGGCGATGCGGTGCTGTGGCTGCAGCAGTCCTTGGTCACCTTGGGCTTGTTGGAGGAGCGGCACATGACGGGCGCGTTCGGCGGCAATACCCGCCGCGCGGTGATACGCTTTCAAAGTGAATATATGGAAAACAAAAGCGGCACGGGCTTAGCGGATCGCGAAACACAGCAGGCGCTGGCGGCGGAGCTGGAAGCGTTGCACAACAGCCAGCCGGACACTTGGCTTGTGGAGGAGTAGGCCGTTTGCGGCTTGAGGGGAGAGGCGCACCGCAGCTGTTAATCCATTCCTTCTCTGCACTGCCTACTATACGAAAACCATGAAATGGTGTACAATACACCAGTGTTCATTTCGTTGAGAAAGGATGCTGAGGGGAGGGGTTTGGGTGCACTGGAAGCGGATATGCGCGCTCTTTTTGCTGTTTGCAATCCCGTTTTTGAGCGCGGCACCCACCGCAGCTGCGCAAGGAGAAGCGCTGAGCGTACCCGACGCCGCAAAGCTTGTCAAAGCCCAACAGCGCACAGAAAGAGCCTTGCTGATCGGCATTGATAATTTTGTGTCCAAGCCCAGCATTTACCCAGGCTCTACCAACAATGTATATGCCATGCAGGAGGCGTTTCAGGCGGCGCTTACGCCGCTTCGGGCTTTGATTTTACCTCAAAAGCCCGTAACCTCTGCCCAACAGCTTACACAGCTGATACGCGAAACCTTCACCTACGCCAAGGAAGGGGACGTGAGCTATTTTTACATCAGTACGCACGGCGTTTACGATCCGGCCACGGGGCAGGAGCCAATGCTTCTGTTAAGCGATGGCATAACCGAGGGCGGCATTACCCCTTCCCAGCTGGAAGCCGCGTTTGACGGCATCCCGGGCACTAAGGTGCTGATTTTGGATGCTTGCAACAGCGGCGCGTTTATTGGCAAGGGGCAGGCCTCCCGCACGGGCAAGGCTTGCTTTTTGGGCGATGATTTTAAGGTGCTTACCAGCAGCGGCGCCATGGAGGAAAGCTGGTATTGGAGCGCTGAGGATACGCAGGAGCAGATGCTCACAGGCGGCGAGCCGCAGGGCGCATTTTATTTCACGCAGGCGCTTGTGCAAAGCTTGAGCCCTGCCTACAGCTATCCCGCCGATCAAAACCACGATGGAAGCATTACACTGCTGGAGCTATATCACTATTTGCTGGCCAACCATGCCGCATCCACCCCGCAGGTGTACCCGCAATCCGACGATTTTGTGGTTTTTCGCTACGATATTACCGCTCCGCCGCCTACAGGGCTAGACCGTGCGCCTGTGATGGACGTTACCTTTTCAGGCACCATGCTCAGCCAGAGCATGCGGCAGATCACCATTGAATTTACGGCCATGCGGCCTGTGCGAGTTGCCTATCAAATTGTGTATCAGCACGAGGGCAAATGGCAGTTCGACAAGGCACAGCTGATTTATGACGAGGCGGAGCGCTTTACCGCCTTTGGTGACCGTGCGGGCGCGGTATCCGCAGGGCGAAAGGTTCGCACCCTTTCCATTGATGAAATGGCGGGCGAAAACCACGGCTATGTGCTTGTGCAATTGGTTACCATAGACCAAGGCAAGCTTACGGTACAGGCTGGGCGGGTGCTGTGCGTGCCGCCTGCGGCGGGGGAGCTGAACTTAGCGGTTTCGGCAGAGCCGCTCCTTGACCGTGCGAAGGGCGGGGAGCTGAGCTTATTTGTGCGCCATGACTATCCCTGTGCGCTGAGCGTTGCAATTGTGGATCAAGAGGACAAGGTGGTTTATCGCCTTTGCCACCGCGAGAGCACGCGCCCCATGCAGTTAAACCCCGTGGGCAGTGTTTTTTACTGGGACGGCAGAAAAAAGGACGGCACGCCAGCGTCTGCGGGGGTGTACCGTGCGCGTGTACAAGCAACCATGAACGAGGGTACGGTAACCGTATATTCGGAGCCGTTCACCCTGCAGTAAAGAGAGGAGCGGTGCGCAAAATGTCAAACAAGCTGATGGTAGTCATTCCCTGCTACAACGAGGAGGAGGTTTTGCCTGAAACCTCGCGCAGGTTGGTTGAAAAGATGAATTCGCTCATGGAGCGCGGTATGATTGACCGCGGCAGCCGTGTGCTCTTTGTCAACGATGGCAGCAAGGATCGCACATGGGCGATGATTACCGAATTGCACGAGAAGAATCCGCTCTTTGAGGGCGTGAATTTAAGCCGCAACCGCGGACATCAAAACGCTTTGCTTGCGGGGCTGATGACGGCAAAGGATCGCTGTGACCTGAGCATTTCCATGGATGCGGATTTGCAGGATGATATGGATGCCATGGATCGCTTTATTGAGCAGTTTGCGCAGGGCTGTGATGTGGTTTACGGCGTGCGCAACAAGCGCGATACCGACACCGCCTTCAAGCGGGGCACGGCGCTTTTGTTTTACCGCCTCATGAAGGGCTTGGGGGTGGATATCACCTTTAACCATGCGGATTACCGCCTCATGAGCAACCGCGCGTTGGTTGCGCTTTCCAGCTTTGGTGAAGTGAACCTCTTTTTGCGCGGGCTTGCGCCGCTGGTGGGCTTTCAAAGCGGCGTTGTCACCTACGACCGCAGTGAGCGTTTCGCGGGCGAAAGCAAATATCCCTTCAAAAAAATGCTGGCGTTTGCCATTGACGGCATCACCAGCTTTTCAGTCAAGCCCCTGCGGCTGATTACCGTTACGGGCATTGTGGTGTTTATCGCCTCGCTGTGCATGCTGTTGTACACCTTGGTTTCGTGGCTGTCCGGCCATGCCATTACGGGCTGGACAAGCACCATTGCCTCCATCTGGATGATCGGCGGCATACAGCTGCTTTCGCTGGGCGTAATCGGCGAATACATCGGCAAAATCTACAACGAAACCAAGCGCCGCCCGCGCTTTATCATCGAGCGTTATTTGAACGAAAACGGCGATTTGCCCGTGGTGGATGGGGGAGGGAGGTAGGCAGGTAGGGGAACGGGCTTGACCGTTCTGTGTCGCTGTATTTCCCCCTGCGGGGGGATCACATTTGCGGAATTGGCATCCCGCGCCGCTGCATCCCCTGCGGGGGGAATCGCCTGATTGCCGTACCGTCCCCTGTAGGGACACCATATATGGTGTC
>JAVXND010000076.1:0-12424 GCA_036645955.1 Clostridia bacterium | reverse complement strand
ATCCGCACAGTACGAGCGTTTACGAAAACTACACTTAAGCAGTTGAACCGCCGTGTACCGAACGGTACGCACGGTGGTGTGAGAGGTCGGCTAGGGCTTAATGCCCTAGCCTCCTACTCGATTTCCCGTTCACAGCCTACCTGGCAAGTTTTGCTATTAGGTCAGGGCATGTAGCAATACTCAAGCTTTGTTAATTCGCCATTGTCGTTGAATTCAAAGGAAGCGTAGAAAGGCAAATAGACTGCGCGCTTATCGGGGTCGGTTTCTGCCATGATGGCTTCGCACCAGCTCGCGGGATCTTCAATCGCCATGTTTTCAACGGGATTGGTCCAATCCTTGGGCATGAGTACTACGCAATCCTTGGCAAGGGTCATGGAAAAGATGTTTTCCGGGTCAAAACCAGTGACGAAGGGTTCGGCTTCGCTTTTGGACATGTCAATGCTTCCGAAGCAGCCTTGAATGCACACCGCGCCTTTTTCGATGGTTTCGGGCAAATTGCCTTTATCATCCATTTCGGCATCGTCATTGATGAAGACATCGGTTGCCAGCAAGAGGTCAAACTTGTTGGATGCGGTAAATTCCTTGATGTCGGTTACCGTTTCAGCGTATACCGATACGCATGAGAACACCAGAAGAAGAACGGCTGCCATTGCGATCCACTTTTTCATGAGAAATCCTCCTTTAATGTAAGTACCGAAGGTGAAAGCCGCCCGTTGCCCGCACGGGAAAGCGGGCGGCAAGAAGCGTATTTGGACTTATTGGATGGTGAGGGTGATCGCGCCAAGAAGAGCAATGGTGTTGCGGTAATCATTTTCGGTCATGGTTTTGTCGGTTCCGTGGTAATCACTGCGGATGCCCAGCAGGTAGCCGTTTACAAGCGTGTACACGCCCACTTGCTCGTCTGTAGTGCCTGCTTCGTCCAGCACGATGATCTTCATGCCGTTGTCGAGCACATCGGTATAAAAGGTGTAGTCCTCCAGCTCGCCAGCGGAGGAAGCGGCAATCTGGGTGATTTCTTCATCGGACAGGTCGGTCATGGAGCGGCCTGCAATGCCCTCCAAATCGCTCTTTGCCAATAGAATGTGATAGTCCGCCGTGCCCTCCTGAGCGTAGGCGACGTGGATAATGGCCATTTCGTTATCGATGGACTGTTCCAGGGTGGTGTTTGCGGGGGCATCCAAGGTGAGCTGTACCCCTTCAAATGGGGTTTTGAGGACGACAACTTCTGCGCACGCCGACCCAGCCAACAGCAGCAGAACCAGCAATAGGGCAATTCCTTTTTTCATGTTAAAAAACTCCTTTCAAAGCTAGAACGGTTGACTGCTTAGTTTTCAACCAATGGAGTTGGGGAGCCAGATCCGAAGCTGCCTTCATCGTAGGAGGCATAATAGCGCAGGAAGCTACTCATCATAAAGCCGCTTTTGTGGTTTTCCAAGTCGTATACTTGGCTCCAGGTTCCGTTTTCGGCAATGACGAGCAGGGTTTGTGCGTTATAGTAAATGTCTTGAACCTTCACGCTTTTATCGGGTGCCCAGCGCATGTTCACAAAAGAGGAGGGGTTGGAGGGCACAACTGTGGCCAGATAAAGCTCCGGCTGGAATTTGTTATAGGAGATGCTCTTGACGGTGGGGTTAGCGTGGTCTGGGTTTCTTGTGGGCTTAGGGCCAGGCCTTTTGGTGGGCTGGGGATAAGGTCTGGGGGTATCGGGCCTGAAATCGGAGAGATACGAGGCTTGAATATATCCATCGTATTGCTTGTACTGGCAGTGAAAGTACGAGGAACCCACAAAGTCATAAATCACTTCCACGGGTTCGCCGTAGGGTACGCGAACGAGAACGGCATCATCCATTGAGGGGCCCATACGCAGGTTGACGGATTTTGCGTTCGGGGTGTTTACCCATAAGGTATCAGCCATGGCCAGTGTTGGCAGCATCGTAAGCATAACGAGCAGCAGAGCAAGAAACAAGATCCTCTTTTTCATGTGCAAACGCCTCCTGTTGATAAGTAAGGGTTGTTTTTATGGTGGTGTAACAAAGGTACCGCTGGAACGTTCCGTTCTTGTGTGTTGGGTGGAGCGCCTGTATTCCCCACCTCCCTTCATGGAAGTTGCAATGTGGCTTTGTCTGTAGGGGGAGCAATCAAGGCTCCGCAGCGTATTTATGGAAGGAACGGCTGATTGGCGGTGTGGGCTTTCATGAGCAGTACGCGGCTTAAAAAGATACTGCCCCGCTGTTCAAAGCGTGCGCTGCCTCCCTGCTTTTGGGCGGCAAGCTGCACGTTTTTGAGCCCGAGCCCCTCCCCGTGCGGGGTGTTAGCGCCAATGGTGTTTTCCACGGTGAGGACAATATCGGTATCGCTGGTTTCGCATCTGGCGCGCAGGTAGGCACCCTTGCCCTGCGCGGCGGCGCTTGCGGCGGCGTTTTCAAAGATGTTGCCAAACACGATGCACAGCTCCGTATCTGGCACGCCTGCACCAGCGGGCAGGTGGAGCTTTACATCCAGCGTTACACCCGCGCTGGCCGCCTTGGACAGGTAATGCCTGAGCAGAGCGTTTACCGCATGGTTTTCGCACCAGTCGGGGGTGCTGTCCGCAGGCAATGCCGCGCTGTACTCCTCCAAATAGGCAAGCAAGCCAGCCTTGTCATCCCGCAAACAAAAATCCCGAATGACGCTTAAATGATGGCGTAAATCGTGCCGTGCCGCGCGTGCGGCCTGTATGCTCTGGGTGAGGTTTTCGTAGTTCTGCGCTTGCAGGGCCATGCGGGTTTGAATTTCGTTTTCACTGCGGAGGTGACGGGCATTGTCCAGCAATATGCGCAGGCTGATGTAGTAGGTGATGAGGCCTGTAATCAATATGTTGAGCGTGAGAATGGCGATGCTATCCGTGGGCAGGCCGGTTTTTTGGATGCTGGTAACAAAGAACTGGTTGAGGAACAAAAACAAAACGGGCGGCAGGCACATGAGCCACAAGCTTTTTGCGTTCAGCTCCTCAAAAGCGACGCTCAAATGCTTTTTGAAGAAGTGCCAGACAAAGGGAAGCGTGGCCGCATTGCCAATGGCTATGGCGACGGTGTAGGCGGGCGTGGTGGCCATGCTGATTAACATACCGGGATGGAGCTTTGCGACCACGGCGCTTGCGGCAAAGTTGACGGTGGTAGATATGGCTTGCAGAAACAGCAGGGTATAGGTAAGCTTTGCGGGGGTAAGCTGAAAGGCGGCGAAGAAGCAGAGCAGAACCAGCACCAAATGAGCTGTATAGTGCACAAAGTTCCATTCGCGCCAATGGTCGGGCAGAAAATGTACCAGCATGGCGGCAGAAATGGCTTTGATCAGCACACTGCCTGCGGCAATGAGAAAAACGGTCCATTTGGAAAAACGCGCCTGCTTCAAAAACGGCACACAAGCCACGGCATACCATGGCGTATCCGCCACCAATATGCTGATGGCGTAAAGCAGGGGGCTGGCTGTAAGCATTACACTACTCCCTCCTGTTGACCACTTCAAAACGTCTGTTTTCCCATGTGCGGCGCACCTCGTCATCAGCGCCGCGGCGAATGGGAAGCAAAGCGTCGTCCCGCATGGCAACCTTGCCGCGAAGTACAGTGAGCACGTGATCGAGATTGATAATGTAGCTTCGGTGGCTGTGACAAAAGCGGCTGTCGTCAAGCGCAAGCAGCATGCCCTGCACAGAATTGTAGGGGTTGCAGGTACCTGTGCGGGTGTGAATCAGGCAGTTGCGGTTATTGCCTTCAATGTAGTAAATATCGGAATAGGGGATGTATTCCGTATGGCGCGCAACGGTGATTTCAAGCGTTTTTTCTTTGACATCCAACACCCGCAGGGCGCGGGCAAGCGCTTCCTTTACGCCGTCCTCCTCAATGGGCTTTACAAGGTAGTGAACCGCCCACACGGTATAGCTTTGCGCCAAATAATCGCGGGTGACGGTGGTAAAAACCACGGGGGCATAGTTGCCCAATTGCCGCAGTTTGAGCGCCGCATCCATACCAGACAGGCCTGGGAGCAGAATGTCTAAAAAAAAGATGGAAAAATAGGTTTGATCGGCCGCCTTCAAAAGCTGTTCGGCGGTTTCAAAGGTTTCTACCTCCGCGCTGATATTCAGCGCTTGGATGGCCAGCGCAAGTTGGTGGCACAGCCTTTCGCGGTCGTTTCCATCATCCTCGCAAATGGCAATTTTCATAAGGCACCTCCTTTGGCTTCGCAATCTGATAAGCAAGTTTATTATATATCAACAAAGAGGCAAATGCAATACAAATTGAGTTGTTTGATATGTAAAATGTAGTGAAATGTATATCGGGGGTAGAGAAACGTTGACGGATCGCGGGCTTGCGAAGCCTTTTTCCTGTTGTCAGGGGTTGCTTTTTGTGCTAAACTGAGCTTTCATACTTCTGTTAAAAAAACAAGGAGAGCGACTCCCAATGAACGGTTCCAAACACAAGGAATCCCCTGCCTCGGTACCTTCCCCTGTGAAAAAGCTGGTGGTTTCAAACATTGTTCTGCTAGGCTTGGTGAGCTTTTTTACCGATGTGGGCACAGAAATGGTTTATCCCATTTTGCCGCTGTATTTAACCTCTGTTTTGGGCGCATCGCCTGCGATCATCGGCGTGATTGAGGGAATTGCCGAAAGCTTGGCAAGCATTATGAAGCTGTTTTCGGGCATGATTGCCGACAAATACAATCACAAAAAGCAACTCGCTTTTTGGGGCTATCTTGCCTCCTTCTTTAACAAGTTCATCATTCTGTTTTCGGGCACATGGGGCGGCGTGCTGCTGGCGCGTATTGTGGATCGCTTTGGCAAAGGCATTCGCACCGCGCCAAGGGATGCGCTGGTTGCAGAGTCTGCGCAGGCGAACAAGCTGGGCAAGGCTTACGGACTGCACAAGGCGTTTGATATGCTGGGCGCATCCGTGGGCATATTGCTGGCTTTTTTGCTCATGACCCACTCGGGCACGAGCGGGTTTCGTCAAATTTTCATTGTGTCGATGATTCCTGCGCTCATTGGGCCGATGCTGATTTGGTTTGTCAAAAGCGAGCCGCAGTCCGCCGCACCCGTTCGGCTGAACTTTCACTGGAAAGCGCTTGATAAGCGTTTGAAGCGGTTTTTGCTCATTATTTTGATTTTTACATTGGGCAATTCCTCAAATGCTTTTATTCTGCTGCGTGCGGCGCATGCGGGTTTTTCGTCCAATGAAGCCATTTTGCTGTATTTTGTGTTTAACCTTGTGGCCTCGTTGCTTTCCTATCCGCTTGGCAAATGGGCGGATCGAATTGGCAGAAAATACACCCTTCCCCTTGGCTATTTGCTGTACGGCGTTGTGTATATCGGCATTGGTTTGCTTCAGTCAAGGACTTCGTTTTGGATACTGTTTGCCATTTACGGCGTGTATTCGGCGCTTACCGTGGGCGGTGAGCGGGCGTTGATTGTGGAAATGGCACCAGCGGCGTTAAAAAGCAGTGCGCTGGGCTTGCATTCGGCCATGGTGGGCATTGGCTTACTGCCCGCCTCCGTGATTGCGGGCTTTTTGTGGAATACCGTTGGGCAGGCGGCACCGTTCTTGTTTGGCGGCGTGCTGGCTGTGTTTGCGAGCGCTGCGGTTTTTGTGGTGCTGTCAAAAAAATAGGTTTATTTTGTTGAAATTAAAGAATTGACTTACTGGTCTATTTATGTTATCCTCATACAAACAGACCACTAGGTCTGTTTGTATGAGGTGAATGATGAAACGCGACGAAAAGAACTTGCTGAGCCGAAGAAAAATTCTGGACAGCGCCTTTGAGGAATTTGGCGAGCAGGGCTATGGCCGAAGCTCTGTAAACACCCTATGTACCTCGGGCAACATTTCAAAGGGTATTTTGTATCATTATTTTCAGGACAAGGATGAATTGTATCTTGCTTGTGCGCAGGAGCTGTTTGACAGCTTAACCGCGTACCTGACAAAAGCGCTGGATGAAGAAAAAGCCGATGGAAGCGCAAAATTGGAATGCTATTTTCATGCAAGGCTATGCTTTTTTCAAGAGCATCCCGCCTACCACAAACTGTTTTGCGATGTGGTGATTGCGCCGCCTGCGCACTTGGCCAAGGCCATAGAGGAAATCAAGGCGGGGCTTGATGCGCTGAACGTTACCGTGCTCACCCAATTTTTGCAGACGGTACAGCTGCGAAGCAACATCACCACCCAAGCCGCTGTGGAAACCTTTCGCCTTTATCAGGATTTTGTCAACGCGCGTTACCAATGGGAAACCATTGACCAAGCGGATCTTGAGCAACGCGAGCAAACCCGCAAGCGCGCGTTGGATGTGTTTCTTTACGGCGTTGTTGCCCCGCAAGCTTACAATCAAAATCAGGAGGAGCCACAAAAATGAGCCAAGAAAAAGCTGTTCCCAAGGAATCCCTGCTATCATCCGTAAAGCCTTCCAAGGCCATCATCAAGCTAGCGGTGCCGGCAACGGTTGCACTGCTGGCAAAAGCGGTTTACAACATTGTAGACACGGCGTATATCGGACTATTGGACAGTGAAATTGCGCTGGCGGCCGTGGGCGTTACCTTACCGCTTTTGCTGATTTTTGTGTCCATTGAAAACATTTTTGCCGCAGGCGCGGCGGTGCTGGCAGGGCGGCAGCTGGGCGCGAACGATCAGGCGGGAGCCAACACCACCATTTCCACCATTGTTGCGGCTTCCACGCTGATTGGCGGCTTGCTTTGCGTGGGCGGCCTCCTGTTTATGGAGCCGCTGTTACGCGCGTTTGGCGCATCCGACGCGGTTTTGCCCCTAGCGAAGGATTACGCCTTTTGGATGTTCATAGCCGCCATTGCAAACCTGCCCGCACAAAGCATGAATTGCGCGGCAAGGGCAGAATCCTCCGTGAAAATATCCTCCATTGCGGTGATTGTGGGCGCGGCGCTCAATGTGGTGCTGGATCCTATTTTCATGTTTGACTGGGGTCTTGGCATGGGGGTTGGCGGCGCATCGCTGGCAACCACTGTTTCGCAGGTGATTACCTTTGCCATACTGGCTTGGTTCTACCTGAGCGGCAAATCCATTATCAAAGTAAGCCTACGCTACCTTAAGCCAACCCTTCGCCTTTTTAAAGAGGTGATATTGATTGGCATCCCCACGGCTGTGATTCAAATTTGCCTTGCAGTGGCTACGTCGCTTACCAATGTGGCGGCGGCTTCACTGCCAAACAGCGATTACATCATTGCCGCCTACGGCGTGGTACAGCGGCTGGTGCTGGTGGGCTGTTATGTGATTATGGGCTTTATGCAGGGCTATCAACCAGTGGCGGCATATGCCTTTGGCGCTAAAAATGAGGAGCGCTTTCACGAGTCCGCGCGCTTTTCGCTCAAAAGTACATTGCTGTTGTCGCTGATTGTGGCGGCGGTGTATATGCTGCTTTCTCAGCCGCTGATTATGCTGTTTAACCGCAATGCGCAGGTAGTGGAGTACGGCTCGCGCCTGCTGATTTCACAGGTGGCGCTGTATCCCGCCTTTGGTCTGTGCTATATGATGACCATCACCTTCCAAACCATAGGCGCATCCAAATACGGCTTGTTTTTATCCACCATTCGCCAAGGCTTGTTCTACATTCCCTGCATACTGCTGCTTCCCGGCTTTTTGGGCATCAACGGCATCTACCTTTCACAGCCCATTGCCGATGTGCTCACGCTTGTGGTTTGCCTGCTTTCCTACAAAGCCATGAAGCGGCTGGCCACCCAAAACATGAACAAATTGTAAGGAGGAACCTCAAGTGGCAAAAAGCATTATCACCATCAGCCGACAATATGCAAGCGGCGGCAGTTTGATTGGCGCCATGCTGGCACAAAAGCTGAACCTGCCCCTTTACGACAAGGAAATTGTGACGCTTTCTGCAAAGCAAAGCGGTATCAACAGCGGTTTTTTTGTTCAGCCAGAGCAAGCCTCCAGCGCCTATTTACGCGATTTTTCCTCGGGTGTGCCAAGCAATTTGCCGCTTAGCGACAAGGTATATCTTGCGCAGCTCAATGTGCTGTGTGCACTTGCAAAAAGCGGCCCCTGCATTATTGTGGGGCATGGCGCGGGGGTCGCGCTCAAAGAGCTTGCGCCGCTGCTCAATGTTTTTGTGTATGCGGACATGGAGGTTCGCAAGCGCCGCGCTATTGATGAATATGGCGATGATCCTCGCAAAATAGAGGAGCACATGAAGGCTATCGACCAAAAAAGGGCCTCGTATTTTCGCTTTTATGCGGGGGTAGACGGTCGAAAATCAGAAAACTATCATCTATGTGTGGATAGCGGCCGCTTGGGGATAGAGGGTGCGGTGGCGGCGATTGAGGCGGCATATTTGGCCATATGAGTTTGGAAACGGGGTGACGGCTCTGCTTTGTGCGCTTTGAAGGAACCTTTAGCAAACCGTTGACAGGGGCATATTGCCGATAATAGCATTGGGTCATGTTTGGCTGAGGGTGAGGCGTGGTATAGAAGCTCCAGCGCGATTGTGTACGAAACGCGGAAGGGTATTTCCAACGATAGAAGCAATTCCGAAGAGCATCAAACAAGTACATTTTTTGACCCTCCCAACTTTGGCTGTGAATTCTTTTCACAAGCATAGCATCGGGAGGGTCTATTTCGAGCTTTTTCGCGCAAAATCGACATGAAATTGCGTGAAATGTCATGCCGCGAAGGGTGACGGCTTGTTTTTTATCAATGGGCTTAAAGAGGAAGCGCATTCCGATCAAAAAGGAAAGACATATATTGCGCTTGAAGCTTGTGAACAGCGCCGCGAACAATGGGAATCCGCGTTCCGCAGCGAAGCACAATACCCTTTGTATGAATGGTTGAAATGGCGTGCTGGTTCACAAGGTAGCCCTTGCATGGGGAAATGAATTGCTTCGGAGCAAGCGCTTCAAGCTCCGCACAAAGCCATGAAAGCGAACGTGATACTTCGAACCAGACATCGGCTTGCAAATAAACAAATTGGTCATGGTTATGGCTTTCAACGTACTGAATTTGATCTGGGTCAATGGCTCGCAGTTCGCCGCCCTTGGTTTTGAGCACCAGCTCCTTTGGTATGGCTGCCTTCCATTTTTCCATGGCGCGGCTGAGGGCTTCGTCGAGTTGCGCCGCTTGAAACGGCTTGACCAAATAATGCGTTGCGCGAAGGCCAAAAGCTTCCACGGCAAATTCGCTGCTGGTGGTAAGGTAGATGATTTGTGCGTTGCTGTGCTTTTCCCGAAGCTCCCGCCCCACATCAATGCCGCTTAGCATGGGCATGACAACGTCAAGCAGGTAGAGGTCAAAGGGCGTTTTTTCGCTGGCCTGCAGGAGCAAATCGGGATGTAAAAAAGTGGTCACCTCAGCGATGAGGCTGTGGGCGGTAAGGTATTCATGGGTGAGTGCGGAGATGCGCTCAAGCTCGTCTGGCGTATCATCACAAATGGCAATATACAACGGGAACAAGCCTCCTAATAGTAATCTAAGTCTAAAATGCAACGAAGCTATGAGCAGATTTTGTTCGTGGGCAAGGATGGCAATCGAAGGAATAGCAGCGCTATTTCGAGATTGCCAGACGCAGGCCATGGGCAAAAGATGCCATAGATGCTTGCGTTTTAGCGCAAGATTCGTATTACATGCGCTGGACGGCGAAGGCGGAATAACGGCTTCTTTGCCTACTCGCATATTTCCAGCAGCCCAGTTTCACTGTCAACCCGATAGACGCAGCGCTCTGCGATATCGTCCGGTACGGCGAATGCCGAGGCGAAATGTTCGTAGAAATAATCATTTAGCTTGTACAGCACAACATAATCGAAATCCGCTTGTAGGTGAGAGATCCATTCCTCTGCGTCTATATGAAGCGTCCAAACGTCGCCCTCATAAAACGGCTCGCCGATGCTCCATAAGAATTCGCCCTCAAAGACCCCATCCGAAACATCGAGGTAAGGATTGAAGGAAGGCGAATCACAAGGGAACAATGCATAGTGCATGACATAGCTATCCAGCCCTGTGGTTTCCTGCGAGATGAAGTATATCCGAGCATGATGATCGCCGACGGCATTGCGTACGCGTTCTGTCATTTCGTTATAAGGCTGGCGCATGGTGACGGACGTTGTCACCGCCTGCCGAGTGAAGAAAGGCATGGCTGTATTCCACGGAACTACGGCGATTGCGGCTACGCAAAGCAACGCTGCCGCGACGTTTTGTTTGTCTGCCGCGAGCGTATCAAGCGCGGCGAGGGAGGAAAGCGCAAGCGCTACGGCTAGAATCATCAACGCGCAGTCGAGATACCTCGCAAAGTCGGCGAGCTGCTCTGCCTCGTACTGTGAAAACTTGAACAAATAGGTGACGCACAATCCGACGATATACATAAGTGAGAGCGAGCACAGCAGATAGCAGGTAACGCTGCGGGCATGCCGCTGATCTGGTTCCAGCGCGTTGCGGTGATGGTTCAGAAGGTAGAGTCCGACCATGAGCAGAAGAAAGATCGCCGGATACGGAAGCAGGATGCCCGTATCGCCGATTGCGAAGCCGCTTGTCCAAAAGGTTTGCCAATAGTTACCGAATACCGAAGCCCTGTAGGAGTGATCCCGACCCAAGAGAATCCGCAGTAGCTCAAGCCAATCGATCGGGTTAGAAAAAGGCTGCGATGCATGATGTGTGCTCATATTCAGCTTCCAGAGCAGCAGGGGAAGAGCTACGGAAGCGGCGCATCCAGCGCTCAGCCAATAGGTTGTTTTGGTCCCGACGGGCTGGCGGAGCTGCCGCAGCGCCGCGATGCGGCTGAGCAGGAGCGCCAGCGCCAGAAACAACGCGAATAACGTACCCACGCTTTTGATAAGCACCAGCAGAAAGCAACAGGAGAGGATATACAGGTTGCTCATTGTGTCCTCGTTTGGCCGCGTGAGCAGCATGGCAAAGCCTGCGCCGGCCACAAAGCCGAGGAAGGGTTCGATGGTCAAGCGCTGGTAGGCCTGAGGATATATGGAGAGCGGAAGCAACAGCACGATCGTCGCCCCAGCAAGAAGCCGAAGGGGATGCTTGAAGGAGAGATTTTTCAGGAAGGGCATGGCAAAGGAGAGCAGAAACACTTGGTAGTACTGGTACAGCCGCCATTCGCTGAACTCGCTCTCCGGCCGAACCAACAGCATGACCTTTTCAACGAAGTACTGCATCAACGCCATACCGGGCGGATAACTTTGAAAAAAGGCGCCAGAGGCGGGGTTGGTAATAAAATCATCCAGATAGGTCATGGACTTTGCGCAATAAGCCCAGTGCGAAAACTCATCCCACCCGTCTACCTGCCGATAGACGTTCAACGCCGCCAGCAGCATAAAAAGAGCGGTGAAGATGAAGAAGCCGGGCGTCAGCAGGGCGCGCAGAAAGGCGGAGACCGTTTTGCGGCAGACGACCCAGACGAGCGAAAAGATCCATGCCGCCAAACAAAGCAGGCACACAGCATATACACCGAGCTTTAGCCCGCCCGCGATCCCAAAGAAAAAGAGAAGCGCCGTGATTGCGCAGCAGGTTAACGGGAGCGATTCCTCGTATTTTCGATGCCACAAAGCTGCACACAGCACACTGCCCGACGATAGAAGGGCAAACAGGATAACCTCTATAATCATTCGCTTCTCTCCCTTTCATCTTTCATTTTTTGCAGCTGCCGAGGCTTGCTTTATCGCTATAGCGCACAGAAAAATGTTCTTTTTTGATTGCGGGAAGCACAATTTCTGCAAAGCCTTTTGCCAATGCGCTTTCTACGCATTTGTGTGTGCGCAGGCTCTGCGTGCAAAATGAATCTGTCAAGCTTATTTGTTGACGCTCGTTGGTGACAAATGACATGATGGTCGCCTCGTTTGTTTGCTTAAAGCTTGTAAATCATAGCATGTTTTGGTGTAAATATCAACTGTGGGAGGGGCTTTTGACAGCCTAAGGGGGGTGTGTGGTGTGTGAACGCGAACTGGGCGGACACCATGTATGGTGTCCCTGCGGGGTACGGCGTTATTCTTGCAGGGAAGGGGGGTGAACGCTGTTAATGGACGTGAGGGGGGATATGGGGTACGGGGGGGCATTCCGTCAGACATGCAGGGAATGGGCGGGCTGCATGTCCCTACAATCTTCATCCTTCCCAATCTGCGCACAGCGCAATAAAAAACCACAATAGAATACAACAAAATGCACAACAAAATACGAGAAGAAATTTGACTCTGCCTGAATCAAAAACTTATAATGGAAACAGGGTGAAAAATGCTCGTTTTTACCAAGCCGCGCATGCAGGCGCGCTTTAAGATCACTGTTGTTTTCCACGTTTTCCGCTGGCAGTTAGCGGTTTGCGGATGGAAGGTAGGAGGCAGAAACCCATGAAGAGCTTTTGCAAACGCTGTTTGGCATTGCTGTTGGCGGCGGTGCTTGTGTGGCTGCCAATGGGCAACTTGGCT
>JAVXND010000075.1:0-12849 GCA_036645955.1 Clostridia bacterium | reverse complement strand
CTGAGGATGACCGCACCTGCCGCGTGGTGGTGGGGCTTGCGCATTTGGCGGATACGCTGGATATGCATCTGATTGCCAAGGGAATTGAAACAGATCCACAGCTTGAATTTTTCGAAAGCGTTAACTTCCACAAAGCGCAGGGGGAAATGATTGGTTCAGCCATGCCGCTGGACGAATTGGAAAAGTACATTATGCAGTATGCCAAGAAGCGGGAATAGCGCTATAGGCGGGTTGAAGGCATAGCAGCTTTTGGCACGGCCATCCCCTCTGTGATGGCGGAGCGATACTCGCCCGGGGTGACGCCTTCAACGCGCTTAAAATTGCGAATAAAGCTAGAGGGCTGTGAAAAACCCAGGGACAGCGAAAGCTCCTTTACGGATAACTCACTGCCAATGAGCATTTTTTTGATATACTCATGGCGGGCAGAGGCAATATAAGCGGTCACGGTTTGACCGCTTTTTTCTTTGAACAAAAAATTGAGCTTCACAAGGGGGATTTCCAGCTGTGCGGCCAAGCGATCAGCATACAGATCGGGGTTGTTGAGCTGCTGTTCAATGGCATATAGCGCGCGGATATACAGCTCGTTGGTATCGGTCATGTTCTGTAAAAGCAGCTCAATCAAGGCGCTAAAGCATACCACAAAATCTTCCACACCGTGCAAAACAATGTTGCTATAGGCAAAGCGCTCGTCTGCGGCAATGGCGGCGCTGAACGCTTCAAAGTGGGAAGCGCCATGCAACACGCGGCTTAGAATGTCGTAATATAAATACAAGGAAGCTTCCCCAGAGGTGTTTTTTTGCACAATGTGAATGAGCATATCGCTCAAGGTGAGCACGCGCTCGGTGCTTTGGTTGAGTATGGCACTGTAGAGCGCTTCAATTTCTGTGTGCGGATAGTGAAAGGCCTGCAATAAGCTTTTTGGAAGCTCGCTGTAAAAACAAAGGCTTCGGGTGCTTTCCGCGTGCGCTAACGCCTTATCCGCTTGACGAAAAATATGAGCCACACAATGAAAATCTGCTTGCGGTTTGCTAACGCCAACCCGAAAGCAGGCACCGTAGCGGCGCACAAGCTCCGCATGGGCTTGCTGTAGTGCAAACGGCACATCCGTAACCTTTGGCGATAAAAGCAGCAGCTGCTGTTTGCCTACGTTTAGCTCACTGTAAGCAACGGTGAAATGCATTTCCAGCAGGCGGACAAATTCGGCGGGCAGTGCGGAACGGTTGATTTCAGGCGTGCCCTCCGTGCCTAGCAAAACGGCCCACACAGGCGTATTGCGCACAAGCACGCCCTCCTGATAGCAAGCCTCTATCACTGCTTCGCTCACATGCGTGCGGATGAGCTGGGCCATCAGCCGTTCTTGCACGGTGGCGTGGTATTTGGTGAGCAGTGCGTTGTTTTGATGAAATAGGTAGCGCATGGCATATTGCGCGGTTTCGGCTTCGTTAAGCCCCGTGGGTAAGGTGATGGGCATTTCACGAATGCCCAGCTGCATTTCGCGGATGGGGGTATAGGTGTGGTGAAGCAAAAAAGCAACGATGAGGATGGAGCCGAGGCAGGTGATGGCCAGCAAGAGCAAAAAATGATGGTTGGTTTGGTTGAGATCGTTAAAAATAGAATCGTAGGGGAGCAAGTAAAGTGCGGTGAGCCCAGAACTGGTTTTTTGCCGCAAGTAGTACACGTGCTCCCCATTGAGATACTCAAAACCAGAAGAAGCATTTGTAAAACGCTCTGGAATACCGCTCAAAAAATCGGCCGTGTCAACTGCCGCAGAAGCGCCCAGCAGGGTTCCATCCTCACCAAACAGGAAGCCGTTGCTTTCGCTGCCTGCAGGCAACAGCAAATCAGCGCGGAGGGAAAAGCCCAGCAGACCATGCCCATAAAGCATGGGCACAATGTACTCAAAGGTTTTGCCGCTAGCGGGCAAAACGGTGCTGTGCTCAGCCGCAGAACCAAAGTAGGCAAGCTTGCCAAAGCGCAGATGCTTCGCATTCGGCATATCTGCGCGGGGCGTTTTTGAGTTGGCAAAACGCTGCAGGTTGAAGGTGCCATCGCGTGTAAACAGGGTGGCGCTTTGGTCGCAGGCATAAAACACATTGGCAAACTTGGCCGATACATAGCTAAGCGCTTTGAGCTTTTTTTGGATATCAATAAACGCGGTTGAATGGGTCAGGATGTATTCAGGGGTAAAACAGCGTTCCAACTCAAGCGATGCGGCCATTTTGTTGCATAGCACAATCACTTCATCCAAATTGGCGGTATAGTGGCTCATGTCCGCTGTGCCTGAGGTAACGGTCTTTTTGGCGAGCTGTGTGGCAAAATCATTATAATAGGAAACAGAAAAAAGCAAAATCGGCAGAGCCACCACCACAAGCAAAGAAGAAAGAATGTAAAGGTACAGCTTTTTTTCCCGAAACCGCCTCAAAAATAGACGCATGGCTTCCTCCTTGTGTATCTGCTACGTTACTTGTAACACAGTATACCGTATTTTACGCTTGCATACAGGTGTTTTTACGCTTTGTACAGTCATTTGTTGAAAATGTATATGACGATGCGCAGGGGCGGTGCTGAATGCGCCCCCAAATGTGCTTTTTCTATCCGCAGGGTATAGGCGAAAAAGCAGGATCGATGAAATAGCGTATGAAAAAACGGAAAATGTAGATTTACGATATGGTCAAAAAGAGCTAAGCTTTGTCCATGATGTTCAATGCGGACACAAGCAATGTGCCGTTGCGTTACAAAGGAGTGGGGAACGATGGAAAATAACAGCGTGCCGATTTGTGCAAAGAGGAGGCCAAACCAATCCCTATGGCTTCATATGAAGAAATCATATATGCTATACCTGTTTTTATTGCCCTCGTTGCTGTTTGTGATTCTATTGCGCTATGCGCCCATCTATGGAATTCAAATCGCTTTTAAGGATTTTAACGCCGCCAAGGGCATTTGGGGAAGTCCGTGGGTGGGACTAAAGCACTTTGAAATGTTCTTTACGTCCTTTCGCTTTGGACTGCTGCTCAAAAACACGCTGACCATCAGCCTGTATACGCTGGTTGCGGGCTTCCCGCTTCCCATTATACTGGCGCTGATGTTTAACTACATCAGGCATTCGGGCTTGAAGAAGTTTGCGCAAACGGTGAGCTATGCGCCCCATTTTATTTCAACCGTGATTCTTGTGGGCATGCTTACCATGTTTTTTTCGCCTAGCACAGGGTTTGTGAACACCATACGGGAAGGGCTGGGGTTGCAAAGGCTTCATTACTTTGGCATGCCGGGAGCATTTTCACACCTGTATGTATGGTCTGGCATATGGCAAAACGCCGGCTGGAGCGCGGTGATTTACATCGCTACCCTGTCTGGCATTGACCAATCTCAGCACGAAGCCGCCATTATAGACGGGGCGAACATCCTACAGCGCATTCGTTACATTGATTGGCCTGCGCTTATTCCCACAGTGGTGATTCTGCTGATTATGGAAGTGGGCTCGGTCATGGGGGTTGGGTACGAAAAGGTGTACCTGATGCAAAACGCCACCAACCTTACCAGCTCTGAAATTATATCGACCTACACCTATAAAATAGGCTTGGAGCAGGGCGCTTACAGCTATTCAGCCGCGATTGACCTTTTTAACAACGTGATTAACTTTGTGCTGCTGGTGAGTGTGAACAAGCTGAGCAAGCTGGTTTCCGGAATTGGATTGTGGTAGAAAGGAGGGCTTCACAATGACAACACTTTTGAAAAGAAACGCTAACAGAATTAAGCCGCCCATGTGCGACCGTATTTTTTACGCCTGCCTGACGGTGCTTGTGCTTTTGTTGATGGTACTGTTTATTTACCCGCTGTATTTTGTGCTGGTAGCATCGTTTTCAGGGCCTGAATATGTGAGCACGGGCGCATTGCTTTGGTATCCCAAGGGGTTTACCCTTACGGGGTACGAGCACATTATTCAAAACGCGCGCATTTGGGTGGGCTACCGCAACACCATTTTGTATGTGTGCATAGGTACTTTGGTGGCGGTGATGATTACGGTAATGGCGGCCTTCTCGCTTTCCCGAAAAGACATGCCAGGGCGCAATGGCATTATGATGATTTACGTGTTTACCATGTATTTTAGCGGCGGCTTGATTCCTACATACCTCATGGTGAAGGAGCTTGGCTTAATCAATCAGCCTGCGGTGATTGTGATTTTGAGCGCATTTTCTGTTTACAACATGATCATAGCCAAAACGTACTTCACAAATGCAATTCCCATGGAATTGCAGGAGGCCGCTTATGTGGATGGCTGTACCACACAGCGCTTGTTCTTTTCCATCATATTGCCGCTGGCCAAACCGATTGTGGCGGTGCTGGCGCTGTATAATGCGGTGGGGCATTGGAATTCTTACTTCTCCGCCATGATTTATCTGCAAAACGAAAAGTATTACCCCTTACAGCTGATTTTGAGACAAATTTTACTGCAAGGCTCTGCGCTCAACCGCACCATGCAAACGGTACGTTCCGCATCGGGCGGGATGGAGAACCTTGAATCGCTGAATACATTGACCAAATATTGCGCAATTGTGGTTTCCACACTGCCGATTATTGCGGTTTATCCCTTCCTGCAAAAGTACTTCATCAAGGGCGTGATGATTGGCGCGGTCAAGGGCTGATTCAAACGGCGTAAAGCTGTTGAAATATGAAAGGTGGTTCCTCTTATGAACAGGAAAAGGATTCTAGCGCTGGTGCTGGCAATGATGCTGGCGGTAGCGGCGACCCCCGCTTTGGCGCAAGCCGAGCTTCCCTTCTTGGCGAAACCTCAAACGTTTACTGCCATGGTGGCTTATGAGGCATCCAACTTGATTGATTGGAACGAAAAGCCTTACTACAAAAAGCTGAGTGAAGAAACCAACGTGTTTTTCGACTTTGTTACCCTCAATGACTGGAGCACCCAAACCAAGCTGGCCATTGCCTCTAACGAACTGCCAGATGTGTTTATGGGTCAGATTTCAAACATGGATGACAATCTGGAGCTGTTTTGGGATTTGACGGATTTAATTCCGCAATATGCGCCGTCTTTGGCGGAACTGTATGAACAGGAACCCGCCATTTTGGCAGGCTCCAAGTCACGCGATGGCCGCATCTACACATTGCAGGCCAGTGCCACATGGACGCTTGCAGACGCCATTGGCTCCGTTTTCTGGATCAACCAAAAATGGCTGGATGCAGTCGGCATGAAAAACCCGACAAACCTTGAAGAGCTTTATGCGGTGCTGATTGCCTTCCGCGATGGCGATCCCAACGGCAACGGCATTGCAGACGAAATTCCCATGTCGTTTTGCGAATCCTATTGGGCAGGCAAAATGGGCGATTTGTTTGGGCCTTTTGGCGTGCTGTACAGCACAGATACCTATGTTCAGGTGGATGATGCGGGCAAGGTGCTCTTTCAGCCACAGCAACAAGGCTTTTATGAAGGGCTGAAATGGCTCAACAAGCTTTGTGCGGAAAATTTGCTGGACCAAGAAGGCTTTAGCCAAACAGGCGACCAATACAAAGCGAAGATTTCACAGGACATGCTCGGCGTTTGCGTGCGCTTTGACCCCCGCAACTATTGCGACGCGTTTGTGCCGCTAAACCCCATCCTGAACGCGGAAGGCACCACCATGGTGGGCGGCGTGAAGGAGCCCGGCGCGGCTAAGCGCATTTCCATCACCAAAAAATGCGAGCATCCCGAAGCTATTTTGCAGTATTATGAATACATCAACTGCGACCAGCTTCGCAAGCTAACGGAGCGCTATGGCGAAAAGGGCGTTTATTGGGACTTTGAAGGCGAAGGCCCCCAGTATGTGACCCACGACTATGATTCCCAACCGCCTACGGGCTATGAATTTTGGGATCAGTACCTGTACTCCATGGGCGGAACGGGCTACAACTGCTTCAACTTTATTTCTGTGAAGGAACAGGCAAACAACATTACACCCCTTACCATGCGCGACGAGGGCGTACAGAAGCTCATGCCCTATTTCTGCGAAAACGTTTTTCACAAGGGCGCTCTTTCGGAGCAGGAAAGCTCCGAGCTCAACATGCTGTATGTGGAAATCGATGCGTACACACAAAACTTTGTAGCCTCTGCTGTGTTTGAAGGCATAGATGATGCAAAGTGGCAGGCGCATCTGGATGCATGCAAGGCATTGCAGGTGGAACGCTATACACAGCTCCGTCAGCAATCCAACGATGCCTATCTAAGCTTGCTGAAATAAGCGAAAAAAGGCTTGCGCAGGAAAAACGATTTTTGGAATTGCTGCACGAAAACCAAGGCACGGCGGGGGACAGCCCCGCCGCTCTTTCGTGCGGCAGTTCCGTTTTCACATCAAAAAAGGGGATAAGGGAGTGCTTCGGATGCAGGTAACCATTGATTTGCATACCCATACGCTCGTAAGCCACCATGCCTATTCCACCCTGTGGGAAAATTGCACGGTTGCAAAGCGCAATGGGGTAAGCCTATTGGCCATGACCGATCACGGATATGGCGCGCCTGATTCGGGAAACGACTGGCATTTTGGCTGTATGGGCGTTATTCCCGACATGGTAGAGGGCGTGCGGGTGCTCAAGGGTGCGGAAGCCAACATCATGGATAGCACGGGACGCTTGGATTTGGATTTGAGCGACCAGCGCTTTTTGGATTTTATGCTGGCTTCTTTGCATGATTATGTGCTAAAGCCAAGCACAAAAAGCGAGCATACCCATGCGTTGGAGCAAGCGCTTTGCAACCCTTGGGTGGATGCGATTGCGCACCCCGCGCAGGTGGATTTTCCATTTGATGAAGCGTATATTGTGAAATTGGCGGCGCAGCAGGACAAATGTCTGGAGCTCAATCCCCACGCGATGCTTGCCTCGCCCATGGTGGCACAAATCAATCTGCGCCTGCTTCACTTGGCCAAAAGGTATCAAACCATGATTTGCTTGGGCAGTGATGCGCATTTTTGCAATGCGGTGGGCAATTTTGATTCGGTTTATCCACTGCTTGAAGAAGCGGCGTTTCCCCATGAATTGATTTTGAATATGGATGAAAGCTTGGTGCTCAAACGCGTTTCCGCGCGCAAACAACGCGCGCAAGGCAAGTAGCATGCAGGGGTCGCGGGCGGCTCCCAGAAAGAGGTTTCTTATGTTTGAACTTTCCAATTTGCCATGGTGCAACCCTCTTGTGCTGGAGGAAAACAGGCTGCCTGCCGCCGTGGCGCTCTACCCCTTTGCCAATGAGCAGGAAGCCATGCAAGGCAAGCATTCGCGCGTGCAGCTGCTCAATGGGGAGTGGCGCTTTCGCTGGTTTCAAAACGCGCTGGCGGTGGATGCCGCCGTGCGGGAGGAAAGCACAGAGGCCTATGCAACCATTGCGGTGCCATGCTCGTGGCAATTTGCGGGCTATGGTAAAATGCAATACACGGATGAGGCCTATCCTTTTCCCATTGATCCGCCTTTTGTGCCGGCACAGAACGAAACGGGCGTGTACAAGCGCACCTTTACCTTGCCGCAGGTGGAAAACCATGTGCTTCGCCTGGAGGGGGCGGAGAGCTGTGCGAGCGTTTATGTCAACAATCGCTACATCGGCTATACCCAAGGCAGCCGTTTGCCTGCGGCCTTTGACATTACCCCTGCCTGCGTGGCGGGGGAAAACAAGCTTTGCATTGTGGTGCATCAATACTGCGATGGTACCTATCTGGAGGATCAGGACATGTGGTGGCTGGGCGGCTTGATTCGCGATATATGGCTGATTAGCAACCCTGTTAAGGGTTACTTTGGCAATGCGATGATTGATGCGGAGTATGACGCGTTTACACAAGCGGGACAGCTTCGGGTACGCGCGGAGTACACTGGCAGTGCAGCGCTCACGCTCAAATTGCTTGACAATCAGGGTCAAACCGTACTGGAAGCAACCAAGGACGGCGTTTTTACGCTGGAAGGGGTTACCCCGTGGAACGCGGAACAGCCTACGCTGTATACGCTGTTTCTTTCGCTGTGGCTGGAGGGGGAATGCTTGCAGACGATTTGTCAGAAGGTGGGCTTTCGCACGGTGCGCATTGAAAACGGCGAGCTGAAAATCAACCAACAGCGCATCATGCTACGCGGTGTAAACCGTCACGAGTTTTCACCCACAAGGGGGCGCTGTTTAAGCGAAGCGGAAACCAAGCGTGATTTGCTTCTGATGAAAAAGGCACATATCAACGCTGTCCGCACATCACACTACCCCAATGCGCCATACTTTTATGATTTGTGCGACGAGCTGGGGCTGTATGTGATGGATGAATGCGATTTGGAAACGCATGGCTTTGAAATTGAGAACATCCCCACGCGGCTGGCAAACGATCCCGCTTGGCGGGAGGCGTATATAGACCGTGCAACGCGCACAGTACAGCGCGACCGCAACCATGCCTGCGTGGTGATGTGGTCGCTTGGCAATGAAAGCTACGATGGCGACAATTTTGATGCGATGTATGCCTACATCCATGCGCAGGATCCCTCTCGCCCAGTGCATTATGAGGGTACAAGAAGCAACCAAAACGCGGATGTCACCTCCAGCATGTATTCTTCTGTGGGGCTGTTGAGCGAGCTGGACACCATACAAATGGGCAAGCCCCATATTTTATGCGAGTTTGCGCATGCCATGGGCAATGGACCAGGCGGGCTTATGGAGTATGTGGAGCTGATGGAAAACAGCCGCCGCATACAGGGCTATTTTGTGTGGGAATGGCGGGATCATGGGGTGGCTACATGGGCGGAGGGGCAGGGCTGTTATTACCGCTATGGCGGGGAATTTGGCGAAGCGGAGCACAGCGGGAATTTTTGCATGGATGGCCTCCTTGCCGCTGATTCCACACCCACCCCTGGGTTTTATGCGTATGCAAAGGCGATTGAACCCCTTCATACGGTTTTGTGGACGAGCACCAGCCTACAGCTTCAAAGCCGCTTTGCCTTTCGAACGGTTTCCTCTGCCCACGTGCAATGGAGGCTTCTTTGCGATGGGGTGGAAATGGCCTGTGAAAAGCAGCCGCTTCCAACCCTCAAAGCAGGCGAAACGCTGTGCCTGCCCATACCGCCAAGGCTGTTAACGGCCAGCTACGATGGCTTGCTTACGCTGATAGCAACTTTTACCCAAGGGGAGGAGCAACTTGGCTGTGCGGATTTGCTGGTTCATACGCCCGCGCCAAAGCCGGTGGTGCTGGAAGGAATACCGCAGTTAACCGAAAGGGCGGACGGCTACGCCATTGCGGGCAAGGATTTTAGCTTTGAAATCAGCGCCGTGGATGGATGCATTCACAATTATTGCAGGGCGGGCACCTGCCGCATGCTGAAAGGCCCCGCGCTCAACCTGTTCCGCGCTTATACGGATAACGACCGCACCCCTGCCAAGCAATGGGAAGCGCTTAATCTGCATTGCATGACCATGACGGTGAAGCAAATGACATGGACAAGCGAAAAAAATGTCCTTTGCGTGCGCGTGGCAGGCTGTTTGGGCGCAAATGCCAGAAATTGGCGTGTTCCGTGCAGCTATACATACCACATGACTGCGCAGGGCTGTGTGCGCATGGTGCTGGAAGGTAAATTCGAGGGCGACTTTGGCTTGGGCTACAGGGACGACCTGCCGCGCATTGGTACCACTGCACTTGTGCCGAGCAAACAAAATCAAGTGGTGTATTGCGGCTATGGCCCTGATGAAAGCTATTGTGACAGCAAACAGCAGGCGGTGAAGCAGGTATATACCACCCTTGCGGAAAAAATGGCCTTTGCTTACGAATGCCCGCAGGAAAGCGGAAACCGCACCGATACCAACTTTGTGGTGATGGCGGATGCGCTTGGGCAAGGGCTTGTGCTTGCATCCTGCACGGGGCGGGATATGAGCATTCAACCCTGTTCAGATGCGGCTATTTGGCATGCGGCACATCATAAAGACCTTCCCCCAATGGAACAGTGGTATTTGCATTTTGACCTATTCAACGCGGGGTTGGGCAGTGCCAGCTGCGGCCCGCGCGCTTTGCGCCAGTACACAGTGCCAACGGTGCCCTTCCTGTTTGATCTGATGATCGCGGCCGCGGAGGGCGAACCAACCACAGCCGCAAGGCATGCATTGGATGTGCTCAGCACACTACAGGAGGAAAACAAATGCTAAGAGAAGCTTTTACATCGCCCATTCGTGAGCTATTGGCAACGGATGAATGGCTTGTGGCCGAGAAGGAATACAACGCAGAGCAAAACCTTGCGTTCGAGAGCATTTTTGGACTGGCGAATGGCCGCATGGGCAACCGCGGCAGTCACGAGGAAGGGGATGTGCGCAAAACATTGCCCGCGAACTATGTGCATGGGGTGTTTGACCGCTCCGAGGCCTTCATGCGGGAATTGTGCAACACACCAGATTGGACAAAGCTTCGCATGTTCTATGAATGCATGCCCATTGGCCCTGAAAGCGGAAAGCTAAGCGAATACATTCGGGTGCTGGACATGCAAAACGGTTTGCTTTGCAAGCATTATGTACTGCAAAGCGAGGACGGCCGACATACCCGCGTGGAGGCTTTGAAGCTATTGAGCCGTGCGCACGACCGTTGCGGCTTGCTTCGCGTCTATGTGACCCCCTTGGATTATGAGGGCGTGCTGGAATTTGAAAACGTGATTGACGCAACCGTGACCAACTTTATGGATTTTCCGCGCTTCCGCGTAAAGCATTTGCGCACGGAGGAAGTTTCCTCATTGGATGGGCAGGGCTGTTATGTGCAAAGCCGCACGAGGGATTTTGACTTGCCCATTGGCACGGCGACGGCGCTGCGCCTTACGGACTTGGCGGGACTTGACAAGCAAAGGAGCCGTGTTTTTAAGGGCTATGGCGAGGTGGCTTGCGAGTTTGCGGATGCGCAGTGCGCCCTTGGCGAAACCCTGGTGATTGAAAAGACTGCGGCTGTAGCCACGGGGCGGGATTGTCAAGGTGTTCGTGCACAGGCAAAGCGTGAGCTAAACGCGCTGTTGGATCGGGGCGTTGAAGCGGAAATTGCCATGCATCGGCGTTGCTATGCAGAGCTTTGGGAGCAGGCGGATGTGGTGATTGAGGGCGACGTGCCCATGCAGCACGCCTTGCGCTTTAACATTTTTCACTTAATGAGCACCCCCAGCCCCTATGACAATCAAACCAATATTGGCGCAAAGCTCATGCATGGTGAGGAATATGGCGGACATGCCTTTTGGGATACGGAATTGTTTGTACTGCCTTTCTTTGATTATGTATTTCCCCAAATTGCCAAAAACTTGGTGCAGTACCGCTTTGGCATGCTGGAGGCGGCGCTGGTAAACGCGCGTGCCTGCGGTTACCGTGGCGCGAAATACCCATGGGAAAGCGCCGATACAGGCGAGGAGGAATGCCCCGCATGGACGATCGATCCGGATGGGAGCTGTTACCGCTGCCATGTGGCGGATTATGAGCATCATGTAACAGCGGCTGTGGCTTATGGCGCATGCCATTATGCCCAAATTACGGGTGACGAAGCCTTTATGGAAAGCATGGGGCTTGAAATATTGCTTCAAACGGCACGCTTTTGGGTATCGCGGATGCAATGGAATGGGGAAACCAAGCAATATGAAATTTTAGGGGTTACAGGGCCTGATGAGTGGCATGAGCCTGTTGACAACAACGCTTATACCAACCATCTGGCGAGGTGTAATGTGCGGGAGGGCTGCAAACGCTTGAAAGCCTTTGAACAGCAAAAGCCAACGGAGGCGGCGGCTTTGCGCGCAAAGCTGAATTTGAGCGATAGCGAGCTATGCGATTGGCAAATCCATGCGGAACACATTCGTGTGCAGGAAAAGCCGGGGCTTTTGGAACAATTTGACGGCTATTTTGAGATCCCTGACGCTGTGATTGATGCTTGGGATGAACAAGGCATGCCCATTTTGCCTGCAAGCTGTGCGGGCAAGCGCGGCATGCAGCGCAACATATTAAAGCAAGCGGATGTAGTGATGCTGATGTTTTTAATGCCCTATGCCTACGATGCCCAAACCCAGCGCATCAATTTTGATTACTACGAACAGCGGACGCTTCACCGCTCTTCCTTATCCCCTGCCATCCATTGCATGATGGGGCTGCGGGTGGGGGAGGCAGAGCGTGCCTATGATTACTTGGAGCGCTCCGCGTATGTGGACATTCGAAACAACCAAGGCAACACCCGCGAGGGAATTCACGCGGCATCGTGCGGGGGAACTTGGCAATGTGTAACGCTTGGATATTGCGGCATGGGTGTAAACCCAACAGGAAAGCTGACTTTTACGCCGCATTTACCCAAACAATGGACAGAGGTACGCTATGCCATTGCTTGGCGTGGACAGCGCCTGCGCATTCGCGTTACCCACGGCCATGTAGAGGTGGTGGCGGCGCAGGAGGAAGTACGCTATGAGGTGAACGGGCAGGAGAAGGTGGCTGCCGTTTGCGATTGCGGAAATGGCTTTTCGCACTAGAAAGGTAGGGGCTATGCGCCCAACGAAATTTGGGCGGTACGGGTACCGCCCACGCTCGCCCTGATCCTCAAAATTCATTCGCGGGGCTTTTGCTTTCCGTTGCTAGCGCCGCCCTTGGGTGCGGCGCTCTGCTTTGGGGGCATGGGGCTGTGGGTATGGACACCATATAGGGTGACCGACTCGACTTAGCGGGGTTCGCACACTTGCAAAATCCCCCTCTATATTGACATCCGTATCATTGATTCGTTTTGCAACATTTCTTTAAAATGAATAGCAGGTAAGTTGTAAAATGAGTTGCCGCCCACCTCCCGCGCGGAGAAGGCAAACAAGAAAAAGGCAAAAAAAAGTGATCCACCCCCCTCACAAAGGTATACAATGCAGTTGCGC
>JAVXND010000074.1:0-12860 GCA_036645955.1 Clostridia bacterium | reverse complement strand
GTACGCACGGTGGTGTGAGAGGTCGGCTAGGGCATTAAGCCCTAGCCTCCTACTCGATTGGCAGGGGGGGAACGGTCGTGAAAGATCGCTCCAGTTCGATTTTATTCCCCTATGACAAATGCTGTTGAAATATCACGAGGATCGTTGACAGAAAGGAAGGGGGGGTGAACGCGAACTGGGCGGACACCATATATGGTGTCCCTACAGGGAACGAAGCGTGTATGGTAACGAGCGACGGGCAAATCCCTGCGCCAGCGCGGTGTTTGTGCCCGTGCGTGCCCGCGCCCGTGCGTGCCCGCGCCGTGCGTTGCCCGCGCCGTGCGTGCCCGCGCCCGTGCGTTGCCCGCGCCCGTGCGTGCCCGCGCCGTGCGTACCCGCGCCGTGCGGTGTTTGTGAGCGTGCGGTGTTTGCGCCCATGCGTTGCCCGCGCCCGTGCGGTGTTTGTGCCCGTGCGGTGTTTGCGCCCGTGCGTGCCCGCGCCGTGCGGTGTTTGCGCCCGTGCGTTGCCCGCGCCCGTGCGTTGCCCGCGCCAGCGCGTTGCCCGCGCCCGTGCGTTGCCCGCGCCCGTGCGTTGCCCGCGCCAGCGCAGTGTTTTTGAGCGTGCGGTGTTTGCGCCCATGCGGTGTTTGTGCCCGTGCGGTGCATGCGTCCGCGCGTTGCCCGCGCCCGTGCGTTGCCCGCGTCCGCGCGTTGCCCGCGCCTGTGCAAATCCCCGTGCGTTGCCCGCGTAAATCGCGATAAAACCCGCGCCATCCGACGGCGATTTTTGCACTTCTTCACGCTGCAACCTGAATGCCGCGGCATCACGCTGCAACCTGAATGCCGCGGCATCACGCTGCAACCTGAATGCCGCGGCACCACGCTGCAACCTGAATGCCGCGGCACATGTAGGGACACCATATATGGTGTCCGCCCAGTTCGCGTTTCCCACCCTCCATATACTGCACGATGTGCTATTCCACGAATGCCATAGCCGCAGGCTGACCGTAATGTGCTTTGCATCGCATCCTTTTGCTGCGTGCGGAACGGTCTTAAACGGCGCAAGAACGGCTCTGCAACGAGGCTGTACGAACTTCGCCTTGAAGAAACCCGCCTATCATGATATGCTACGAATGGATAACATCTTATCTATATTGAGATAGAATCCGTTAAATGTATCAAATATGATCCCAAGGAGGGTGCTATGAGCTTTGTATGGGAAACACCCGAGGAAATCAATCAGGGAATCGCGAAGCGGCTTGCCTGCATCCGCAAGCGAAGGAAGCTATCTCAGCTCCAGCTGAGCGAGAAAAGCAATGTGAGTCACGGAAGCATCAAGCGATTTGAAACCAGCGGGCAAATCTCCTTGATTTCCCTGACGAAGCTATGCGTCGCCTTGGATTGCGTAGATGAACTCAAGCAGCTGTTCACCCATGTGGCGTATAACAGCATTGAGGAGGTACTTCGTGAAAGAACGTAGGGTTCTGGTATATCTCCGACAGCGGCTTGTGGGTACGCTGGCCGTGACGGCAGATCATCGTGTTGCTTTTGCTTACAGCGAGGAATGGCTTGCGGATGGTTATGCCATCAGCCCTTTTTCCTTACCCGTAGAGCAGAAGGTCTTTGTGCCTTTGGGCACCGCCTTTCGTGGGCTGTGGGGTGTGTTTGCTGATAGCCTACCCGATGCATGGGGGGAGCTGCTGGTCAGCCGAATGCTCAAAAGCCGCGGCTTATCGTCTGGCGATATATCCCCTCTTGAAAGGCTTGCGATTGTAGGGGAGTCCGGCATGGGCGCCTTGACCTATCGTCCTGCATGGACGTTGCATAAAGAAGCCGCATTCCCAGATTTAGATGCGCTTTGCCGTAATTGCCAAGCCATCCTGAATCAACAAGAGGTAGACAACATAGACGACCTCTTTGCGCTGGGCGGAAGCTCAGGCGGCGCTCGCCCAAAGGTGATGACCGATGAATGGATCATCAAGTTTCCAGCTTCGGGCGATATGCAGGATTCTGGTCTGATGGAAAAAGAATACATGGACTGCGCCAAAACCTGCGGCATCATTGTGCCAGAAATCAAGGAACGGACGGAGCCCATCGAGCGGAAATACCAAGATACAAGGAGCTAAAGAGGGATTTGCGATGTACATACAAAGTCATGCTGTCATCATGAATACTTTACGCAAGCGGAAGGACAGGTGAGCGTGTGAACGATGATATGCCTGAAATACGTTTTTTTTGAAACAAAAGCAGCCTCCTTTGGGTCTTATGAGATATAAAGACCAACGGGAGGTTTTCATTATGAAACGAACACGAACGGGGATTGCCATTGCTTGGAACTCCACCCAACTAAAAAGGGAGGGCAGGAAAATGAAAAAATACCTGATGATTCTTTTTGGTCTGGTGATCCTATTGTCAGCCAAGCATATCAATAGCGCAGCTTCTGAGTCATATGTTGATACGGATGCCAAAAGCACATTTTGGGTGACAAAGTACCATCCATTGTACAAAAAAGAGGAAATCAGCACAATGGATGGTACACAACAAGGTGAAAATGTGCTTTTGTCACCCTACTCATATGTTACAATCGGTGATTTGCAAGCAGAGGTGAAGGAGGAATGGCAACAAGATATCAAGAACAGCCGAAATGAAATCGTGCATGTTGCGGTTCATGCCACGGTTCCTCAAGTGAATACCTTTCCTGTTTCTACCTTTGAATATATTTGTCTTGACAGTACATTCACAAACGATGCGGCATATATCAACGCGGGCGCACTTGCCTATAGCCGTGCATACAGAACACAAGAAAATTTAGCAAGCGACTATTACTTATCCTTAAGCCGCGCCTCTGAGATACTCAATTATGCTGCCCCGCTTGATTCAGGTTGAAGATATCCCTTTATGCTCGTGGTAGATTGTACAACAGGCCATTGAAACGGAAATCAAAGAAAGCAGATTGCGAGAAATTTACAGCATACGACTTTGTTATTTGGAAATGTTTGACTCACTGGCCGCATATAAAAATTGGAAAAAAAGCGGAGATGTTACACGCATAGCAGTCCCTATGTGGATAGTTCACGGCGCTATTTTTGATGATGCGCGCAGTGAACTAAATGCAACCTATGCGGCGAAGGAAGCTTGGCCTGATTATCATATGGAGCAGGCTGTACTGCAACGGTCAGGCCAATTTTTTCTGATTCATCCCCAAACAGGGGAGGTGCTGGGTCAAAGCTGGAAGGGAACCGAGTTCAATGAAAAAACAGTTGTTGCTCCAGAAATGAAAAGGTGGATCGAGGCGGGGAAATGAAGGATGCGTTGCAAACGCTGCATCGGCTGCGAGCCATCCCTTCGGCAGTAAAGTTATCGATTGCCAGTCTGGTGCTGAGCATGTTTTCTGAAAGGTGCTGTACGGAAATGAAACAAAACATGAAAAAGGCCTTTGCTCTTTTTGTACTGGTGTTTTTAGGATTGAATACCAATGGGGCGCTCGCACAGGGTCTGGTCACCATTGATGAAATCAAAAAAGACGCGCTATTGGGATGGCACAAAACATACGAGGTGAATGGGAACTGCATTTCTGCGGACATTGAAATTGGAGTGCCCGAAATCTCTGCTGTACCAATCGTGCGCATAGGCTATCCGCCCGAACTTGAGCCGGTGGATGTTGTGCACAATAAAGACGATGTCACAGCAGACAGCCAAGGTATTTTGGTGAAAAAAGAAAGTGCGGACGGTGTGTTTTGGGGCAGTGGGGATCGATTTGAAATGAATGACTTACATGCAGAAAACAATCCGCTGACGCAAAACGAGGCACAACAGATATTGGAAGGCTTGTTGCTTCGCTATCAGGAGCAAACAGGAGTCCTTGACCTCAGACTATATTCACAATTTGCAAGCAGCCGTATGTATTCCAGAATAAAACGCGATGGTGACATTTCAGATTTGGATTTAGATAATCCAACAACACGAATGGGCACATATGTCTTTGAATATGAACAATGGATGCATGGCATTCCCTATGTTACCCATGGACCAACATTTCCTTCGATTGCTCGCACAAGCAATGTCAATTTTGCAGGCGGCACAATCACGGGAGAGATAGCATCCGAGAATGACTATCTTCTTATATTCAATCCGGCCATAGAAAAAGACATCATTTTAGAGGATGCGAAATTGCAGCCGCTTGTGAATGTTGTACAAGCCTTTGAAAATCAAATAAAAGCTGGGCAAATTCGAGAGATCAGAAGCATGCGGTTGGTGTATTTAGGCTTCATGGATCCTAAAAGCCCGAAGCAAACCTATGTTTTGGAACCAGCATGGGAACTTCGGGGAATAATGGTCGAGAATCCATCTGATCAAGACAGCTCCAAAATAGAGTTTGTTGAAAATTTTACCAAACGTTACTATGGTCAGTATTCTTATGTGCATGCAATTAGCGGAGAATGTATCGGCCATAAACAAAACTGGGAATATGCTGATTTTGACCAATACAAAGCAAACAATTGAACTGGATTTCTCCCTTCAACCTCCGAATGTTGACAACCCTATGGGGCTTGGCTATAATAAATTGTTGCTCCATATGAAGATACTTGGAGGTTTACTTGTTTTTATGCGAAAGATAGTGTATATGCTGGTGCTGTTTTTGATGATGATTGTGCTGCTCGGGCTGCCGTCCGGGGCGCTGGTGGCGGATGCTTATGCGGAGGACAGCATGCCTGCGCTTGCTTTGAATGCGCAAAAGGGCGGCATGCCAAGCGCGGAGGGTTACCTTGCGGATGGCGCAGGCTATGAGGATGAAAGCCTGCATGTGAACATTGAACAGGTTCGCGCGTACGATACCACCATTTTGGTGGCACGAATCGCGATCAAGGATGCCTCTCAGCTTCGCACGGCCATGGCAGGGGGCTACGGCTCGAGCACGCAGGTGCCCGGCACCAATATGACCAAGCGCGTCAATGCGGTTTTTGCCGTCAACGGCGATTATTTTAATTTTAACAACAAGGGGTATGTAGTGCGTCAAGGCAAGCTGTACCGCGATAACCTGGCAGGCGATGCGGATGTGCTGTTGATTGACGACAAGGGGGATTTTCACGTGGTTCGCGACGCAACCACCGACAAAATCGCTCTGTTTGGCGGCACCATTGTGAATAGCTTCTGCTTTGGCCCCGCCTTGGTGGTGGATGGCGAGATGGTGGAAAGCAGAGTGATTGACAACATTGGTTTTGATAAGAAAACGCAGCGCATGGTGGTGGGGCAAACAGGCCCGCTGGAATATATTTGCGTTGCTACCGAGGGGCCTGAAAACAAGGATTCCGTCGGGCTTACCATTGCGGAAATCCGCGAGTTCATGGGTACGCTGGGCTGTCAGGTGGCGTATAATCTGGATGGGGGAAGCTCGTCTACCATGGTGCTTAACAACAAGAAAATCAACGCGCTGAGCACGGGCAAAACGCGCTCCATTTGCGATATCCTCTATTTTGCAACGCTGATTTCGCAATGATCGCAATTCGGGCAACAATGGAGGGAAGCATATGATTGAACCAACGGCATGGCTGACTTTCAAAATTTACCCCTTTGGGTGCTGTTTGGCGGCGGCAATGCTGCTCGCACTGTTGCTGCTGTTTTTGACAAAATCATCGCTGCCGCGCAAAGCCCTGCTGAGCTTTGCGGCTTGGGCTGTGCCCTGCGGGCTGTTGGGCGCAAGGCTGGGCTATTTTGTGCTGCGCGCAGGCAATTTACTGGTGGATTTTGGCGCGGGCTTTATATGGCGGCTGGACTGGGGCGGGTTTTCGCTGACGGGCGGCTTTGCAGGCTTGCTTTTTGCGGCATGGCTTGCGGCAAAAAGCGCAAAGCGGCGCATGGGCGAGGTGCTGAATGCGGCCGCGCCTGCCATGCTTTTGTTTGTGGCGCTGGAACGCTTTGCGGAGTGCCTTACCACAGAGGGCATTGGCGATTATGTTGAAAACCTGCTGTTTCAGCGCTTCCCTTTTGCGGTATTAGATATGTATGGCGACTATCGCGTTGCGGTGTTCTTTTGGGAGGGCTTGACGGCGCTAGTGCTTGCGGCGGCGCTGTGGTTTAACTTGAAACGCGGACGCACTCAGGATGCGATGCTTCGCGGCATGCTGTTCTTTGGCGCAACGCAGATTTTTTGGGAAAGCCTTCGCCGCGATAATTTCCTGCGCTTCGGCTTTGTGCGCGTAAACCAGCTGTTTGCAATGGCCTTGGTGCTGGCGGCGGTGGCCGCAGTGCTTGTGCGCGGAAAACAGCGAAGAGGCGCGGCCATAGCCACGCTTGCGGGCTACGCCATGGGAACCTTATTGCTGGTGGCCATTGAATTTGGACTGGAAAAATCACAAATACCCAATACCGTTTTGTACGCGGGAATGGTGGCTGTGCTGTGTGCGATGATGTTTGGCGGAGGGCTTCTGCTTAGATTCGCAAACCAAAACGGAGGGCGAACGAATGAAGAAAATCTGGGGAATGCTGCTGCTCCTTACATGCATGCTAACGGGCGCGGCAAAGGCTGATACCACGCTCACCTTCACCTTTGTGGGGGATTGTACCATCGGCTCCGAGGATCGGCTGATTCACAACGAAAAGGGATTTTATCAGGTTGCGCAGGCGCAAGGCTATTCCTATTTTTTTTCAAAGGTAGCAGATTTTTTTGGTGAAGATGATTTGACCATCGCCAATTTTGAAGGGGTTTTGCAAAACAGCCCTTTTGGGTTTGCAAACAAGACCTATTGCTTTCGCGGAAAGCCTGAGTTTGCGGAAATTATGAAGCAGGGCAATGTGGAGCTTGTGAACCTGAGCAACAACCACACAAACGATTACGCCTTGAAGGGGCGGAAAAATACGGTTGCGGCGCTTGAAGCGGCTGGGGTGGCGAGCTTTGACAATGTAAAGCCCTATATCTATGAAAAGGATGGCATCCGCGTTGCATTTTTTGGGGTGATGCGCCCACAGTACCAATCGGGCAAGGCGGTGCTCCGCAAGCAAATTGCGGAGCTCAAAGCGGATGGCGTGAATGCGGTGGTTTTTACCCCGCATATTGGGCAGGAATACGACAATTTGCATAACGATTGGCAAACCGATATTGCCCATCAGCTCATTGACATGGGGGCGGATTTGTACATTGGCCATCATCCCCATGTGGTGCAGGGCATGGAGGTTTATCAGAACCGCTACATCCTGTACAGCTTGGGCAATTTTGTGTTTGGGGGCAATACCGCCATTCGCGGGAATGCGCTTCGCTGCTTGATTGCCCGTGTGGAAATGACCTTTGCAGACGATGGCACCTATTTGGGGCAGAAGCTTCGCTTGTATGCCGCGCATACCTCTGGGGATGCAAAAGAAAACAACTTTCAGCCCTATTTGGTGACGGGCGAGGAAGCGCAGGCGGTTTATGAACTGATGGATGCGGACAGCGCTTCCACAAACAAACCTGTTCATGAAGCGCAGGGCTACCGTGACTATGCCTATTTGGAAGCGGCGGATGGAAAATAAAGGCGAAGGAACCATGGTTTTCGTTGACATTGAGCGCCGTTTGGCGTATCATCATGGGCATGTGAGAAGAGCAAAGAAACGCGCTTTTGTCACCTTTATTATGGATACAATAGGAGAAAAGCATCATGAAAAAACTGATTTCTGCGTTCGTATGTCTGACCCTATGCCTTATGGGTGTATTTTCGGCACTGGCGGAGTCCGCACAGGAATATACGGTTGGCAGCAAGGTAACCCTTGGGCACTATGAGCAGGACAATCTTTTGGAAAACGGAAAAGAGCCGGTGGAATGGATTGTGATTGATACAGACGGCACCAAGGCGCTTCTGATGAGCGAATATTGCTTAGATGCGCGCGCGTATAACAAGCGCTTTATCCCCATGACATGGGCGCAGTGCGACCTTCGCACATGGCTCAACAGCGACTTTCTCAACGAGCTGTTTACCAAAGAGGAGCAGGCCAAAATTTGCGCCACAGAGCTTGAGAACAAAGACAACACGCATTACAGCACCCCCGGCGGCAAAAACACCACAGACAAGATTTTCTTTTTAAGCCTGACGGAGGCGGAAAGCTATTTCCCCGAGGCGAAGGATCGTGTGGCCAAGCCCACCCCCTACGCCATTGCGCGAGGCTCGTTTGTGAACAAAGACAACGGAAACGCATGGTGGTGGCTGCGCACCCCCGGTGTGCGCCCCATTGACGCTTGCGGCGTGCGTGCGGATGGCCGCATCAGCGGTTATGGCAGCAGGGATGTAAACCGCCCAAGCGGCGCTCTTCGCCCCGTGCTATGGGTGGATTTTGGCAATTGATTTGGCGGCTTGATTCAAAATAGGACAGGGGTACCAAGCGTCTCGAACCAAGAAACGGCTCGAGGCGCTTGCTATCGCGGAGATGTTTGACATGGGGGGAGGAGGGGCGTAACGCGAACTGGGCGGACACCATATATGGTGTCCCTACAGGGAGCGGAGCGGGTGAGGGCGAAACGGGTAAATCATGTTGTCATATTTCCATGCGGAGGTAAGAGCCATGTACAAGCTGATTTTGGTGGACGACGAGAGCGAGATACGGCAGGGCCTCAAAGAGGTGGTGCCGTTTGAGGAGCTGGGCTTTACCGTGGTGGGTGAGGCAGGCAACGGTGTGGAGGCGCTCAGGCTTTGCGAGGAGCTGCGGCCGGACATCCTCATTACGGACATACGCATGCCGCTGATGGATGGCTTAACCCTTTGCCGCCGCGTGCGCGAAGCTTTGCATACCGTGCAGTTCATTATTTTAAGCGGCTATGATGATTTTGAATACGCAAGGCAGGCCATTGAGGTCAAAACCATGGGGTACCTGCTCAAGCCCATTTCATCGGGCGAATTTGCGGCGATGCTCAAGGATGCCAAGCGAACGCTGGACGAGGAATTTGCCAAACGGCGCGATGTGGTGCGCTTGAAGGAGCACTTTCGGGAGAGCCTGCCATTGCTGCGCGAAATGCTGCTAGGCTCTTTGCTTGGCGGCGGCGTGACGGCGGCGGAGGCGATGGACAAAGCCGACAAGTACGAAATGAACCTATCGGCACAGGGCTATGCTGTGGCGCTGATCCGCATGGGCGATTGCGCAAACAGCGGAATTGAAGACGCGTCCTTGTGCGTGTTTGCGGTCAGAAACATCCTTTGTGAGGTGCTTGACGAAACGGCGGCGCAATGCCGCACGCAGGTGTTTATGTACAACGGCATGCTTGCGGTGCTATTGCTGCTTGCGCAAAATACGGAAGAAGCCTTTGCCGCCGCCATCAGCCATTTAAGCGATGCGCGAAAGACCGTGCGCCATTTTTTGGAATGCCCGCTGTATGTGGGGGTGAGCGCGGTTTATGCCCATGCGGATTCACTGCCATTGGCGGCAAGGCAGGCGCAAAACGCTTTGGAGCAATGCGCCATGAGCGCGGAGGAGCAGGTGCTTTGCATTACCGATATTGAGCGGGATACAGAGGCGGCCTTTTTGCCCGACGAACGCTTGCTTCGCAAGCTGTCCACCAGCATCAGCGTGGATGACCGCGCACAGGCGGAAACGGCGCTGATGGAGCTGTTGGAGGCGTGCAAGGCAACGGGCGCGGCGTTTTCTGCCAACCGCGTGTACTTTATGGAGCTATTTATGTGCTTTGTGCGCACTGCGCCTGAATTGCCGACCGATACGGGCGAGCTGTACGAGCGTTATGAGCGTGCGCGCAACTGCATTTTCCGCGAATGCCCCACGCCTGAAGAGGTGGAGGTTGTGCTAAAGGATCTGCTGGGGGTGGTGCTTGGCGCGGTGGACAGCCGCCGACGCACATCGGGGCACCTGCTGGCCCGTGAGGCAGAAAGCTACCTCAACCAAAACTATGCCATTGAGGATTTATCTCTGGAAACGCTCTGCCTGCATTTGCACATATCGCCTAGCTATTTTAGCGCGCTGTTTAAGCGCGAAACCAAAAAGACCTTTCACCAATACTTGACGGATTTGCGCATGAACAGCGCTTTGCGCTTGCTTGGCGAAACGGAGATGAAAACCGCTGAAATTGCGCGGCAGGTGGGTTTGCCTGATCCCAGTTATTTTAGCTACTGCTTTAAAAAGCATTTTGGGTTTCCGCCGAGCAAGGCGCGCAAAAAAGCGGAATAAGCGGCAGGAAAGGGGCGGCGGTTTGCGTGAAGGCATCGCATGGCAAGGGGTACAGCCTGCAAAATGTGCTGATTACGGCGTTTATGCTGTTGATTGGCGTGTTGCTTGTGTTTGTGGTGGTTACGCTTGCGCCGCGCATGTCCTCCGTGCTTCAAACCAACGCCATTGAGCGCACAAAGGAAACGGTGCTGCAGGGTGTGAACACGCTGGACATTTATGTGGAAAACCTGCTGAGTGCATTGCATTTCTCCACCTCCCAGCTGCCCACGGAGCCAGCGCGGGAGGATGAAACATGGAAACAGCATTTGCTGCTGATTGCGCAAAGCAGGAGCGATTTGGCCACCCTCGCGTTTTTTGGCGAGGATGGCGAGTTGTTTTACGCCACCACAGGCGAGCTGCGCGTGCCCAAGGCGCAGGTGGCGCAGGCGGATTGGTTCACCAGCGCTCAGCGCCGCAACGGTACGGTGACAAGCTTTTCAAAACCGCATGTGCAGGAGCTTTTTGGCGATCAACGCTCGTTTGTGATTACGCTGTCACGCTCTGTGGAGTATTTGGACAACGGCATTTGGCGAAGCGGTGTTTTGCTGATGGATGTGGAATATGCCTCCGTTTCAGCGGTCATCACGGGCATTGCGCCAGGCGGGAGCGGCTATGCCTATTTGATTGACAAGGATGCGGAATTGATTTGCCACCCCAAAATTCAGCTGATTTACCGCGATTTGTTTACCGAGGATTTGACGGCCGTCAAGGAGCAAACCTTAGGCGTAACGCGCGACCGACAGAGCGGGCGCGAGCGCGTGCTCATTATTACCACTGTGGAGCAAACGCGCTGGCGCGTGGTGGGGGTTGCATATCTGGATGAAATATCCGCGCTGTTTACGCAATTTCAGCGCATTTTGACCATTGTGGTGGCATGCGCTGGGCTTTTATCGCTCACCTCCGCTACGCTGATGGCTTATTGGGTAACGCGTCCCATTCGCCACTTAGAGCACAAAATGCAAAAGGTGGAGGCGGGCGACTTGAATGTCACCATCAGCGAAACGGGCTTCAGCGAAATTCGGGCGCTGTCCAACGCGTTTAACCACATGCTTTGGCGCATCCGCGTGCTGATGGATCGCGTGGTGGAGGAGCAGGAGAAAAAGCGGCTCCATGAGCTCAATGCCCTACAGGCGCAAATCAACCCCCATTTTTTGTACAACACGCTGGATTCCATTGTGTGGATGGAGGAGCGCGGGCGCGGCAAGGAAGCCATTATGATGGTGATTGCGCTGGCAAAGCTTTTCCGCATATCCATCAGCAAGGGGCGGCGCTTTATTACCGTGCGCGAGGAGCTGGAGCATGTGCGCAACTATCTGATTATTCAGAAGATGCGCTTTACGGATAAATTTACCTACGAAATCAGCTACAGCGAGGATTGCCTATGCGAGCGAACGGTCAAGCTGATTGTACAGCCGCTTGTGGAAAACTGCATCAATCATGCCATTGACGAGGCTACGGGCACGGAACTGCACATTTGGATTGACGCGCGGCTGGAGGGCGAGGACATCCTCTTTACTGTGCGGGATGATGGGGTGGGGATCGGCGAAGCCCTGCTGCCCAAGCTGTTGGTTCAAAACCACGGGGAGAGCGGCATTGGGCTTAAAAACGTGCATGAGCGCATCCGCCTTACCTACGGCAAGCCTTACGGCTTAACCATTGAAAGCGTGGAGGACGAGGGCACCACCATCACCATTCGCATACCGCGCGGGCATGAGGAGGAGGGCTGAAGCATGAAAAAACCCATTTTGATTGCGGCGGTTTGCATGCTGGCGGCCGCATCGCTATTCTTTTGGGGATTTAAAAACCCGAGCGACAGGGTGGACATCCCAAGCCTGCGCTATGTGATGATTGCCGACAGCGATACGGGCACGTTTTTCATGCAATTGCGAAAGGGAATGCAGGATGCGGCACGCGAGCAGAACGCCAATTTCATGGTGCAAACCGCGCATGGAGAAATTGCCCAGCAGGTAGCGGGCATCAAAGCGCAGGGAACCAGCTGTGTGCTGTTATTGCTGGACGAACCAGAAAACTGGCTCAAGGAGCTTAGCAAGGCGGAGCTGCCAGCGGTAGTGATCGGCCAAAGCGTGGAGGGGCAGACCTGCGTAACCACAGACGATGCCGCCACGGGGGATGCGCTGATTACGCGGGCGCTTGCCTTTGCCGAGGGGCTGAGCCAAGCGCGGATTCTTGTGGCTGCGGATGAGCAAAGCGAGCGCGTAGCGCTTTTATGCGAGGGAATGCGCCTCGGCACGCACAAGGAAAGCGTGACTTTGCTAGAAGGCGTGAGGCAATCCAGCGAGCTGGAGGGGTACCAGGTGATAGTGGCTGCAACGGAGAGCCTGACCGCGCGGATTTCCGCGCTTCGGGCGGGCGGGTTGCTTTCCCAATGCATGATTTTGGGGGTGGATACGGGCGACAAGCGCGTATCCGACTTGGAAAACGGCTATGTGGAGGCGCTTGCGTTTGAAAACCCCTATGCTTTGGGCTACATTGCCGTGATGCGGGCGACCCACAGCGCCATTGCCGCAAAGGCGGAGCTGTTTCGCTGTCCGGGGGTGCTTGTGGATGTGCAAAGCATGTATGACGCGGAAAATGTCAAGGCGGTTTTTCCGCTCTTGCAATAAGATGATACGGATGCCAAAAGCACATTTTAGTAGAATTTAGTACCACCCATTGTACAATGAAAAGGAAACTAGCACAAT
>JAVXND010000073.1:0-13168 GCA_036645955.1 Clostridia bacterium | reverse complement strand
GCGTCATGCTTTCCACACCGGAAACACCCATGGCGGAAGCAATGTACTTGAATTTGTCCCCTGTGAAAGGTGCATTGTACTCCATCACCGTGGGCAGCAGGATCGCGTTGGCCACCCCGTGAGGCGTGTCATATACCGCGCCCAAGCAATGCGCCATGGAGTGAACCGCGCCAAGCCCCACATTGCTAAAGCCCATGCCCGCAATGTATTGCGCCAGCGCCATGCCCTCGCGGCCTTCCGCTTCGCCGGCTACCGCACTGCGCAGGTAACGGGAGATCATTTCAATGGCTTTGAGGTGGAACATGTCGGTCATTTCCCACGCGCCCTTTGTGGTAAAGCCTTCAATGGCGTGGGTAAGCGCATCCATGCCTGTGGCGGCGGTCAAGCCCTTGGGCATGGTGGACATCATATCGGAATCAATAACGGCAACGTCGGGAATGTCGTTTACGTCCACGCAAACGAACTTGCGCTTCTTTTCCACATCGGTAATAACATAGTTGATGGTGACTTCTGCGGCGGTGCCGGCGGTGGTGGGCACTGCAATGGTGAATACGGTCTTGTTTTTGGTGGGTGCTACGCCCTCCAAGCTGCGCACATCGGCAAATTCAGGGTTGCGCACAATAATGCCGATGGCTTTGGCTGTGTCCATGCTGCTGCCGCCGCCGATGGCAATGATGTAATCCGCGCCGCTCTTTTGGAACGCCGTTACGCCATGCTGTACATTTTCAATGGTGGGGTTTGGCTTAATGTCGGAGTAAAGCTCATAAGCCATGTGAGCCTTGTCCAGTACATCGGTCACCTTTGCGGTTACGCCAAACTTGAGCAAATCAGGATCGGAGCAAACAAAAGCCTTTTGAAAGCCCTTCTGCTGTACTTCGGGTATGATGGCTTCAATAGCACCTTTGCCATGATAGGATACGGGATTGAGCACAATGCGGTTGGCCATAAGAAAACCCTCCCTTTTGTTTGTAAGGCCGCACAAGTTTTTGTTTTGCGGCAAAACATTGTCAATGAATCAATTGTTATATTCTAGGTTGAGCTTTACAATCCTGCTCAAAGCCGATCGTCTGCTCCATGTTATTTTAGCACAACGCCCTGCTCGCCATAATGCTCACGGCATTGCAGCAGCGTGCTTTCGCTTGCATCGCACCAATATTCGCGGCTGAGCAGCAGGGCAATTCCTTCATCCTTGAGCTTGACAAAAACGGGTACATCGCCCGCATGGCTTTCGCATAACGCCTTAACGGCTGTCATCTCCTCGCGGGTGGGAATGAGCAAATAAAGCTTGTGCGGCGCGAGCTTTGCCAATTGAGAATCGGTCAAAGCGCGTTCGGTCTGCCGTGGGGAAGCCGCTGACGAAGGTGCTGTATGCGCCGAACCCGCCGCTGGTAACTCCGCCAACCTCGCCGAAGCCGTCGAACCCAAACCCGCCGTCCCCGCCGATCCCGTCCCCGCCGAACCCGCCGCTGATAACTCCGCCGACCTCGCCGTCGAACCCGACCCCGCTACCGTCCCCGACGATCCAGCCGCCGCTGGCAACTCTGTCGAACCCGCCGAACCCGACCCCGACCCAGCCGCAGACCCCGTCGCCGTCCCCGTCGCCATCATCCCCGCCGCCGTCCCCGCCGCCATCGACCCCGCCGCCCCCCTGTTCGTCCTTCCCGCCGTCCCAGCCATCGTCCCCGCCCCAGCCGCCGCGCCCCTGCGTCCAGCATTTCCCCCGTTCATCTGCCTGCCCGCATGTGATTTAACGCGCACATTCTGTTCATTGAGCATTCGCACGCTATCCACCAGCAGCTTCGGTTCTTCCTCCTCACGGAAGCTCAATTTTCCTTCCAAAATCACAAGGCCATCCACCTGCAAAGCGCCCGCGTATCTCTCGTACACCTTGGGAAATACCAAGCCCTCCAGCTGTCCCGTTAAATCCTCCAAGGTAAGAAAGCCCATCATGGCGCCTTTTTTGGTGATTTTGCCCTTGCACTGGGTGAGGATGCCCGCCATGGTGGTGGGCATGTTGTCATACTCCGCCCCATGGTTTTCCCCCTCCGCCAAGTCCTGTACCTCCGCAACCGTGGTAAAGCCGTTTCGGAGCAAATCCGCCACCTCATCCAGCGGATGCCCTGTGATGTACACGCCCGTCATGTCCCGCTCCATGCTTAAAAGCGCCTTGCGCGGATGCTCCTCCATGGGGGGTATGGTAAACAAGCTGCCCGAGCGCGCGCCCGTATCGGCAAAGCCAATGTCAAACAACGACGTTTGCCCCTGAACGTTTGCCTTGCGCTTTTGCGCGGTTTCGTCCATCAGGGTTTCATACACGCTCATAAGCTGTGCACGGTTGTGCCCCAAACGGTCAAAAGCGCCCGCCTTGATCAGGCTTTCCACGGTACGCTTGTTAATGGCATCTCCGCTGGTGCGCTCCACAAAATCAAAAATAGAGGCGTAGGGGCTGTGCGCACGCTCGCGCACAATTTGCTCCACCGCGCCGTGTCCCACGTTTTTCACGCCCCCCAAGCCAAAGCGAATGCCCTGCCGGCCGTCATCGTCCGTATCTACGCTGAACCGCCACAGGCTTTTGTTCACATCGGGCGGCAAAACGGGAATGTCATGCGCACGGCAATATTGAATATAGCCCGCAATTTTGGGGGCATTGCCAAGCATGCTGTTCATGGTGGCGGCCATAAAGGGCACGGGGTAATGCGCCTTGAGCCAGCCCGTTTCCACAGCCACCACGCCGTAAGCCGCCGCATGGCTTTTGTTAAACGCATAGCTTGCAAAGGTGGACATCTCGTCAAAAATATGCTCCGCCACCGCCTCCGGCACGCCGCGCCGCACCGCGCCGTCTATGAGCACCTTGCCGGTTTCATCCGTCATGCCGTTTACAAAATAGGCACGCTCCTGCGCCATCACGTCCTTTTTCTTTTTGGACATGGCACGGCGCATTAAATCGCTTCGGCCCAGGCTGTAGCCTGCCAAATCGCGCACAATTTGCATCACCTGCTCCTGATACACCATACAGCCGTAGGTTACATCCAATATGGGCTTGAGCATGGGGGTTTCATAGCGCACGCTTGCGGGGTCGAGCTTGCCCGCAATGTAGCGGGGGATGGAATCCATAGGCCCCGGGCGGTAGAGGGAAATGGCGGCGATGATATCCTCAAAGCAGGAGGGCTTCATGTTTTGCAAAAAGAGGCGCATTCCGCTGGATTCCAGCTGAAAAACACCGTCGGTATCCCCGCGCGATATCATGTCGTAAACCTCGGGATCATCCGTTGGAATGCTTTCAGGTGTCAGCTCAATTCCCGAAGCCTTGAGCGTATCCAGCGTATCGCGAATCACCGTTAGGGTGCGCAGACCCAAAAAGTCCATCTTGAGCAAGCCCAAATGCTCCAATGTGCCCATGGGAAATTGGGTGGTAACCACATCGTCGTTAAGCTGTAAGGGTACATAATCCGTTACAGGCTTGGCGGTTATGAGCACGCCTGCCGCATGCGTGCTTGCGTGGCGCGGCATGCCCTCCAGCTTGAGGGACATGTCGTAAAGCGTTCGCACCTGCGGGTCCGATTCCACCAAGGCTTTGAGCTGCGGGCTTAATTCCAGCGCTTTTTCAAGCGTCATATCCAGCGCAAAGGGGATGGCCTTTGCCACCTGATCCACCGCGGCATAGGTCATGCCTAGCACACGCCCCACATCGCGCACCACGGCTTTGGCTTTCATGGTGCCAAAGGTGATGATTTGCGCCACGTGATCCGCGCCGTATTTACGCGCCACGTAGTCAATCACCTCCTGCCGCCGTTCGTAGCAGAAGTCAATGTCCAAATCAGGCATGCTCATGCGCTCGGGGTTTAAGAAGCGTTCAAAAAGCAGGTTGTATTGCAGGGGGTCGAGCAGGGTGATGGACAGGGTATAGGCCACAATACTGCCTGCGCCGCTGCCGCGCCCCGGCCCCACCATAATGCCTTGGCTCTTGGCATAGTTGATAAAATCCCAAACAATCAGGAAATAATCCACATAGCCCATGTGGGCAATCATGTCCAGCTCATAACGAAGCCGCTTGCAAGGCTCGCTCTGCGCATTTTCAAAATCATTCGGGTACAGGCGGGAAAGCCCCTGCGTACACAGGCGGGTGAGCATTTCAATCGCCGTTTCGCCTGTTTCAATGGGAAAATGAGGCAAATGAAGCTTGCCAAACTCAAACGTAACATGACAGCGCGCCGCAATTTCCGCCGCACGCTCCACCGCATCGGGGCAGGAAGCAAATAAGCTGCGCATTTCCTGTTCGCTTTTTACGTACAGCTCCTCTGTATCCATGCGCATGCGGGTTTCATCCTGCAAGGTTTTGCCCGTTTGGATGCACATGAGCACCTCCTGCGCGGCCGCATCCCTACGGGTCAGATAGTGGCAATCGTTTGTTGCCACAAGCGGAATGCCCGTTTCATGCGAAAGCGCAATCAGGCGGGGCAGCACCACTTTTTCCTCCGCTATTGCGTGATCCATGATTTCAATATAATAGTTGCCCTTGCCAAAAAGCGCTTCCATTTCCAGCGCATAAGCCTTTGCCTCGTCGTGGCGGCCTTGCAGCAGCAGCTTGGGCAAATCCCCGCTCAAGCAGGCGGAAAGGCAAATCAGCCCCTCGGTGTGTTGCTTTAGCAGCTGGTAATCAATGCGCGGCTTGTAATAAAAGCCCTCGGTAAAGCCCGCGCTTACAAGCTTGATCAGGTTTTGATAGCCCTTGTTGTTTTCGCACAGCAAAATCATGTGGCTGTATTCACGTGCCGCGCCGTGCTTTTCAAAGCGATCGGGGCAAATGTACACCTCACAGCCAATCACAGGCGTAATGCCCGCCTCCAAGCAAGCGGAATAGAACTCCACCGCCCCATACATCACGCCGTGGTCTGTAATGGCGGCATGGGTAAAATGCAGCTCCTTGAGGCGTGCAATCAACGGTTTGATACGGTTTGCGCCGTCTAGCAGGCTATACTCGCTATGTAAATGCAGGTGGGCAAAGGCCATGATAAAACTCCTCTCTGGTTTCAAGGTTCATTTTACCACAAGCCAGCAAGGTTATCAAATTGATGCGGGTTTCCTCAGCGAACCCCTATTTGCATTTTTCCGCGCAAAACACATTGCTCATGCTGGTTTGTCATGCGATAGCGAACCACAATGAAGCCATAGTCCGCATTGACCTCGGCTACCGTTCCCTCCAGAAGCAGTTCATCGCCTGGATAAACCGGCTGTGCAAACTTGATTTCTACCGAATGGATCAGGCTGTTCTTGCCAGGCAGATAAACCCCCGCCAAGGTTGATAGAAACGACGCGGTCAACAGCCCGTAGGCAACCACCTCGGGCTGTCCGTTTGCATGGGCATAATCCGCATCGCAGTGCAGGGGGTTGTTGTCGCCCGTAATGGCGCGGAACTGCAGCATCATTTCTTTTGTAAGCACAATGTGAAAGGCTTCCTTCATTCCAACGGAAAGCTCAGCAAGGGTATAGCTGTTCATGCCTTTCCCCCCATTTTGCTCCATACCGCTTGAAACACATCATCGGCGGATAGGTGGTTTTGCTTGCGCATTTCCGCCTGCGTACCATACCCGCAGGCAAAGCCCTCAAGCCCAAGCCGCATAAGCGGAGCATGCTTGCTCCGCTCTGCCAGCACTTCCGCAACAAGCCCGCCAAGGCCGCCAAAGCGGCTATGCTCCTCCAACGTCACAATCAGCTTGGCTTCATCCGCAAGCCGCTCAACCGTTTCCGCGTCAAACGGCATGAGCTGTGCAAAGTGATACACGCCCGCATTGATACCGCTGGCCTTCAGCCGCGCGGCGGCCTGCACAGCTTCGTGCACAATGCTGCCGCTCACGCACAGCGCAGCCTCGCGGCCCTCTACAACACAGCAAGCCTTATCAAGCCTGTCAAAGGTGACAAGGTCGTCGCGCTCACCGCTCATGCCCGCTCGAATGTATACAGGCCCCGTAATGCGGTACGCTTCATTCACTGCCCGTTTTAGCTCGCTTGGCGTAGCGGGCGAAAACACCGTCAGGTTCGGCAGTGTGCGCAAAAGCGCTACATCCTCCGTTGTGTGGTGCGTCGGGCCGAGATTTGAGATAGACATACCGCTGCCGCTTGCAAACATTTTCACATTCCGCTTTCCAAGGCAAATATCATCTCGGATAAATTCATAAGCACGGTACACCATAAAAGCGCCCGCCGTTGTCACAAAGGGAATAAAGCCCGTGGTTGAAAGCCCTGCGGCCACTGCAACCATGTTTTGTTCAGAAATGCCGACATTCAAAAACTGCTCTGGCAAATCCCGTTGAAAAAGCCAATCATAATCCGTACCATTATCCGCCGCAATGGACAGGATGCTCGCATCTGCCTGCGCCAGCGCAAAGAGCGCTTCAATATAAGCTTTTTGCATGCTCCACCTCCTCCTGTGTGATGTCAAGCTCGGCGCAGATCGTTTTCAGCTCTCGTTTGCTGGGCAGGCGGTAATGCCAATTGATCTGGTTTTCCATGACCGCAGAGCCCTTGCCCTTGATGGTATGCGCCAATATCAACCGCGGCTTGCCTTCTGGGTTGGCTGTGGAAAGGGTCTGCACAAGCTTGGGCAAGTCATGCCCATCTGCCTCCGTCACCTGCCAGCCAAAGCTCTGCCAGCGTTCAGCCCAATTCGGCACGCCATAAACATTTTGAATCAGATCCATCTTTTGCAGTCCATTGCAATCCAAAATAGCCGTCAGGCCATCCAGCCGTTGGGCGGACGCAAAGCCTGCCGCCTCCCATATGCTGCCTTCCTCGCATTCGCCGTCACCAATCAAAACAAATGTGCGTGCCTTGCTTCCCCTGCGCTTGAGCCCCAATGCCACACCCGCGCCGTAGGATAGCCCATGCCCAAGGGAACCAGTCGCCGTTTCTACGCCCATAATCCCAAGCGTAGGTTCTCCGCCTAGCATCCTGTGAGGGCGGGTAAAGCCCCAAAGCTCGTCCATGGAAAAAAAGCCCGCCTCCGCAAGGCATACATACAGGGCCAATGCCGCATGACCCTTGCTCAGGATGAATCGGTCCCGCTCCATCCACAGCGGTTCGTCAGGCCGAACCCTCAGCACCTTCCCTTGGTACAGCGCCCATAGGATTTCCAACGCTGAATAGGAAGAGGCAACATGACCGCCGCCGCCTGCCATGGCACTGAGTAATATTTGCTTGCGCATTGCCTTTAGCTGCTCATTCATTTGGGGTGGCCGCCTCCTTTATCAGTTTTGTATAATACTGTTTGAGCGCATCCCACGCCGCGTTAAATTGAATTGCTTCTTGATTCCACGGTTCAAACGCTTCCTCGCCGCGGTGATCCGCCAAAGCATAATGCTCCTTCATCCATTTTCCCAGCCATTTGGTATATTTTTCACAGCCAAAGGCGTTGACATGATCCCTGTTGTAATAATCTGTATGTCCGTCTAAACCCATCTCTTGATAATACAGGTTTGTATCCAGGCAAGGCATGCCGCGCTCCTGTAGCCTATCAAATACAGAATTGAACGTGGCCCGCATATCAGCATCTGGAAATGAATAAGCGTTCAGCAGAAAAAGCACTGGCAAATTGTTTTCTTCCACATAGTCCATCAGGTCGCTCAGGACCTTCTCCGTGTTTTCTGAAAGCGGTTTGCGTGCGGTACAGTCTGTATATGCGTTCAATTCCACAGGTTCAAATCCGCTTGCTCCCATGTATTGGCCTTTGAAAATGCCATCGCTTGTCTGCACCCAATCGTTTTTCTTTTTGTTTCTCCATTGGTCATGATAATACAGCAGATCCCAATAAAGCGTTTTTTCTTGAGCTTGAAAGTTTTTGAATTGGGATGCGTAATGAATCAGCTGATGACGCTTGATGGAATAAGGATAAACATCGGAATAAATTCGGAAACAGCCCTCGGTATAAACATCGGGCTGCCTCTCCGCATTTTCAAAAGCACGGATATCAATCACATACAGCTTTGGGGTACAAGCAGAACGGCTTTGCTCTATCAAGCCCTTCATAAGCGAAATGGCCATTGCACTATCAGAATAGTCAAAGGAGGATATGCCGTATTCCTGATAAGCCAGCAGGGGCGACCAAAACACGAATGTGGAGCTGCCGCCGATCAACAGCACATCAATCGGCGCCTGCTCTTGCTCCAAGGCGCGTGAAGTCACAAAAAAGTTTAGATGGGGGCGCATCAGGTAAGAAACCTTCACGACCAAAAACACTGCCAGCGTAATAAATAGCACAATGCGAATCATCCCTTGCATGTTTTTCTTGTTCTGCATAGACGTTCCCCCCCTCCTCAAAATTCCTTGTAGATAAAGCTTGCGGCATCATATCCCGGACCATAAATGCCCAAAATCAGAATGGTCAGCAATGCCATCAGCAGTACAAGCCAGCGGAACACGAGGTTTTGCTTTTGAAATTCCTCGCGTATATGAATGCCGCGCTCATGCCATACACCCACCACCACAAGAATCAGCAGGCCGATGAGCAAAATGCCCCAGTCATAAATGTCAATGCCGTAATTGAGCAATTTGCCGTTGTGAAAAATCCACGGTGAAAAGTCGGTGAAGATGGAAAGCGCAGTCTTCAACCCAAGCCTTACTTCACCCACGCGCATAAACACCCATGAACAGCACATGGCAAGAAGGATGCGCAGCTGGCTGAAAAGCCGCCAGCTCAAACAATCTGTGTTCACCCTCAGCGCGGCTGTAAGCTTTTTAAGCGGCGTTTCCAAAAGCTCGCCCATGACCAAAAAGAATCCCGGAATCACACCCGATACCACAATATAGAGGGTACTGCCGCCATGCCACAGACCAATCACAATCCAGAGCACGGACAGCCCCAGACAGGTGGCCGCTTTTTTGCCGTATTTGCGTCCAAGCCGCTTGCGAAGCCACTGGTTCATGGCTTGGAACCATCTGGATTTGAGCAGGGGGTACAATAAATAATCCTTGAACCATAAGCCCATGGTCATGTGCCATCTGCGCCAAAATTCCGCAAAGCTTCTGGATGCAAAGGGCGTGTTGAAATTTTCTGGCAACGCAATCTGAAAGCATTCCGAAACCCCAATCACAATGTCCATACAGCCCGAAAAATCCGTATAAAGCTGGAAAGCATACAGGAGCACGCCCACCAAAATCACAAACCCCGGTTGGATGGGTTGGTCAAACACCGCATTGACAAAAATAGCCGCGCGATCCGCTAAAACCAGCTTTTTAAAGCAACCCCATAGGGTTCTTTCAGCGCCCAAAATCAGCTTTTGGACATCAAACCGATGGGCTGTAAATAACTGCGCCTGCATTTCCGAGTAGCGCGTAATGGGGCCGGAGGTCATTTGCGGGAAATAGCCCGCAAATAGCAATAGCTTGAAATAGTTTCTCTCCGCCGCATATTTTCCCCAATACACATCCATCACGTAGCCAATAAGGGAAAGCATAAAATAGGAGATGCCCAATAGGGGAATGATATCATACCGAACATAAATCATCGATGTTTTGAAAATGCCGTTCACAAGGTGCTTCGCAATATTAAGCACCTGCAGATCCCTGCAATAAAACAGCGTGCCTACCAATAGCCCAACCGCAAGTATACAGCCAAGCCGTTTATGCGCGGGCTGTAGGTGGTCTATCCATAGTGCGCCGCCCCAAGCAACCAGCGCAATCCCCAAAAACAGCCCCATCAGCTGTACAGAGCCGTTGAGATAGAGAAAGCTCAAGCTGAGCAGCAGCAGAAATGGCCATTGGACTTTCTTGGGAATGCAATAGTAGAGGATGATTGCGGCAAACACGGAAATAAAAAATTCAAGAGATAGAATGCTCATGAGCGTTTGTCTCCTTATTAACCCTTAACGAATGTTTCAAAGGTGCTTCAGCGTCCGTATCAGCCATTGATAAAGATATTCTGTCCGCTGATATGGTCTGCTTGCGGCATAAGCAGCATAGCGATCACGTCTGTCACTTCCTCGGGCAGCAGCAGGCATTTGTGCGGGCTTTGCTGAACGTATTTTTCCACCAGCAAATTGGGCTGGTTTTCAATATATTTCGTCTGCGTCCAGCCTGGGGATACGGCGTTGACGCAGATGTTTTTGGAGCTGTATTCTGCTGACAGCGCGCGCATGAAGCCAAGCATGGCATATTTGGTTGTAATGTACTGACTGCAATAGGCGGGAGGCGCATCCCTAAGCACATCTGAAAGCATAACCACCAGTTTGCCATAGGATTTTTTGGACATGTCCTTTAAAAAAGCGTGCGCAATTTGGCACAGGGAAAAATAGCCGATTTGCATATCCATATCGTATACATCCAGCGGGGTTTTATGAAAATGCCCATTACAGCATTTTTGTGCCGCCAAATGCACGATGTGGTCGGGAATCAACGACTTTTCGTAAATGGCTTCAATCATGGAGCGAATGGCTTCACGGTCGTTCAAATCCGCCTGTATGGCGTACAGCTTGCCTTTGAACTGCTCACACAAAGCGCCAAACGGCTCCGACATTGTCCTGTAATGCGCTACAATGCATTCATATCGATCTGCCACACTGCGAATCAGCGTCATTCCCATATCGGATGATGCACCTACCACCAAGAGGTTCATTGACAGCACCCCTCTTTCTATTCTTTTGCGATACGGATGCTCGTGCAACGGCGGTTCCCCGAATATTTAAGCCTGACGCTTTAAGATCACATCCACCATTTCACCCACGTTTTTCAAGCCAGTCACTTCGGCCATATGAAAGCGCATGCCGAATTTTTTCTCTATGCTCACCATCAGGTTGATATGCTCTAAGCTGTCCCAATCCTCAATATCAGCCGCGGTGGTCTGGTCATGGACGGTAAGGGTAGCATCGTCAAAAACGTCTTGGAATACCTCGTTGATCTTTGCATATACTTCTTCACGTGTCATGAGGTTCATTCTCCTTCTCTGATGTAAATTTTGTGATCTATGTAGGTATCGGCTTCCATTAGAAAGCGATTGCTTCCCATAGCCGCATAGCCCATTTGGGTGTAGAGCTCGCTCACCATGCCATTTTTAGCCGTCGGGATATATTCCCCCACAACGCGCTTGAAGCCATTTTTACGGCAGATTTCAGCGATTTTGTTAAACACAAAATGCTCCATGCCCCTCTTTAATACGCGGCAGCTCATCAGAAGCGTATCCACAAACAGCGTATCAGCATCCATTTTCCGAAGCACAACCACGCTGATCAAGCCATGGTCGCCATATTTGTCGCTAAGCTCAAACCATTCGGTATATACGCCGTTTTCATGGGCAAGCCTCGTCACATCGTCTTGCGTATAGCGCACGGTGCGCAAATTAAATTGGTTGGAGCGCTGTGTGAGCTGTGCAATTCGCGGCGTACGAAAGGTGTCGAAGGGTCCGCAAGCCGCCGCCATATCCAAGCTTTGCAAATACTCATCATAGTTTGCAAAGGCGGATTTCGATGCGGCGCGTTCCGCCTCCAGCTGGTATTGCTTGGTGCGCTGTTTATCCTCCGCAGAAAAGCCCATCGCTTCAAAAAGGTTCAGCGATTGCAGGTAGGTTACATAGTCAGCAGGATCCTCCGGCAATTCAGGCACCGTAATGTCTGCAAGCTGCGCACGCACGGCGTTTCGCTCAAAGGCGTTATCATCAATAAAAACAATGCTGTCCATGCCGATGTTGAGCGTTTGTTGAATGGAGCGGATGTTGGAGGCTTTGTCCTGCCAATTGGCTACGAACACCGAAATGTCCTCCAGCTTGAGTATCATATCTGGATGCTTCAGGAAAGGTTCCTTGGCGGTTGCTTCATTGTTTTTACTGCAAACAGCCAATATAATGCCCCGTTCCTTCAGCTCCTTGAGCCAAAGCTGAAGATATAGAAAGGCCGCTCCGCCGCCCAATTCACCCAGCTCAATGCCTTCCATGCCATCATCCCCGATAACGCCGCCCCATAATGTATTGTCCAGATCCAAAATGATGCACTTTTTGATCTGCCCCTTGAGCGCCTTGACCACATCCACAATCTGCTTGGCCACCGTTGGCAGAATATCCAGTGATAGCATCGCCTTGGCCACCATAACCATCTTGCTATCCACCGTATTCACGCGGCCATAAATGGACTGTAGCATATCCAGATCCAGAATGCTGACCTCCTGCGCCTTTGCGGCGGCGCGCTGCAGGGCTACGTTCAACTCGCGCAATTGATAAACAAAGGATTCATTGATTTTTGCGGAGGCGTTTCCAAATACAGCATCCGGAATTTGTACAAAATTGGTTTGCATGATGTGCGCATGAGGCATCATGGCATGAAACCGCTGCCAGCAGGTCAGGATATCATCGCATTGGCTCTGTGCAAAGCTGCTGTTTTGCATGGAGCCTGATGCAAAACGCTGCCAAAGCCATTCGGAGGACATGTACAGCAGCAGCATATCCGGTTTAAACGCATAGGTTTCAGAGCTTTCATCCAACAATTGCGCATCGATCTGGTGATAATCCGTATCCAGCACTTCAATGCAAAGACCAACGGAGGCCGCATACCCCTTGAGCGCCGCAGCAAGAAACTGCGTCGCACTATCCCCAACAATGGCGATGCGAAAAGCAGTCCCGCAGGAGCTTGCGCAAGGCGGCTTTTTTGCAAGCTTTTTAAGTTCGTTATAAGACATAGGAGGCTTTGCATACAATGCCAAATCAACCGCTCCCCCTTCCATAGACCCAATAGTGAAGCATGCATGTCTTTCGTGTGCGCATCCGCAAGAATGAATGCGTCGGTCAGGTCAACAAAGCAAATTTTCTTTTCAGCATACCATCCGTTATGCCAGTTTCTTTATGCTGTGCAATGGGTGGTATGCGAGCATGCCAAATAAGCTCTGGGTAACTGCATTATGTTATCACAAATAAGAATAATGTTCAACAGAGGATGCGGGTGCCCAGAGCGCGTTCGGGTATGGGTGGCAATAGCGCGTTTGGGTATGGGTGGCAATAGGCGTGTTCGGGTATGTGTGGCAACAGGCGTGTTGGGGTACGGGTGTCAACAGGCGTGTTTGGGTATGGGTGCCCATAGGCGCGTTTGGGTATGGGTGTCAACAGGCGTGTTTGGGTATGTGCGCCCATAGGCGCGTTTGGGTATGGGTGTCAACAGGCGTGTTTGGGTATGGGTGTCAACAGGCGTGTTTGGGT
>JAVXND010000072.1:0-13865 GCA_036645955.1 Clostridia bacterium | reverse complement strand
TAAGCTCACATCCGCCTGCTGCTTGCGGCTTTGGCGCAAGCTCATTAAAATTTCGTTTTCGATGCAACGCGCCGCGTACGTGCTAAGAGATGTGCCCGTGCGCATGTCATAGCTGCGCACTGCCTTAATCAAACCCACCGCGCCGATTGAAATAAGGTCGTCGAAGGTGCAGCCGGGCACCTTGTATTTGTGCGCAATATGTACAATCAAACGCATGTTGTGTTCCACAAGCATCTGCCGCGCGTCCTCGTCGCCCTCGCGCATGCGGTTGAGCGCATCGCGCTCCTCCTCGGCATTTAGCGGCTTTAGGAAGCTCTGACGACCAGAAATATAACCCAACAGGAACAGACAATCCTTGATGATCCAAAACAGAAAGGCCGATATCAATGCACATCCTCCTTGTCAACGCGCGTCCTGATGGGCTGCGCCTTGTTAAAAAGGTATGGTACAGGGGGAGGGGGTATGACGATATGGCGGAAACGTTTTGGCGGAGATTCTTCACGGAATGGGTTTCAAATGTATGGCTGTATCCATGTTAGCATTTGCTAACATGACGATTACCCTTTTGTACTTCCTTTACAATCACAAATGCACCATAATGCAGTGTGGGCAGCAGAATCGCATCTGTTCCTTGTACCTGTGCTGTTACACCCTCCGCTGGCAAATCAGTCGCAAAAACCATCGCACTGTGGAGCCTTCGTCCGTTTAGGTGTAGCGTACAGCCCTGCAAAGGTCTTTCCAGCGGATCGTAGCCTGCAAGCACCGCAATGCACCCGTCTTGCGTTTCAAGCAAGCGGACAGCTACATGGTCGTTGCCAAAAAGCTTTGCGGGAGCCGTAAGTGATTCTAGCGTCATGAAAGAACGCACGTCTTGCTGCTCGGTGACAACGCCATGCGCTACGGAAACAGCCTCCCGTTCCCATGCTAAAAAGCCCATTGCATGATCCTGCCATGTATATACATGGCCGCCTTGTTCCCTGAAAGCCTCCACAGCATCCTTTTCACAAGAGCAAAGGCCTTGTGCAAAAGGAAGGATCAGCATGCGCAGCTTCAATGGATTTGCAGACAATTCCTCTGCACGGGTAAAGTCCACCACAAGCCCTTCTCCGGCCAAGGTGCTGTAGCATCTCTGCATGGCAAGAGCGGCACGTTCATGGCATTGCGCAGTATTGTCGATGACACCGTTGTCCTCTGCGTCCGACCTAGCGACTGCTTGATTGCTAAATAGTATGCCAACTCCGCAGCGAACCTTTTCTGCCGTGACTAGCTGAGAACCCATGCGCATGATTAGCTTGTTCATTGCAACGCCAACATCGTAATTTGGCGCCTTTTTACCGTTGTTATATAGCATTCCAAACCCCTCTGGCTCGGGTCCGTCAACGAAAGGATAGTCTGCGCGCCATTGATAATAGAAGATTCCCTTGATGCCGTGCCCCACCGCGGCATAGGTTTCGCGGAGCCACTCTTGCGCGGGCATGGAAGTACGAGCGTTAAACTCAATGATCCATGTTCGCTTACCAAAGGATGCGGCGGCACTTTCGGCACAATCAAGCTGCATGCTCGAGTCAAAATAGCTTGGGCCGCGATGAACCAGATAGGCTGTTATCCCCAAAATGTCCATGCCCTTGGCTGTGGCAAAATAATCCTCGCCGCGAATGGCATTTCCAGGGCGTGTGGGGCAACTCATGTGGCAGGTTAGGTTTTGCGGCAGATCATACCCTTGATGTGCACAGCGCCCCATATCAATGATGAAGTCGCTCATGCGGTCGGTTTGGAACAGCCGCCACTTGATCCATGGCTCAGGAGCTTCTCCGGGCAGGGGCCGTGCATGCGGCGGATCAAAGGGTACTTCGCCCTGTGCTTCCAGCCACGCGCGGAAGGCGGCAAGCGTGCGGGGGTGATAATCATAAAAGCCCTCCGATGGGTAGGCGGGCTCGTTATAAATTTGGAAGGAAACCAATGCGGGAAACGTTGAAAAGTGATGGGCGGAAGCAATCGTCGCGGCGGTGTTGTCCTCGTGGATGCCAGGATGATTTAAGCAGTTGCGAACAAACCAACTCCAATTTGCGGGCATTTCATGCCCCTGTGCATCGCGCATGGAAGCATCTTCAAAGTTGCGCAGATTGACACTGTAGCCTTGCAGACGGATCATGGCGGCCATGTCGCGCTTTTCACATTCCTGCAAGAATGCGTCTGGTAAGTCAAAGCGAACATCAACGTTTTCACCGTTTTGTTTTACGCTTCCCAGTGCCGCCATTCGGCATATATTAAAGCCTGCCTCTTGCATACCGCACAGATCCTTTTTCATTTCTCCCAACCGATCACCCGATGACAGCACAGGCACCTTTTGTTGATGATAACTAGGATAATAAGATTGTCCTAACGCAAAAACGGGTATGTCGCCATGATAAAGCAAGCCGTTTAATATATGATAGCTCATAGCACAAAGCCTCCGCCATTTAATACGGATACTGTACATCATCGCAAAGCATTCGTCAAGAACTTGTTCTCGAAAAATAAATATAATTTAGAACTAGTGCTTGACGATGGGGCGGCTCATGTGTATAATGGAGCTACAAACAACTTCATGAGTGGAGGCAGGCATCGCATGATTCATGATCTTCGTAAGCCGCGCATGGGCTTATTGCTACTGGGGGCACAGCGCTTTTGTACCCTTGGGGAGGGAACTGCGCGAGGAACTTATTTGGAGCGCAAGCAGCAAGAAGCCGAATGGATGCTTTCAGATGCGCAAAAAATAGCTGATGTGACCTTTACAAGCATCGTTTTTAGCGCGGAGGATGTCATTACCGCTATGGATGCTTTTATTCGGGATAAGGTCGACTATGTGATGGCTATTTATTTAAGCTGGGCGGAGGATTTTGCTTGGGTGCGTTTTCTGCGGGATATGCCCCCTGTGCCAATTTTATTTGCGCACCGAATGCGGGAACGCATTGATTTAATGGACACTCATGACGACGATGAGTTTACGGAATACCTATGCTGCGGCGGTTTGGTTGGCATGCAAGAGGCCAGTGGAAATAACGCTAATTTTCATCGCCCAATGCTGGAAACTGCCCTTGGCACATGGGAGCAGATTCTTCATCGCGCACAGGTGTTTGGCAATGCATCCCGTGCGCGGGCGCTGCTTAAACAAAGCCGGATAGGCCTTCTTGCTTGCTATAACGAAGCAATGTGGAGCACCTACATTCACCCCTACGACCTGTTTACCAAGGTGGGGCCAGAGCTTACCTTCCTCTCCATTTCAGAATTGGAGGACGGTGTAAACGCTGTTTCACCGCAAGAGGCACAGCGTGTTACGGCAGATATTGCGGCTCGCTATCCTGTTAAGGCAGATGTGGATCGGGATAAGTTTGTGGCAAGCGTGCGTGCTACCCTTGCCATGGAACGGCTGGCTGTGGCACATCAGCTTGATCTGCTTGTACTCAATGATATTGACACCATGCTATTTAAGAAAATCGGCTTGCGGCCAGGCTTTTATCCTACGCCAGACTGCGATGACCTTGTGGTGGTACCGGAGGGTGATCTTGGCGGCGGACTGGCAACCTATGTACTGCGTCTGCTAACAAGCGGCCATGTCAACTTCATTGAACCGTTCCATATTGATCTTCCCAACAACAACTTTGCTGCAGGCCATGCGGGCCCCAATGACTATACAGATAGCGGAGAAACTCAGATTGCGAGGGATGTGCGTTTCGCTGCATCCCCGTGGAAGTATGCGGGTGCTCCTTTTGCATGGCATGTATTTCCAGAAGGAACGAAAACCATGCTGCATTGTTCGGAGCATAACGGACGGTTTATGTTTGCGGTAACAAAACTCGATTGCCTGCCATGCAAGCCGTTCCTTGCAACCTATTCTCATGGGCTGTTTCGTCCTGTGGGACAGAGTGCACCAGAGATGTTTGAAAAACTGCTGCGGCTGGGGGTAACCCAGCATTACGGACTGTGTGCGGGAGATCAGGCGGCGGCTCTTCGTGATTTGGCACGGCTGCTTGATTTTGATTTTTATGATCTGTCTGAGCCTTTGTAGGTTTATGCTTGAGCTACTCGGTATGTGAAAGGGGTTTCTGCTATGAGCTTTATGTTTCGGCCTTATCCTTATGTGGACCCTGCGGCGGTGAATCCGCTTTTTAACGCAGCTGACCTGCGAACGGATATGACAGTTGGCAAACAAAATGTTTTTGAACGCATCCTTGCGCTGATTGGAAGCGGTAAGAAGCATATTGCCATAGACGGTTATGCCGGCGTTGCATTTGAAACGCTTCGCAATGAGCTGGCTTTGCAGTCCAACGGCTTGCTTGTGCATGTGGTTGATATGAGTGAGCTGCTGCGTTCGGCGGAGGAAATTCGCGAGCTGACGGCTTCCTCCTTGCCCACAGATTTGGAAATGGACCCTGTTTCACTCTATGGTGTACGAATGGAGCGGCACTATGAGGAATTCTTGAATCCTGCGCACTTAGAAGGGTTGAAAACGCTGCTGAGAAAAGAAGAACCAGTTATTGTGGTGGGACGGGGCGCTTTATGCGATGCACTGTGCGGCGCTTATGACTACCGCATTTGGGCGGATATGACGCCGCGCCAAACAGCGCTTAACTTCAAAGCTGGACTCGCCCGCAATTTGGGAGAGACGGACGATATGCCCTTTGGTGCTGTCATGCGTAGAAATTACTATGTGGACTTTGAACTGGCAATAGCACTTCGCTGGTCGCTGATTCGCACAGGAGCGTTGGATGGCTACCTGGCGGCAGACGATATCAACCAGCTTGTTATGCTCAGCTATGCAACACTCTGCGAGGTGTTTGAACGCCTGCGTACCCGTCCGCTTCGTTGCCGCCCAGTATACCTAGAGGGTGTGTGGGGTGGCTTCTACCTCAAGAGATTGCGCCATTTACCCGATGAAATGAAAAACTGCGCATGGATATTTGATATGATCCCAATGGAGGTGTCTTTGGCGGCTGTGATTGAAGGGCAAGAGCTTGAAGTTCCTTTTTTTACCTTTGTACAGCAGCAGGGCAAAGCGTTATTAGGCGAAAAAGCATACAACAAGTTCGGCGGCTATTTTCCTCTGCGTTTTAATTATGACGATACCTTCCATTCGCAGGGCAATATGTCCATCCAGTGCCATCCGGATGCTGCGTACGCTATCAAACACCATGGTGAGCTAGGGCGGCAAGACGAAAGCTATTATGTTTGTGTGGCGGGACAGGATGCCTGCACTTATTTGGGGTTTAAGGAGAAAGATAGCTGCGAACAGTTTTTTATCGAGGCTGAAAAAGCACAGAAAAGCCATGAGCCGATGGACTACAAGCAGTATTTGCACGCGGTTCCATCAAAACCGGGAACGCAAGTAATGATTCCCGCAGGCACTGTGCATGCCTCAGGACACAATCAGGTCATACTTGAAATTGGCAGCCTAACCATTGGCAGTTATACCTATAAGCTTTATGACTATCAACGCATTGATCCCGCAACCCATTGTCCGCGGCCGATTCACTTAAAGGCAGGGCGCATGGTCATCCATCCCGAACGCTGCGGCAATTGGATAGATGAGCAGCTTGTGAATCATGGCGGCATTGCGGAGCGGCGGCAAAGCGATGCTGAAAAAGTGGTGGGCGAGCACGATCTGCTATACTTCAGCCTACGCACGGAAACCTTCACTGAAAGCTTGCTGGACAATACACAAGATCAATTTCATGTGCTTGCATTGACTGAGGGTGAATGTGTACGCATTGAATCGGTGAGGGAACCGACCCGTGCATTTACGGCGCACTATCTGGATGTGGTTGTGATTCCTGCTGACTTTGGTGCATATCGTTTACTTAACCTTGGTCAAGGTCCTGTTACCGTCCATAAAACCATGCTCAAGGACGGCTTTGAAAATGACTGACTGTATTCTGGCTTTGGATGCGGGCGGAACTTCTGTTAAATTTGGGCTTGTGTTTTCCGGCGGCGGTATGGTAGCGGATACGGTTTGTTGTGAAACCTTTGGCAACGGCAGCCGTTCAGCATTGGAACACGGATTTCTGACGGCTACGCAGGTGGGTGCAAGCATGGCGCAAACACATCATCTGCAAATTACGACCATTGGCGTAGCCTGTCCCGGGCCTTTTGATTATTTTGAGGGTACAAGCCATATGCTTCACAAGTGGCAGGGCTTGCTCAATGTTCCGCTGGCACCTCTTTTGCATCAAGTATTGCCTGGAGTACCCATTTGCTTTTTACATGATTCAACGGCTTTTATGCTGGGAGAAGGGTTATGCGGAGCGGCGCGAGGATTTTCACGCCCTGCCGGTGTCATGCTGGGTACGGGTTTGGGCTTTGCCTGTATGGAACAAGGCCGTGTGCGGATACGTGCCGACCAACGCCCTGCGTTTTTTTTATGGAACATGCCCTTTCGGGATGGCACCGCGGAGGACTATGCATCCCGAAAAGCCGTTCGCCAATGCTACGCCGCCCTTTCCGGCTGTGCTTCGCCGCCTGATGTGCATTCTTTAGCGGAGCTTGCCGCACAAGGAAACGAGAACGCGCGCACGGCATTTCGTGAGATGGGCGAAGCGCTGGGTGACCTGCTCGGCAAGGCAAAGGATGACGTTTCGCTGGATGGCGTGGTGGTGGGCGGGCAAATTGCCCGCGCTTATGCGCTGATATTGCCCTTTGCCGTCAATAAACTGCCCTTTCCCATTGTGCCAGCGGAGCATATTGCAGATGCGGCACTTTTGGGAATTGAACGGTATTGTACACTCGGACGGGATAAGACAACAAAGGAGGTTGTGTGATGAGCGCTTTTACCATTCTGAAGGAATCCATGTTTGGAATGTCGCCAACAGAAACGCGTATTGCGCAATATATGCTTACCAACAGTGAGCAGCTTCCGCAAACAACCATCAGCACCATTGCCCAACAGTGCCAAACCAGCAAATCCATGGTGGTACAGGTGTGCAAGAAGGCCAGCTTTAAGGGCTATAAGGATATGTGCAGTCAGCTATGCGTGGAACACGCGCTGCACGAGCAGCAACAGAGCGAGCCAGACTATCAAGACCTTCATCCTGGCTGTACGGTTGCACAGCTATGTCAGCTCACCATTCGCGAGGAGATTCGCTCCATTGAGGATACTGGTGCAATATTTGAACCAGAAGCCATGGAGGACGCGGTCAAGGCGTTAACCACGGCGGACAAAATTGTTCTTTTCGGCGTAGGAAGCAGTGCGGTGGTTGCGCTGGATGCCAACAACAAGTTTTGGCGCATTGGCTTAAACGTTCGCTTTTCCCAAGACACACACTGCCAAATGCTGGAAATTGCAACCATGGATGAGCATAGCGTTGCTCTGATTTTTTCCTATAGCGGCTGTACCAAAGATATGCTGGATGCTTGCCGCCTATCTCGCGAATGCGGCGCAAAGGTCATTAGCATGACACGCTACGGTCACAATCCGCTAAGTGACAATGCGGATATCCGCCTGTTTGTGGCTAGCAACGAATCTCTTCAGCGAACAACGGCAATGAGCTCGCGGCTGACCATGCTTACCATGGTAGATGTGCTGTTTGCCTGCATTTCAGGGCGTATGTATGACGAAATCCAAACTGTTTTGAGCCGTGCGGCAACCATAGCGGCTGAACGTAAGAAAGTATAATGCGGCAATGGCATGCTGCTTTCATTGAACGATATGGAGTGTGATATCATGAACAGGCTACATGTGGAAAGCGGACTGGATCGGATTGACACGGTGAACTCTCTGCTAAAGGGCAGGCGCATTGGGCTAATGACCAACCCCACGGGCATTACGCATGATTTGACAAGCGGCATAGATCTGATTCACGCCCGCTATGACCTACGGGCATTGCTTAGCTGTGAGCACGGCATTCGCGGTGATGCGCAGGCAGGGGCAGAGGTGGCTACCTATGTAGACCCCGAAACAGGCGTGACGGTTTACAGCACCTACAGCGCCAAAAATCAGCGGCTGGACGAAGAAATGCTTGCTGCTTTTGATGTGCTGGTGTTTGACATGCAAGACGTGGGCGCAAGGTTTTATACGTACCTCTACTCCCTGTCCTACGCGATGGAAAGCTGTGCCAAAGCGGGCAAAACGTTCATTGTATTGGATCGCATCAACCCGATCAGCGGTGTAAAGCGCTGCGGTACCCTCTTGGATCGCCGTTTCAGTTCCTTTGTGGGGGATTATGAGCTGCCCACGCAATACGGCCTGACCATTGGCGAATACGCTCGATATGTCAAGGCTTATCTGCATTTGGACTTGGATTTGCATGTTGTGGGGCTGTCGGGTTGGAAGCGCGAGCTGTATTTGGATGATACCGACCTGCCATGGGTTGCGCCATCGCCCAATTGTGCAACCCTGCAAGCCGCGTTGTGCTACATAGGCACTTGCGTTTTTGAGGGTACGAACCTGTCCGAGGGGCGCGGCACCACTTTGCCGTTTGAAATGATCGGCGCACCGTGGGTGAATGGGGTGGAGCTGGAAAAGCGCATGAATGCATTGGCATTGCCCGGCGTTCATTTTCGACGCACTGCGTTCACCCCCACTTTCAGCAAGCACGCGGGGGAGCTTTGCATTGGCGTACAAGTTCACATTACCCAGCGCGATACGTTTAATGCGTTTAACAGCGGCTTATTACTGCTGGACACCATCCGCAGCTTGCACCCTGACAAATTTGAATTTGTGTCTTGGAACCCCAATGAACCGCCTGCTTTATGCCGATTGATGGGCACGGATGAATACACAAAGGGTACGCTTAGCGCACAGGAAATCATCGACAAGTACGCGCCAAAAGTTGCGGCATTCGGGGAGCACACCATCGAATATCAGCTGTATTCTTAGAAATGGGGAAGCATCTTTATGAGCGATATCACCATTGTTCCCTTGATGCCGCAAGACGTTCATGCCGCCTGTGAACTGTGGAACCGACTGTGTGAATGCGGCGATATGATTTACAGCCCTATGAATGCACAAACCTTTTGTGAAAAGCTCTGCATTCCCGAGGCTCGGATGCTCTGGGCACAGCGGTCTGGGCAACTCATTGGCTTTATTCACGGTACAGTTGCACGGACTTTTCTGCATGGGGAGGATGCAACAACCTCCCCTGCATACCTGACAGCGGTATGTGTAGCTCCGGAATATCGCAATCAAGGGGTAGGTCATCGGTTGATGGAAGCGCTTCGCAACCAATTTCGGCAGGAAGGCAAGCATACCATGGCTTGCTCAGGAGATAACCCAGTTCATTTGGCTTGGCGGATTCCAGGTACCCCAAACCACGATCACAACAACGCGCCCGGTGTGGATGAAGATGGTGTTGGCTTCGGCTTTTTAAAACGAGAAGGGATGCGGGCCACCTTTCATGAAATTGCCATGTATCGCGCCCTTGAGGGGTATGTACTGTCGGAGGAAATGCTCAAGAAACAATGCCTGCTATCGCAAGAAGGCATTGTGACAGGGCGATATGATCCTGCCATGGGCTGTGATTATGACCAGATGTGCGACCGCGTAGGCAGTGAATATTGGCGCAGCTCCATTCGAGCGGAGCTTGCGGCATGGAAGACGGGTGTGCCCAATCAGGTGCCCGAGTTTTGGGCAGATGGACTGCGTCCTGCCCGGCCTAGAATCATGCTGACGGCAACCTATGATGGACATATCATTGGCTTTACAGGCCCTATAGACAAACAAAAGAGCGGGCGCGGATGGTTTACAGGCATATGTACAGATCCCGCATGGGGCGGACGGGGCATTGCATCGGTGCTTTTTGCCTTGCTGCTGTCGGAGTTTGTTGCGGAGGGCGCAACTTTTTGCACACTTTTTACAGGACAGCAAAATCACGCACAAAAGATTTATGCCCATGCGGGGATGCATGTTGTCCGTCGCTTTTCGGTGATGGTGGAAGCACTGACCGCGCAGGGAGGGGCGGACTTGGTACATTTCTAAAAACAGACAGGATTCGCGGCTTTGCGTTTACCTGGATTCGCCAATATTTGCGAAAAACTAACAAGTTCGCTAATATACAAAAATCTTATGAACTAGTCTTGACAGACACCTTAAAACTTGCTATACTGACGATATCACTTGACGTTTGAAAGAAAATTCATTGAATGTAGCCTGAAAGGAAACGTTCAACCACATATCCAGACAAGTCCAACGATTGGCAATGTATTGCAAGCAAAAGGAGGCGGACAAATGAGTCCAGCAAAGAGCAATCATATTTTTAATTCGGCACAGGTTCGCAAACGTGTTCAAGTCAGACTCTGGCGAAACAGGTATATTTATCTGATGGTTATTCCAGTTGTGATTTATCTGATTTTGCTCAAGTACATGCCAATGTGGTTTTTGCGCAGCTCCTTTTATGACTATAAGCTGCTCAAAGGCTTTGACGGTTCCAAATATGTTGGACTAAAGTATTTTGCACGCTTGTTTTCAAACCCTAATTTGCTTCAGTACATTGGAAATACGCTGAAGCTGAATTTAACCGCACTGGTTTTTTTATTCCCTGCACCTATGATTTTTGCCATTTTGCTCAATGAATTGCGTGGAGTGCGCTTCAAGAAAGTGGTTCAAACCGTTTCCTACCTGCCGCATTTTGTATCCACTGTGGTGCTGGTTTCCATGATTTCCACCATTTGTTCCCCCAGTATTGGTACCATGGCAAGCTTGGCTAAAGCCTTGGGGCAAACGCCCGTCAATTACCTTAGCGATCCCAACTATTTTGTTACTGTCAACGTAATATCGGGCTACTGGCAGTCCGTAGGTTGGGAAGCCGTTATTTATGTGTCGGCATTATCAAGCATTGATCAGGGGCTATATGAGGCTGCGCGAATTGACGGAGCAAACCGTTTTCAACAAATTGTAAACGTTACAATTCCTGGATTGATGACCACTTTTGTTTTGCTACTTATCATGCAGGTTGGCCAAATGCTGAATGTGAACTTTGAAAAGGTGTTTTTGCTTCAAAACAACCTCAACCTCTCCGCTTCCGAAATGCTGCCCACCTTTGTTTACAAGACGGGTATGCAGAGCCAAAAATATGGCTACGCAACGGCCGCTGGTTTGTTTAACGCAGTATGCAGCGTTGTGCTTGTGCTCATTGCCAATACCATAAGCAAACGTTTTAGCGAAACTTCGCTGTTTTAGATGGAAGGAGTGACTCCGTTATGGTACAGCCCAGCATGATCAAAACCAAGCGGCGTTCTGAGAATTTCATCAAGGAAAGCCGCGGCGAAAAGTTCTTCCGTTATACAAATCTGCTTATCATGATTGTTTTGCTTTGCTTCTTTCTCTATCCCCTGCTTAATATGATTTCCATTTCGTTAAGCAATGAATATGCGGTGCTTCGCGGCGAGATTTCTTTTTATCCCAAGGGTTTTAACCCGGCGGCATATAGCTTGATTTTTCGAAATAGCGATCTATGGCACTCCTTTGCAAATACCGCGTTTGTGTGCGTAATGGGTTGTATTTGTACATTGCTGATGCTGTGTATTGCAGCCTATCCGTTGGCTTTTGGGGATTTTTACGGCAAGAAGCTCTTTAATGCGTTTATTTTGTTTACCATGTGGTTTCAAGGCGGCATCATTCCAACTTTTCTGACCATTGTAAGTTTAGGCTTGCAGGATTCCTTGTGGGCACTTATTATCAACAGCATGCTCACAGCCTATTATGTGGTTATTGTACGCAGTTATTTTCAGTCCATTCCCATATCGGTTGTTGAATCGGCAAGGATTGATGGTGCCAACGATTTTCGTATACTATTCCAGCTAATTATACCTCTTTCCAAGCCTGTGCTTGCTACGGTGACGCTGTGGATTGTGGTTGCCCATTGGAATGATTACTTAAACAGCTTGATCTTTTTGTCCAGCCGCAGCAATTACACATTACAGCTGGTACTTAAAGAGCTGACGCTCAGCGCAGAGTCGTCCATTTACAATGTATCCATGGTGACCACCGCCACAACGGGCGGCGCGGCCGCGCTGGGACAGCAAACGCGAAACGCTGTGCTGGTGGTTTCAATGATTCCAATGGTTATTGTCTACCCATTCGTGCAGCGCTACTTTGTTTCTGGCGTTATGCTCGGTTCCGTTAAAGGCTGACGGGCTGATGCGCACGGCGGTAAAATTTGTTCCCAATAGGGCGTTGTCCCGTGAAATAAACAAGGAGGATTCTGTTATGAAAAAGGTTCTTGCTCTTGTGATGGCGCTATGTATGGTGCTATCTATGACAACTGCGCTGGCCCAGAAGAGCGCCGAACTCTACTTTGACAATGGAGTGGAGATTACTGGCATGGGTATCCATTACAACAACTATCCTACCGAGTACGATGGATGCTACTATTTTCCTGCCATTGCAGAAAAGACGGGCGCTAAGGTGCTTATTGACTGGCGTGTTGAAACGGATTATGCTACGCAAGTTGCCACCACGCTGGCTTCCGGAAAGCTTCCAGATATCATGGTGGCTGGTGCCTTCGGCGTGATGAATCTGGTATCTGAGGGCGCAGTGGTTGCACTGGATGATTACCTTGAGTTGATGCCCAATATTGTTGAAGCAGTTGGTGAAGATCGTATGGCGGCATGGCGTCAAGCGGACGGCCATATCTATACCATCCCCACCATTGTGGACGTGCCTGGCTCGCAAACAGTCATGATTCGTCAGGACTGGCTTGATCAGCTGGGACTGGCTGTGCCTGCCACATGGGACGATTGGGTTGCAATGTGGCGTGCCTTCAAAGCCAATGATATGAATGGCAACGGTGATGTGAACGATGAGATTCCCCTTGCTTTGGAGCAGGGTGCAAACGGAGAGCGCTGCATGGCAAGCCTGCTCAATGCATTTGGCATTAAGGCTTCGTCTGACTGCCAGTTCTGCGTGCTGGATGACGGCACCTATACTGTGGTCTATGAGCATCCGCGCTATGCGGAATTCCTGAAGGCTGTGCAGGATTTGTACGCCGAAGGGCTTTTGGATCAAGAATTTTCTACGCGTACCCAAGCCGAGCTCTTTACCGCTATGGATTCGGGCCTTGTTGGCTCTACCATGACGTGGGCAGAGCGTGCAAAGCTATCCACCTATTCCAACCGCGAAGCTGGTGATAAGGATGCACTGTGGGTTTCTGTTGCTCCCATTACAGGCCCGCACGGAGACCAGATGACGCAGGAACGCAACGCTGTTACCAATGTCTGGTGCATTACCAAGGCGGCTGCTGATGCGGGTAAGCTCGAAAGCATTATCAAGTTATTTAACTGGAACTTTGGTGATGAGGGCGTAAAACTGTACAACTATGGCATTGAAGGAACAACCTATGATGTGCGCGACAATGCTTGCATCTTAAAGCCAGAGGTTGTGGCAGAAGGCTTTGTTCACTATCGCGAGATGGGCATGGAATATGAGCCCTTTGGCGGCAGATGGCTGGCAGATGCATTTATGCAGTGCCTATTTGGCGGCGCGACGCTTGATAGCTTGGACGATGCATCCAAGGCATTCTACAATGGCTTGTTTGTGGTTAACGAAGGCCACTTCTACCCCATGCCGCAAACCTTGGAAACCGAAGCTTACGTTGAATACCGTGCTGAAATGCTGACCACGGGTGTATGCATTATCCGTGACCAAGCAATTGCGGGCCAGCTCACCGTTGAGCAGTTCAACGAAAAGTATGCTGAATTTAAGACGCAGGGTCTACAGGAACTGATTGATGAAGGCAGTGCGGCTTACGCTTTGCTATCTGGTAAATAGTTTGTTTTAGAACTTGCAGCGGGAGCTTGCCCTTTCAAAGGCAGGCTCCCGTTTTTGTGCGCCTGGCATGGGCGATAACTAGGGGGTGAAAGACCCCTGAGGGCTATGGTAGTAGGAACCTCTAGCC
>JAVXND010000071.1:0-13967 GCA_036645955.1 Clostridia bacterium | reverse complement strand
CATTTTTATAGAACAAAGTACCACACATTGTACAATAAGGTGAAAATGTGCTTTTGCCACCCTGCTCATAGTGATAAAGTTCGCACAGCGCTTGCATTTGGAGCAAAACGAACCAGCCCCTCCAAAGAAAAATCCTTGCACCCCCCGATACATACAGGGTTTGCAAGGATATATTCTCCATTCCCGCTCTACTGTTCCATCACTTTAACCCCCGTAGCCTGTAACAGCCACTCAAAGGTCTTATAATCGTTCAGCAGTCGGCATCTCTTTTTGCCTTCCAAAACACGTTCAATCACCACAGCGTCTATTTCACGGTTTTCTTGATATACGTTGACCGTCATATCTCCCATGAAAATCGTTAGCTTTTCATCGTAGGCTTCAGGCGCGGCGTCTGCCTTTTGATAGTCGTTCTTGCCGCGCTTTAACACCCGAAGAACCTCATCCGCATCAGCGCTGTAAAGCTTGTGCGTTTCGCCGTTGTATTCAACGGCAAAGCTGTCCTCCACAATGGCTTGGTTGATGTATTTGGCAAATTCGCTGATATAGCTATTGCGGTCATACGTAAACGAAAGCCCGTACCCAATAATCGCTGCCAAAACAATAAAAACCACCGCTACGAATACATAAAACTTCTTCATAGAGTGTCTCCCCCTTTTGTGCTAGCGAAACCAAACATTGACACAAAACCAGATGAACGCGGCGGCGGCCGCGCCAAACACCGCTACAATCAACAGCCCCGCCCCCACCGCTGAAAACGCATACCGCCATAGGTTTTTATCCGATATCGGCTCTGCATTGGGGTTTTTGGGCGCAGGCTCATGCTCGCGGTACCATGGCATGCCCTCCACATTCATGGGCGCTATAACGCGTTCGTCCTCATTTTCGCGATTTTTGTCAAGCTTGTCGGGCATATCGTTCACGCCTTATCATAGAGGTGGCAAACCACATAATGGCCTGGCTCCACCTCACGTTGCACAGGCGCTTCGGTTTTGCAGCGCTCCATGCATTTGTCACAGCGCGTGTGGAACTTGCAGCCCTTGGGCGGGTTGGCAGGCGATGGAATGCTCCCCTGAAGCACCACGCGGTTCATTTTGATATCGGGATCAGGCATGGGGATGGCACTAAAGAGCGCATTGGTATAAGGGTGCAGAGGATGGCTGAAAATGCTGGATTTCGGGCCGTATTCCACCAAGCTTCCCAAATACATTACGCCAATGGTATCGCTGATGTGCTCCACAACGCTCAAATCGTGCGAAATAAACAGATAGGTGAGGTTGTGCTCCTTTTGCAAATCCTTGAGCAGGTTAATAATTTGCGCTTGAATGGATACGTCCAAGGCCGATACAGGCTCGTCGCATACCACAAACTCAGGGTTTAACGCAAGCGCGCGTGCAATGCAAATGCGCTGGCGCTGTCCGCCTGAAAATTCGTGCGGATAGCGATCCTTGTAGTAAGCCATCAAACCGCACTCGTTCATGATTTTGTCAAGATATGTTTGGTATTGCGCATCTGGCACAATGTGATGCTCGCGCACCGCCTCGCCTATGATTTCGCCAACCGGCAGGCGGGGGGATAGGCTGGAGTACGGATCTTGAAAGATGATCTGCATCTTGGGGCGAATTCTGCGAAGCTCTTCCTTGCTAAGCTTGCTCACATCCTGCCCATCAAAGAGCACCTGCCCGCCGGTGAGCGGCGCCAAGCGCAGTATGGCGCGGCCTACCGTGGTTTTGCCGCATCCGCTCTCGCCCACCAAGCCCATGGTGGTGCCGCGTTTGATGTTAAAGGTAATGCCGTCCACGGCCTTTACATTGCCAACCACGCGCTGCATCATGCCGTTTTTGATGGGAAAATACTTTTTCAGGTCCTTGACCTCTAGGATGTTTTCATCGTTGTGCTTAATTTCGGTCATGCCTTTGCGCCCCCCTTGTCAGCCTTTTGAGCGTCCGCATAGCGGTAACAGCTCACCACATGCGTATCGGAAAGCTTCATTTCGGGCGGATACTTGCCTTCACAGCCCTCTATGCACTGCTCACAGCGGTCGCGGAAATAGCAATAGTCGGGCATGTTGATGGGGTTTGGCACCTTGCCCGGAATGGAATAAAGCCGATCAATCTGCTTGTTTACCACAGGCTTGGAGTTAAGCAGGCCAATGGTATACGGGTGGCTGGGGTGGTGAAACACTTCCTGTACCGTGCCTTTTTCCACCACACGGCCCGAATACATCACCACCACATAATCCGCCATTTCAGCAATCACGCCCAAGTCATGCGTAATAAGCATGATGGAAGAGTTGATTTTGTCTTTGAGGTTGCGAAGCAGGTCCAAAATCTGCGCTTGAATGGTCACGTCCAGTGCCGTTGTAGGCTCGTCCGCAATAATCAGCTTGGGCGAAAGCGCAAGCGCCATGGCAATCATCACGCGCTGGCGCATGCCGCCTGAAAGCTCATGCGGGTACATGGTGTAAACACCCGTAGCGTTGGCAATGCCCACCAGCTCAAGCATTTCGAGCGTGCGAGCTTTTACATCTTCCTTGCTCATATCAGGGTTATGAAGCTCGATCACCTCGTCCACCTGCATCCCCACGCGGAAAACAGGGTTAAGGCTTGTCATAGGCTCCTGAAATATCATGGAAATTTGATTTCCGCGTATTTTCTGCATCAGCTCCGTAGGTGTTTTGGCAATGTCGTACACGCCGTCGTCCCCATTGAAACGGATTGCGCCTTCCACAATTTGCCCCTGCGGACGCTGCACCAGCTGCATCAGGCTCAAGCTCATAACGCTCTTGCCGCAGCCGCTCTCCCCTACCACGCCGACTGTTTTACCCTTAGGCACATCAAAGGATACGCCATCCACTGCCTTGACCGTGCCAATGTCGGTAAAAAAGTAGGTATGCAAATCATCAAACTCCACCACATTGGCGTCGTCATGCATTTTCGTGGTGTATTCAGCAGGATCTACATTTTTGCGGTTGCGCCGATCTTCGATAATTTGTGTCACCCTGCGGTTTTCCTTGCTGATGTTGCGAGATTCCTTGGCGGAGATGTATCCGCTATTTTTTTCCTTTTTCCCAAACATGGAACTCTCCTCCTTATCGCTTCATCTTGGGATCAAACGCATCGCGCAAACCATCGCCGATGAAGTTGAAGCCAAGCACTGTGAGCAGTATCAGCATACCAGCGGGAATCCACACAAACCAATAGTTGGTCATGACATAGATGTTGCTGACCGCATTGATAATACTGCCCCAAGAGGCCAGAGGATATTTTACGCCCAAGCCCAAGAAGGAAAGGGTTGCCTCTGTTAAAATAATGCCGCCCAGCGTCATGGTATCAATAACAATCAGCTGCGGAATTACATTGGGTACCAAATGGCGGAAAATGCGGCGGTTCACAGAAATGCCCGTGGCTTCTGCCGCCGTCATGAATTCCTGCTCGCGCAGGCTCAGAATTTGTCCGCGCACAATACGCGCAATCCCAGGCCAGCCAAGCACGCCCATGGCAATCATCAGGTAGAAGATACGTTGACTGGATTCCACCTTTTCCGCATCCATAATAGCGCCCATGATGATGAAAATAGGATAGCTGGGAATGCAGTTAAAAATGTCCACAACGCGCATGATTAAGTTATCAAGCCATTTGCCAAAGTAGCCTGCTACGCCGCCCAAAATTACGCCGAGCGCCGTTTCCAGCAGTACCACAATAAAGCCGATCATCAAAGAAATTCGGCCGCCGTACATCAGGCGTGTGAGCACGTCCATGCCGTTGGCATCCGTGCCCAGCCAATGCTCCCAGCTAGGCGCACGGTAAATGGAAATTTGGTAGGTAGGCACCTCTGTGCGCACATTGTATTGCTTGTTTTTGCGCTCAATGTGGTATTCCTGCTCTACACCGTCTGCGTTAGGCAGGATAAAGCTTGTGCTGTTATCCGCGATGGCTTGCTGTATGGCCATGTCAAAGCCCTCTGGAAACACAGTGCCCACCTGATACGCTTTTTTCACAAAATGGCTGGCTGTGCCAAATGGCTCGCCCTTTGCATTCGTAAAGGTAGCCGCATCGTCGTCAAAAGCAACCGCATAGCTTTCACCATTTACGGTAAAGGTGGTATCTGCCTTGCCCTGCATAGCACGCTCTGCCGCTAAGCGAAAATCGAAGTCATCCTTCTTTTCGCCTGTAAAAATGACCTGTGAAGCAAGCGCAAGGTTTCGCTGCACAAACACGCTGGCCGTGATCTTTGTGGTTTCAATGGCGTATTCTGCGCCATCGGCTGTGGTAAAAGCCTTTTCACCGCTGTTCATGGCTTTGTTAAAAGCATCTGTAAAATCAGCGGGCAAGCTTGCACCCTCCACAGGCGCTAGCTTGAACTTGTTTTTAATGCCCTTGCCAGCCGCAACCTCTTCCATAATGGAAATACGGTAGAAGCAATCGCCTTCCTTGGCAAGGCCATAGCTTTTTCCGCCATAGTCAAAGCTGTCTTTTTCACCATTGATGGCCGCAATCATGCGGCTCTTTGCGCCGCTGTCAAACTTTTGCCCTGCGGCCTCCACATAGCGATAATCCTCGTTTGTGGTAACCGCGGCATAATCCTTGATCATGGGCTGATATTCCTTGAAAACTTGGCTTTCTGAATAGGGCATAACCAGCCCGCCCACAAAGCTAAACAGGAACATTGCAATAATGATGATCGAGCCCGCAATGGCTAGCTTGTTGCGTACAAAGCGTTTAAAAACCAGCATACCAGGGGAAAGCACCTTGACGCGGCGCTCGTCATCTAATGCGACGGGGTCCCCTGCAGCATCCTTCACGCGAGAGTCTTTGGGATATTTCTGCTCGTCCATGTTTCCACCTCCTAGCTGATGCGCACGCGCGGGTCAACCACTGCGTACAAAATGTCGGCAATGAGTGTTCCAAGCAATGTTAATATTGCCATAAATAGCATATAGAACATGGTAAAGGGAATGTCGCCCGCAATCATGGCTTGGTACGATATATAGCCGATACCCGGTATTTGGAACAGGGTTTCGGTAATCATTGCACCGCCAAACAGCGTGGGCAGCGTACTGCCCAAAATGGTCACAATGGGGATCAAGGTGTTTCGGAAGGCATGCTTATTCACAACGGTTTTTTCGGGTAAACCCTTGGCGCGCGCCGTGCGAATAAAGTCGCTGTTGAGCACCTCAAGCATATTGGTGCGCGTATAGCGCATCAAATCCCCAACACTCACTATGGTGAGTGTCATAATGGGCATGATATAGTGTTTTGCAATGTCCAACGCTTGCCCAAGGGGGCTTAGGTTGTAGAAGTCGCGGCCTATTTTTCCAAACAAGTCAAGCCACCCAAGCTGTACGGAAAACACCAGCTTGAGTATGGTCGCAAAAAAGAAGGTCGGCAGCGATATGCCGATTAATGCAAAAACCGTAATCGCATAATCTGTTTTGCTGTATTGCCTGCGTGCGGATAAAATACCAAGCGGAATGGCAATCACCACGCGCAAAATAAATGTGATAAAAGCGAGCCAGAACGAATCCCAAATGACCTGCTTAAACTTGAGCACCACGGGAATATTGAAATGCCACGACTCGCCAAAGTCGCCTCGGATGGCATTGCCCAGCCACCCAACAAAGCCTTCAAAAATATTGGAATCCATTTTATAGATGGCGTTAAGCTGTGCCAACCATTCCGTATAGCTTTTGCCGCCTGGCAAGCTGGCTTTTTCACGCGCAATTTTTTCCACAAAGGACGTAGGAATTGCACGCATAATGCCATAAATGATGAAGGCGACAAAAAACAAGATGACGATGCTGATCAGTATTCTTTTCAATACGTATTTTTTCACATCGGTCACCTCCGTTTCTTTCTGTTTTGTATGGGTGGAGCGCATCCAGCACTCATTGTTTACTTTATGAAAAAAAGCAATACGCTTCAATTTTCAATTGGCAAGCGAAATTCGGAGCTCAGTGTACGATCGAACTCCGAATTTCGTGAGGAAGTATGCGAAAGGTTGGGACGCGTTAGGGAGTCAAGCCCCCTAACGTGTCCCCGCTCTCAGGCTGTGCCTTCAAGCAGCTTTGGTTAGCCGTACATAGCATGGCAGCCCAAAGCCATACGCAACATCTCGTCTTACTTCATTTCTACCTTTTCAATTTCCTTGATCCACCCATAGTAAGTGGTAATGTCCTTCACAAGGGTGTCGAGGTTAACGCGCTCTGGGCTAAAGATAAAGCAGTTTTGACGTTGGTAAACGGGTACTTCCACGGACCAATCAAGAATCTTGTCCAAGCAAGCCTTGTAGGTCGCTTTACGGAAAGCTTGATCGTCGCTGGTGCGTGCGTCCACAATCAGTTGATCCAGCTCGGGATCAGCAATGTGGTAGTGGTTGCTATCGCTGCCGCCGCGGCCAACGATACCGGAGGAGTGATAAGTCTGGTACATATCGGGGTCAATGGTCGCCTGCCATGCGGCTGCCCACATGTTTTGCGTGCCTGCGTCCAATTTGTCCCACAGAACGTTGGAGTCAGCGGGATCGTTGATGGTAAATGTCAAGCCGACTTTTGCAAGTGCAGCCTGAACGTCGGTGCCAATGCCAAAGGAGGGGTGATCGCCCTTGCCGTCAGCAGGAATAATGAACTCATATTCCATCTGCGCGCCCTCGGGAGCGGCAGTGAACTTAGAGGTTGCATCGTCCCAAGTATAACCAGCAGCCTTAAAGTATTCAATGGCAGCATTGAGAGCCGCTTCATACTTTTGCTCTGCGGTCATTTCCGCGGTGTAAATGGGCTCGCCGTTAATGTTGGTAGAATACGCAACTTTGTAATCCTCGTCGGTCTTCTGGGGGGCGGCCCAAGAGGTGTTGGACATGGGGTAGTTGATAACAGATGCACGCTCGCCGTAGTAGCTGTCAATGGCTACATCACGGTAAACGGACAGCAGGGTGGTGAAGCCGGCACGCAGATACTTGGATTCCTGCGAAGCGGGATCGGTGCCTACGAGCATGGTATCAGCATTCAAGCCAATGTAACCATAGCCAAGGTTATCAACGGTGTTGATCGCAATCTTATCTCCGGTAATCTCGCCGTTGCTGTTTGCAGCTTTGATTTCTTCTGCGGCGGCACTGCCAAAGGAGGGATCGGTAATATCAACGGTGCCAGTGGTCAAACCGCTGATCTTATCAGCTTCAAGGGTTTCCTTGAGCTGAATGCTCTTGATTTTGGGTTCGCCCTTGTAATAAAGCTCGTTGGCCTCAAGGTACACAACCTTGTTCTCGTACTTCACAAACTTGTAAGGTCCATAACCCATGGGCTGGGTGGTTTTGGACTGCACAATGCTCAGGTCTCCGAAGGGATGACCGAACTTGTTGTTTGCATAGTCATATTGAGCCGCATCGCCATAATAGTGAAGGGGCGCAATATAGATGCCAGCGATGGTATAAATCGCAGGTGCCTGATAGCCGTCGGTGATCACCTGTACGGTGAAATCATCCAGCTTGGTAATACCAGCGATGGAAGGTACGCCGTCCTTCATGCCGGGGTCGGCCTTGGCCTGCTCCGAAATGAAAGCGGACAGAGGATCGGTAATCACAGCAGTGCCCACGCCGCTGAGCTCAGCGCCTGCAAATGCAGCACCGTCGCCCGCGTACTTTGCATAGGCAGCGTCATAATAGTCTTCAATGGTCGGGGCAGCTTCTGCCAGTGTAAAGGTTTTGCCAGTGGGGCTGGTCAGTACGCCATCCTTGGAGTCGCCGAATCCCCACATAGCCATGCCCAGCGCGACCTTGAGGCCATCGTCTGTGGCAATTTCTTCAGCGGTCTTGCCTACGGTGTCCTTGGCATAGTCTGCCGCATAGTTGTCATAGATAAAATCAACGATTAGCTGGCAAGCAGCAATCCATTCTTCCTTTTGCTTGGCAACAAGTGCTTGGTAAGCATCAAACTGTTCTTTGGTGAAGGGGTCGCCCTCTGCCGCCACATGCTCTGCGCCGACTTCAGCAATCGCCTTGCCCATGGTTTCATACTTGGTGTACACATCGCTTGTGGTTTGGGTACGATAATCCTTTGCACCCTTCACATTGTAGCTGCCAAGGGTGGTGGAGCCCACGTAAGCGGGGTCCAGATACACATAGTAGCTGAAAATGAGGTCATCGGCAGTCATGGGCTTGCCGTCTTGGAACTTCACATCGTTACGAAGCTTGATGGTGTAGGTGGTTTGGTCAGCTGCCTCATCGCGCGCCATGGCAACGTCCGCCACACCCGTGTACTTATAGTCAGTGCCATTGTAAGAAACAGTCTCGCCCTCAATTGCGTTGAGGATGAGTCCGCCCTGACGGTCGAAAGCCAATGTTTCATCGCCGCACACGAGCTTTACAACATCCATGTCATAGCCAGTGTCTGCAAAAAAGGGGCTGAATTTTTCGCTGAAGGGCAGGTAGCCCACAACCAGCGTGCTTGCATCGCGAGCTTCCTCCGCTGGAGCTGCTTCGGCAAGCGATACGCTCGCCATGCCTACCAGCATGCAAACGGCCAACACGAGGGAAAGGAACTTTTTCATGTTTTCCATTTAGTGATTCCTCCTTGATATTTTTTCGCCTTACACGGCGTATTGCAATGCGGTTCTCCGCAATACAATCAACGTTTCAACAGCTTCCGCCCGTTTCTCTTGGTTCAAATTGGTTTGGGGCTTATGCTGTGGGTTCGGGCTCCGCGCCCCATTTTTCTGCTGCGGCAGGCTTTTCTGCCTTGGCTTTGTCCGGCGGTGTTTCGCGAAGGGCAAGGGCCTTTAACGCTCGCCACATCCCAAATGCGCAAATCCCCATTGCCAATACGCCAAGGGCTGTGCCTATTTCAGTTGAAAGCTTGCCGCTTGCGCCGCCCAGCGCAAGAAATACCACTTCAGCCAAGGTATGCAGTGCGCTTCCAATCATCAGCCCTATTGTGCATCTGCCTGCACGGTCAATGCTTGCATCCTTATCTACTGCGGTAAAGCGCCCAGGCATGCTTGCCATGCGTATCACCGCCAAACCCAGGTAAAAAAGCGGGAAGGGCAGCAGCATAAAAAACGGTAAAACGTAGAAGCAACGGCTGCTTTGGGCATTTGCAAGCCCGCAGGCCGCAAATACCAAAACGCACAGCGCCCAAGCTGTGATCAGCCAAGCACTGAGGCGTTTTTTGTCGTGATTTTCACCCGTAAGCGCGTAGTAGGGGCCGATGTAGACCGCAATGCGCTTGTCCTTGCCTGTGTAGGGGTCTGTTTTCACCAGCGTATCAAACAATGCACCATGCTGCTTGCGGTTCAAATGGATACGCCTCCCTACACATGTGTAAATCATATTCATCATAATACATTTTTGACGTTCCGTCAATCAATTCATGCAAAAAACGGACAAAATACAACCTATAAATTTTCACGCAGTTCTTTGTAAATCAAACGTTTGACATATGCTTCCCTTGGGGCGTATAATCATTTTAGGTATCGCATATGAAAGGAAACAAATTATGGAACTAAATCAAATGCTCAGCAATTTACAAAACCTGCAAATGGAAATGCACGCCTATGCGCAAGCCCAAGGTTGCCTTTATTTTGATAGCGCCACCATCGCCCCGCGCGGCTCTGCGGAAGCACGCGGTGTAACCCTCGGCATTTTAAGTGAAAAAAGCTATCAGCTGCTTGTAAACGAAAACACCCGCGCCCTTCTAAACGAGCTTTGGGCGCACGAAGCAGAGCTTTCCCAGCCCGTTCGCCGCCAGGTGGAGCTTTTGCGCGAGGATCTAGACGAGCTTACGCGCATCCCCATGGAGGAATATGTTGCCTATACAAAGCTCACCAATGAAGCAAGCGAGGCTTGGAGAACCGCCAAGGAAACCGACAATTACCCGCTTTTTGCCCCGCTTCTCAAGCAGGTCATCGCCTATCAACGGCGCTTTGCCGCCTATAAAGACGCATCCAAGCCCGCCTACGACGTATTGCTGGACGGCTATGAAAAGGGCATGTCCACCGCACTGCTCGACGAGTTTTTCGGCATGCTGCGCAAGGAGCTTGTTCCCCTCATTGCAAGCGTGAAGGATCAGCCCGCGCAGGCCGCCTTCGTAAGCGCCTGCTGCCCTGTAGCAAAGCAGCGTGAGCTGTCCGATATGCTCATGCAGCTCATGGGCATTGACCGCATGCACTGCGCGCTGTCTGAAACCGAGCACCCCTTCACCTTGGGCATGAGCAAGTTTGACATGCGCATCACCACGCACTACCACGAGCATGCGTTTCTGTCCTCCATGTACAGCGTTGTTCACGAAAGCGGCCATGCGCTTTACGAAATGGACATTGACGACGAGCTTCAATACACCTGCTTGGCCGATGGCGCAAGCATGGGCATGCACGAAAGCCAGAGCCGTTTTTACGAAAACATGGTCGGCCACAGCAAAGGCTTCCTCGCTTTTCTGTCCCCCAAGCTGCGCGAGCTGTTTCCAGAGGCGCTGGGCAACGTGAGCAACGAAGCGCTGTACACTGCGGCCAACCGTGTGGAGCCCTCCCTCATTCGCACAGAAGCGGACGAGGTCACCTATCCTTTGCATGTCATGATTCGCTACGAGCTTGAAAAGCAGCTCATTGCAGGTACCTTGTCCGTTGAGGAGCTGCCCGAAAAATGGAATGCGCTCTACAAAGAATACTTAGGCATTGAAGTACCCAACAACACCTTGGGTGTTTTGCAGGATATGCATTGGTCGGATGGTTCCTTTGGCTACTTCCCCACCTATGCGCTGGGAAGCGCCTATGCCGCGCAGTTTATGGCCAAGCTCCGCCAGTCGGTGGATGTGGACACGCTCCTTGCAAAGGGTGAGCTTGCCCCCATCACCGCATGGCTCAAAGCCAATGTACACCGCTACGGCAAGCTGTATCAGCCCGCACAGCTGCTTGAAAAAGCTTGCGGCGAGCCCTTTCAGCCCAAATATTACGTGGCGCATTTGAGCCAAAAAATCAAAGACGTTTACAGCGTAAAGTAAGCCAAAACGCCCCTGCCGCCCTTATGCCGCATCAGTTACGCAGGCTGTGCAGGGGCGCGGGAATGCGTCCGCCGCGTTCAATGAATTCATCATTTTTGAAGGCATTCACCTTCATAACGGGCGCAAAGCCAAACAGCCCGCCAAAATTCACAATATCGCCCGCTTTCTTGCCCGGTGCGGGAATCAGGCGTACAGCGGTGGTCTTGTTGTTGACCATGCCTATGGCGGCCTCATCCGCTATAATGCCAGCAATGGTATTTGCGGATGTGTCGCCTGGGATGGCGATCATGTCCAGCCCTACGGAGCACACGCAGGTCATGGCCTCCATTTTTTCAAGCGTCAGGCAACCCGCCCTTGCGGCCTCAATCATGCCGATGTCCTCGCTTACGGGAATAAATGCGCCGCTCAAGCCGCCCACATGGCTAGATGCCATTACGCCGCCCTTTTTGACCATGTCGTTAAGCATGGCAAGCGCGGCGGTAGTGCCAGGCGCACCCGTCATTTCCAGACCCATCTCGCTTAAAATATAGGCCACGCTATCCCCGCGCGCAGGGGTGGGCGCAAGGGAGAGATCCACAATGCCAAAGGGTACCCCAAGGCGTTTTGCCGCTTCCTGCGCCACCAGCTGCCCCACCCGCGTAATTTTAAACGCTGTGCGCTTGATGGTTTCAGCCAGCACATCAAAGGGTTGACCATGCACATCCATCAAGGCGCGCTGAACCACACCGGGGCCGCTTACGCCCACGTTAACCACGCATTCAGCCTCGCCGACGCCATGAAACGCGCCTGCCATAAAGGGGTTGTCCTCCACAGCATTTGCAAACACCACCAGCTTTGCACAGCCAAAGCCGTCGCTATCGGCGGTTAGCTCTGCCGTGCGCTTAATCACGCCGCCCATCCTGCGCACCGCGTCCATGTTGATGCCGCTTCGCGTGCTGCCCACGTTCACACTTCCGCACAGGCGTTCTGTTTTTTGAAACACCTCCGGCATGGCCTCAATCAGGCATTCCTCCGCGCGGGTACTGCCCTTGTGCATCAGCGCCGTAAACCCGCCGATGAAGTTCACCCCCACCTGCTTGGCCGCCTTGTCCAGCGCCACGGCAATCGCCATGGGGTCGGTGGTGCTGATCATGCTCACAGGCGTTACGCTGATGCGCTTGTTCACAATCGGCACGCCCAGCTCGTTTTCCAGCTCCTCGCCCACTTTTACCAGCTTGCCCGCCATTTGAGTCACTTTTTCAAACACGCGCTCCGCCGTTTCACGGTCTGTATTTTGTTTGCAATCCAAAAGATTAATGCCCATGGTAATGGTGCGGATGTCAAAGTGCTGTTCATGAATCATTTGCATGGTTTGCAGAATTTCGTTTACTTCTATCATTCTCGCCACCTCAAATACGGTGCATCGCGTCAAAAATATCGGCGCGCTGTATGTTGACCGTTTCGCCTAAAGCTTCGCCCACAGCATTCATGCAGTCTGCCACCTCTGCAAAAGCGGCCGTAGCATTGGTTGTGTCCACAATCATCAGCATGGTAAAATACCCATCCAATATGGTTTGTGAAATTTCCAGCACGTTGATGTTGAGTTCAAACAGCGCCGTGCTTACTTTTGCGATAATTCCCGGCTTGTCAACGCCCATGACGGATACAAGTGCTTTCTTCATTCAAATTCCCTCCTGCCTTTTTTCGCTGTACAACATACACCGCTCATCAAGGCTTGTCAATGCCCGCTTGCTTTTTTCGCAATTTTGAGTATCATAAGCAGTACTGAAAGGGGGCTTATCCATGCAGAAACGCGCCATTGCCGTACACGATATTTCCTGCGTAGGGCGTTGCTCCCTGACGGTGGCACTGCCCATTTTATCTGCCGCAGGCATCAACACTGCCATTGTGCCCACCGCGCTTTTAAGCACGCATACAGGCGAATTTACAGGCTATACCCATCTTGATTTAAGCAATCAGCTCACCCCCATTGCAACGCATTTAAGCACATTGGGGCTTTCTTTTGATGCATTTTACAGCGGCTATTTAGCCTCTGCCGCACAGGTGGACGATGTTTTGCACATGCTTGATTTGCTTTGCAGTTCGCAAACGCATGTGTTTGTGGACCCCGCCTTTGCCGATCATGGCCGCATGTACACCCTGATGGATCAGCACATGCCCGCGCAAATGCGCAAGCTTTGCGCCCGTGCACGCACCATTGTGCCCAACCTGACCGAAGCCGCTTTTTTGCTAAGCGAGCCCTACCCCGCCAACGCGAACGAAGCCTGCGCCGCGGATTTTTGCAAGCGTCTATGCGGCCTAGGCCCCGAAAACATCGTCATCACCGATGTATCCTTCCAAAAGGCGCAAACAGGCATTGCGGTATTTCGCCGCGGCATGTCCGCACCCACTTACCTTTTCCGCGAGCATATTGACGGTGTTTTTCACGGCACAGGGGATGTTTTCGCCTCCTTTTTATTAAGCGCCCTGTTGGCAGATCAGCCGCTGCAAGCTGCCGCCAAGCTGGCGCTTGACTTAACGCACCAATGCATTCGCCTTGCGCTGGAGGATGGGGAACCGCTGCGCTATGGGGTCCCCTTTGAAAAGGTGTTGCCAAACCTCATCCGTGCCATCCTGTAGGGACACCATATATGGTGTCCGCCCCTGCATTGCGGGGTTCGGCACTTTGCGGAATTGGCTTTCCGCGCCGCTGTGTCCCCCTGCGGGGGGTCGTACTTTTGCGGAAATGGCTTTCCGCGCTGCTGCGTCCCCCCTGCGGGGGGAATCGTACTTTTGCGGAAATGGCTTTCCGCGCTGCTGTGTCCCCCTGCGAGGGGGCGTACTTTTGCGGAATTGGCTTTCCGCGTTGCTGCGTCCCCCCTGCGGGGGGAATCGTGCTTTTGCGGAAATGGCTTTCCGCGCTAGATATGTAGGGGCTATGCGCCCCTACGACCCGCACAAACTCTTTTGGCGCAAAAGAGTTTGCAGAAAACAGCGGCACGCA
>JAVXND010000070.1:0-14099 GCA_036645955.1 Clostridia bacterium | reverse complement strand
AGAACAACGAACTCCGCCGTGTGATGGATGCCTGCCTTCCAGGACTGGAAAACAAACCCGACTTTGAGCGGGATGTACTTCGTCAGGTGAGAGGAGAGGTCAAAGTGAAGAAAAAGCTATCGGTTGGGCTTGTGCTGGTGATCGTTTTGGTGCTGGCAGTTGTTGGCATGGCAGTTGCCATTACACTAAATTTGTTCGAACTGTATGGACAAAAAGACAAGCGGCTTGTGGATATTGCGCCAAGTACCATAATCACGCCAGCCGTAGCCACCGTAACAGATGACAATACGGCCAAATCAACCATCAGCATAACGAATGCATATTACGATGGGAATGCGCTTCTCTTTAGTTACACGATTGAAAATCCAACACACTATGACGATTTTGCTCCCACCAATGAGCAGCTCATGCAAATGGAAGCCACCGCATCCGACTTTTTGTTCGACACTTCAAATGTTGGGGAGCGCACACTTGAGGAAGAATATAGGAATGCAAAACGAAATGGATTGGCTTTCGGATTGGTGCAATCCAGTGTATTCCTTTCCGTGAACACCTGCTCGGAGACAGGCATTGATTTAGGCACATGGAATGAATTCAACGAATTTTCTGAGCCTGCACGCTATTCCTGCATTCGTGATTTTGATAGTCTCCCAGAAGAAGCATGTAACCTTGATAGCCTGAGGATCAGCACACCCATATGGCAGAGAAAAACCTACTTCTACTATGATGGAAAAACCGCACATACCATGGAAACCTTGGTTGAAATGAGCTCAATTTCAGCAATGGTTCCACGCTCCCCAAACGAAGTTTTTCAATATGAGGGGGATGCTGTTTACAAAGGCTTCCAACTGCATTGTATAGTAGAAGCAACCAATATACACCTGTCTGCAGCCATTACCGTTCAGGGTCAAACGCTGCCCGATTTACCCGAAGGCTGCTTTTACGACATGTGCCTGCAAGCGCTTGATGGGACCTTCATTGAAGCAAGCGGTTCAGAAGAACAGGATGGGCATCTGTTTATCTTTACTTTTAATGGTACAGGTAAAAAACCAGACATCCAAACTGCCAGCTTGCGAATTGTCGGTGACGAGATGGGTACCGAAGCAATCGATATTGTTCTCAAAGAGAAGGATGGATCAAAGATGGGCACATAAGCAGTGTGGGATTTCCTTTCAAGTCATACTGCCATACAGCCATTCCATAAGCAAGGGGCAAGCCTGAATTTCAAGCTTGCCCCCTTGATTGGTCATCGTTTCCCACGCTCACCTCTGCGCCTTCTGCGCATCCTCTATGAGCTTTAGCACCGCTTCGGTTCCGTCCTGCATCGGATAATCTTCGAGCACCTGCTTGAGCGCATCTTTTTGCGAAAGCAGTTTGAGCAGTCCTGCGGTCAAGCTTTGCTGCGTCATTTCTTCTTGAAGCAGTACCTGCGCCAAGCCCTGCCGTTCATAGCTCTTTGCGTTTTCAATTTGGTCGCCTCGGCTTGCGCCCAATGGGTAGGGCACCAGCAGCATGGGCTTGTGCACCGCCACCAGCTCGCTCAAGGTATTGCTGCCTGCACGGCTTAATACAATGTCTGCCATAGCCAAAGCATCGGGCATTTCGCTTGATAAAAACTCCTTTTGGCAATAGCCCTCAAGGTTTTGCAAGCTTTCCTCCCGATTGCCTTTTCCGCAAAGATGCAGCACGTCCATATGCGGAAGCAATTCCGGCAGCGCCTTGCGCAGGCAGCTGTTCACACTCTGTGCGCCCATGCTTCCGCCCGTCATGAGCAGCACGGGCTTTTGCCCGTCAAACCCGCAAAGCGCAAGCCCTGCCGCGCGGCTGCCGCAAAGAAGCCCCGGGCGCAACGGCGTACCCGTTAGCACGCCCTTTGCGCCAAGCGCCTTGGCGCATTCAGGAAACGTGGTGGCAACCCGCCACGCAAAGCGGGCGCATATGCGGTTGGCCAGCCCGGGCGTTAAATCGCTTTCATGGCAGACGGTCGGCACATGGCATAGCCACGCCCCAATCACCACAGGCACACTCACAAAGCCGCCCTTTGAAAAGCAAACATTGGGCTTTATGCTCCGCATCAGCCCAATGCTTTGAAACGCGCCCTGAATCACTCGAAAGGGGTCTGTAAAGTTTTGAATGCTGAAATAGCGGCGAAGCTTGCCGCTCTTCACCGCATGGTATGTGATTTCCGGAAACTTCCCAATCATTTCCCGTTCAATGCCATTTTCAGTGCCGATGTAATGTATCTCGTAGCCCGCTTCACGCAGTTTGGGAATCAGGCTTAGATGCGGAGTTACGTGACCAGCGGTGCCGCCGCCCGTCAGAACGATTTTTTTGCTCATGAAAGGTACTCCCTGCTATGAATTGTACGGGAACTGAAATGCCCCCAACGCTTCCATTATACCATATATTCATCAACATCGCACGCGCTTCCTCTACCCAATTCGTTTCAGCTCCGTATACAGTCTGCCCAAAATACGCTTTTCAAGCCGCGATATATAGCTCTGCGATATGCCCAGCAAATCCGCAACCTCTTTTTGTGTACGCTCCTCAAATCCGCCCAGCCCAAAGCGAAGCATAATAATGCGCCTTTCCCGCGCGTTTAAGTGGTTGAGCGCATCCCGAAGAATTTCCCGCTCAATCTCCTGATCCAAATTGCTCGATACCGTATCGGGGCGGGTGCCCAGCACATCGCTCAAAAGCAGCTCATTTCCATCCCAGTCCGTCTTGAGCGGCTCGTCAAGGCTCACCTCCATGCGCAGCTTGGTGGTTTTGCGCAAAAACATCAAAATTTCATTTTCGATGCAACGGCTGGCATAGGTCGCCATCTTGATCTTCTTTTCCGCATCAAAGGTACCCACGGCTTTAATCAAGCCGATGGTGCCTATGGAAATCAAATCCTCCAGCGGGATGCCCGTATTTTCAAACCTTCGCGCAATAAACACCACCAAGCGTAGGTTGTGCTCAATCAGCCTTGCGCGTGCGGTTTCGTCGTTGTTTCGCAAACGAATGCTCAGCTCGCGCTCCTCCTCAGGGGTAAGCGGCGCAGGCAAAGGGTCGGGGCCGCCAATATAGAACAGCTCTTGTGGAAAAAGCTTCATGAGCAAGCGCCGAAAGGCCTGCCCAATAGGCTCTGGTGATGGATTCATCATAGGTCATTCCTCCTCACTTCTTCATTGCGCAGCCGCGCCTGCGGGCAGTGCCGACATGGGCACCAACGCCTGCACGCCGCCATATTCCCGCCCTGCCACAGCCACCAAAATTTCTGTAGCCTTGGCATGTCCGTTTAAATAAAGGCGGCAAGCGTCAGGCCGAAACATCGGCAATAAGGCGCTGCCCGCCGCCGTGTGTACATTCAGCAGCCGAAAGCCCAGCGGCAAGCCGCTCAAATCCACCAAGCTTTTTACATCGGGAAAAAGCGGACGCAGTGCGCGTTCAGGCACCACCAGCACAGGCAAACCCGTAACGGGGTCTCTGAGCAAATTGCCGCTGTCCAGCATGGCGGGCAACAGCACATGCTGATCCTCCATGGTAATTTCTACCTGCCGCACCTCGCAAAAGGATGTTGGCAGCAGCGTCGCCAGCAAATAAAGAAGCAGGCTGAGCAGAAAACTGCAAAGAAGCGCAGGCATAGCGCCCATGCCGCCGTTTGTGAGCGCCTGCACCGTACCGCCTGATAAAAACGTGGCGCAAAGCGTGGTTACAAAGCAACGCACACAAGCGGTTCCGCCATGCCGCCCAAAGCACAGCACCACGGAAAGCGGCAACCCCGCCAGCGCGATCGCACCCATGCTTGGCCATAGCAATGCAGGGGCGCAAAGCAACGCATTGAGCAGTGCCGCCATGCAAAGCAGCACGGCTTTGGGCAGAGGAAGCCCCGCCAGCTTGCCCCCAAGTGCAAGCGCACACACGCAAAGCGTCGCATTGAGTAATAAATAGGCCTCTGCGTGTACCACCTTCACCGCCTCCCCCGCGTTGCTTGATTGGGTTCATTATAGGCTTTGCCCCTGTGCGCACACGTCGAAGCGCGGCGCGAAGAATGTCTAAATCGATATGCAAGGTCGCGGTATGGGGGGATGAGGGGGGGCGGGTGTTGACGGGGGTGCTGACGGGGCGGGTGTTGACGGGGCGGGTGATGACGGGGCGGGTGATGACGGGGCGGGTGCTTACGGGGCGAGTGATGACGGGACGGGTGCTGACGGGGCGGGTGTTGACGGGGCGGGTGATGGCGGGGCGGGTGTTGACGGGGCGGGTGTTGACGGGGCGGGTGCTGACGCGGGTGTTGACGCGGGTGTTGACGCGGGTGTTGACGCGGGTGTTGACGGGGCGGAACGCCAACTGGGCGGACACCATATATGGTGTCCCTACATCCTTTGCATCTGTAGGGAATGATCTTGATTGTTTCGCCCGGTTCGCGTTCTCCGACCCACCCTCCCCACGCCAAGGAACATTGCGATATCCTTCCATTTCAGCATTCTTCCCTTGCGCAGGGCAATCCAAACATGCTACAATAGCAAAGCTCAAGCGGGGGTGGCACTGTCACCTCCGCCGTCGCTCGTTTCCCCCCCTCTCAACATTTTCGGCACGGATAAGGAGAAGCTCATGCATTTGATCGTAGGCCTCGGAAACCCGGGCGCGCAATACGCCCACACGCGCCATAACGTTGGCTTTGACGTGCTGGAAGCCCTTTCAGCCAAGCTAGGCATCCCAATCGTGCGCAAGCGGGATAATGCTTTGGTGGGCGAGGGCACGATAAATGGGCAAAGGGTGGCGCTTGCACTGCCGCAAACCTTTATGAATTTAAGCGGACAGGCTGTTTCGCGGCTCATGCATTGGTACAAGGTGGAGCCGCAAAACCTGTTGGTGATTTATGACGATATCGACCTGCCTCAAAGCACGGTGCGCGTGCGCAAAAACGGAAGTGCAGGCACGCACAACGGCATGCGCAGTATTGTGCAGGAGCTAGGCTACGATAGCTTCCCCCGCATTCGCGTTGGCGTAGGCGACCGCAAGCCCGGTTATGATTTGGCTGATTGGGTGCTGAGCCGCTATCTGCCCGAGGAGCGCGAAGCGGTGCAGGAGGCCTATGCGCAAGCCGCCGATGCCGCCATTGAATATGTGAGCGTTGGTGTGGAAAGCGCCATGTGCAAATACAATACCAAGAAGCCCAAAAAACCGCCTCAGCCCCCCAAGGAAGGTGAAACGGAATGAACGAGGGTCTTTTTACCGCCTTTGCAAAGCTTCCCATATGGCAGGAGCTGCTTGCCAAAATAAACGATGCAAGCTGTACCGCGCTGTATGAGGTTGCGCAAGGTGAACGGCCTTTTATTGCGGCCGCCATCGCCTATAAAACAGGGCGGCCCGTCGTGCTCATTTCCCCCTCCGAGCTGATTGCGCAAAAGCAAGCGCAGGATGTGGAACGCTTAACAGGCAGCGATTGTGCCATTTTGCCCGCACGCGACATTCAATTCAGCCGCGCCGCCATGAGCCGTGAAAGCACATGGCAGCGTTTGCGTGTGCTGGACGCGCTCGCCATTGGCAAAACGCATGTGCTTTGCATGAGCATAGACAGCCTGCTGGATCGCTGTGTACCCAAGAAAAGGTTCCAAGCCGCCGCACTCTCGCTCACGCAGGGTGAGCGGTTTGCACCCGAAAAGCTCATGACGGCACTGCTCAACAGCGGCTACGAGCGTGTGCCCATGGTGGAAGGCCGCGGCCAATGCGCCATGCGCGGTTCCATTTTGGATGTATACCCCGCCAACGAGCCCGATGCGCTTCGCATCGAGTTTTTTGACGATGAAATTGACAGCATTCGCCGTTTCGACTGCATCAGCCAGCGCAGCATTGCGCGGGTGAAAGCCGCAAGGCTCGCCCCTGCCACGGAATGCTTGTTAACCGACCCCGAAAGCGCCGCCCGCCGCCTCAAGGCCGCCATCAGCGCAGGCGTAGGGCATGCCATGAGCGAAAGCGCCGCCGCACAAACCGCCGCAACCGCGCAAGCGCCCGCAAAAGCCTCCGCCAAGGGTGAACCTGCTGACACGGACGCTTTGCCCTCTCTGGAGCACTTTCTTTCGGGATTGGATGCGTTGGAAGCCGCCGAAGCTTTGCTCAAAGCAGGCAAGGCGCCGTCTCAGGCGGAGGAAAAAGCCCCCGGTGAGGCCGACCCCATTGTTTCAGAAGCCATGCTCAGCTACAAGCGCCATTTAGACGATGTGGATCGCGTGCGCGCAGGGCAAAGCATCCGCACCGCGCCCATGTGGATGAACGTGCTCTGCGAACAAACCGTGCTTGCCACCGCTTATTTGGATCGGCCCATTCTATTGCTGGATCATCCCGACCAGTTTCAAGGCCGTTTGAAGGCGGCGGCAAACGAATTTACAGAAAGCTATGAGGATGCCCGCCTGCGCGGCGATGCGTTCGATGCCCAGCAAGACTTGCTTTTTAGCTACGAAGCCTTGCTGGAGGATTGGCAGAACAAAGCCGTTGTTGCGCTTACCGATATGCAAACCACGCTTGGGCGGCTCAACCCCACCGCGTTTCTCTGCTTTGGCTCCCAGTCCCCCATGCCCTACCAAAGCCGCCTTGAAACCCTTTGCGAGGACATTGCACGCTGGAAAGAACAAAACTGCACCATCATTCTGCTGACAGGCGGCGAGGCGCGCGGACGTCGTCTGCAAAAAGCCCTGCAGGAACAAAATATGCCCTCCTCCTATGCGGAAAGCTTGGATGGTAACCTCATTTCCCGCGAGGTCATTTTACTGCCCGTAGCCTACAACAAGGGCTTCCTGCACCCCGAAGCGCATTTGTGCGTGCTCAGCGATACGGACCTCTACGGAAACGCCTATCAGCGCGCGCGCAAAAAGCAAAACGCGGGCGAGCGCATCGCTTCCTTTACAGACCTCAAAATCGGCGATTATGTGGTGCATGACATGCACGGCGTGGGTTTGTATCAAGGCGTGGTGCAAATGGAAGCAGACGGCATCAAACGCGATTATCTGCTCATTCATTACGCTGGCAATGATAAGCTCTACGTGCCTGCAGACCAGTTTGACCGCGTGCAAAAATTTATCGGCGCGGAGCATTCCGCCCCCAAGCTCAACCGTTTGGGCGGCGGCGAGTGGGAAAAGCAAAAAAGCCGCGTAAAAGCGGGGCTTAAAAAATTGGCCTTTGATCTGGCGGAGCTGTATGCCAAACGCGCCAAAAACACAGGCTATGCTTTTAGTCACGATAACCCTTGGCGGCAGGAATTTGAGGATATGTTCCCCTATGAGCTTACCGCCGATCAGCAGCAGAGCGTTGCGCAAATTGAAAGCGACATGGAAAGCCCCCGCAACATGGATCGCTTGCTCTGCGGCGATGTGGGCTACGGCAAAACCGAGGTGGCGCTTCGCGCCGCATTTAAGGCCGTGGTGGAGGGCAAGCAGGTGGCCTTGCTCGCGCCCACCACCATTTTGGTACAGCAGCATTTCAATACCATCAAAAAACGCTTTGCCGGTTTTCCCGTCAAGTTTGACATGCTCAGCCGTTTCCGCACCCCCAAGGAGCAGAAGGTCATTTTGGAAAAGCTCAAATCAGGCGATTTGGATTTGATCGTGGGCACGCACCGCCTCATTGCCAAGGATGTGCAATTCAAGGATTTGGGGCTGCTGATTGTGGATGAAGAGCACCGCTTTGGCGTACACCATAAGGAAAGCATCAAAAACATCAAAACCCGCGTGGACGTGCTCACTTTGTCCGCCACGCCCATCCCGCGCACGCTTCACATGAGCATGGTGGGCATCCGCGACATGAGCGTGCTCGAAACCCCGCCCGAGGAGCGCCTGCCCGTAAAAACCTACGTGATGGAGTACGATGATGCTGTGATTCGCGAGGCCCTGCGGCGCGAGCTTTCACGCGGGGGACAGGTTTATTTTCTCTACAACCGCGTGCGCAGTATAGAGCAGATGCACGACCGCATCAAGGCGCTGGTACCCGAGGCGCGCATTGGCATTGCCCATGGGCAAATGCGGGATAACGCGTTGGAGGATATCATGCTGGATTTTTACGCGGGCGCGTACGATGTACTGCTGTGCACCACCATTGTCGAAAGCGGGCTGGATGTGCCCGACGCAAACACGCTCATTGTGTTTGATGCAGATCATTTTGGGCTTTCACAGCTGTATCAAATTCGCGGGCGCGTAGGCCGCAGTAACCGTCAAGCCTACGCGTATTTTACCGTGCGCGGCAACAAACAGCTTTCCGAAACGGCGGATAAGCGCCTGGCCGCCATACGCGAGTTTACCGAGTTTGGCGCGGGCTACCGCATTGCCATGCGCGATTTGGAAATCCGCGGCGCAGGCGACGTGCTTGGCCCCGAGCAAAGCGGGCACCTGAGCACCGTAGGCTATGATATGTATGTGAAGCTGATTGAGCAGGCCGTAGGCGAAGCGCAGGGCATAGAGCAAATTCCCGAGCTGGATACGCGCGTAGAATTGCAAATTGATGCCTATTTGCCGCAGGATTATGTGCCGCAGGAACAGCTTCGTGTAGAAATTTACAAACGCATTGCCATGATTGAGGATGAAAACGGCCGCATGGACATTGAAGAAGAGTTAATTGACCGCTTTGGCGATGTGCCTATGCCTGTACACAACCTCATGCTGATTGCACAGCTTCGCGGCGTAACGCGCAAGCTTGGCATTTCCCATCTTTGTTTGCGTGCGGATGGGGTACACATGCGGCTGGATCAAGCGTTCCTGCCCGATATGGGACGCTTCTACGAGGCCATCATCAGCACCGATCAGCGCATGCGCTTTGCCTCTGGCAAGGCGGCAGAGCTGGTGCTTGCGCAAAGCGGGTTAACAGCCGAAGACGCGCTCAAGCTGACCATTGCCGATTTAACGCTAGTGCACACAAAAATCATAGAGGGCGGAAGTGCCCCCCAAATGGAAGGCTGATTCCGTCCTCTATGCATGGTTCCGTTTTTTACAGCTTCCCCGCTTCCTTGCGCCGCTTCACCCATTCCTCTTTGACCACGCCGCGCGCACGCGCTACAAACAACGCATCCTCGGGCACGTTTTCAACCACTGTACTGCCCGCCGCAAGGTATGCGTTTTTTCCGATATGCACAGGTGCCACCAAGTTACAGTTACAGCCAATAAAGGCATGATCCTCCACCTTGGAGCGTTTCTTTTCCTTGCCATCGTAATTGACAAACACAACGCCGCAGCCCAAATTGATATCCTTGCCAAGGTCGCTGTCACCCACATAGGTGAGGTGAGATACCTTGGTACCGTCGCCGATGGCGCTGTTTTTAACCTCAACAAAATCCCCGATGCGGCAATGATCCCCCACGCTTGTATGCGGCCGTAAATAGGCATAAGGGCCGACGGTTGTATGTGCGCCCACACTGCAATCCAGCAGTACACTGCTTTCCACGGTGGTTTCATCGCCAATGGCGGCGTTTTGGATGCGGTTATTGGGGTAGAGCACGCAATTTGCACCAATCACCGTGCTGCCTTGAAGCGTGTTGCCCGCATACAGCATGGTGCCTGCACCAATGCTCACGCCGCCTTCAATCACAATGCGCTCAGGGTCCAAAATGATCACGCCGTTTTGCTGATGCATGGCAATGTTGGTTTGGTTGAGCATGCGAAAAACCTCGGCATAGCTTTGCGCATCGCATACCATTTGGTAGGTATCGGTATGCTCGTCGTGCCACACGCGAAGGGCCACGCCTAAATCGTTGAGCACCTCCACCACGCGTTCCACGGTTGGCAGCATGGTTTGCCCGCTCACCACGGCTTCCAGCGCATCCTTGTTTAAGGCAACCGCCAGAGCCGATTGCAAATCCTGTGAGAGCAGTACGCACGGGCGGGCAAGGGTGCCCCTCGCGGCATTGGCAAGCTCCGTGAGCGTTTCAGCGGTGAGGCAGGGTGCATCCTCCCGCACAATGAGCGCAACCTCCGCGTGTGTAAAAAGACGCGTTTCGCGCTCCTTCACAAGCTCCGCCCCAGCCTCTAACAGCGCCGCCTCTACATAGCTGCGGCAGGGCTTTCCCAGCAATGGTTTTTGAGCGAATTCGCCTTCCGGCGAGCACCATCCAATCAACTGCATACCCTATTCCTCCATCGATTTCCGTACTTGATTACAGCCATTGCGCAGGATGAATGTTCAGCTCCTCTGGCTCGTTAAACTCAGAATCCATCACCATCAGTGATTTTTCACCCGTAATGCGCTTGGCCTGCGGCAAGCTGGTGGACATCACAAACGCGGTGCCTACCACTGTCACGTTAAATTCACCCATTAAATCCACCATGCCCTTAGCGGTTCCGCCCGCCTTTAAAAAGTCATCCACAATCAAAGCCCGCTGACCTTCCTTGACCGCGCGGCGGCTCAGGCTCATGGTTTCAATATGCCCTGCGGAACCGGATACATAGTTGATGTTGACCGCCGAGCCTTCATACACCTTGCTTGAGCGTCTGGCAATCACCAGCGGAACGCCCATGGAGCGTGCAGTCATGAGCGCAACGGGAATGCCCTTGGTTTCCATGGTGAGCACAAAATCCGGTGCCGCCTCATAAAACTCACTTGCAATAATCACGCCCATTTTGGCCACCACATCCGGCATGCTTAGCATGTCGCTCAAGTAAAGAAAGCCGCCCGGCAGCACGCGCGAGGTTGTACAAAGCTCGTGGCAAAGCTCTTCTAAAAAAGCATGCGCGTCTTGCTTTTGCATAAAAGCGCGGTAACGCACGCCGCCCGCCGCGCCTGTGACAGTTTCCAGCTTGCCCAAACCAAAGCCGTCAAACACATCCCTTAGAATGTCAATATCCTCGCTCAGCGTTGATTTGGCGGTGCCAAACAAATCGCAAAAATGGGACAGGGTAAAAATGCGGTTTGGCGCGGCAGTCAAGAGCTTCGTTAGTACCGCCATGCGCTCATTGCGTCGGATACGCTCCATTGGGGTGCCTCCTCTTGGTCAGATGATGGTAAGTATAGCACATAACATCGAATCTTTCCAGCCTATTTTGCTGATAATGTTCGGGGTTTTGGCGGCGGAATCAAAAAGAGCCATCGCATCAGCAATGGCTCTTTTTGATTTTCCCCTATTACGCTTTCTTAGCGTTCAATTTCTTATGTCCCTTGCGCTGCAGCTTGCGCTCTTCAAAGAACGCCCACAGATAGCCGTTGATCAGGTTGGCGCTGTACACGCCCGACAGAATACCCACAATAATGGGCAGGCTGAATTCCCGAATGGCATCCACGCCCATAATGTAGAGCGTTACAATGGTCACCAGGGTGGTAAGGGTGGTGTTGATGGTACGCCCCAAGCTTTCACGCACGGAGATATCCACAACCTTACTGCGTTCCATATGGCTGTATTCGGGCTTTTTGTTGTTTTCGCGAATACGGTCAAAGATCACGATGGTGTTGTTGATGGAGTAACCCACAATGGTGAGCATGGCCGCAATAAAGGAGGAGTTCATTTGAATCATGTTGCGCAATAGCACCATGAAGCTTAACATAATGAGCACATCGTGCATCAGGCCAATGACTGCCGCCAAGCCGCTGTTTACGTCAAAGCGGAAGCCGATGTAGAGCAGCATGAGCAGCGACGCAATCGCAACGCTGATAATGGCATTGCGCACAAGCGTAGCACCCGCAACAGGGCCTACATAACCGGTGGTTGCAGTAGCAATGTCCATGTCCGGATACTTCTTGAGCAGCTCTTCTTCCAAACCAGCCTGCAAGCTTTGAATTTCTGCTTCGCCGCTCAACTGAGGAATGCGGATTTGCAGAATGTCCTTGTTTTCGCCGGAGGTGGAAACCTTGAAGTCCTTGATGTTCTGCGTTTTGAGTGCGGCAGCTACATCATCCTGGGAAAAGGTTGTTTTCATGTTGTACTGGATATTCAAGCCGCCGGCAAAGTCAATGCCGTAGTTAATGCCTAAACCGCAAAACGTCAGGATGAGGGCCACAAGCATAATCGCGCCTGAAATGCAAAGGCAGATGCGGCAGCGCTTTTGGATTTTCATAGTCAGTTCGCCTCCCCTTCGATGATTTGCTTAGGAGCGGTAAGCCCGCCCGCCACAAAAAGCTTGGGATCGCGGAAAATGCGCACAAAGTTCGTCAGCAGGAAGCGTGTAATCAGAATTGCGGATAGCATACTGGTGATAACGCCCAGCAGCAGCGTAGTCGCAAAGCCTTGTACAGAGCCTGTACCAAAGAACAGCAGCACAACAGCCGCAATAATGGTGGTCACGTTGGCATCAAGCACGGCGCTCATGGCGTTTTTAAAGCCAATGCGCACGGCATGAATCATGGGGCGGCCTGCGTGTACTTCTTCTTTTACGCGCTCGTAGATAACCACATTGGCGTCAACCGCCATGCCAATGCCCAGGATAATACCCGCAATACCAGGCAGTGTAAGCTGTATGCCAGGCACAACCGCAATGAACAGGAACAGCAGGATAATGTACAGGCACAGCGCCCAGCTCGCCACCACGCCGCAGAGGCGGTAGCGTGCAATCATAATCAGCATTACAATGAGGATACCGATGATTGCGGCCAGCACGCTGGTACCCAATGCGCCAATACCCAAGGTGGCGGAAATGGTGTCCAGCTTGTCCTGCCGCAGTTCCAGAGGCAGTGCGCCGCTTTGCAGCTGCAGAGCAACGGTTTCGGCATATTCAGGGGTATAATCACCCGTTACCAAAACGGAGCCGCCATAAATGGCCTCGTTCACCGTGGGGGACATCAGCTCTTTGCCATCCAGCTGAATGGTAATGTGCTTGCCGATGCTCTTGGCAGTCATGTCGCCGAAAACTTTTCCGCCCTCGCTTGTGAGCGTAAAGCTAATGGCAGGCTTGCCAGTTTTTTGGTCCGTTGTGCGCACGGCGGTTTGCAGGTGGCGGCCTTCCAGGAACACATTGCCGTCTGCATCCAAAAACTCAAGCTTGGCAGGCGAACCAATCAGGTCAAGCACTGCGGCGGGGTCGGTCACATCGGGAATTTCCACGCGGATGCCCGTTGTGCCGATTTTGCTCACCGTTGCTTCAGGGTAGCCCTTATCGGTTAAGCGCTTGGTAATAACGCCCATGGTTGCATCCAGCAACGAATCGTAATTGTAATGGCCATCCGCTTTCATTTCTTCACTCATGGTAGCGTCGTACTCCACGTACACGCCGCCCTTTAAGTCAAGACCCAAGGCGATGGAATCCGGCCAGTTTTCCACATTGGTGGTGGGCAGCCAAGGCAATAGCCTGTACAGCCCGCGGCCATCCAGCCACATGCCGTTTAGACCCAGAAACCCGATAGCGATGGTGATCACCAGTGCCACGCTCAGAGCAATGATTGCGGAGGTGCGCTTGCTCATTTTAACGCGGCGATGATTGTTGACTTTCATGTTATGTCAACCATCCTTCCGTATTTAAATTTTTGGTTAGGAAATGAGGCATGAAGTGATGAAGGCGGCTCAGCCGCCCGCAATCTCTTGGCGAAAAACGGGATAAAAGCTATTTTCATAACGCTTGGCGCTGAGCACACGGCCATTTGCATCCCGCCGATTTTTTAAGCAAAGCGCAAGCGATATCAACGAAATCAGCGGCAGCAAGGCAACGCGCGTAAGCGGCAGGCGCGCCGCGCGGGTAAATGCAGAATCGGGCACAGGCATGGCAAAGGGCACAAAGCGCTCGTGTAAATCAGCAGGGGAGGCAGGTACGGACCCAAGCGCCGCGTCAGGCGCAGGTGAAACAATCAACGCGCTTAACAGCAACAGAAAAAAAGCGGCTGTGACTGCAATCAACAGTATTTTGCCAATGCGCATTTACGTTCACCTCATCCTTCCCTATTCATCATGGTGCATAAGCAACAAAACACGTGGGTTCATTATAGCTTTCTGGCGCGCTTGCGTCAAGGGGATAAATTGGGCGGGTTCTGTGCCATGCGCACGCATCCCCTCCCTGACATTTGAACCGTCCCAAAGCGGCTTTTGCTCACCTCCGTATTGCTTCCCCCGCTGGTTAATGCTATAATCAAAGCATCATCACACAAGGGGGAAATGCCATGAATGCCAAAGAGTACATCAAGCAGAATATGAACATACCAAATGTTCTTACACT
>JAVXND010000069.1:0-14161 GCA_036645955.1 Clostridia bacterium | reverse complement strand
GGCGAGATGGTCGATTGCAGCAATGTTGGCGAGATGGGCAGATTGCGGCAATGTTGGCGAGATGGTCGATTGCGGCAGTTCGGGGGTTATAGGCCGTGCTGCTGTGACAGTGATTGTTCTTCTGTTGTTTTTTTTCACAAGGGCCCATCCCCTGCAAAATGCCATGAACCATGAAAAAGTAAGCCTTGAAGAAGCGTTTTTCTGGTTTTGAGGCGGCGAGCGTTACAGTTGTGAAGGAATGTGGGCTATGCTATAATCAAGCATATTTTATTCCAAACCCAAGCCAAGCGTAGGTTTGGAGAAATGCATGAAATATGAGGAGGTACCCAACATGAAAAAGCTGTTGAGCATTGTACTGGCATTGGCTATGCTGCTGTCCATGACCGTTTCAGCCGCATCCGCTGAGGAAGGCAAATGGAAGGTCGCAATCCTGACAGGAACCACCACACAGGGCGAGGAAGAATTCCGCGCCGCTGAAAAATTGGCCGCCATGTACCCCGAGCACGTGGTAACCGATACCTTCCCCGACAACTTCTCCTCTGAAGTGGAGACCACCATTGGCAAGCTGCTTCAATTTGTGGCAGACCCCGATGTGAAGGCCATCATCTTCTGCCAAGCGGTACAAGGCGCAACCGCCGCTTTTACCCAAATCAAGAAGGATTTGGGACGCGACGATATCCTCTTTATTGCAGGCGTGCCCGCTGAAGACCCCGCCGATATCTCCGCCGCCGCTGATATTCTACTGCATGTAAACGAGCCTGCCACTGGTGCGCAGATTCCTGAAATCGCAAAGGAATGGGGCGTAGAGGTGATGGTTCACTATTCCTTCGCACGTCACATGAGCTATGAATCCGTTGTGGCACGCTACAACATCATGAAGGAAGAGTGCGAGGATCTGGGCATTGAGCTGGTAACCCGCGACGCGCCCGACCCCACCGGTGATGCTGGCATGACAGGCGCACAGCAGTTTATTTTGGAAGATGTACCGCTGGTAATGGAAGAGTACGCTGGCAAGAAGGTCGGCTTCTTCACCACCAACTGCGGTATGCAGGAAGCACTGCAAGCGGCTGTGATCGCCGCTGGCGACAATGCACTCTATCCGCTGCCCTGCTGCCCAAGCCCCTTCCACGGCTTCCCCGCGTCCCTTGGTTTGGCGGTTGATCCCGAAGAATACGGCAATGTGGAGCTTTATTTGGAAAAGGCCGCAAAGGCATTGGACGAAAAAGGCGCTGTAAACCGTATGTCCACCTGGGGCATTCCTGTGAACATGGCTGAAATTCTAGGCGGCTTTGAATATGCAAAGCGCTGGATTGAAGCTGGCGCAGACAAAACAAAGAAGCTGGATGTGGATATGCTCAGGGAATGCCTTGCGCAAGCCGCTGGCCTTGACACCATCGACCTCACCAACTATGAGGATAGCGACGGCAAATCCTACGACAACTATTTCTTGATTTTGATGGATAACATCAACTTTGCCGACTACCTCAAATAAACGATCCTACCATCGCGGCCCGTCCGTAGCGGAAGCTGCGGACGGGCTTTGTGACATTATGCTAAGCTTGGGCGCTTTGCGGTTGTTTTCAGCGGATGCTGTACGCGGCATGGGAGCGTCTGGGGCTGTACTAGGAGGGTTCCTCTTTGACAAATGTACTGGAAATGCAAAACATTACCAAACGGTACGGCGACGCTTGCGTGCTGGATAACGTATCCTTGGCGGTTCAGCCTGGCGAGATTCACGCGCTGCTAGGCGAAAACGGTGCAGGCAAATCCACGTTGATGAACATTCTTTTTGGCATGCCTGTGATTCATTCCACAGGCGGCTATCAGGGAACAGTGCTGTTAGACGGCAAGGAAACGCTGATACAATCGCCCCAGCATGCCATGGAGCAGGGCATTGGCATGGTGCATCAGGAATTTATGCTGATTCCCGGCTTTACCATTACGGAAAACATCAAGCTCAACCGCGAGCTTGCCAAGCCAACCATTTTTAGCAAGCTCATGGGCAAAAATTTGGAAAAGCTCGACATTGATTCCATGGGCGCGGATGCACGCCGCGCACTGGACAGCGTGGGCATTTCATTGCCCGAAAATACGAAGGTATCAGGCTTGCCTGTTGGCTATATGCAATTTGTGGAGATCGCCCGCGAAATTGACAAGGAAGGCGTGAAGCTGCTCGTTTTTGACGAGCCAACCGCTGTTTTAACGGAGAGCGAAGCGGAACAGCTGATTCGCGTAATGAAGGACATTGCCTCGCGCGGCATCGCGATTATTTTCATCACCCACCGCTTGGATGAGGTGATGAACGCCGCAAACACCATCACCATTTTACGCGACGGCAAGCTGGTGGCAACCCGCGCTGTGCAGGACACCAGCCTTTCGGAGCTGGCGGCGCTGATGATTGGGCGCGGAAATGAAAGCATGGTGGATTTGGAGCCTAAAGCCGCGCCTCTGTGCCAAAACATTGCGCTGAAAATGGAAAACCTCACGGTGGATATGCCGGGCGAGCTGGTCAACGGCATTGATTTGGAGGTACGCGAGGGCGAAATTTTGGGCATCGGCGGTTTGGCAGGACAGGGCAAGGTTGGCCTTTCCAACGGCGTGATGGGCTTGTTCCCCGCGCAGGGGAAGCTTACCTTTTTTGGGCAGGACTTGCCGCTCAACAACACGGGCGCGGCACTGCGTGCAGGGCTTGCCATGGTAAGCGAGGACAGGCGCGGTGTGGGGCTGCTGCTGGATCAATCCATTGAGGACAACATCGCATTTAGCGCGATGCAAATCCACGGGGATTTTTTGCTGGGGCCGAAGTGCCTCACATTGAAAAACAGCCGCGCCATTCGCAGCTATGCCAAGGAAATGGTGAAGCAGCTGGATATTCGCTGTCAATCCACGGCACAGCATACGGGCACGCTTTCGGGCGGAAACCAGCAGAAGGTATGCATTGCGCGCGCATTGGCGCTTCACCCCAAGTTTTTATTTGTATCGGAGCCTACGCGCGGCATTGACATTGGCGCAAAGCGGTTGGTGCTGGAAACCTTAGCCCATTTAAACCGCGATACGGGCATGACCATTGTCATGGTGTCCAGCGAATTGATGGAGCTGCGCTCCATATGCGACCGAATTGCCATCGTGGCAGAGGGGCGCATTGCGGCTATTTTGGAGCCAAACAGCTCAGACACAAGCTTTGGCTTGGCCATGTCGGGCATAGACCCGAGCACACAAGGAGGCGAGCCTGAATGAAGAAAATGACTGCGCCGAAAATTGTTTCTGTTATTATTTTTGTGCTGGCAATCCTGTTGATTGTGACGGGCTTGGTTGGGTTTTCCCTGCGGGAGAACGAAACCGCGCAAAGCCTGATCACGCGCATGCGCACCTATGGGGTTATGCACACGGCGGCTAACGGCATCATCGACGACATTGCCAAGCAGGCCAAGAAGGATGCGCGTGACTATGCCGACGCAAACAACTACACCCGCAACCAGCGCACGGAATACGCCGGCAAGCAGGAGGCACAGGCGCGTGCGGAGGCACAAGCGCGTTACCTTCGCTTCGACAATGTGGATGCAGCAGAAACCGAAAGCGCCATTGCGGTTTTGCGCGAAGCCATGGTGGATGTGAGCCAGACCGAGGCGGCTGAAAAGCAGGTATATGCACAGCGGTATTCGGCTCTGTACCAACTGGTGGATGCGGTAAGCGACGAGCTAAACGCCGTGATCACGGCGGAATATGGCGAGGCGGCCAAAGCGTCCGAGGCGGCAGGGGCAGAAAAAGTGACCTATGCCTATGACATGGCCGCGATTTTGCAAAACAAGCTGCCAGAGCTTTATGCGCAATACCAAGCGCTGAACCCAACGGATCAAAAAGTGGTGGATAAGCTGCTCAAAAAACAAGCGGATGCGGTGCTTACCTCTTTGACCGCCGCAGTGGTAGCGGAGGGCGAAGGCGGCGCAAGCGGCGAGGAAGCCGCCGCGAGCGATGAAATTCCCGTAGACTATTCACAGTTTGAGCAAAGCGACTTGCTCAAAGCCAAGAAAAAGGGCCTTGAGCCTTATTACGATACGCTTTGGCAGGCGCTGATGGTTCAAATGCCGGATTTGACAAACGACATGCAAAAGGGCATGCATGATCCCGTGCTTGACACCGTGTATGAACCGGGCGAAACCTATGAAATGCTATGCACGCGCTACAGCGCTGTGAAAAACGAAAAGGCGTTTTCAGCCAACGACCGTCTGCTGTTAACCATTACGGAAAGCGGGGACAGCATGATTGCTGTGGGCATTGGGCTGGTGTTTTTAGCGCTATGTATTTTCTTTTACAACTCATTGATCAAATCGCTTGGCATGCCGCGCATGGTGATTTTGATGTTCCTTGTGCTTTTGTGCGTAATGGCCAGCCTGTACGGCATCAATGTGCCGGGGATGCTGGGCAGTATATTAAAGCGCACGGGCATGTACGGCGTTCTGGCGCTTGCCATGCTGCCGGGCATTCAATGCGGCATCAGCCTCAACATGGGCATGACGGTGGGCATTATCGGCGGCTTAATGAGCACCATGATTGCCTTGGAAATGAACATGGTGGGCTGGGGCGCGTTCTTCTTCTCCTGCGGGCTGGGCATTGTGTTTGCCATTCCGATTGGCTGGGCGTATGCAAAGCTGCTCAACCGCTTAAAGGGCAACGAAATGACGGTCAGCACCTATGTGGGCTTTTCAGTGGTATCGCTGTTTTGCATAGCGTGGATGCTGCTTCCCTTCCACAACCCCAAGCTTACATGGGCGCTGGGCATGGGCCTGCGCGCCATGCACAACATGGGCGATTCCTTCGGGGGCATATTGGACAATCTATGGGCCTTCAAAGTCGGGGGCGTAAACGTGCCCACGGGCTTACTGCTATTCCTGCTGCTATGCTGTTTCCTGATGTGGCTGTTTACCCGCTCCAAAACAGGCACAGCGATGATTGCGGTAGGCTCCAACCCGCGCTTTGCGGAGGCCTCGGGCATCAACGTCAACCGCATGCGCACGCTTGGCACGGTGCTTTCCACCTGCATTGCGGCGGTGGGCATTATTGTGTATTCTCAAAGCTTTGGCTTCATGCAGCTTTACAACGGGCCCAAGCAAATGGGCTTTGTAGCGGCCAGCGCCATCCTGATTGGCGGCGCGAGCGTTTCAAGGGGCAAGGTATCCAACGTTATTCTGGGTACCTTCCTGTTTCAAGGCGTGCTGGCCATGGGCATTCAAGTGGCAAATGCGGCCATTTCCGAGGGCGGGCTTTCAGAGGTCATGCGCATACTGATCTCCAACGGCATCATCCTCTATGCGCTGACACAGTCTGGAGGTGGCAAGAGTGGAAAATAACATCCCATCGGTTTCGCTTGTGGGCAAGCTGAAACGCAACTTCCGCGAATACATTGTAACCTATGTGTTCTCGGTGCTGATCATCATTTTTGTGGCCTTTTCGGGTCAGCCGCTGGACAGCGTGTTCATGCAGCTTTTCAACCGCCTGGTGCGCAACCTGTTTATTGTGCTGGCGCTGATTATCCCCATTGTATCGGGCATGGGCATCAACTTTGCCATTACCATTGGGGCAATGGCGGCACAGCTTTCCCTGCTATTGGTGATTAACTGGGAAATCGGGGGCATTGGCGGCCTGCTGTTAGCGGCGGCCATGACGGTTCCCCTGGGCGCGTTGTTTGGCTTTTTGATTGGTTCCCTGCTCAACAAAATGAAGGGGCAGGAAACCATCGGCTCCATGATTTTGAGCTATTTCGCAAACGGCGCATACCAACTGTTGTTTTTGTTTGTGTTTGGCAAGATCATCCCGCTAAGCGAAAAAGTGACCATTGTGGGCGCTACGGGCGTAGCCAACACCCTCAACCTGATTGGCGACGTGGGCTTGCAGGGCGTGCTGGACGATCTGATCAAAATCAATTTTACCCAAGCACTCTACGGGGTAACGGTGATTGTGCTGGTGCTGGCGATTGTGCTGCTGCTATGCAAAAAGATTCAGCCCAAGAAAGCCTATGTGTACATGGGCAGTGCGGTGGCGGTGGCGGGGCTGTACAGCATTCCAGCCATCAGCCAATGCTTTTCCATGGTGCGCGTGCCTGTGGTGACCTTTTTGATTATTGGCGGGCTTTGCCTGTTCAACGTGGGCATTATGCGCACACGCCTTGGGCAGAAGTTCCGCGCGGTGGGTCAAAGCCGCGTGGTGGCAAACGCATCGGGGATCAACGTCAACCGCGTGCGCATTTCCGCCATTATTCTTTCTACGGTGCTGGCGGGCTGGGGGCAGCTGATCTTTCTGCAAAACCTTGGCACGCTTCAAACCTATGCCGCGCATGAAATGGTGGGCTTGTACGCGGGCGCGGCCATTTTGGTGGGCGGGGCATCCATTGACCGCGCGACCAACGGGCAGGCGATTGTGGGCTGTTTGCTGTTTCACACGCTGTTTGTGGTGGCGCAGGATTTTGGCAGCAACATCTTTGGCGACCCCAACATCGGCGAGTTTTTCCGCGTGTTCCTATGCTATGGCGTGATTGCGCTGGCGCTGGTGATGTACGCATACCGTACTGCCAAAGAGAACACGAACCCGCGAGCGGCGATTGGTAAGCGGAGCGCTTAAAATGGTGAAGTGAAAAAAAGGTGAGGCCTGTCCGAATGAAGAGGGGGACGGGGCTCATGTCATTAAGTTAACACAACGACCACACTACAGGGACTGACCAACAAAAGTCAGTCCTCTTTTTTGTTACAGATGAAATGGATAAAATTTAATCTGAATGACTTGACGTATAATGATTTGTATGATATCATACAACCCATAAAGAAAGGGAGCGAGAATATGACTTTAGTAGGAAAAGCAACCAACAGCATTCATCAGATGATTTTGAATAAAGAATATAATGCAAATGGCTTTCTGCCATGCGAGGGAGATTTGTGCGAAATCCTGCAGGTCAGTCGTTCAACGATTCGCGAAGCTGTAAAGGAAATGGAAGTGCGGGGCTATATACGCCGGATTCATGGCAAGGGCATTCTAGTAACGGACAATTCGGTAGCTGCCTTGGAACAAACGTTTTCGGATGTTATGCTGGTGGAATCTTGTTCCCTAGACGATTTAATCGAGCTACGGATGTCCATTGAATGCTCGGCGGTACAAAAAGCCTGTGGCAAGGCAAGCGTGGAAGATCTCGACAGAATGAAGCAATGTGTGGAGAAAATGCAAAATGCTACAGTGATAGATGACGCCTACATTCAAGCCGACCTTTCCTTCCATATTGCTATGGTTGATGCTAGCAAAAACAACTTTTTTAGCACAATCGTTAAGGCGTATCAGCCCTTAATCGAAGATACGGTTAAGGCAGCATCCATATGCGATTATGTCATAGAAAAAAAACATCATTACCATCGAGATATTTTTCAGGCAATCTGTAATCACGACTCCCAAAAGGCGGTGAAATGCATGCGCGTTCACTTACTGGCTACAGAAGAAAACACTCACAATCACTAACGATGATGATGAGTTTATTAAAAATAGTTATAAGATATGTGATATGTTATATCTTTTAACAAAAGGGGGATTCCGTATGAGGATTCAGGATGTAAAAGCGAGAATCATAACCGCTCATCTCGGAGACGACTTCTGTTTTTCGCAAGGATGGGTAACCTGTCGAAGCTCGGTCATTGTAGAAGTGATGACTGAAGATGGCGAAAGCGGCTTTGGCGAGTGCATGTGTCACGGTCAACAGCCACCACAGATTGCCGCTGCATTTATAGAAAACTGTTATCGTCCAAGACTGATAGGTCGCGATATTTATGATGTAGAAGTTCTTTGGGAAGAAATGTACAACGTTGCTCGCCCGTTTGGTCAACAGGGTGCAGCACTCAATGCCATCAGCGGTGTGGATATTGCATTGTGGGATGCTATTGGCAAGCATTTGGGAAAACCGATTAGCAAATTGTTGGGCGGTAATTTTCGTGATAAGGTTTGGGCGTATGCAACTGGATTTTATCGCAAGCATGACGGCATTTACCCACAGGATGCCGTGAACGAAGCGCGTGGATACATCGATAAAGGTTTTCGAGGGATGAAGCTGAAAACAGGTTTTGGCCCGCAAGCGGATATCGACTATATTCGCGCCGTTCGCCAAGCTATTGGATTCGACGTGAAGCTAATGGCAGATTTTAACTGTGCTTATAATCAAGCGGTTGCTCGTCGTATTCTTTTAGAATTGCAAGATTGCAAGCTGGAATTCTTTGAAGAACTGCTAGCCCCAGAAGATGCAACGGGATATGCCGCCATTCGCAATCTAACCACCAGCTATATTGCAGCTGGCGAAAACCTATTTAGCAAGCAGGCATACAAGGAGTGGCTCAACAAAGGCGCGTTGGATATTTATCAACCCGATCTATGCTCTGGCGGTGGTTTTACAGAGCTCAAGAAAATTGCCGCGCTTACTCAGTCGTATAACACCATGTTGATTCCCCATGTATGGGGATCGGGCGTTGGTTTGGCGGCATCGCTGCAATTCATTGCCACGTTAGCCCCAACCCCCTTGGCATTAAAGCCGGTGGAACCCATGCTGGAGTTTGACCAGTCCAGCCATCCATTCCGGTTGGATTTGATTTTTGATGGCATCAAGCTTGAGGACGGCTACGTACAAGTGCCGACCACACCTGGTATAGGCGTTGAAGTGAATCGGGAAATATTCGTTCGCTATCAAATCAACAAGTGAGGATGTGAGAAAGCGTGAATCGTAGTGCTGCATTGAAAAAAATGAAAAGTGCCGGCGGACTGACTTTGCTACTCATCGCCATACTGGTGATCTTCTCAATTACAACGGGCGGTTTGTTTATCTCTGGCATGAATATTAAGAACATTTTGGTATCCTCAGCGCTAAATGGGGTTGTGGGCATAGGAATGACATTTGTACTCATTACCGGCGGTATCGATTTAAGCGTTTCGGGTAATGTGGTAATGACATCCCTGATGATGGCACAAATGATGAAGGATGGCATGCCATGGATTGTTGTTTTGATTTTTGGCTTGCTACTAAGTACGTTGGTGGGCTTGGTCAATGGTATATCTGTTGGTAAATTTGGAATGGTTGCCTTTGTTGTTACCATGGCTGTTGGGAATATTACAAAGGGTGTTGGAAAGCTGGCTTCCAACGGGATGACGGTTTATGGCTTTCCAGATATCCACGGTATTTTTAACCAGTCGCTATTTGGTATGATTCCAGGCCCCGTAATCATGATGCTATTGATAGCGTTGATTGCGTCGTACGTATTGCGCTATACCAGCTATGGGCGCAAGCTTTATGCAGTCGGTGGCAATACCAATGCCGCATGGATGGCAGGCATGAAAACCAAAAAAATCACGATAATTGCCTATGTGATTTCTGGCTTTCTATGCGGGTGGGGCGCTATCTTGATGACCTCTAAGCTGATGAGTGCATCCGCATCCATTGCCAGCACACTGGAAATGGATGCCATTGCTGCCTGTGTCCTAGGCGGTACCAGTCTTTCTGGCGGCGTTGGCTCCATCAGCGGCACCATTATGGGTGCCATTGCCATTGCAATGATTTCAAACGGCTTAAACCTAATGGGCGTAACGCCCTTTGTACAGGAAATTTGCAAAGGCGTTATCATCTTTGTGGTGGTTGCTATGGATGCATACCAGAAGCATAAGGTTCAAGCCTAAAACAATGGAAACCTGATCGGTAGAGAACCGATTAGTGATAAAACAAGGAGGGAATCCCATGAAAAAACTACTTGCGATCCTGGTATGTCTAACTCTGTCTCTTGGTCTGTTTACAGCAGCAGTTGCACAAGAACCATTGTTGGTTGTAGATGGCAGGCCTGTCAAGGTCGTGTACCTGTCTAACGAATGTGCTAGCGACTGGCAGGCAATCGGTACATCGTACCTTAAGGCATTGGTGGAAGCAGAAGGTGGTACTTGCCAGATTTACAATCCAGAAAACGATGCAGCTACGCAAGCGCAGATGCTGTTGGACTGCTTGGTTCTACAGCCTGATGTAATTGTGATCAAGCCCATTGATGCAGCTGCAATCGTACCCGCCATTCAGCAAGTAAATGCAGCGGGCATCCCCGTTATTCTGCTGGATATAGGTATCATCGAAGGTGCGGATGTAGATATCCTGACAATTATTCAAACCAACCAAGAAAGCTTGGGCGAAGTGGATGCACAGTATGTTGGCGACTATTATGCCACAAAGGGCGAAACCGCCAAAGTGGTTATGGCACTAGGCGATATGGCTTCCACCATTGGCAATCAGCGGGAACAGGGCTTTGTAAAGAAAGCCGAAGAACTGGGCAATATCGAAGTGATTGCATCAACGGAATGCAAATGGGATCCCACCATGGCATACAATGGTGTAATAGATATGCTAACCGCGCATCCAGAAGCCAATACCATTTATAACTGTGCCGACTGCCAGGATTCCGGTATTATTCAGGCATTGCAAGAACTGGATCGCTTGGCACCATTGGGAGATGAAAAGCATGTGACTTATGTATCCATTGATGCAGATCCCTCAGGCTGCAAGTTTATCCAAGAAGGGTATATTGATCAATGCGCCGAACATAATGCCGCTCTGCATTCCGACATTGCTTATAAAGTGATTGTGGATTACATACATGGTTGCGAAATTCCCGAAACCATCTTCTTTGAAACAACTCCTGTTACGGCTGAAAATGTAAATGATTCTGCACGTTGGGGCACAAAGAATGTCGCTTCTGTTAATGAATGGGGTCCCATGGATACCGACGCGTATGTGATGCAAACCATCAAGTAAAAAGCCATGCAAGGGGTGGTACGACTCCGTGCCACTCCTTCGTCTTTTTGAAAAAAGGAGCTGAAAAGAATGGACGCGCCGATTCTTTCGGTTAGAAATATTTACAAGAGCTTTGGCAGCAATAATGTATTAGAAGATGTCAGCGTTGATTTCTATGCCGGTGAGATTCATGCGCTGATTGGCGTAAACGGGGCAGGCAAATCTACACTGGTCAAAATCATGCAAGGCGTATATGCTGCTAACAGCGGAGATATTCTCCTTAAGGGAGAAAAAGCCGTGTTTTCAAACCCGTTAGAAGCCATGAAAAAGGGGATATCAATGGTGTTCCAAGAATTGAATCTTTTTGAGGAGCTAACCGTAACGGAAAATGTAATGCTATGTCAAATGAATCGGCACAATCAAAAGATTAACTGGAAGCAATGCCATGCACAGATACAACAATTTTTGGATGAGCTTGGCATTGAAATGCAGTCTTCTGTGAAGGTGAAAACTCTTCCGCTTGCTCAAAAACAGTTGATCGAAATAGCCAAATGTATTTATCACGACCCAAAGGTGTTGTTCTTGGATGAGCCGTCTTCTTCCTTATCGCAGGCTGAAGAAGCTATTCTATATCGTTTGATTCGAGAACTAAAGAGCAAGGGGATTGCAATTGTTTTAATTACCCACAAGATGGAAGAAATATCACAGCTATGCGATACCATAACCATTCTTCGGGACGGACATTGCGTTGCCAACGGACCAGCGGAGGATTATTCATTGGAAGATATTACTCATCATATGCTGGGTAAATCTGTGGAAATTTTCAAAAAAACGAGCATTATGCATGGCAATCAAAAGCAGGTGGTGCTAAGCGTTCATCATTTAACTTACAAAAACATGGTACAGCAAGCAAGTTTTAAACTACATGCGGGTGAAATACTTGCCATCACCGGTTTGGTGGGTTCGGGCAAAAGTGAGCTAGCGCGCACCCTTTTCGGTGTTTATAAGGATTATTCCGGTGATATAGTATTTCAGAGCAAGTCAGTGCATCCAACCACTCCGGTAGAAGCAATCGGGCTGGGCATTGGCTACGTACCGCTTAGCCGCAAGGATGAAGGAATACTGAACAACTTTAGTGTAGAACGCAATATTACCATTACGGTTTTGGACAAACTAGGTTTTCATCTAAACCGTACCATGGAAAACCAAATTGCTAATGATATGACAGAACAATTCAACGTAAACCCAAGAGACTGGACATTGCCGATAACTTCGCTATCGGGTGGAAATCAGCAAAAGGCGATTCTATCCCGTTGGATTGCAAGCGGAAAACAGTTAATCTTGCTGGACGATCCTACCCGCGGGGTGGATGTAGGGGCAAAACAAGAAATCTATGATAACCTTCGTGCATTGGCGGATCAGGGCATAGGCATCATTATTTTTTCCTCTGAAACAGATGAACTTCTAAGCTCATCCGATCGCATTATCATTATGCGTTTAGGCAAAATGGTGAAGGAGCTTATTACGGCACATACCAACGCAGAAGAAATACTACGGTATTCCATCGCGGCCAATGTGATTCGCGATGCAGGATAAAGTATTCAGTTTTCATGCTGTAAAATTATCAAATTATCTTAAAAATAGAAGGAGACAGACAATGAAAACATGGCAGCTATTTATAAACAACGAGTGGGTGGATGCAGAAAATGGCGAGGTGTTTGAAACCTACAACCCTGCCACGGGAGAAAAGGTATCTCGGCTGGCTAAAGCAACGCAAAACGATGTTGATCGTGCGGCGGCAGCGGCAAAGGCAGCTAGCGAAGAATGGGCGGCGCTTTATCCCGAAAAGCGGGGCGAGTACATGCTCAAGGCAGCGCAACTGATTGGAGAGCGCGCCGAAGAATTTGCACGTATCGAATCTGCCGAAACAGGCAAGACATTGAACGAGTGCTTGAAAATAGACATTCCCTTTGCTGCGCGCGCATTTGAATACTACGGAAAACTAATGACTGGTTTTGCAGGGCAACTTATCGAGGTGCCACAAAACAACATTTTAGACTATGTAACTTATGAACCTTACGGTGTTGCAGCGGTTATTTCGCCGTGGAATTTCCCGATCCATTTGATGACACGCGGCATGTGCCCTGCGTTAGCAGCAGGAAACTGCGTGGTTGTTAAGGCTTCGTCCAAAACCCCCACCACCACCTCTATGCTTGGCGAAATTGCGCTGGCGGCTGGTTTCCCCACAGGGGTGATTAATATCATTTCGGGTCCTGGCGGCAGCACCGGCAACGCTATGATGGCAAACAAGGATATCGAAGTGCTTTCCTTTACTGGTTCTTTGGAGGTTGGCCGTGAACTGACGCGGCGCAATGCAGATTCTCCTATTATCAAAAAGCTGATTTTGGAGCTGGGCGGTAAGGGAGCCATCATCGTTGACAGAGATTGCGATATTGAGGGAGCGCTGAATTCCGCACTGTTCGGCGTTTGCTTTAACCAAGGTGAAGTTTGCTGTGCGTCCTCGCGGTTATATGTCCATGAAGCCATTTACGATGAATTTATGGACAAACTTGTGCGCAAGTTTAACAGCTTGATCATCGGTATGCCGAACGACCCTACAACGCATATTGGTTCTTTGATTGACAAAGAAGCACAAACCAATGTTGATGGATTTGTCAAACGTGCACGAGCAGAAGGCGCAAAAGTGCTTTGCGGCGGCAAACCCTTTGATCAAGGTGAATTTGCCAAAGGCGCTTTCTATATGCCGACCATTTTGGCAAACGTAACAGAGGATATGGAATGCATGCAGGAGGAAATTTTCGGACCGGTCGTTTGTGCAACAAAGATTCAAGACATTGACGAGGGCATAGAAAAGGCAAACAGCTCGGCGTATGGTTTGGGCGCGGCTATTTGGAGCGAAAACCCTCGCACGCTCTATTGGGCGGGTAAGCGTCTCAAAGCAGGTACAGTCTGGCAAAATTATAACGTTACCTCTACGCTAGAAGCACCCTATGGTGGCATCAAGAACAGCGGCATCGGTCGTGATGATGGTCCGCATGGAATGTATGAGTTTATGCGTGTGAAGAATAACATGCAGTTTGTCGGAAAGGAATACGACAATTTTTGGGAGCTGCCGAAGATGGACTGATTAAAACGATGTACTGGAATTCTTTTGACAAGAATGTTGGATGAGAAGATGAAAGTTTGAAATAGTTCTTTGCTTTACTTATTTTGCGGATGTTGCTTTTAAACTTCGGCATGGCAATCGCTACCGCGAACTACCCCATGGTGGTTCCCCTGTCATGCCTTACCATCACGCAGCAAGGCAGCGCAGACGTATTTTGGATTGATGAGCGGTCGGGTCTCTTTGGGCCAGAA
>JAVXND010000068.1:0-14230 GCA_036645955.1 Clostridia bacterium | reverse complement strand
AGCAGCGCTATTTCGAGATTGCCAGACGCAGACCACGGGCAAAAGATGCCATAGATGCTTGCGTTTTAGCGCAAGATTCGTATCAGCGTTAGCTTGCGCCAAAGGCTGGCAAATCATCCTGTTTACTGCTTGCCGCCCTGCTCCCTTGCAAACATGCCGCGAAGGGCAGTGTACAGCGCCCAAATGAAAATAGCCCGTGGTGGTAAGCAGTGATTTTTCCGTTACAAAGCGACCCGTCAGCCGAAAGAGGATAAAGTCCTCCAGCAGCAAAAAATATGCCGTGCGCTCGTAAAGCATGGGTCTTTCTTCTTTGAACCAAAGCAGCTTGCTCACGGGGCAAAGCCCGTTGCATTCGGGAATGCCCGTTGCCAAATAAAAAGCCTCTGTGCCAACCGCCTTGGTGATTTTTTCCCCCTGCGATACCGCACGCCCATCCAGCCACACAAGGGCGTTGCATAGCGGCTTGCCCGCCGCATCTACCGCAATGAGCGTTTCGCCCTGTGTGGTTACGCAAATTCCCGCCACTTGAAGCTTTGAAACCTCAAGCCTTTGCGCCAGTGTGCATACATGGCGCCAATAATCCTCCGCATCAAATTCCGCAATTGCGTTTTCACCCGTTATCAGCTGGTATTCGATGGTTGCATCGCGTAGAAGCGCAAGGTCTTCGTCATAGATGCTCATTTTCACCGCCGTGGTTCCTATGTCAATGATCATCATGGTTTGCATGGTTTACCTCCTCCTCTACGCAGCCATGGCTTGTGTTTGAAGCCGCTCACTCCCCTACAGGAAAAGTATACAGCAGCCCCAAATCCCAAAGCATGGTGCTGGTTAAATATTTATCGCGGATATCGCGTGAGCCGTCCAGCGCGTCGCGGGTATCCTGCTTGCATATGCCCAAATCCGCAGGAGTCATGGGCATGCCCAGCCCCTTCATCAGCGCCGAAATTTCGGCGGTGGGCGGCAATTCCTCGTTTACAATGTCCAGAATATCCTCCCAATGCGCTAAAATACGTTCCAGACGCTCCTGCTGCTTTGCGGGATCATTCTTGCCCTCGCGCTTTGCTTTTTCAAGGATGGTATCAGCCGCGCTTCCAAAAATACGGCGGGTGTTTTGCTCCCACCAGCTTTCATCAAAGCTCTTCATAAAGCGTTCTGCCGCTTCACGGCTCGGGCGCTGTTTGCGCAGGCAATCATAGATTTGCAAGCTTAGCAAGGTACCCACACCCACCTGTATGCCGTGCAATTCATAGCCCGTACCCCGTTCCAGAGCCATCATTTCCCACAGATGTGAAAAATAGTGCTCCAAACCAGAGGCAGGGCGGGAAATTTCCGCAAAAGCCATGGCCACCCCTGAAAGCACAAGCCCCTTGGCCACTGCGCCAATGGTTTCAGGCTCTCTTTGCATCAGCTTTGGCGCGGATTTTACTATGCTTTGAAGCGACGCACGCATGAGAGCCGCAACATTTTCACAATAGTATTCACCTGTTACCAAGTGAGAAATACGCCATTCGCACAGCGAAATGTATTTGGCCAGCATATCCCCCAAGCCTGCCCAAAGCATGCGCGCGGGCGCGCGGCTCATGATGTCCGTATCCGCAATAACGGCCTGCGGGCATGCGTTATACAGCGATACCTTCACGCGGTTTTGGATCATGGAGGCGGAGTTGGAGGCATACCCATCCATAGACGGCGCGGTGCCCACCACCATGGACGGAATGCCCGCCGCATGCGCAAACACCTTACAGCAGTCGTTGATGACCCCACTGCCTATGGCCAGCACCACATCGCAGGTGGGATCAAAATTCATGGTGAGGCAACCCACAGCATACTCGTCAGGCTCCACATTGCTTTGTGTAAATTCGAACAATGTATAGGCAATGTCCGCGCCCTCAAGCGCGCTTTGCACCTGCGCCCATGCGGCAAGCTTTGTATTTGAATCGCATACCACAAAGGGCTTATGCTTCCCAAGGGTACGAAGCGCCTCAGGCACGTACCGCACCGCGCCTCTTTCAATTTTTAAATACAAAAGCCCCACGCTGTGATGTCGTCCGCAATCGCAATCCCAGCCACCCTCTTTTAACAGATCCTCAAGGGTCAGCGTATCAAACTTTTCCATTGCTGTGTTTGTCCTTTCGTAGCCGCAAGCAGGTTGTGCTTGGTTCCTATTGGGTTTGGTTGGTTTGTGCTTATGACACCCGAATCATCATTATAGCGCAATGAGCGAAATCGTCAAGGGAAAGCCTGCCGCTATGCACGCTTCCTTCTTTTCATTCCCAACAAAAAAAGCGTCCCCATGCGGCCAAAGCCACAGGGGGAACGCTCAAAACACAGGATTTAGAGAATGGAAATCAAGCACATCTCAGCAGCGTCGCCGCGGCGAGGTCCCAGCTTGTAAATACGAGTGTAGCCACCCGCACATTTCTTCTCTTCGTTGCGCTTCTTGAACTTGGGGCCATACTCACGGAAGAGCTTTTCTACCACGGGGTATTTGATCCCCTCGGTACGCTCTTTCCAGTCAGCCTTGTCCTCGTCCTTCTTTTGCACATCTTCTAGTTCATAGAGATAGCTCAGCATCATGCGGCGAGCGTGCAGCTTTGAAGGCGCATCATTTTGTACGGTTAGGGTAACCAGCTGACCCTTATCGTTGTGGGTTTGCTTGGTTGCTTCAATCGTTTTATCATGCTCGTTGATTGCCAAAGTAATCAAACGCTCCGCGGCGCGGCGCACTTCCTTGGCGCGAGCTTCGGTCGTTTCAATGCGGCCATACCAAATCAGGTTGGTTACCTGATTGCGCAGCAACGCCTTGCGTTGATCTGCGGGACGGCCCAATTTGCGTTGTGCCATGATCTTATTTCCTCCTTTGCGGGAATATGTCGGTTATTCGTCGCTAGGGCGAAGGGAAAGACTGAGCGCTTCCAGCTTTTGCTCAACCTCTTCTAGGCTCTTGCGGCCAAGGTTGCGAACCTTCATCATGTCTTCCTGATTGCGCTGTACCAGCTCAGAAACCGTGTTGATGCCCGCGCGCTTCAAACAGTTGTATGCACGCACGCTCAAGTCCAGCTCTTCAATGGTCATTTCCAGCACTTTTTCCTTTTTGTCGTCCTCTTGATCGGTAAACGCAATGGTGGTTACCTGATCTGTGAGGCTTACAAAGAGGCTCAAATGCTCGGTTAAGATCTTGGCGGCAAGGCTGATGGCCTCGTCTGGCTGTATGCTGCCATTTGTCCACACCTCAAGGGTTAACTTATCATAGTCTGTGATTTGACCCACGCGGGTATCCACAACCGTATAGTTAACCTTGCGGATGGGGGTGAAAATGGAATCAATCGGGATAACACCGATAGGCATATTGGGATATTTGTTTTTATCCGCGCTCACATAACCGCGGCCCTTGTCGATGGTAATCGACATTTGGAAATGTGCATCCTCGTTCAAGGTGGCGATGTGCATTTCAGGATCGGCGAACTCAAGCTCGTCATCCGTCATAATGTCCTTCGCCCGCACTTCCGCAGGTCCTTTTACATCAAGCATGACCGTTTTGGGCTGATCTGAATACAGCCTTGCAGTCAATGTTTTCAGGTTCAAAATGAGCTCGCTCACATCCTCCGTTACACCGGGAATGGTGGAGAACTCATGCTGAATGCCTTCGATCTTGATGCCTGTTACGGCCACGCCTGGCAGTGAACTAAGCAGCACGCGGCGCAATGCATTGCCCAGCGTGTTGCCAAAGCCACGCTCCAACGGCTCTATGACAAATCTGCCATAGATGCCATCCGGGCTTAGCTCCGCACAATCGATGCGCGCTTTTTCGATTTCGATCATTCGATGTACCCTCCTGTTTTAAGCCAATGGGTTGAGGGAGTAACGCCTCATCCTAACGAGAGTAGAACTCGACGATCATGTTTTCCTGCAAAGACAAGTCCACATCGTCACGCAACGGCAATGTGCTTACCGTGGCGGTTAGGTTTTCAGCATCCGTAGTGATCCACTTGGGAATTACGCGGCCAATGCCCTCTTTAACGGACTTGAAGTGCGCAATGTCCTTGCGGTTCTGACGTACGCTAATCACATCGCCTGCTTTAACGGTGAAGGAAGGAATGTCTACCTTCTTGCCATTCACGGTCATAAGGCCGTGGCAAACGAGCTGGCGGGCCTGAGCGCGGCTAGAAGCCAAACCGCTGCGGTACACCAGGTTGTCCAAACGCAGTTCAAGCAACTGCAGCAGGTTGTCGCCAGTAATGCCCTTCATGGCGGTAGCGCGCACAAATGTGCGTTTGAACTGACCCTCCATGATGCCATATGCACGGCGTGCCTTTTGTTTTTCGCGAAGCTGTAGGCCGTACTCACTCGCTTTGCGCTGTCTGGTTTGACCATGCTGACCCGGAGGGGTCGGGCGGGTAACCTGAGCGCACTTTGAGGAGAAGCACTTTTCGCCCTTTAGGAAGAGCTTAGTGCCCTCGCGGCGGCACAGACGGCACACGGAATCTGTATATCTTGCCATGTTGATTGTACCTCCTCGATTTCTTACACTCTTCTACGCTTAGGCGGACGGCATCCGTTGTGCGGAATGGGTGTAACGTCTTTGATCATGTTGACTTCCAGGCCGGCGGCCTGCAGGCTGCGGATGGCGGCTTCACGGCCGGAACCCGGGCCTTTAACATACACCTCGACGGTCTTTAGACCAAACTCCATCGCGGCTTTCGCTGCGGTTTCGGCGGCCATTTGCGCGGCGAACGGGGTGGATTTTTTGCTTCCGCGGAAGCCAAGTCCACCTGCGCTTGCCCAGCTCAGGGCATTGCCGTTAACGTCTGTCAGGGTAACGATGGTGTTGTTAAAGGAAGAACGGATATGCGCGGCGCCACGCTCGACAAGCTTTTTCTCACGGCGCTTGCGCGATACCTTCTTTAATTTTTGCTTGGGTGCCATTTTTGTTCATCCCTCCATGTTCCATAAGCATTAGTTGTGGCATGCGAAAGCTTTACTTAACGGCTTTCTTCTTGCCTGCGATGGTGCGCTTTGGGCCCTTGCGGGTGCGCGAGTTGTTCTTGGTGTTTTGACCGCGAACGGGCAGGTTGCGACGGTGGCGAACACCGCGGTAACAACCGATTTCCACCAAACGCTTAATGTTTAGAGAAACCTCGCGACGCAGATCGCCTTCTACCTTAACATTGTGCTCGATGTAATCACGGAGTCTACTGACTTCTTGTTCTGATAGGTCCTTCACGCGGGTATCGGGACTGATCTCGGTGGCGGCAAGGATTTTCTGAGAGGTAGCCAAGCCGATGCCGAAGATGTAGGTCATACCGATTTCCACACGCTTTTCTCTGGGCAGGTCAACGCCCGCAATACGTGCCATGTGATGATACACCTCCATAGTATGTGCTCTCTTGAGCCGAGGGCCTCTTGACGTTGGTCGCGTTCGCGTAGAGAGTGCGAAGCGTGACCCAAGACCCCGCGTTCCCCGAGGGAAACGCTTTGACAACGTTGTTGGAGTTACTCTTTCGGCCCATGGTCACACAGGGTTCCCCATGCATGCAGCCGCCCATGGCTCCGCACATACTCCAACTTTTGAATTATATCACAGTTGAGAGCAAGTTGTAAACAGCTATTTTCATAAGATTTTGGGGGAGATTTTAGGCGGCTTTTGGAAACGCGCTATTGCGCGTCCTTTCCCATTTGAAAATAGGGAATTTCTTCATAGCCAAAACGCTCGTAGAGCTTGACCGCGCGAACATTATCCGGCTCCACCTCCAAACGAAAGCGCGCCCAATCCGGATATTCACTTTCCAAATGTGCCAGCACCTTAGAGCCTGCGCCCTGCCCTCTGTAGCTTGGCAGTACGCTGAGCTCCTCTACCCACAGTGTCAGGCCGCCTGCCTCTTGGGTAAATGTTTTGCTTACCAGCGCATAGCCCACGGTTTCCCCTTCATCGCTCATGAGCAAAAAGCCGTCCACATATACATTGGAGCGAATCATTTCGTTGAAGGTACGCTCCAGGTATTCGTGCGGCACAGGGTGAAGCACCGCAGGTGAATGATAAAAATCCTCCGCCAGCTTCAAATACAGCGCCCGATCATCTTCCCTGAATCTGCGAATTTGCATTTTTCCTTACCTTTCTCCATACATTTTTTGATAGTAGTTTTGGTATTCTCCCGCCAAAATGCGTTCCAGCCAGTCGCGGTTTTCCAAGTACCAGCGAATGGTTTGACGAATGCCGTCCTCAAACTTCGTCTGCGGCAGCCAGCCAAGCTCCCTGTGAATCTTCTGCGGATCAATCGCGTAGCGCCTGTCATGCCCCGGCCGATCTGTTACATAGGTAATCAGGCTTTCAGGCTTTTTAAGCTCGTGCAATATGGTTTTGACCACTTCCAAATTGGTGCGCTCGTTATGCCCGCCCACGTTGTAAACCTCGCCCTCGCGGCCTAGGCGTATCACCAAATCAATGGCCGCGCAATGATCCTCCACAAACAGCCAATCGCGCACATTTTCACCCTTGCCGTATACGGGCAGGGGCTGTTCCTTGAGTGCGCGGGAGATCATCAGCGGAATCAGCTTTTCTGGGAATTGGTATGCGCCATAGTTGTTGGAGCAGCGGGTGATGGATACAGGCAGCTGGAAGGTTCTCGCATAGGCAAGCACAATCAAGTCTGCGGACGCTTTGCTGGCCGAGTACGGGGATGAGGTGTGAATGGGCGTTTCCTCGGTAAAGAACAAATCTGCCCGATCCAGCGGAAGATCCCCATATACCTCGTCCGTGCTTACCTGATGGTAGCGTTTAATGCCATGCTTGCGGCAAGCGTCCATCAGCACCTGCGTGCCCATGATGTTGGTATTGAGGAAGATACCGGGGTTGACCACGGAGCGATCCACATGCGTTTCTGCCGCGAAATTGACAATGATGTCGGGCTTGTACTCCGTAAACAATGCGTCCATCGCATCACGGTCGGTGATATCCGCCTTCACAAACACAAAGCGTTCGTTTGTAAGCGCCCCTGTCAGGTTTTCCAAGTTGCCTGCATAGGTAAGTGAATCCACGCAAATTACCTTGTCCTCGGGATGCTGTTTGAGCAGGTAATAAACAAAGCTTGTTCCAATAAAGCCCGCGCCACCCGTAACTACAATGGTCATCTGTTCATTCTCCTCCGTTGTATATTTTGTTCTGTGCCTATTTGAGGTTTTCAGGGTTGAGCCCAAGCAAATCCTCTGTCACAAAGAGGCCGTCCTTGCGCACGAGCACATCGTCAAAATACATTTCACCGCCGCCGCATTCCGCCGTTTGGATGCAGACCAAATCCCAGTGAATGGCGCTCTTGTTGCCATTGGGGCACTCGTCGTAGCAGCTGCCTGGCGTAAAGTGAAAGCTTCCCGCGATTTTTTCATCAAACAGGGTGTCTTTAATGGCCTTGGTGATATAGGGATTTACGCCGATGGCAAACTCGCCCACATAGCGCGCGCCTTCATCCGTATCAAAAATTTGGTTGCTGCGCGTGGTATCCGTGCTTGTGGCTTCCACAATTTTACCGTTTTCAAACACAAGGCGCGTGCGGTCAAACACATTGCCCTGATAAAGGCTAGGCGTGTTGTATTGCAGAACCCCGTTGACGCTGTCGCGTACAGGTGCAGAAAACACTTCGCCATCGGGGATGTTGAGCTTTCCATCGCATTTAATGGCGGGCATGCCCTTGATGGAGAAGGAAAGGTCCGTGCCGGGCCCTACAATATGCACGCGATCCGTCGCTTCCATACGTGTGACAAGCGCATCCATGGCGCGGCTCATTTTGCTGTAATCCAAGGTGCAAACCTGAAAGTAATGATCTTCAAAGGCTTCCACGCTGGTTTCTGCAAGCTGTGCCATAGACGGTGTGGGAAAGCGAAGCACCACCCAATGGGTGTTTGGCACGCGGATTTGGCTGTGCACGGGGCTGTTGTAATGCTGCATGTACAAGCGCTGTTTGCTTTGCGGCACGTCAGCTACTTCATAGCTATTGTTTCCGCCGCGAATGCCGATATAGGCATCCACTTCACGCATGCGCTGTGCATCCAGCTTTGCTTCTTCCTCCCATGTTTCGGCGGTTCCGCCCATCATCAGCGCCCGCTGTACCGCCTGATCGCGCAGTACCACAAGGGGCTGTGCGCCTACCTCATAGGCCTCCTTGACCAAGGAAGTCACAAATTCGGTTTCTACACCAAAGTTTTCAATCAATACCTTTTGGCCTTTTTTCAGCTCGCACGAATAGCGAATCAGTTGACGGCTCAGCTTTTCCAAGCGGGGATCTTTCATAGCAGTTTTTTTCTCCTTTGTTTGTTTATTCCAAAGTTTGCAAGCTTTGCCATGGGCTGTTCCCAACCAAAGGTTGCAAGCATGGCCACAAGAATGGATACGCTGTACATCAGCAGTGTATAGGCACGCTGTAATCCAAAATCCACATGCAGGGTATTGGGAAACCACTTTGTCGCAATTTCCACAGCCAAAATCTGGTGCCAAATGTAGAAATGAAACGAAATCGTGGATAAAAAGCGCATCAGGCGGTTATCCAGAAGCCAGCGAAGCGCCTGCGGCATTTGCGTAGCGGAAAGCATGCAGACAATCAGCGTAAGCGCCAGCGGCAGCCGAAGGGCCAGCTGCGAAAGCCGCAGGGGCTCCACACCGCCCAAGCTTGCGGTGGATTGCACCCGAAGAAGCGCTAACAGCACGCCGATACTGCCGATAAACACCGCCAGCGCCGCGGCTGAAAGCCATGCTCTTTCGCTCCTTTTTGCGTGCTGTGCCCATATCCGCAGCTTCATATACGCAATGGCGCCGAGCATTCCCAGCGCATACACATCCAAAAATGCGGGAAGCTGGTTGATATAAATCGCCGTATTGGGTATGCGGTAATAGACAATGGCGCGGTATACCCAAGCCGCTGCCGCCATCAAGCCCAGGGTAGCTACGGGCTTCTTGTCCGCTAGGTACACAAGCAGGGGAAACAGCAGGTAAAAATGCATTTCCACCGCAACGGTCCATAGCACGCCATTGAGGGGCGTAAAGTAGTAGGTTTCTATCCAAAAGGTTTGGGTAAAGGTAAGGTGTGCCAGCAAATCCTTTGTCATTGCGGCTATGGAGGTATACCGGCCATTGGGCAGGGCAAAGCAAAAAAGCGCAACAAACACCGCCAAAAGGTAAGAGGGCAGTACGCGAATCAAGCGGTTCAAATAGAAGCGCCGCACGCTTGGCACGGGCGTACCCTCCGCCGCCCTGCGCACATAGGGCAGGTAGAGCAGAAAGCCGCTCAGCAATAGCATTCCATCCACAAAAAGATACCCTGTGCGCGTAAAATAGTCGCAATCCACCGCCGCCCCAAACAGGGAAAAGTATTGCGGCAACCAGCTTTGCTGCCACAGGTGAAAATTGGCCACAAAAAGCACCATTAACGCACGAAATCCATACAGCACACCAATCTCCAAGCGTTCGGCAGGCTTGTGCTCAAGGCTCTCAGGGGTTGGGCTCATCATCATCCTCCGTTACCAGCATATCCTCCAATGGGTTATCCTTTGCAGGAGGCGCTTGCGTAACCAATGGTGCAGGCGTGAAGGCAGGAAGCTCCGCCGTTCCTACGCGGTCAAATTTGTAAACCACATCCTGCCCATTGCGGATATCCCGCAAGCTCATATACATTTTTTGAATGTTGCTCAGCTTATGGGTAATGGTCATGGTGTTTTGTTCTGCGCCTGTGTAAAGGCTAAAATTGCTCACACGGAAAAACAGCTTTTCACCCATTAAGTCACAGGTGCCATCCGCATTGAAAACGGCTGTTTTGCCTGTGGTGGATTGCCATGTGCCCAATATCAAGTATGCCTTTTTCGTGAGCTTTTGATCGGCAACATCCTTGTAAGCCATAATTCGCTGATAATATGGCAGTGCCTCGTAGGGCTTATCGTCACGGTAGAGCTGATCGGCATAGCGGTAGCAGGCCTCGTTGTACATTTCGGACAAATCCTTGTAGCCCTGCGGCAAATCGGCGGTGTCAAAGCCCTCCAGCGTTGTAATCACCGCCGCGTAATCCTCCGCCTTCATGGCTTCACGCGCAGGCTTTGCTTTTGCGTCAAAAAGCTCCGCATAGCAGGCTTCGCTTAACGCCGCCGCATCCTGATAATCCTTGATCTGAAGAAAAGCCGCGCCTGCGCCGCGCAAATCTCCCGCTTTTTGCAATTTCAAAGCAATGGCGTAGCGGCACGCGTTATAGCGTTCCTTTGCCTCCGCAAAGTCCCCCAAAGCCAAGTATTTCGCGCTTGCCCCCTCGTAATCTCCCGCATCCTCCAGCTTTTTGGCTTCCGCCATGGCAATGTCGTTCAGCTCTTTTGCGGCTTGCCCATTTTGCGGCACCGTTTTTTCCAGCTCGTAGCGGCATTGCTTGGCCTTTTCGTCGCTGCCTTTATAGGTTCCAAGCGCCGAATAGCGCGTCAGTGCAAACTCATAATCACCTTTGGCAAGCGCTTCCTCTGCCAGCTGATAGCGCACAGCGCGAAGCTGTTTTTCGCTGTCCTCGTAGTTATCCACGTTTTCAAGGAGCTGCTCCGCTTGAGCCGCGTCCCCTTGCTCAATGGCGGCCATAGCCAAACGATAATTGCACTCATAAAGCTGTTGCTTTGCGTCCTTATGGCGTGGGATGGTTTCAAGGAGCGCCGCCGCGCCTGCGTCATCCCCTGTTTTTTTCTTCACCATGGCCTGTTCATAAATGCAAGCCTGCGCTTGCCCATCGCTATCCAAATACCCCGATATTTGCATAAACAGCGTGGCCGCCTTTTCATAATCGCCCGCGCTTTTGTTTTGCTGTGCCAGCTGATACAAGCAATCGTTTGCTTTTGCGGCGGCATCCTGATAGTCTAAAGCCAGCAAATAGTACTTTCCCGCTTCTTCAAACTCTTCTGCGGCCAGCTTTTGCTCCGCCAGCTGGTAGCTTGCTTGCTTGAGCAAATCAGGGGCATCCTCATAGGGGCCAAGCACCGAAAGCTTTTCAATCGCCTGCTCATAAACATTGCTTTCAAACAGCGCCTTTGCCTCAATGTAATCACAGCGCAGTATTTTATCGGCTGAATCCTTATAGTTTTCAAGACCCGCAAAAAGCACGCGCGCAACCGCGGCGTTATCTGCGGTTAATAGCGCGTCCGCCTGACGGTAGGTTGACTCGCGAAGCTTGTCCGCACTATCGTTATAATCGCCGAGGCTCTGGTACATTCCCGCCGCAAGCTCGTATTGGTTGGCGCTCAGGTATTTTTCCCCCAATGCATACACCGCTTGCTGCCACTGCATATGGCTATCTTCATAATCTCCCAAAGCTTCAAAGCCTGCGGCGGCGGCTGTCAGCCCCGCTTCATCCCCAAGCTTGAGGCTTGCCATGGCTTCTTCATAATCGCATTGCTTGATTTGTTCGGGTGAATCGTAGGCATTGCCCATTTCACGAAAAGCGGCGCGTGCGCCTTCAAAATTGCCGGCGTTTTTAAGCCCGCAAGCCGCATTGTAGCGCAGGGCTGGAATTCCCCAAATCACCGCCGACACCACCACCACTGCCGCAATGGCTACAGATAGCACCAGCTTGACCATTTGCTTACTGCGGCGTTTTTTGGCAACCCGCTTTTTTTCCTGCGTTTCAACCAATATGCTGTTATCCTCCCGCGCTTTGCGGGCGGTTTCCAGCAATTTTTGCTCGTGTACCGCAATCACCTGCTGAACATTTTCCACACTAAAGCTGGCAAAAACAGCATCTCGTCTGCGCTCACAACGGCAGCAGCGCTGGCTGTCAATACGGTTCGCTCGGCCGCATACGCACATCCACACCTGATCCTGCGCTTGGGGATAGCCCACCGCATCCGGCCCTGCCACAAAACGCAGTTCATCCAGCATGCGGCCGCTTGGAAGCGCATTGGAGGTATAGCCAATCAGCTGTGCATTGCCGCGCCGCCAGATGGTAGCGTCGTCAAACCAAACCTTTTCAATCACCAAATCCACGCTTTGCACATCACGCCATTGCATGGGCAGGAGCATAATGCTAAAGCGTTCGCCAACCCCTGCTTTCAGCCCTTGCATACGCTCCGTTTGGTGGAAAAGCAATTGATCTTCCTTGTCAAAGCATGCCAAAGTCACCTGAACGGAGGTAACCACCTTATCGCTCAGGTTGTTGAGCATAAATGTACATTCGGAATCGTCCTCCGTAGGCATAGCGTACTGCCATAGCTCCACAGGGCAAGTCAGATCGATTTTCATGCGTATAACCATCCTCTCAAGACCACAAGCATATTACGAAAAAGCATATTTCGTCTGAACCTTCTCGCATGATGACTGCGTGCTTACCAAGAATATATCATCATTTCCGTAAGCTTTGCGTCCGTAAAAGTCATGTGAAGGGTAACGGTCGTTTCCTGCGCTGTAAGCGTTGTATAGCGCAGGGTTGCCGTGTGAGCGTCCACTGTTTCGTATAACCCCGTGGGGGCGTTCACCCCATCGCCATAGAGCACTGCGGAGGTGCCTTGCACGCGGCCCTCCCCATCGCTCGCAAACAATGCAAGCACCTTTTCCAACGAATCGCCAATGCGAATGCCTCGCGGCCCCGCAAGCACATCCTGGTCAATCACCATCGCTTCCACGCTTGTGCTGGTATGATCCGCGCTCAAGGTATAGCTAAGCGTTACGCCCTTACGCTTTACGGTAAGCAATGTAGCGCCCGTATCGTCCTTCACGCTGTCCTGCTGCAGTGCGTCGCCCAGCACGGCTTGCGCTTCTTTTTCGGTAAGCGCGGTATAATCCAATGGATTCAATTTCAAATCTGCTTGCGAAAAAACCGCCTGCTCATGCTTTTGCTCGTAGCCCTTCACAGCCTGCTGTGCATGCGAATCCGCTTGCGAGGGTTCATCGCCGCTGCCCATGGCCTCCACACTCATGACTGCATCCAGGTTCTTGCGAACATCGGCTTGTGTAATGCGCTTGTTGAGTCCGTAAACGCGAATGCCCGTAACCGCACCATTTTCAAGCGTATACAGCAGCCCCGCATCGGTGTATTGATCCTCGCCTACTTTGACATGAATGGCACATTGAACGCTCTTGAGTATTTCGCCCTCATGCTGTGCCCAGCTCCAATAAGCCGCGCGCGGCAGTTCATTCAGGCGATAAAAGGAAGCAAAGGAGCCGTCCCCCATGAGGCTAGGGTTTTGCCAGCCATAGCTTGCAAACAGCGCCTCCGCACCACTGCCAAGCGCCACACCCCGCAGTGCGGCATAATGCTCGTCTGTAACGGAAATACCCTGCAATATGCTTTTTGCATCCAGCACAGGCTTATCGTAATAAAGCGTGGCAAAGGGATACAAAAAGGCATAGCCATCTTCTGTGAGGGCGCTCTCGCCCACGGGCGCGTTCATCGGCTGTTCCTTGGCACTGTCGCGCAGTACCTGTGAAATCCATGTGTTTAGTTCACCCTCCGAAAGCACGCCCGCATCATCTGCAAGCACGGCGGAGGGAAGAAAGGCTGCGATCCACAAAATCGCAAGGAATAAATAAAGTGTTCGTTTCAGTTTGATCCGCTCCTTTCCATGGGGGACGGCGCTCTTGACACAATTCTACCAACTCTTATTGTACAGTAACACTCGCAAATTGTATAGTGTTTTGACAAATGTTTCAGCCCATCCCCCTGTGTTGTAACAACCATGACGGATTTTTTACGCAAAAAAACCGCTTGGATATGGTATACTGTATGCGTACTCAAAATAAATTGACTTGTGTCAAAGGAGAAGCCTTTTATGAAGAAAACGAACAAAGTTCTGCTTCTTGCCCTATGCCTCACAGCCGCTCTCCTGCTCAGCGGCTGCCACGCCGATCCTGATCCATGGTATGAAATAACCGCAAATCCTCAGCAAGCCACCCAAGAGCCTGCGCAGGTGATGCAAGAGCCGCAAGCACAGCCCACGCAATCAACCGACACCGAAAACAATGCTGTAACAGAGCCTCAACCAACGCAGGATAGTACGGAGCAGCCCGGCGGCGAGGAAGAACCAGGACTGAATGGCTAAAGTACGCCAACGCTCCCTATACAAAAGAAGCTCCTGCTGGATTCACCAGCAGGAGCTTCTTTGTATAGGCAATTTACGCGATCACAGAGGATACAACGCCAGAACCAACCGTGCGGCCGCCCTCGCGGATAGCGAAGCGCAGACCGGGCTCGATGGCGATAGGCGTAATCAACGTGATTTCCATGTCGAT
>JAVXND010000067.1:0-14367 GCA_036645955.1 Clostridia bacterium | reverse complement strand
ATTGCCTGCGCGCCACCCAGCTTTGAAAGCGTCATGGTGATGGCGGCGGTCAAGGTAGTCTTGCCGTGGTCAACGTGACCAATGGTGCCGATGTTTACGTGCGGCTTGTTTCGTTCAAATTTTGCCTTAGCCATGGAATGTTTCCTCCTTTATACCAGTGGGAACTGTTCAGTTGCGCATGTCAAATGCTTTGTTACAAGTAATTACTCGCCCTTGCGCGTTCCTGCAATCTTTTCGGCAATGCTCTTAGGCACTTCCTCATAATGGTCGAACTGCATAGAGAACAGGCCGCGCCCCTGCGTACGGCTGCGAAGATCCGTAGCATAGCCAAACATATCAGACAGCGGAACAAATGCGTGCACAGTTTGCTCGCCCATGCGAGCGTCCATGCCCTCAATGCGTCCGCGGCGGCTGGAAATATCGCCGATTACGTCGCCCATGTATTGGTCAGGGATGATGACTTCAACCTTCATCATCGGCTCAAGCAAGCAGGGACTTGCCTTGGCAAGCGCTTCCTTGAACGCCATGGAGCCGGCAATCTTAAACGCCATTTCGGAGGAGTCAACATCATGGTAGCTGCCGTCAAAGACGCTCGCCTTGAAGTCCACAACCTCGAATCCGGCAAGAATACCGTTTTGCGAGGCCTCACGAATGCCCGCGTCGATAGGCGCAATGAATTCCTTGGGAATCACGCCGCCCACGATCTTGTTCTCAAACGAGTAGCCCTCTCCGGGCGCTACAGGGGAAATCTCGATCCAGCAATGGCCGAACTGACCGTGACCGCCGGTCTGGCGCACATAACGACCTTCCGCCTTGGCAGACTTGCGAATGGTTTCGCGATAGGCTACCTGCGGCTTGCCAACAGTGGCTTCCACCTTAAATTCACGCATCATACGGTCTACGATGATCTCCAAATGAAGCTCACCCATGCCCGCAATGATGGTTTGACCAGTTTGCTGATCGGTATAAGTCTTAAAGGTCGGGTCTTCTTCTGCCAGCTTAATCAGTGCCATGGTCATTTTGTCCTGACCAGCCTTGGTCTTGGGCTCAATGGCCACCTGAATCACAGGATCAGGGAACACCATGGACTCTAAAATGATGGGATGCTTATCATCGCAAAGGGTATCTGCGGTGGTGGTATCCTTAAGGCCTACAATGCCGCAGATATCGCCCGCATAAACGGTGTCAACATCCTCACGGTGGTTGGCGTGCATCATCGTCAAACGGCCAACGCGCTCGCGCTTGCCCTTGGTGGAGTTGTAGGTGTAGCTTCCGCTGTCGAGTGTGCCGCTGTAAATACGGCAGAAAGCCAGCTTGCCAACAAAGGGGTCGGTCATGATTTTGAATGCCAGAGCGGAGAAGGGTTCGCTATCATCAGAGTGGCGTACCAATTCCTTCTCGGGATCATCCACGTCCGTGCCCTTAATGGCGGGTACATCAAGCGGGGAAGGCATGTACGCAACCACTGCATCCAGCAGAGGCTGTACACCCTTGTTGCGGTAAGAGGTGCCGCAGAGCACGGGGGTCATATGGCAGGCGATGGTCGCTTTGCGAATGGCGGCGTCTACTTCTTCTTCGCTTAGCTCTTCACCATCGAAGAACTTGGTCAGAAGGTCTTCATCGGTTTCTGCTACAACCTCAATGAGCTGCCTGTGGTATTCTTCCGCTTGCTCAAGCAGATTTGCGGGGATCTCCTCCACTCGCACGTCCTTGCCTTCATCATCGTAATAGATTTCGGCTTTCATGCGCACAAGATCAATGATGCCCTTGAAATCCGCCTCTTTGCCGATGGGCAATTGGATAGGCACAGCATTGGCGCCCAGACGATCCCGTAGCATGTTCACCACGCGGAAGAAGTCCGCACCCATGATGTCCATCTTATTGACGTACGCCATGCGGGGAACATGATATTTATTGGCTTGACGCCAAACGGTTTCGCTTTGGGGCTCCACGCCGCCCTTGGCGCAAAACACAGCAACCGAGCCATCCAAAACGCGAAGGCTACGCTCTACTTCTACGGTAAAATCCACGTGGCCAGGGGTGTCGATGATGTTGATGCGGTGCCCCTTCCACTGGCAGGTGGTGGCAGCGGAGGTAATGGTAATACCACGCTCCTGCTCCTGCGCCATCCAGTCCATGGTAGCCGCACCCTCATGTGTCTCTCCCAAGCGGTGAACGCGTCCTGTATAAAACAAAATACGTTCGGTAGTGGTGGTTTTACCAGCATCAATATGAGCCATAATGCCGATGTTGCGCACCTTTTCCAACGGGTGACTTCTTGGCATATCGGAGGGTCTCCTTTCGATTTTCACATCAAGTATTTGTTACAGGCGATCAAATGCAATGGCAGCTTACCAGCGGTAATGTGCAAAAGCCTTGTTCGCTTCGGCCATACGGTGCATTTCTTCCTTGCGCTTCACAGCCGCGCCCGTGTTGTTGGCCGCGTCCATGAGCTCGGCAGCAAGACGCTCCGACATGGTTTTTTCGCCGCGCTTGCGGCTAAACTCCACCAGCCAGCGCAGGCCAAGGGTTTGGCGGCGCTCGGGGCGGATTTCGATAGGTACCTGATAGGTTGCGCCGCCCACGCGGCGTGCTTTCACTTCCAGCTGCGGAGATACATTGTTAAGTGCAGCAGTGAAAACCTCGTTTGCATCCTTGCCGGTTTTTTCGGTAATGGCTTGGAATGCTGTATAGCAGATGTGCTGCGCTGTTCCGCGCTTACCATCCATCATAATCTGGTTAATGAGCTTGGTGACAACCTCAGTCCCATGTACGGGATCTGGAAGCACCTCACGTTTAGGTATAAAACCGCGACGGGGCATTAGATTTCCTCCTTCATTGGGGCGAATACTCGCCACAAGTGTGCAAAGCACAACGTAAGATTGGGGTCCTGGACGCGTTTATTACGCTTTTGTGCAATTTACCGACGGTCTTCAGCATCGACCGCTCCCAACAGGGGGAAAGTCACGCGGTGTGCGGTTTTTGGAATGTGTGCACGTTTCGATTCTCACGTGCCCATTCCTCGCTCCTGCGCCCACTCCGTAAGTTTGCAAACATCTGCGCAAAAAAACGACTTACTTCTTGGGCCGTTTGGCTCCGTACAGGGAACGAGCCTGCATCCGCTTGGCCACGCCTGCTGTATCCAAAGCACCGCGAATGATGTGGTAACGAACGCCAGGGAGATCGCGTACACGACCGCCGCGGATCAGCACCACGCTGTGCTCCTGCAGGTTGTGCCCAATACCCGGAATGTAGCACGTACCTTCGATCTGATTGGTCAGTCGGATACGGGCAATCTTACGCAGGGCGGAGTTAGGCTTTTTAGGGGTCGTGGTCTTCACGCTCAGGCACACGCCGCGCTTCTGCGGACAACCCTGCAGAATGGGGGCCGTCGACCTGCTTTCCACCTTTTGCCGTCCCTTGCGGATCAATTGATTGATCGTGGGCATGGAAACACCTCCGAAATGATATCCTATAAATCCGCCGCAACCCTGGCGTCTTATAGTTAATTTGGGTGCCGTGCTATTTGAGCACGGCTGCGGCCGCCGTTTTCACGCCGACCATGCAGAGCTTTCCAAGCTCCTGCATGCTGTCCACCACTTTCACGGGCACGTGCTTCTCTTCACACAGGGCATTTAGCCTGTTGTAAATGAAGCTGTCCGCGTCCTTACCAAGAAAGACGGTCACGGCTGTGCCGCTTTCCAACGCGCGAAGCACCTGCTTGGTGCCCACCACGCGGTTTTGGGTTTGCCTGAGCTCCTGCTCCATCACGCCGCCTCCTTTTAAGTAAGGGATCGGGTACGCGCCCTGTGTTCCTTGCGGAATTGCACTTTCGCGCCTTTATCGCGCCAAAGCCGCACGCAAATAACGCAGTTTGCGGACAACCATAACATAATAGCACGTCGTCAAGACTGTGTCAAATAGTTTTCAGCACTTTAGCATATTTAAGACAAATGACATCTTTAGCCCTGCTTGCCTACATCCACCCAGCCCGCCGCATGCGAAGCCTCCAGCAGCTGTAAAAGGGTAACCATCACGGCGCTATTGCGGCTTCCAGCCGCTGGATACACCGTTTCAAATCTTTTGAGGGATTCATCCAAATACACCGTAGCCTTTTCACTTGCGCCAAACGGACACACGCCGCCTACCGGAAAGCCCGTCAGCTCCGTTACCTGCTCGGCGGAAAGCATGACCGCCTTTTGATGAAACTGCGCCTTGAACTTGGGATTGTCCACCCGCGTATCCCCTGCCAGCACAATCAGCACAGGCTTTGCGTCGATCATAAAGGACATGGTTTTGGCAATGCGGCAGGGCTCACAGCCCACCGCTTGCGCGGCCAGCTCTACCGTGGCGCTGGATTGGTCAAATTCAAGCACCTGATCCCCCAAGCCGCACTTTGTAAGGTAGTCGCGAACCTCCTCAAAGCTCAATCCAAACATCTCCTTTGTATTGACAGCGGTTATGGCTGTTCCGTGCCGCGCATACAAAGGTAGCTTAGCGGCAACGAGGCAACCGATGCGCCCAGCTGAATCCACGGCCATTTCGTTTCCATCCACTGTGCCGCCTGCATCAGCCATTGCATCCATTTCATACCCATCAGCATGATTTCACCATCGCTTCCGCTTTGCGCCGCGGCAAGCGTTTGCTGTATGACTGGCACCAGCAGCATCATAAACATCAAAAACGGCACGCCCAAAATCACAGCCAGCGTAATGCCCCTGCTTCTGCGGAAACAGCAAGCCAGCAAGTAAAATAAGCAGGCTGTTTCCATCGTCCACAAAAGCTGTTCAGGCAACGCCTTCAGCGTTTCAAGCAGGCTATGCTGAAGCACTGCGGCGCTGGACATTTCCGTATTTACATAGGAAATCAGGCGATAGCCTTCGGGGGAAATGTTATGAAGCAATAGCGTTATGCCGCTTTGAAGGAGGCTGATGGCAACGGTGCCCAGTAAAAACAACAGCATCCATAGCATTAAGGACAGCACATTGCACAGCCAAACAGAGAGGCGCGGCGTGCCAAAGCGCAATAAAAAGCGTGTGCTGCTGCCCGCCGTCAAGCTTGCACAAACCAAGCTCATTAACAAGGTTGCCCCAATATTCGCACTTACCCCAGTGCTTGAAAAGCCGCCCGAACCCCCGCTTTCCAGCACCATCATCAGCACCTGCGCCGCAAGCAGAGCCAGCAAAACACAGAGTACCGCTTTGCCGATACGAATGCGGTGATAGGTAAAGCAGCCGCCGCAGCGCGAAGCCGCATACCAGCTTTTTCCGTTTACATCAGCTGTTTTCTGCATGGCTTACACCTCCTGCCTGTTCCTTTTCCCCCTCTGTTAAAAACACAAACAAGCGCTGCAGGCTGATGGGGCCGCCTTGTACATGCCCTGCCTGCAATATTTCCTCCGCCTCGGAGGCATCGTTCAAATGCAAATACCGCACCAATGAACCTGCTACCTCTTCCTCGCGCAGTACGGTTTTGCCCTCGCTTGCCGCTCGCACATCCTCGGGTGCTCCTGAAATGCTCATGTACCGCGCGGTCAGCTCCTTTATGCTTCCCTCGCAAAGCAGCTTGCCGTGATCCAGAAGCAGTGCATAATCCAGCGTGCGCGCCACCTCGTCAATCAAATGCGTGCTGATGATGAAGGTGCGCTCGGGATGCTCCCTGCGGATTTCGGGCAGCAGGTCGTAAAAGCGCTCGCGCATGACCGCGTCCAGCCCCAAGCTAGGCTCGTCAAACACGGTAAGCGCCGCGCCTGAGCTAAGCCCCACCGCCAAGAGCATTGCAGTTTGCATGCCTCGGCTAAAGCCCTTGAGGGGGCGGTTCAGCGGCAGTTCAAAGCTTTTGGCAAGTCTGTCCGCCATTGCCTGATCCCACAGGGGAAACAGGTCTTTGCAAACCCTGAAAAGCACTTTACGGCTCGCAAGCTTGCCAAAATCAGGCGTATCGCCAATCATGCACAGCTCGCCAAGCGCCGCAGGGTTGTTGTATACGGAAGCTCCGAACATTTCAATGGTTCCGCTGGTTTGGTGAAGCTGTCCGCTCACAATGCGAAGCAGTGTGCTCTTGCCCGCGCCATTGCGCCCTAATAAGCCAATGGTTTGCCCGCGCTTGAGCGAAAAGCTCAGCCCGTCCAGCGCCGCCGTTTTGCCAAAGTGCCGCGTAATATCGTGCGCACAAAGGCATGGCGCTTCGTTTTGGTTGCTCATCGTCATTCCCCTATTTCACAATCAAATTGCACAGCCTGCCCGGCACATAGATCACCTTCACAATGGTCTGATTGCCAACCAGCTGTTTGATATCCTCGTGCAATGGCAATTCGCGCTCGGCCTGCTCGCGGGTTAAATCAGGCGATACCATCATGCGCCCGCGCACCTTGCCGTTTACCTGCACGCCAATTTCCACCTCACTGCGCTTCATGGCGGCTTCATTGTACTTGGGCCAAGCAGTCAGCGCAAGCTTTCCTTGGTAGCCAAGCGTCTCCCACATTTCCTCGCATATGTGCGGAGCCACGGGGTTTAAGAGCAGCAGCAGGGTTTGAAGCTCGTCACGCGTGCAACCGCCGTTTCCATAAAACTCATTGACCAAGCTCATCATCGCCGCAATGGCGGTGTTGAACTTCATGGCTTCGTAATCCTCGCTGACCTTCTTGATGGTTTCATGCACAGAAGGGGTCAGCTCGGCGGAATAGCCCTTGCCGGGTTTTTGCATTTCCTGCAAGCGCCACACACGCTCCAAAAAGCGGCGGCAGCCGCGTGCGCCGTTGGTGCTCCACGGAATGGCTTGATCAAACGCGCCCATGAACATTTCATACAGGCGGAACGCATCCGCGCCCAGCTCGTCCACAATTTCATCGGGATTGATGACATTGCCGCGCGACTTGGACATTTTTTCGTTGTTTTCGCCCAAAATCATGCCGTGGCTGGTGCGCTTTTGATACGGCTCGGGGGTGGATACCAAGCCGATGTCGTACAAAAAGCGGTGCCAAAAGCGGCTGTACAATAAATGCAGTGTGGTATGCTCCATGCCGCCGTTGTACCAATCCACAGGCATGAAATAATCCAGCGCTTCCTTGCTGGCAAGCGCTTCCTTGTTGTGCGGATCACAATAGCGCAGGAAATACCAGGAGCTGCCCGCCCATTGCGGCATGGTATCCGTTTCCCGCTTGGCAGGGCCGCCGCAAACGGGGCAGGTGGTGTTGACCCAATCCGTAATGGCGGATAGCGGGCTTTCGCCGCTGTCGGTTGGCTCGTAGTTTTCCACCGCAGGCAGGAGCACGGGCAATTGGTTTTCAGGCACAGGCACGGTACCGCAATGCTCGCAATGCACCACGGGAATCGGCTCGCCCCAATAGCGTTGGCGGCTGAAAACCCAATCGCGAAGCTTATAATTGACCTTGCGCTCGCCCAAGCCTTTTTCACTCAGCCAATCAATGATTTTTGTTTTGGCCTCCGCCACGCGCAAGCCGTTCAAAAAGCCGCTGTTCACCAGCACACCGTCGGCGGTGTCGGTAAACGCTTCCTTCGAAATATCGCCGCCCGCAACCACCTCCACCATGGGGATGTGGAATTTGGTTGCAAACTCATGGTCACGCGCATCGTGCGCAGGCACCGCCATAATCGCGCCCGTGCCGTAGCTCATGAGCACATAATCGCTCATCCAAATCGGGATTTCCTTGCCTGTGGCAGGGTTGACGGCGCACAAGCCCTTGAGCTCCACGCCCGACTTGTCTTTGGAAAGCTCCGTGCGTTCAAAATCGCTCTTCTTGGCGGCCTCGTTGCGGTACGCCGCCGCATCCGCATAATTTGTGATTTCTGCTTTGTATTTTTCAATCATGGGGTGCTCTGGGCTTACCACCATATATGTTGCGCCAAAAAGCGTGTCGGGGCGCGTGGTATATACGCGCAGCTTATCCGCCTTCCCCGAGAGTGCAAAGTCCACCTCTGCGCCTTCACTGCGGCCAATCCAGTTGCGCTGTTGGGTTTTGACCTTTTCAATAAAGTCTACCTGATCCAAGCCATCCAACAGCTTTTGCGCATAATCGGTAATGCGGAGCATCCATTGCTTTCTGACCTTGCGCACAACCTCGCCGCCGCAACGCTCACAAACGCCGCCCACAACCTCTTCGTTGGCCAAGCCGCATTTACAGCTCGTGCACCAGTTGATGGGCATTTCAGCCTTATACGCCAGCCCTTTTTCAAAGAGCTTCAAAAAAATGAACTGCGTCCAACGGTAGTATTCGGGGTCAGTGGTGTTGATTTCTCGCGAATAATCAAAGCTGAAGCCAAGGCGCTTCAACTGCTCGCGGAAGTGGTCAATGTTACTCTTGGTAACCACGGCGGGCTGTACCTTGTTTTTGATGGCAAAGTTTTCCGTAGGCAAGCCAAATGCGTCATACCCAATGGGGTAGAGCACATTGTAGCCCTCCATGCGCCGTTTGCGCGCAATAATATCCAGCGCTGTGTTACTGCGGGGATGCCCCACATGCAGTCCGTTTCCGCTGGGGTAGGGGAACTCAATCAGGCAATAATACTTAGGCTTTTGGCTTGGAAACTCGGCATGAAACACGCCGCTTTCCTCCCAGCGATCCTGCCATTTCTTTTCAATTTCACTCGGATTATACATTCGACGTTCCTGCATTGGTGATGCTCCTCTCCAGCTTTTGGATGCCAAAATCCATTCGGCGCAAGGTTTCTTCCTTGCCTAGCAAATAGGCAATCTCGGTGGTGCCGCCAGGGGTGCTTTGCAAGCCTGAAATGGCAATGCGCACAGGCCACATGATCTGCCCCGTTTTCATCTCGTTTTGCACAGCAAGGTTCATGAGCGCTTCCTTGAGCGCATCCTCGGAAAAATCCTCCATGGCGGCCAATACAGGGCGGGATAGCTTGAGCGCCTTGAGTGAAATTTCCGCATCTGTTTTCATCTTTTTGTGGGTATAAATCGCATTGTCATACTCAGGCAGCTGTGCTAAAAAGCTTACCATATCTGGCACGCGGTTAAATACCTCGGTGCGGGTGTGCAGCAGCTCTGCCAGCCTGCGATAGTCCATTTGCTTGCCCGCAAGCACTTGATCCAGCCATGGGGTCACCATCACCAGATAATCCTCAAACGGCATTCGGGAAATGTATTCATGATTGAACCACACCAGCTTTTCGGTGTTGAAAATGGCGGGTGCTTTGCTCAAGCCCTTCAAATCAAAGGCTTGAATCAGCTCGTCTAAGGTAAAAAACTCGCGTTCATCTCCGGGGCTCCATCCCAGGAGCGCAATAAAGTTGATCACCGCGTCGCGCACATAGCCCTGCGCCAGCAAATCCTCAAAGCTGGGATCTCCGTAGCGCTTGCTGAGCTTGCGGCTCGCATCCTTCATCACAGGGCTTAAATGAATGTAGATGGGCGCCTGCCAGCCAAAGGCTTCATACAGCAGGTTGTATTTGGGCGTGGAGCTTAAATATTCCGTGCCGCGCATCACGTGGGTGATGCCCATCATATGGTCGTCAATCACGTTGGCAAAGTTGTAGGTAGGCAAGCCGTCCGCCTTGATGAGCACATTGTCGTCGAGCGTATCGCAGGGGGCTTCCACATGTCCATACAGCGCATCCTCAAAGCTGGCTACGCCCGTCAGCGGTATGTTTTGACGAATCACATAGCTTTCGCCCTTTGCCATGCGGGCAAGGGCTTCCTCTTTGGGAATGTTCAGGCAATGCTTGTCGTACTTCCACTGCTCGCCTTTTTCGGTAGCCGCATCACGGCGGGCTTGCAGCTCTTCCTTTGTGCAAAAGCAGGGGTACGCCGCGCCGCTCTTTACAAGCTCCATGGCATAGGGCAGGTACAGCTCCCGCCGCTGGGTTTGAATGTAGGGGCCGTAATCGCCGCCTACATCGGGGCCTTCATCGTAGGTAAGCCCTGCTTGGCGAAGGCTTTGGTAGATCAGCTCCACCGCGCCTTCCACCTCGCGCTCCTGATCCGTATCCTCAATGCGCAAGATGAATTTTCCGCCGTTTTGCTTGGCAAACAGGAAGGTATACAGCGCGGTACGCAAACCGCCTAGGTGCAGATAGCCCGTTGGGCTGGGTGCGAAACGTGTACGAACGTTCATGAGGGAGAGCCTCCTTCTGTTGATCATCGAATTTTAAGCCTTGACTTGCTTTGCGAACGAATCCCGAAGCCCCACCACGCGGTTAAACGCGGGCATGCTTTCGGTGGAATCCTTGTCCTTGCAGAAATAGCCCATGCGCAAAAACTGGAAGGTATCGCCCGCCTTGGCATCGCCAAGGGTTGGCTCCAAAAAGCCATGGCAGATTTCCAAGCTTGTGGGGTTCAATTTGGAGATGAAATCCTTCTTTGCGCCCGCGCCTGTGGTGGGGGCCGCAGGTTCGATAATCCCCTCAGCCTCCGCCAGCGCCTCTGCCGCCTCTGCCGCCGCTTCCATGTCGCTTTCGTCCATCAACAGCGGTTCATACAGCCTTGCGTTAAAGGGAATGCCATCCTCCGCGCTCACCCAATGCAGTGTGCCCTTGACCTTGCGGCTCGCGCCTTCACTGCCGTTGCGCGTGTCCATGTCCACAGTGCAGCGCACCGCGGTCACCTCGCCGTTTTCATCCTTGTCACAGCCGTCACAGCGGATGATGTATGCACCCTTTAGGCGCACCTCGCCGCCTGGAAACAGTCGGAAATATTTCTTGATGGGCTCCTCCATGAAGTCCTCGCGCTCCACATAAATTTCACGCGTGAGCGCCGCCTTGTGCATGCCCATTTCGGGATGCTCTGGGTGGTTCTCCATGTCCAGCTCGTCCCGCTTGCCCTCTGGCCAGTTGGTTAAAATCACCTTGAGCGGGCGAATCACCGCCATTGCGCGGGGGGCCTTGCCGCCCAAATCCTCACGCACGCAATGCTCTAGCAATGCAAGATCAACGGTGCTGTCCGCCTTGGCCACGCCAATACGGTCAATAAAGTCGCGGATGCTTTCGGGGGTGTAGCCTCTGCGGCGCATTGCGCAAAGCGTAGGCATGCGCGGATCGTCCCAGCCATCCACATAGCCGCCCTCCACCAGCATGCGCAAATAGCGTTTGGACATGATGGTGCGGGTCAGGTTCAAGCGGCTGAACTCAATTTGGCGCGGGCGTGAGGGCAGCAAATTGCTTGCATGCTCCACCACCCAATCGTACAGCGGGCGATGATCCTCATATTCCAGCGAACATAGGCTGTGCGAAATGCACTCCAGCGCATCGCCGATGGGGTGAGCAAAGTCGTACATGGGGTAAATGCACCATTCCTTGCCTGTGCGGTGATGCTCCTTGAATAAAATACGGTACATGGCAGGGTCGCGCATGTTGATGTTGGGCGAGCCCATGTCAATTTTCATGCGCAGGATCATACTGCCCTCGGGATGCTTGCCCGCCTTCATTTCTTCAAACAGGCGCAGGTTCTCCTCTACAGGGCGATCGCGATAGGGGCTGTTTTTGCCTGGCGCGGTTAAGGTGCCTCGGTACTCGCGCACCTGCTCGCCGCTTAGCTCACATGCATAAGCCAGCCCGCGTTCAATCCAATCCCGCGCAATCTCGTAGCATTTTTGATAGTATTCACTGGCAAAAAACAATCCGCCCTTCCACTCAAAGCCCAGCCAGCGGATATCCTCCATAATGCCATCCACATACTCGGTTTCTTCCTTGGCGGGGTTGGTGTCGTCAAAGCGCAGATTGGTCACGCCGCCATAGCGTTCTGCGGTCAAAAAATCCGCCACCAGCGCCTTGCAGTGGCCTATGTGTAAATATCCGTTGGGTTCGGGGGGAAAGCGCGTATGCACGCGTTGGGTGCGCCCGCTCCGTATATCTTCTTCGACGGCGTCCCAGATAAAATTGCTCTTGCTCGCGGTTGTTTCCATAATTGCGCCTTCCTTTCCAAATGCAATCGGCGGCGCTAGCCGCCATTGTCGCATCATTATATAGCGAAATGGGGGCTTTGGCAAGGGACAGGTACAAAACCGCAGAACCTTCATCGTTTTTTGCAATCGCCTTTAACCCTTTTTTGCGCTAAAAGATACCCTGCCTTCCCGAAAATGAAGAACGCCAGAGGATCCGCGCAGGTCGCCGTCCTTAGCGCTAAGCAGTGCCACGACCAATTTATCGGTTAAAGCAGGGCCGCCCACACGGGTCACGGCATCCTTCCAAATGGTGAATTTACAGCCTTCCCGCCAGCAAGAACAGCCAAATGCTTTTTCATTTTCCGTCACTTCCCCTTGCCCGCATAGCGGACAGGGAATTTTGAGCGTTTTCTGCGCTGTATGGCGCTTGCTCCCGCGACGTTCCTCAGCCGCAAAAGCCATGGTCGGCGCTTCTTTGGCCGCATACCCTGTTAAATGCGCTGTCAGCCGACGAATTCCCTCCATAAAGCGCTCGCTTCCGCCATCCCCCTGTGCAATGCGTTCAAGCGCCTGCTCCCAGCGTCCTGTGGTTTCAGGCGACGCTATTTCAGGCGGTACCACCTCTATGAGCTGTACGCCCTTTTCCGTTGCGATGATCTGCCGCCCTTTGCGCCTTGCATACCCAACCGTCATCAGCCGCTCAATAATGGCCGCACGTGTAGCGGGCGTGCCTAGCATACAGCCCTTCATTTGCTCCTGCAATGCCTCGTCCTCAATGCGCCGCCCCGCATGCTCCATTTCAGAAAGCAAGGATGCGTCCGTGTGCTCTTTGGGCGGCTTGGTTTGATCTTTTTTAGCCTTCACAGCTTCCACATTGCGCAAATCGCCCTCCGAAATTTTGGGCAGCGGCGCTTCCTCTGACTCTGCATCCGCTTTGGCCTTACCGCGCTTGGCGGCAGACTGCACATCGCGGTAAACCGCCTTGAACCCTTCTTCAAGCACAACCCGACCTGTGGATAGAAAGCGTTCGTCTACGCTTTGCGTTACCACGCGCGTGGCGCTGTATTCAAAGGGCGGATAAAATGCCGCAATCAGCCGCCGCGCAATCAGGTCAAAGAGCTTGGCTTCATCCGCAGGCAAACCGGACAAATCATCACGCCTGCCTGTGGGGATAATGGCGTGGTGATCCGTCAGCTTTGTATCGTCAAAAATGCGCTTGGGCAATGGAATCGGTTTGGCAAGCACAGGCGCGGCAAGCGCGGCATAGGGCGCACAAAGCGCGCTCAGCGCCTTTTGAACGGTCGGCCCCATTTCGTGGGACAAACAGCGGCTATCGGTACGCGGATAGGTAATCAGCTTGCGTTTTTCGTACAGGGCTTGCGCCGTTGTCAGCGTTTTATCCGCACTAAAGCCCAGCAGATTGCTCGCCTCTCTTTGCAAGGTGGTGAGGTCATAAAGCTGTGGCGGCAGTTCGCGTTTGTCCTCGCTTTGGGCAGATAATATTTTTGCGGGCTGGTGAAGCACCTTTTTCACAATTGCGTCCGCGCGCTCTTGGCTTTCAATGCGTTTTTCAAAACCCTTTTGCGGATCAAACCAAGTGCCCGTATAGTCGCCAAAGTTCGCCTCTACTGTGTAAAACGGTTCGGTCACAAAAGCATCAATTTCTTTTCGGCGTTTTACAAGCATTTGAAGCGTTGGCGTTTGTACCCGTCCAACCGATAAAAGGGCATTGTATCGCAATGTAAAAGCGCGGCTTGCATTCATGCCAATCAGCCAATCTGCTTCGGAGCGGCAGCGAGCGCTTTCAAACAGCGCGTCATAGGCACTGCCAGGGCGCAGCTTTGAAAAGCCCTCCCGAATGGCTTCATCCGTCATGGAGGATATCCATAGGCGCTCAAATGGTTTTTTGCATTTGGCCACCTGATAAATATAGCGGAAAATCAGTTCACCTTCACGGCCAGAGTCCGTGGCGCAAATCATTTTTTCTGTATCTGCGGCATTCATCATGTCCTTGATGAGCTTAAACTGAGATTTTGTTTTGGGCAGCACCTTGAGCTCCATATTTTCAGGCAGTATGGGCAAATCAGCCGCACGCCAGCGCTTGTATTTTTCATCCAGCTCTTCGGGCTCCTTCAAGCCCACCAAGTGGCCAATGGCCCAAGTCACCCGATAGCCCGCGCCGCTCAAGCATCCCTCACCGTGGTTATTTGCGCCTAACACACGCGCAATATCACGCGCAACAGACGGCTTTTCAGCCACAATCAAGGTAAAACCCATGCGTGCGCCCCCTTTTTGTATCAGTATCTGTATAGCAAAAGAGAATCCCTTGCCCCTATTCGGCACAAGAGATTCTCGATGGCTCCCCAGGTAAGACTCGAACTTACAACCCTTCGGTTAACAGCCGAATGCTCTGCCATTGAGCTACTGAGGAATATTGGAATGCGGCAGCGATCTACTCTCCCGGGCCGTTACCAGCCAAGTACCATCGACGTGCTAGGGCTTAACTTCTGTGT
>JAVXND010000066.1:0-14781 GCA_036645955.1 Clostridia bacterium | reverse complement strand
GCTTAAAAGAAATGAACTTTTATGAGATCCCCGGTGAGGGCTATGTTCCAACCTATACGCGCACCGACTTTACGGACGCGCTTCATGATGTTTTCGGCTTTCACACAGATCTCGAAATCGTGTCCAAGCAAGCGATGAAAAAAATTTTAAGAAGTATAAAAATGTAAACTGCATTACTCACTTTTGGAAGATTTAGAAAAGCTCACAACACCTTGTAATGTAAGGTGTTGCGAGCTTTTTCGGCTCTGTAAGTGTCAAAGACGAGAGTATACCATAAATTCAATTGTTTTACAATGAAAAATGCAATGTAAAAACATGAAAAACATCGCTCATCACCGATCATATTATCTTTTCTACCATTTTGTTATCAATCAACCACGAATGGGTTTTTCGCCGTTGATTGATTCATATGAAACGCTCCAAAAGCAAGTAAAATCTTTGTTCAAACAGTTCAATACACAATTTGCTATTGGTTGACCGCTATTGCTATATTGGGCAAAGCTTTGTTACACTTCGACCATCTTTAAGGAGCCCTGACTTTTTGCAATCTTATATTTAGTTGGAGTGATCAAACGCTCATTTTCTCTTTGTTGTGACCCACCCATTGTACTCATTTGCTTGTTTACGAAACTGGTATAGCCTAATTCATGATACGCATGACAAAAACACATTTTGGGTAAATAAAGTAAAGATCTGCTTTTGTCACCCTGCTCATTCCATAAAAAAACAAGTTTTCGACATCCGTATCTTCCTATGCTTGCGGGTACTGCGCCCTGCAGCCCCCAACAAACGGCAAGCGTGCATACGCCATCACCACATGGGCTTGCCCTACCTTCGCGCCGCTGTCCATGCGAAGCGGCACCGCCACGGGGCGTAAATGCATACCCACCAAGGTATCTCCCACGTCAATGGCCGCATCCGCCTGAATATTCAAGGCAACCGCAGGCTCCCGCATCAGCTGATAAGCCGCCGCGCCCGTGCTTCCGCCAGCCGTTGGCACAGGCATTACATTCACCTGCACCAAGCGCAAACGCTCCAGCAAAGCTTGCTCCATCACAAGCGCACGGTTCAAATGCTCACAGCATTGAAATACGGGGCAGAGCAATAATTCCTCACACACGCTTAACATGCCCTCCGCCAAGGCCTCCCCAAGCTCAGGTACGCTGTTTTTGCCAATGCGCCCGCCCGCTACTTCACTGGTACTGCAACCCAGCACCACCACCGCGCCGGGCTTGAGCTTTGCCGATTTAGCCAAAAACCGAACACAAGCCCGCAGCTCCTCCGCAATTTCCTGATACGCCTCTTTCATGTACCGTTACCATCCTTTCAAACACAAAGCACTACGCATCCTTCGCGTGAATAAAGGCATAAGCGCCTACCCCCACCGCAATGGATAGGTTCAGCGAGTCAATCAACTGGTTATGAGGGATGCGAACCGCTTGCCCCAGCTTGCCAAATTCGGGCGGCAGTCCGCTGCCCTCGTTGCCAAAAATCAGCGCATAGGGCTCCCTTCGCTCAGCCGCCGCTTGCGCAAGCCCCACCGCGCCATCCAGCATAAAGGGATAAAGTGCATGGGAAGGATGCTCTTGGCGGTAGTCCTCAAAGCTCTCGTAGAGCTTTACGCGCAATGAAAAAATAGCGCCCATGGCTGCACGCACCACCTTGGGATCAAACACATCCGCGCAGGGGCGGATCACCGCCACATCAGGCAGGCCAAAGCCAAGCAATGTGCGCTGAATGGTGCCCAAATTGCCCTCATCCATGGGGTGATGAAGCACCACATGCGGCGCTGTTTTGCTAAGCTCGCTCTGCCACTTTTCAAACACAACCGCCGCAAAGCAGTTTTGCTTGCCGCTCAAACGGCTTAACGCCTTATCTGCGATTTCCTCGCGCACATGATGCTCTTGGCAAAGCAAGCGCAGCTTTTCCACACCCTCCCCCTGCGCACGCTCGCTTAAAAGGAGCCTTGAGGCCCGCTCGGGCGCATAGGTCATCAGCTGTAGGGAGGGAAACACCCCAGGTGCATAGCTGTAGGAAAGTTCTGAACTGTATGGTTTTAGCGGCGGCATGGATTTCCTCCGTTCACTTGTTGGCAAGTGCTTCTTGTGCCTCATATTCGGTCTTTAGCAAGCTGTAACAGCATTCGTCCGCAATGGTGCCATCGGGCAAGGTAGCGGAAGCGCGCAGGGTGCCGTCAAAACGGAAGCCCAGCTTTTTGATCACATGCTTGCTTTTTTGGTTAAATGGAAAATGAATCACGCCCACCACGGGACTGCCAAGCTCTGTAAACGCATAGGCCAGCACAGCCCTGCAAGCCTCCGTTGCAAAGCCCTGTCCCCAGTACGCTTCCCCCAAGGCATAACCCAGCTCCTTTGCGCCCTCCACGGCGCGTCTGTAATCCTTATGCAGACCGATGGAGCCAATAACGCGCCCCGTTTTTTTATCCACAATGGCCCACACATCGCCATGTTCTATAAACATGGCTACAATTTTGCGGCTTTCCTCCACCGTTTGATGCGGCGCCCAGCCCGCCATGGGGCCGACCTTTTCGTTTTGCGCATAGGCAAACACATCCACCGCATCGCTTAATTCAAAGCCGCGCAATACCAAGCGTTCGGTTTTTAGGAGCGGCAGCATGGCCGTTTCAGTCTTTTTACCACGTTTCAAAAAGCTCATGAAATCACCCTTTCAAACCATAGGCAGAGCCTTGTGCTTATTCCTTTTTTGCGTCCTCTGCAGGCGCATTGCCTTTAGCCTCGCTGCCAATGCTCGCATCTGCCGCGCCATCTTCATCGCCCGCAGACAAATCCTCGCTTGCATCGTTCTCTTCGCTTGGCTGTTGCCGCATTTCCTGTTCAACCGCTGGCGGCACCTCCACGCCCATCTGCCGCATGCGATCTACAATCTCCCGCTGTGCCGCCCTTACGCCCTCGGGCTGGCTCACCGTTTGATAAAACGCCGCACAGCTGGCATTCATATAGGTGGAAATGGCCAGCTGCATAAATTGAGCGCCTGCCAGCGCAACAATCACGCTCAGCTCCATCAGCAGTATTTGGGCGAGCATGGCCAAAATGCTCCAGCTGATAAAGCTTAGCATGAGGGAAAAATAGCTCAGCTTCATATCCTTCATGGCGTTTTTGCTTTTTTCAATGGCTTCTGTAGCGGTCAGCGTTGGGTCCTCCGCCATGTAGTAGGGTGCCATGCTGTAGCGAATGGCGGCGAGCACGCCCGGCACAAACAGCAGCAAGGACCAGCCCAAAATGCGCAAATCCATGACCACATACAGCCAAAGTGCACGTAAAAAGGAGTGCATGCGGCAAAACAAGCCTTTAAAGCCTAGCTCCTCGCCCTTTAAGCGGCAGAGAAAATATTGGTTGCTGCCCAAGCTAAGCGCGGGCGACAGCACAAAGTTAAACAGGCTCAGCAAGCCCAAGGCCAGCACAGCGGCATTGGGCACCCTTGCAATGTCTTGCGCAAGCCTTTCAACCTCGCCCTTTTCCATATAACCCACCACATCTGGAAAGTAAACAGACTGCACAACGCTCGCCAGCGTCATAAACAGCCCCGCACAAAACGTAATGATCAGTGCGGTTTGCCAATTGCCCTTGAGCGAAGCACGCCCTTTTTGTTTAAAATAGAAGGAACCTAGCATCATCAGAATCTCTCCCTTTCGCTTCCCGTATCAATCAAACAATGCAGAAACAAATTCTTTTGCATTAAAAGCCTGCAAATCCTCAATACCCTCGCCTACGCCCACATAGGTAACAGGCACGCCCAGCTCGCGCACAATGGAAAACGCAATGCCGCCCTTGGCCGTGCCATCCAGCTTGGTGAGCACAATGCTGTTGATGCCCGCCGCCTCGCGGAAGGCACGCGCTTGCTGTAAGCCGTTTTGCCCCGTGGTTGCGTCCACAACCAACAAACAGCGTACCGTGGCTTCCGCATATTCGCGGTCAATCACACGGCGGATTTTCTCCATCTCGTCCATCAGGTTCTTTTTGTTGTGCAGTCTGCCTGCCGTGTCCACAATCAGCAAATCCGCCTTGCGGGCTTTGGCGGCCTGTACCGCGTCAAACACCACGCCTGCGGGGTCTGCGCCCTCCTTGTGCCGCACAATGGGGCACTTGGCGCGGTCTGCCCAAACCTGCAGCTGCTCCGCCGCCGCCGCGCGAAAGGTATCCCCCGCGCAAAGCATAATGGTGCGCCCAAGCCCCTGAAAGCGCAGGGCAAGCTTGCCAATGGTCGTGGTTTTGCCCACGCCGTTCACGCCCACCACCAAAATCACCATTGGCCAGTGAAGCACCGGCTTTTCCACATCCAGCATGGAAACCAAAATGGCTTTGAGCGCTTCCTGTGCCTGTGCACCCTCCTTGAGCTTTTCCGCCTTGACCTGTGCGCGCAGCTTGTCTATGGCCTCCGTAGCACAAGCCGCTCCCATATCGGACAAAATCAGCGCATCCAAAAGGCCCTCATAAAAATCCTCATCAATTGCGCGATGCGCCATGGCTGTGCCGTCCATCGCCTCCGCCATATGCTCGCGGCTTTTCAATAGCCCCTCGCGCAAGCGGCTGAAAAGGCTTGGTTTATCAGACATCGTTTTTTTCCTCCCTTTGCTTTTAACGCTCGCTTATGCGTAATCGGTTAAATTGACGCTTACCATACTGCTTACACCGCGTTCCTCCATGGCCACGCCAAAGAGGGTGTCGCAACGCTCCATGGTTCCCTTTCTGTGGGTTACCACAATGAATTGCGTGTCGCGGCTAAACTCCTTCAAATAATCCGCAAAGTAGCTGATGTTTGCATCATCCAGCGCAGCCTCAATCTCGTCCAAAATGCAAAAGGGCGTAGGCTTGAGCTTGAGCATTGCAAACAGGATGGCAATGGCGGTCAAGGCACGCTCGCCGCCGCTGAACAGGCTCAAAAGCTGGCGCTTTTTTCCAGGCGGCTGTACAATGATCTCAATGCCGCAATTGAGCGGATCAGCTGGATCGCTCAAGCAAATTTCACCCGCCCCTCCGCCAAAAAGGCGCTGAAAGGTTTCCGAAAAGTAGCCCTGCAGCGTGCTAAACTGCACCACAAACACCGTTTTCATCTGATCCAGCAGCTGTGTAATCAACGCTTCCAAATCGCCCTTGGCCTGCTCCAAATCCTTTTGCTGGGCGCCAAGCTGGGTAAAGCGCTCGTTGAGCTGGGCATATTCTTCAATAGCCGCCACATTCACCACACCCATGTGGCGAATGCGCTCCCGTATGCTTTGCGCGCGCTTTTCGCTCTCTGCCTCGCTGAAGGGTTCGCTTAGAGCTTCGTCAACACAACCGCTTTCCCCTGCATTTCGCGCATCAAAAGCATTTTTGGCTTCCTCCGCGCCTGCGTAGCTCAGCTCGTACGTATCCCACAGGCGGTCGTTCAATTGGGCAATGTCATTTTTGATGCGCGTCAGGTTCATCTCTTGACGGTGCATACGCTCCGTTTCATGCGCCACCAGCTGGCCGCTGCCGTCAATTTCACCCTGAAGCTCCTTCATGGCGCGCTGGTGCTCGTCGCGTTCCAGCTCCACATCGCTCACCTTATGGCGCGCTTTTTCAACCAAAGCCTCGCATTGTACAATCCGCTCGTCCGCGCCCTCGCGTTCCTTGCAGGTAACCGCAATTTCCGCAAGTGCTTGCTCACGCTTTTGTGTCAGCTGCTGTAATTCCTTTTCACAGCTTTCCCCATCGCCTGAAAGACGCTGGCGATCCCGGCAAATGCGGTCTAAGTCATGCTCCGCATTTTGCAGGGTCAGCATTGCATCGGTCAGCGCTTCCTGTGCGGACTCACGCGCTCGCCGAGCCTTGTCAAGCTTCGCGGAAAGCTCCTCCGTAAGCCTGTCCAGCTCGTCCGTATCGCCCGAAACCTCACTGCTCTGCATTTCAATTCGCTTTAGCTCGCCCTCAATCTCCACAAGGCTTTCATCCAGCTGTGCAAGCGCTCCCCGCAGGCTTTGCGCACGGGTGCAATGCGCATCCCAATCCGCCTGCGCCGCTTTTAAGCGCTCCGTATCGCGCACCACCGCAATTTCCTGCTGATGAAATTCATATTGCGCGCTTTCGCGCCGTTCCTTTTCGCCCGCGCGGAGCTCCTCCATGCTTTGAAGCGATGCTTGAGAAGCCGCAATGCGCTCGTTCAGCTCTGAAAGGCTTGCTTCCAGCTCCTTCATTTCACGCTCGCGCCCCAACAGGTTTTGCGCTTTTTGCTGTATACTGCCGCCTGTCATGCTTCCGCCAGAGTGCATCACATCCCCCGCAAGGGTCACCAAGCGAAAGGCATGACCGCCCGCCCGCATGATTTCAATGCCGCTTTCCAAATCCTTGGCCACCACGGTGCGCCCAAGCAGGCTTTCCACCACGCCGCGGTAGAGGGGATCAAAGGTGCAAAGCTCGCTGGCGATGCCCACACAGCCGGGCAGGGTGAGCACCCTGCGTTCACTTGCGTTCAGCGTTCGCCCATTCACCGCAGAAAGGGGCAAAAAGGTTGCACGCCCCAAACGGTTTTGTCTGAGGTAATCAATCAGATGCTTTGCATCCTGCTCCGTATCTGTCACAATGTTTTGCATGGCACCGCCAAGCGCCATATCCATAGCTGTTTCATATTCGCGCGGCACATGCAGCAGCATGGCAATCACGTCATGCACGCCTGGAAGCCGCTGCCGTTTGGCATAGGTCAGCGCATTTTTAACGGCATATTGATAGCCTTCGTAGCCGTCCTGAAGCTCCTTCAAGGTTTTCAGCCGCGTATCCATTGCGCGGGCGGATTGTGCATCCTCCTGCAGCTGCTTTTGCTTGAGCAAAATATCGCTCAAAAGCTGTTTGGTGGATTGCTCCAGCCCTTGAACGCCCGCGCGAAGCTCCTCAAAGCGATCCTGCTCCCCTTGTAAATTGCTCCCCGCCGCATGAAGCACGCCTTCAAATGCCTGCTCCTGCGCCTGCTCGCCTTCCAGCTGGTTTGCAATTTCCACGCGCCGCGCAGTCATTTGCTGATGCATGGCGGATTGCCGAGCTTGGGTGGTGCGCACGTTTTGCATGCGGTTCATGCGCTCCATCATCCTGTTTTTATGGGCGGAAAGCTCTTCCTCCAAGGCTTGCGCGGCATTGGTTCGCTCAGCCTGCGCCGCCTTTTTTTCCGCAAGCGCTTCCTCTGCTTTTGTGCGCAGGGCTTCTGCCTCGCTTAAACCGCCGTCGCTTTGTGTCATGGTGGCCTGAATCAACGCCATGCGCGCGCGGATGCTTTCGCTCTCTGCCTTCAAGCGCTCGGCAGTTTGCTCACAGCTTTCCACACGGTTTTGCGCAGATGCGGACATTTCCCGCGCGGTGTGCAGCGCATCGTTTTGGGCAAGCAATGCGGCATGTGCATCGCTGAGCGTATGTTGAAGCGCCTCCACCCTTTGCTCCCCGCATTCGCGTTTGGCAAGCATTTCATTCTGCCGTTTTTCCGCTTCCATGAGCGCATCCTTTACCTGCAAAAAAGCCTGCTCTGCCGCGCTCTCTTTTTCATGCAAGCGGCCATGACGCACCAAATAAAGGTTCACGTCCAGCTCCTTGAGCGTATCTGAAAGCGAAAGGTATTCCTTTGCAAGCTCCGCTTGCTTTTTGAGCGGTGCCAAGCGGCTTTCCAGCTCCTCAAGCACATCCGTCACGCGCACAAGGTTTTCATCCGCGCGTTTGAGCCTGCCCTCCGCTTCCTCCTTGCGGGTGCGGAAACGCCCGATGCCTGCCGCTTCCTCAAATACGGCGCGGCGGTCTTCACTGCGCTGGCTTAAAATTTCATCAATGCGGCCTTGGCCGATGATGGAATAGCCCTCCTTGCCAATGCCCGTGTCGCGGAACAGGTCCACAATGTCCTTCAAGCGGCAGTTGGTGCCGTTCAAGAGGTACTCGCTATCCCCGCTGCGGTAAACGCGGCGCGTGATGCTCACCTCGGCATAGTCCACTTGAAGCTGGCGATCTGTGTTATCAAAAACAAGGGTGACTTCGCAATAGTTCATGGCTTTTTTACGCTCTGTGCCGTTGAAAATCACATCCGCCATGCTGTTTCCGCGAAGCATTTTTGCGCTCTGCTCACCTAGCACCCAGCGTACAGCATCGCCAATATTGCTCTTGCCGCTGCCGTTTGGGCCTACAATGCCCGTCACGTTTTGCGGAAAAGTAATTTCTGTGCGTTTTGCAAAGGACTTAAATCCATATATTTCTAGCTTGGTTAAGCGCATTCGGTACCTCCTGCTTCTTTAGCCGCGGTACCTGCGCATGGCCGCTTTGGCGGCGGCCTGCTCAGCGGCTTTTTTGCTGTTGCCTTCGCCTGTTGCAATGGCCTCTCCCTGTACCCTGACCTGCGCGGTAAAATGCCGATCATGATCGGGCCCGCTTTGATCCACAATTTCATATTCAGGCAAACCCTGTTCGCTCGCCTGCGTATATTCCTGCAAGGCACTTTTTTCGTCCTGACCCCGCCACGCAATCAAGCGTTCGTCCTCCTCAAACAGGCGTAAAATCACCAAGCGCACCGCTTCGTAACCGCCGTCCTCATATATGGCGGCCAAAACCGCTTCCATGGCATCCGCTAATATGCTTGACTTCTCGCGGCCGCCCGTTTGTTCCTCCCCATGCCCCATGAGCAGGTACTTCCCCAGCTCCAAGCTTCGGGCAATGGTGCTTAATGTGCGCTCGCAAACCAAAGCGGCACGGCGCGGAGTTAATTCCCCCTCCTGTAGGGTCGGATATTTACGGTAAAGCATGTCGCTGACGCAAAACTCCAAAATGGCGTCACCCAAAAACTCCAGACGTTGGTTATCTGGCTGCTTTGTGGAGGGATGCGTCAGCGCCATGCGCAAATAATCAGAATCACGAAAGGAATACCCCAATGTTTTTTGCAAACCCTGCATACCGTTTCTCCTTTTATTAGTCAAGAATCGGGGCCGCCATTCCAAAGAGCAAACGAAAAACCGCAATGCTTCTTTGTGTGGCAACCCCGTTTCTCATTTCGGGCTTTGTTTATTGATGCTTTTCGATGTAGTCTGCCACATCGCCCACAGTTTTGAGCTTTAAGATCACTTCATCTTCAACCTCAATACCAAACTCGCTCTCCAGCTCCAAAATCATGACCATGACATTGGCGCTATCGGCTTTTAAATCTTCTACCAAACGGCTTTCACGTTTTACGATGGACGGATCTACCTGTAGTTGAGAAGCAATCATTTCACATACCTTGTCTAAAACCATTGTTTCGTCCTCCTTTTGAATCATCAGCTTTGGAATGTACGGAATATCATCCGCATGATTATTCGGAAACGGAAAGATTTTCCGTGCAGACCATGAGTTTCTCAATTTTGCCCACCACATTGCCATCCACCATTTTAACCGCTTGGGTAATGGCGCAGGCAAGGGCATGCCCGCTTGAGGAGCCATGCGCCTTGATCACATTGCCGCGCACCCCCAGCAGGGGCGCGCCGCCTACCTCGCTGTAATCCATGGTTTTTTTCACGCGGCGGAAGGCAGGTTTGGCAAGCAAAGCGCCTATTTTACTGCGGATATCGCTGAACAGCTCTTTTTTAATAATCCCCATCAGCGTACCCGACACGCCCTCCATGAATTTTAGAATCACATTGCCCACAAAGCCATCGCAAACAATCACGTCGGCCATGTCGGCGGTAATATCGCGCGCTTCCACATTGCCCACAAAGTGAAGCGCCTTATCCGCCGCAAGCAGCTCGTATGCTTCCTTTGTGAGCTGACAGCCCTTTTCTGCCTCCGCGCCGTTGTTCACAAGCCCTATGCGCGGGTTTTTCACGCCGCGCATGCCCTGCATGTAGGCACTGCCCATCACGCCAAATTGGTGCAGGTATTCAGGGCGGCAGTCCACATTTGCGCCGCAGTCAATCAGCAGAAAATAGCCCTTGCCATTGGGTAACAGCGGAGCCAAAGCAGGGCGCTCAATGCCTGGAATGCGTCCCAAGCGGAACATACCGCCTGAAAGCACCGCGCCTGTGCTGCCTGCGGATACAAAAGCATCCACCTGCTTATCGCGCAGCTTGAGCATGCCATCCACCACGGCACTTTGTTTTTTCTTGCGCACAGCCATCACAGGCGGTTCGCAGTTGGTAATCACCTCTGGGCAATCCGTGAGTATGAGGCGCTCGCGCACGCTTTGCTCCGCCTGCGCAAACACCGTGTCCACCACTGCTTTCACCGTTTCAAGCGGGCCCGCAAGCTCCACCATGAGGCTTGGATAATTCACAAGGGCTTCCAATGCACCCTCTGCGGGAGCTTGCGGCGCATGATCGCCGCCCATGGCGTCCAAATAAATCTTCATTGTAGCATGCTTCCTCTTTCGTTTGGTTAATCAATCTTAACGCAGACCACACTGCCCTTGTTTTTGCCCGTTGTGCCGATGATCATGAGGTTGCCGTATACCGCGGGCGAAGCTTCAATCTCGCCGTCCAGCTTTAACGTGTTCAATATGGCGCCGCTCTTTGCATCCAGCAAATTGACATTGCCGTCCTTCTCTGCCTGCAAAATCCACGCATCGCCGCTTTCGTTGTACACAGCTACGGGGCTTGAAACCGTGGTGCTGGGAAGCGGTGTTTCCCAAGCAACCGTACCGCTTTGCTTGTCAAAGGCAATCACAGCCGAACCCGCCGCGCCCTTGCTCACTGTGAAAATGACCAAATCTTGGATGCTTTGCTGGCCGACCACGGGGCTTGCCATACAGCCAATATCGTACTCGGTGGTGTAGCCAAGCTCAGGTACTGCATATTGCCATTTTTCAGCGCCTGTGAGCGCATCAAGCTTGCGAATGGTGCAGGTGCCCTTCTTGCCCATGTTCAATATGGTATTGCCCGTATAAAGCGCTACTGTGCTTTCGTTTTCCATGTCAAGCGCGGGGGTTGCACTTACCGCGTCCCCTGTGTTAACCGCCCACACGGGTTGTAAGGTGTTGGCATTCACGCATTGCACAATGCCCGCGGCATCGGCATAATAGATGTAATTGTTATACATGGCAATGCTTGCGTTGATGTTTGTATTCTTTTCGCTCTGTCTGGCCGCAAGGGTTTTATAGCCCTGTTTTTCACTGCCCAAGGTGATTTTTCCGCTTTGGTGATCATAGGCTTCTTCTTGGGAGCCAAGCGCAACGGAATACAGCACGCCATTTTGACTGCCAAAGAACATGGTTCCTGTTTTGCTTTCAAACAGCGCCGCGCCCAACACGCCTGTGTAGTTGCTGTTTTTGTCCTTGCCGTCGCATTCATACAGCTCTTCTTTTTTATTGGTGAGCAGATTGATCAAATGGTAGCCGTTCTTTACGTTTTTGTTGGCAAGCTTGGAATGGCTTTGTCCAACGCCTAGAATCGGCGTGCCGTTGGTGGCAACAGACAAGCCGCCCGCGCTGGGTGCGCCTAGTTTGATGGGTTCGCGCGTGGCTGTTCCATCCAGCAGGTTATAGAAATAAATATTTCCATCCTGCCCTGACACAATCACTTCTTTAAGTGCCGTCACCTGCTTCATTGCGTCTTCCATGGCCATGCGCTGACGTACCTCGGTAGGCCATTTCACAATCACGGGTTGACCGGGATAGCCCACCCCATATAGCGTGGCTTTGTTTACCTTCATACTGCCCACGGGCTGTGTCCACAGCTGGGTGAGGGTCTTGTTTTCCACCTCTGCCGTGCCATAGCTTGCGTTTTGGCGCATGGGGCCGCTGCGGAAGGTCAGCACACCCGCTTGCTTCCACACGGCGTAATTGCTCCCCTCATCAGAGGTGGTAAAGGGGCTTAACATGGAAATGGGCTTTTCACGCTCGAAGGTTTTTGTGGGTTTTCCGTTTTTATAAAGGGTTGCATCCAGCTTGATGCTCTCTGGCGAAGCCGCTTCATCCGCCGCCGCTTCCAGCTTGGCAAGCGGCGTAGTGGCCGGAATGGGCGTAGCCGTAGGCTCGGGCTCGGGCGTGGGTGCGAGCGTTGGCTCAAGGGTAGGCTCTGCGACAACCTGCTCGGAAGCCTCCGGCATGGCAATGGGCTCCTCCGCATCGGTTTGCGCAATGGCCATCACTGCGTCGCCCTCTGGTTGACCCTCCGCCATGCCTTCGTTGTCCGCCATGGCTTCATCGCTCAGCGGATTTTGCGCCGTTGGATCGGCCGCATCGGTTTGGGGGGCTTGTGCGCTCAGCGATACCTGTACATCGTAGTCCGAAGGGGTAAAGCTAAGGTCATCGCTGCTGGTTTGGTACTGCAATGTGTAATTTCCGGCATATGCGGCGGTTACGTCCTCAAAAATGGACCAGCGCCTAAGCTCCCCATTTTCTGTCATGGAGCTGTCCGCAGTATTTCCGTCGGTATCAAAGAGCGTAGCAACGGGGTTGTTGTAGCTATCCACAATGCGCACGCCCGTAACCTCCGTTGAGGTTTCAATGGTAAAGCCAAGCGTAGCGGGCACCGCGCCCTCTAGCGTATCGCATTCAAAGCCTTGAATGGCAGGCATTGCGGGCTTTGCCGCCGCAATGGTCACCGTGCCCTCACTGCGCATGCCCTCGCTTTCCGTTCCGTCCTTTTTTTGTACATAAACGGTATAGCCGCCGTTGTATGCGTCTTCTACGGTATAGGCAGGCTTCCACAGCAGTACATTGCTGTTGTTGATCACCTCGCCTGAAGCTTCGGTATCCGCGTTATACGCATTGGTATACACATTTTTGCCAAGATCATCGGCAATGCGAATCCCCGCAACATTTTTGGTTGTCTGCACATTGAAAACAACCTGTGTGGGCGCTGCGCCTTCAGAAGCGGTTGCGCTAAAGCTCTTGATGGGCGCTTCCGTGGGAAAAATCATTTCCTTCACGCTGGTAACAGCCGAAACAATCGACGTTTTCACGCCATTCAAGGCTGTGCCAATGCCGCCGTTTACAGAGGCCCAATCAGGCAAGCAAATGCCTGCCAGCAGGCCGCCGATCACCAGCAATACAATCACAATGGGCAGCAGCACACCGCCGCGGCGCGGCTCCGCCTCCTCGCCCTCCTCTTCAAAATCATACGGACGGCGATCCACGGAGGCGTGCGGGTTGCGTTCCTGCACATCGCGGGCATATCTTTCTGCGTTTGGAAGCTGTTTGCGCTTGGGCTGTTCGTCCTCCATGCGCGGTGCGGGGCGTTGAGCGGGCTGACGGCGGCCGTCGGGAGCCATGGGCTGACGCTCGGGACGCATTGCGCCCTCTGCCTGCCCGCCCTGCGGCATGGGCGGACGCTTCATAGGCGGCCGCGCAAATTGCTCATCGGTGCGGCTCTGCATCGGATTGGCCATTGGTTCCTCGTTTGGCATGGGCGGACGCTCGGAGCGCATCGGTCTTTCAAACCGACCGGCCGATTGTGCGTCAGCCCTCATGGGCGGACGCTGCGGTGCACGCATGCCCTGTTGGGGCTGCTGCTCAAGCTCCGCAGGCTGTGCGTCAGCCCTCATGGGCTGTCTGCCGGGCCTTGCGGGGCGGCGAACAAGCTCCTCCGACGGGGGTGTCGGCATCAAAGCTTCTTCGGCTGCAGGTTGTTCAGTCATGGGATGCGCCGTGCTTTGCGGCGGAAAAGCATCCTCAAAATCAGCTTGTGCGCGTGCGGAGGGCATGGCGGTTCGTGCGCCTGTATATCGCCCGCCGGGCACAGCGGAGCGGCGCTCCGAGGTCAGCGGTTCTTCACTAATTTCACTGTCACCCGCATGGAAGGGATCAAAGCTAGATGCTTCGTTGAGCACGGGTGCCAACGGCAGCTCCTCACGCACCGCATTTCGCTCGGCACGGCGGCGGCGGCGGACGGGTTCCATCGGAACCGGTTCCGATATTGCTTCTTCGAATTTTTGCACGGGCGCAGGGGCCGCTTTGGGCACAGAGGCCGCCATGGGCGCTTCAAAGGCGGGCTTGTCCTGCGCTTTGGGCGGGGCAAAGGGCGAGCGATTTCCGCGCTCCACCGTGGTGCGCTTGTTCACCATTTGGGCAGACACAGGACGCGCAAGGCGTGTAGGCGCATCGCCTGCCTGTGCGCGAAAATCATCCGCCATCGTCACGCCCTGCCCAAACAGCGGCAAGCCGCCCTGCTGCATTTCTGCACCAAAGGGAATGGGCTCGTCCGTTAAAAAGCTTGCATCCATCGGCTGCCTTGCCTGCCATGCGGAATAGGCTTCCTGCTTGGGCTGCTGTGCCATGGGATCATCATATGCGGCAAAGGGCTCTGCCTGCATACCATAATCGTCCATAGGCTCGTAGTCAGCCTCTGGCACGCCCTCGGGGTTTCTTTCCCAAGGGGCAGCGTCACCACCCTGCGGCCTGACCCGACGGAAGGGATCGTTGGGGTTGGGTTGGTTCAAATGTAAATCGCTCAAATCTTCGCACTCCTTATCCTTGGTTGCAGTAGAGGGGGGGATGGCCCGCAAAGCATCGGGCATATAGCGCCAAAGGGCACGACATATTCTAAAAAAGGGAATAGCGGCATATATTCCAATGCTTATTATACCAATATTCCTCAAAGTCTACAACCCCTGTTTTCAAGAGAGCCTATCATACACTCATAAAGGGTGTTTCTTGACGTAATCCTCCCACCAAAAGACGATTCAAATCCCCGAAAAACTGCTTGTTACAGCCGTCCAATTTGTAAAACTTTCTCTCCAGCAGGAGCGGTTCGAATGCCGTAGCCTTGGCGCGAAGCGTCAAGGCCGCAACTAAGGGAGGGCGAAGCCCGACTAGGCACCGAAGAACCGCACAGCGGTTCGAATGCCGTAG
>JAVXND010000065.1:0-14951 GCA_036645955.1 Clostridia bacterium | reverse complement strand
ATTCCAAAGAAAAAAGAAACATTCAGCTGCAAAGTTTAACTTTTCTACCAAGTGAGTTACCCTGATGACATTGCCCCGCAGGGGGGAAATGCAATAGCTCTTTTCCGCATGCCCTGCGCATACCCTGTGTTGACTCCCCCATAAATTTGCCAAGGAGGGACCCGCTTGACATTAGCTGAACTGCGCACCAAAGAGGTCATTGACATCCGCGATGGAAAACGACTGGGGCGTGTGATGGATATTGAGTTTTGTGTGGCAGATAGCCGCGTGACGGCGCTGGTGGTGCCCGCCGAAACCTCGTTCATTCAAAGCCTGCGCGGCGAAAAGTGCGGGCTTGTTATTCCATGGGAGGATATTCGCCGCATTGGGGACGATGTGATTTTGGTGTCCACCAAATGCGCGGAAACCTGCGCGGAGCCGCAGGAAAATTGCGGCTGGCGGTGAAAGACGAAGGATCGGTCAAAGACCCGCATTGGCGCAAAATCAAAGCACGCCATGGTTACAAGAAATCCTTCCCTTGACACCTGCATCCCCCCGTACTAAAATAGAAAAACAAAGAAAGTACAAGGGGGGAATTCGGATGGCAGTCACAAACCTATCACCGAGCACCGAAAGCAAGCCGATTCGTGACATTGCATATGAAGTACTCAAGCGGGCCATTGTCATGGGCGAAATTCCCGCAGGCACACGCATTGTGGAAACCGAATATGCCGAACGCATGCACATCAGCCGAACCCCCTTGCGGGAAGCCCTGCGCAAGCTGGAACGGGATGGGCTGGTGGAGTACGTTCCGCGGCGCGGCGTGGTGGTTCGCGCCTTTACCATAGACGACGTTAAGGAAATTTACACCATCCGCAACGCGCTTGAAATGCTTACCTTGCCTGCCATTGTGCAAAACGCCACAGCCGAGGATATCGCAAGCCTGCGCGAAAAGCTCCGCGCCATGGATGTTTTTGACCAAAACAATGACATTGCCGCCCTTTCGCCGCTCGCCCGCGCCTTTCATGCACAGCTGACCGCCATTTCAGGGCTTCCCCGCATTTTGCGCGTGATTGAAGGGCAGGATCAGTACATCAACCGCTTTTCGGCCGTATCCATCGCAAGGGAAACCCGCCGCCGCGCCGCCCGCGAGGAGCATTACCGTTTGGTGGAATATGTGGAAGCGCGCGATTTGGATAGCTTTGAAGCGCTGATGCAAAAGCACATTGAGCGCAGCAAACAAACCTGCCTGCTGGCGCTTGAAGAGCGCGGCGCACAGGCCAAACAATCGAAAGAAGGAATGAACACATGAAGGAATCAACCTGGGATCTTTCCGTATTTTACAAGGGCTTTGATGACCCTGCCCTTCGCAGTGATATTGAAAGCGTGAAAGCACAGCTTGGCAAGCTAAGCGAGCTGCTGCTTTCAAAGCGTCCTGCCAAGGAACTGCTGGAGGAAATGCTCCGCCAAAGCGAAGCCCTGAGCAATACGCTGGATTGCGCCGGCGGCTATGTACAGCTCACCCTGTCCGCCGATACGGAAAACGAAGCGGCCCTTCGCTATTTGGACGAGCTCAGCGTTTTAATGGTGGATGTGCAGCTGGTAAACAGCCAATGCACCCGCACTGTCGGCGCTGTGGAACAGCTTGAGGAAGTCATCAGCAGCAGCAAGGCGCTTACCGAGCACGCCTTTTTGCTGCGCGAATACAAACAGCAGGCCGCGCACATGCTGCCGCAGGAGCTTGAAAAGTGGATGCTTCGCATGTCGCTGGATGGCGGTGATGCGTTTAGCAAGCTTCGCGATCGCCTCATGGGCACGCATACGGTGGAGCTAAACGGCAAAACCCTGCCCCTGCCCGCCGTGCGCGGCTTGGCCTACGATCCTGATGCCAACGTGCGCAAAAGCGCCTACGAAGCAGAGCTTGCCTCCTACCCCAAGGTGGAAACGCCCATGGCCTTTTGCTTGGCATGCATTAAGGGCGAAGCGCTCACCATGTGCGAAAGCAAGCATTACCCCGATGTGCTCACCCAACAGCTGACCGAAAGCCGCATGGATCATGAAACGCTGGATGCCATGCTCACCGCCATTCGCGAAGCTTTGCCCGATTTTCGCCGCTACCTGAAGGCCAAGGCGGATTTGCTTGGTCACAAGCACGGCCTGCCCTTTTATGATCTGTTTGCGCCCGTTGCCAAGGATAGCAAAACCTATACCGCGCAAGAGGCGCAGGACCTGCTCGTGAAGGTTTTTAACGATGTCAACCCCGACATGGGCACCTTTATCAACCACGCGTTTGAAAACCGCTGGATTGATATGTACCCCAAGGAAGGCAAGGAAGGCGGCGCTTTCTGCGCGGGCTTCCACAAAATGAAGCTAAGCCGCGTGCTGACCAACTTTGTGGGCAGCTTTTCGGATGTGAGCACCCTTGCGCACGAGCTAGGTCACGGCTGGCATAATCATTGCTTGGAAAGCGTGCCCGTATTGCTGACCAACACCCCCATGCCCTTGGCCGAAACCGCCTCCATCTTCAACGAAACCATGCTCAACCACACCGTGCGCAAAACCGCCGATGAGCAAACCCGCTTTGCTTTGCTGGAAAGCAGTCTGATGGAATCCACCCAAACGGTGGTGGATATTTACAGCCGCTTCCTGTTTGAAAGCGCCGTGTTTGAAGCGCGCAAGACCCACATTCCCAGCGCTGACGAGCTCAACAAGCTCATGCTGGACGCGCAAGAGCAAGCCTATGGCGACGGTCTTGACCCCGATGTCCGCCACCCCTATATGTGGGTGAACAAAGGGCATTACTACAGCGTCGGCCTGCACTTCTACAACTTCCCCTATGCCTTTGGCCTGCTGTTTGGCTTGGGCGTGTTTGCAAAGTATTTGGATCAAGGCCCTGCGTTTATGCCCCAGTACAATGCCCTGCTGGCCTCCTGTGGCTCTGGCATGGTGGCGGATGTGGCGGCAAGCGTCGGTATCAACGTGCGCAGTGCAGATTACTGGCGTTCCGCGCTAAACGTTGTGCGCGGCGAGGTGGACGAGTTTGTAGCGCTTTGCGATAAACGCGCCTGATCATACTCCCATTGGAGCGCAACAAAACCGCGCGCCTTGGCTCCGTGCCTTGGCGCGCGGTTTTGTAGGGAACGGTCTTGACTGCTCCATCGCATCTATCCCCCGCACCGTCCCCGCACCGCAACACACCGCGCTCTAGCCATCCACCCTCGCACCGCCCCCGCGTTGTCCCCGCCACCGCAGCACACCGCGCTCGAGCCATCCACCCTCGCACCGTCCCCCCATCAGTCCCCTCCCCCCCACCCCCCAAACAAAACCACCGCGTTTGCGCACCCTCCCCGCATGGGTGCCTTTTGCAGAAAGGCGGAACCCCATCATGTACCGCAGTCAAAAAATGCGCGCGCTCGCGCCTGAAGCCGACCCCCTGCGCATGGGCATGGGTTGGACAGCATCGGATTTGGACAAGCCGCAGATTTTTGTGGAAAGCACCTATGGCGATAGTCACCCCGGTTCAGCGCATTTGCATGTGTTTACGGAGGAAGCCGTCCGCGCCATTGACGCATCGGGCGGCAAGGCGGCGCGGTATTTTGCAACGGATATGTGCGATGGCATAGCGCAGGGGCACGATGGTATGAACTACTCTCTGGCTCATCGGGAAGCGATGGTGGACCTTGTGGAAGCGCAGGCAAACGCAACCGTTTTTGACGGCGGCGTATTCATTGCCAGCTGTGACAAATCCGTTCCCGCCATGCTCATGAGCATTGGCCGCCTCAAGGAAATGAGCGCGATTGTGATCACGGGCGGCGTTATGGAAGCGCATGCTTTGCCTGCCCAATACATCCCAAGCGATCCCACCTGCGCCATGAATGAGCTGCTTACCCTTGAGCAGCTGGGCAAGCTGGATGCCCAAGCCAAGCGCGGACAGCTTTCCCAAGCACAGCTCACCTATTACAAGCAGCACGCCTGCCCCTCCTGCGGCGCTTGCTCGTTTATGGGAACAGCCTCCACCATGCAAATTATGGCGGAAGCCTTGGGGCTGATGCTTCCGGGAACGGCGCTGATGCCCGCTACCGCGCCCGAGCTTCGTCAAGCGGCTTATGATGCGGGGGTTCAGCTCATGGCGCTTGTCAAAAACGGTCTTTGCGCAAAGGACATTGTCACCATGAAGAGCTTTGAAAACGCCATCATGGTGCATGCGGCCATTTCGGGATCGACCAACGCCACCATGCACATACCTGCCATTGCGCATGAATTTGGTTTTACCATTGATGCGGATACCTTCGACCGCATGAATCGCGGCGCTCATTATTTGCTCAACATCCGCCCCTCGGGTGATTGGCCTGCTCAATATTTCTATTATGCAGGCGGCGTTCCGCGCGTGATGGAGGAAATCAAATCCATGTTGCATTTGGATGCGATGACCGTTACAGGCAAAGCATTGGGTGAAAACCTGGAGCAGCTCAAGCATAGCGGCTTTTATGCGCATTGCGATGCCTTGCTTGCACAAAAAGCGCAGCAGCTGGGCCGCGCCATTGTAAGAACCGATATCATTCGCGATTTTGCCCATGCCAAGGGCACAAACGGAAGCATTGCCGTATTGCGCGGAAATCTCGCGTCGGAGGGCTGTATCATCAAGCATACCGCCTGCCCCGCCCGCATGCATCAAGCCGTTTTGACCGCGCGCCCCTTTGACAGCGAGGAAGCTTGTATTGATGCGGTACTGCATGGCCGCGTTAAACCGGGGGATGCCATTTTGATACGCTATGAAGGGCCGCGAGGAAGCGGCATGCCCGAAATGTTTTACACAGGCGAGGCCATCTGCTCCGATCCCAAGCTTGCGGATTCGGTTGCTTTGATTACGGACGGCCGTTTTTCGGGTGCGTCCCGAGGCCCTGTGATTGGGCACGTTTCACCCGAAGCGGCGGTTGGCGGCGCGATTGCATTGGTTGAAGAAGGCGATTTGATTGAAATCGACATTCCCAATCGCCGTTTGAACCTTGTGGGGATCAACGGGCTGCGCATAGAGCCTGCGCAAATGGAGCAGGTACTGCAGAAGCGCCGCGCAGAATGGCCGGGCTTTCACTTCAAATACCAGCATGGGCTGTTGGGGCGCTACACGCATCATGCCGTCAGCCCCATGAAGGGGGCTTATTTGGAGGATGAAGGCGACGGAGCAGGGCAGCGGTAGGGTCAACGCTGTTTCCTACTGTTTAACGCAAGGGAGATAGGTGCGGACTGTTGCTGGCCTCAAGTGGTTTGCCCCTGCACAAGCACGGGCAAGGTGGTAAAGGTATGCACAAGCAATTCAGGGTTGTGAATTTTACGAATCAATAGCTTTGCCGCTTCGCGGCCGAGGTCGTTAACATCAATCAAAATCATGGTGGGCGAGGGATTCATGATATCGGCATAGGGGTAACGGTCAAAGGTGACCATGCCAAGCTGATCAGGGATGCGGAGCCCATCGCTTTTGGCGCGTTCCAGCACGCCTAGCGCAATGGTGTTGCTTTCACAGACAATGGCATCAGGCGGGCAGTCAAGCGCGAGCAAGGCTTGCAAGGCTTGTTTGCTGATTTCAAGAGAGGATTCGGTATAGCGGATGTAGCCGTCTGGCAAGGTGCCGCCTGCCCGCGTAACCGCCTCGCGCACGCCGCTTAAACGCTGGCGCGAAAGCTGCCCGTTTTCCTCGCCGCCGATGTAGGCAATGCGCGTAAACCCGCGCTCGAGCAGGTGCTCGCCTGCAATTTGCCCTGCCAAGCTGTTATCGGTATCAATCCAGCAAAGCTGACGTTCATATGCGGGTGCGCCAATAATGATGTGCGGAAATTTCCGCTTGTTAAGGGTGGACTCCAATATATAGCCATACAGAACGTTTCGAAAGTATTTGAGCGCTGAATACTAGGGAAAACGTTTTATCAAACAATAGGAGGGTACCCATATGAAAAAAATTCTTGCCGCATGCTTATGCCTGATGCTGCTCATGCCCTGCCTTGCCCTTGCGGAGGATGTAGAAATCCGTATTTGGCACGATTGCGATGCGGGCATTATCTCCGCCATGGAAACCAGACTCAATGAAACGCTTGCGGGAAGCGGCGTAAAAGCGGTCTTTGAAAAAAAGCCGGGCGTAAGCGATCAGCTCAAGCTTTATGGAAACGATGCTGTCAACGGCCCTGATTTGTACCTGTTTGCGCATGATTCCATTGGCATGTACGCAACCATGGGCATTACCGCGCCCATTACCACAGTGCTGGACAAAGCCGCATTGGCAGATTTGCTGCCCATGACGGTGCAGGCCTGCACCTACCAAGGGGAAGTGTATGCGCTTCCTGTGTACTTTGAAACCCTGCTGATGATGGTGAACCAAGCCTTGTGGGAAGGAGCCGTACCCAACACCACAGAAGAGCTTTATGACTATATGGCGGCGCATACGGACGTGGAAGCAGGCACCTACGCGCTTGTGAACCAGCATTCAGGTGCATACAACGTTTCGCCGTTCATCTATGGCTTTGGCGCATGCATTTTGGATCAGGATGCAAAGCCCTGCTTGAATACAGACGCTATGAAAGAAGCCGTTGCGTACAATCAGAAATTTGCAGCTCTTGAAGCAGACGGCGATTATAACACCGTAACCACGCTGTTTAACGAAGGCAAAGCGGCAGCAATCATCGGCGGACCTTGGCTGGTTTCGGGCATCAAGGCGGCAGGCATTGACCTCAAGGTAAAGCCGCTTTCAGAAATCAAACTGCCCAACGGCAACGGTCTTGCGCCCTTCTCGGGCGTTCAGGGCATCGGACTGCTCAAGCATGCCGCGCAAGACAAGAAGGACGCGGTTGCCAAGGTGCTTACGGCACTGCTGGACCCGCAGCTGGGCATTGACCTTGCGGTGAACGCCAGCTGTGCGCCTGCCAACACGCTTTCCTATAACGACGAGCGCGTACAGGCCAATGAAATGATCGTGGCCATTCGCGACACGGCCGCCACCGCACAGCCCATGCCCAACGTGCCTCAAATGAATGTGATGTGGGGCCCGACGGAAGGCATGCTTGCGGCTGTGAACAAAAATGGCGCAGAGGTAGACGCGGCCGCCGAAGCGGCGCAAGCACAAGCATTGCAAGCCGTGGCTGATATGCAATAACAGCGGCGGATGCTGGTGGCGGGACGGGTGAAGCGCGAGCCGCTTTCCCGCCCCGCATGCCATGAAGCTTGCGAAAGGAGGGCTTGCCGTGAAGCCTAAGCGCTGCATACCGCTGTATCTTGCGCCCTGTTTGATTTTGATTTTGGTGATTGTGCTGTTTCCCATCTGCTACACCGCGTATATTTCGCTTACGAATATGAACCTGTATCATTGGTCAAATTACGAAATTATTGGATTTGGCAATTATGCCCGCGCTTTGGGCAAGCTGGATTCAGGCTTTTTTTCCGCCCTATGGACAACCCTGCTATGGACGGCTGTAAACATGGCCTTACAGCTTTTTCTGGGCTTTTTCATTGCGTTGGGGCTCAATAGCAAGCGCTTGCACATGAAGCGTTTTTTCAAAACCCTGCTCATGTTTCCGTGGGCAATGCCTGCCTATGTTTCCATTTTAATCTGGCGCGTGGGCATGTTTAACACCGAATTTGGCTTGCTCAATCAGGTGCTTGTACAGCTTGGCTTTAGCAAGCTGCAGTTCTTATCCTCCAATGTGCCGGCGTTTCTCTCGTGCCTGATGCTCAACCTTTGGATGGCGCTTCCGTTTATGATCATGATGTTTGACGGCGCGTTTCAAGCCATCGACAAAAGCCTGTACGAAAGCGCAACCTTGGACGGCGCTGGTTTTTTTGCACAGCATGCCTATGTTACCATGCCCTGTGTGCTCCCCATCATGGCGCCCTCTGCGGTAATGACCACCTTTATTACGTTTAAGCAGTTCGATATTTTTTATTTGCTTACCATGCAAAAAGGCTCGCTCACGGGCGCAACCCTGCAAACCGTCATTACCTACGCGCACAACAACGCCTTTGTATCCAACAACTACGGGCTTTCGGCGGCGGTTTCCATCGTTATTTTCGGTTTGATTATTTTGCTTTCACTGCTCACAAACCGTAGCCTGCAGGACGAGCGGCAGGGCTTGAGCGCCCCCAAAAAGCAACCGCACACAAAGGAGGCAAAGGCATGCTAAAGCGCATTCGAAGTTTTTTATCTGCAGCGGCGTTGCATTTGCTGTATGCGGTGCTTTGCTTTGCGGCGCTGATTCCCATTTTGTATACATTGGTGCTGTCGCTGAGCGGGCAAAACGCGGTGCTCACCGCTGGCGGCTTGCTCAACCGCCATTGGTCGCTGGATGCGTACCGCGCTATTTTGCTGGAGGAGCCATTTCTGATTTGGCTTTTAAACTCGCTCAAAATCAGCCTGTGCACCATGATTCTTGCGGTAAGCAGTGCGGTTTTTGCGGCTTATGCATTTTCCCGCTGGCGGTTCAGAGGCCGCCGCGCGTTGCTGAATGTGCTCTTGGTGCTCAATGCCTTTCCGCAGATGCTCACGATGTTTGCGCTCTTTCGGCTGTTTCGGGAGCTGAACCTGCTCAATACCCACATCGGGCTGATTTTGATTTACTCGGGAAGCATGTGCATTTTTTCCACATGGAACCTGAAGGGGTATTTTGACACCATCCCCAAGGAGATTGAGGAAGCGGCGTTTATGGACGGGGCAAGCAGTGCGGCGGTGGTGGTGCGCATTGTACTGCCCCTTGCGCGTCCTGCCATTTTGGTTACGGGCATCATGGTGTTAATTTCGGTATGGAACGAGTATCTTTTTGCCACCACATTTATGATGAATGCGGACACCTACACCTTAGCAGGCGGCTTGTACCAGCTGCAAAGCAATGATTACAGCCGTTCCTGGCCGCTGTTTACAGCCGCGTCGATGCTTGTGTCACTGCCCATTTTAGCGGTGTTTTTCAGTGTGCAAAAATACATGGTATCTGGCTTAACCGCGGGCGGTGTAAAGGGCTGATAAATCGGAAGGAATGATGGAACATGATCAATAGACAGGCGGTCACCCACCGCCCATGCAGTGAATTTGCCTATGCGGAGGATGAGCAAACGCTGGTGATACGCCTTCGCGCCGCGCGGGATAATTTGCTGAGCTGTGTGCTTTATTACGGCGACCGCGCCGACCCTTCAAACGCGCCTGTATTTACGGCTGTGCCCATGCGTGCGGCGGCGAGCGATTTGCTTTGGGATTGGTTTGAAGTGAAGCTAAGCCCCGTTTATCCGCGTGTGCAATATTATTTTGAACTGCAAACGGCACAGGAACGGGCATTTTTTTATGCAGACCATTTTGCCGAGGCATTGCCCGGCCTGCGCTTGGGCGATCGGTGGCTGGATCACCGCTGTGAATACTATCAATTTCCATACATTCGCCGTGAAGATTTGTATACCGTGCCCGCGTGGTTTCAAAATGCGGTGGTGTACAATGTTTTTCCCGATAGCTTTGCCAGCGCAGAGGGGCGCTTGGAGGCGCAGGCAAAGCGCGTGGAGCGGGAGGGGATTGTTTCTGTGTCGCGCTTGGGGGGAACGCTCAACGGGATTCGCATGAATCTGGCGTATGTGCAAGCCCTTGGGTTTAACACACTCTACTTAAACCCTTTTTTTCTTGCGGAAGCGTATCATAAATACGATACGGTGGATTATTTGCATGTGGACCCCTGCATGGGCACAGACGAAGATTTTGCGGCGCTGGTAAACGAGGTGCATCGCCGTGGAATGCATATTTTGATTGACGGTGTGTTTAACCATTGCGGACAGAACTTTTTTGCATTTCGCGATTTGCTTGAAAAGCAAGAGGCATCGCCGTACAGGGATTGGTTTTACACCGCGCCCCTGCCTGCGGCTTTGCCAAACGAGGGGGAGCCGCCAAGCTATGCATGCTTTGCCTATGTGCCCAGTATGCCCAAGCTAAACACAGGCAACGACGAGGCAAGCGCCTATTTTTGCGAGGTGGGCAAGCATTGGGTACGGGAATACGGTGTAGACGGCTGGCGGCTGGATGTGGCAAACGAAGTGGATCACCGCTTTTGGCGGGACTTTCACAGCGCGGTGCTAAGCGTGAACCCGCAAGCGGTTTTGATTGCGGAAGCATGGGAGGAGGCGCGGAGCTTTGTTTGCGCCGACCAATTTCATGCGGCCATGTGCTATGATTTCAGACGCTTTGCGCGTGACTTTTTTGCGCTTGGAGCCATGGATGCGGCGCAGATGAACGACAGGCTGGTATGGCTGCGAATGCGCTACAGCGAGCCTGCCGCGCGGGCACAGCTCAACCTTTTGGATAGCCACGATGTACCCCGCTTTTTATCGCTGTGCGGCGGGAATACGGCAAAGCTTCGGCAAGCCATTGCACTGCTCATGCTGTTTCCGGGCGTGCCCTGTTTGTTTTACGGGGATGAACGGGAGCTGCAGGGGATTGAGGAAAACGAGTACAGACAGCCCATGCCATGGGATGCGGCTCCCTGCGAAACGGAGCGTTTTGTGAAAGAAGCGGCCGCGCTTCGCATGCTGCCCGCAACAAAGCAAGCAAGCTTTCACACCTTGAGCGCGGAGCGGGGAAGCGGCTTGCTCGGCTTTGCATTGCAGGGCACAGCACAGACTGTGCAGGCGTGGTTTAACGCGGGAAGCAAGAGCGAGGCTGTGCCTGCGCTTTCAGGCAAGGTGGTTCTTGCACAGGGGTATTTTGCAAAAGAAGGGTTGCTTGAGGCGGAGGGTCTGGTTGTAGCGGTGGGGTGAGCGTGGGGGAGGGTGTTTGAGCGCAGCAGACCGTCAGACCGCCGCGTAGTTTTTCGCGTAGTTTTTCCGCCGAACGGGCTTGAATCATTGGGTTGTGAATGCTATAATAAGCATGCTCCTATCACCGTTTATTCTACAGAATTTGATGAGGTGACCACAATGAAAAAAAAGCAACGGGACTGGCTGATCTTATGCGTGATTACGCTTCTGGCGGCAACCCTCTTGGCTCTTACCAACTTTGTAACCACAGACACCATCCAAGCGCAGGCGGCCGAAGCCGCTGAGCAAGCGCAAATGATCGCTCTTCCCACCGCCAAAAGCTTTGCGGCTGTGGACGGGGATCAGCTCGGCGAGCTTGACAGCTGTGTGGTTGGCCTCAATGCCGACGGCGCTGTAGCGGGCTATGTAGGTCAAGTGACCGTGCAAGGCTTTGGCGGACCCATTGAAATTGTCATGGGCATTGATGAAACAGGCATGGTAACAGGCATGAGCGTCGGCGGCTCGGGCTTTGCCGAAACCGCTGGCCTTGGTACGCAGGTAAAGGAAGAAAAATTCACCTCGCAATTTGTCGGCAACAGCATGACCCCCGTCGCAGGGGAAAATGTGGACACCATTTCTGGCGCGACCGTTTCCTCTGCCGCAGTTGTGCAAGGCGCGGCCAAGTGCTACGATCATTTGGTCAGCCACATTGAGGGCTACACCCCCACTGCCAGCAAGGTAAGTCCCACAACCGATGTTGCCGTTGTTGCGCATGGCTTTGGCGGCGATTTTGATATGGTGGTTACCATCGATTCCGACGGCATTGTTCAAGGCGTGAAGGTTGGCGAGGGCTTTAACGAGCATCCCGATTACGGCGCAAAGTGCTTAGACGAAGCGTTTCTATCGCAGTTTATTGGTCACGGCGCAGGCATGAGCTACGGCTTGGATGCCATCAGCGGCGCAACGGGAACCAGCAACACCATCATCACCGCCGTTAACGATGCGCTCGCCAAATGGGCGGCACAGAAGTAAAGGGCAAATGACGGGGGGGACGCGCGGTTCATTCCGTTCGTCTGTGTGCAAATGGTTAGGTAAATGTATACGTAAATGCAAATGCAAACACACCAGCGATTCAAACCAATCGCTGGTGTGTTTTTTGTGGAGTGCTTGATGGGGCGGGGTTCCATTTGGTTAGCACCCTCATTCACCTAGGCTCAGGAACTTTGCTATGCTGCGCTCATTGCTGCTGCAGCGCTTCCTTGCCGCTCGCATCATAGCCCTTTCAGGGCTGTTCGCTCGCTTGCGCACTTCTATGCTTCGCAACCTCTCCCCATTATATTGATGAATCATATCACGGCCTTCGGCGAGCAGGGGTTTCACCCCTGCACCCTGCCAAGGGCTTTGCCCTTGACCCTTTTTTTATCCTTATCCTTGCCCACCTACTGCACAATCAATTCCCCATCCGCATCCACATCTACCAACACCTGCTGTCCAGGCAAAATCCTTCCACTCACAATACCCTTCGCTAACATCGTTTCCAGCTTACTTTGCATATACCTCTTTAACGGCCTTGCGCCATATACCGGATCAAATCCCGCATCCGCGATCAGCTCCACCGCCGCATCACTTAACGCAAGCGTAATCCCTTGCTCCTCAAGCCGCTTTGCAAGTCCCTTCGCCAGCAGCCTTACAATCCTGCCGATCTCCTCACGCTCCAGCGGCTTATAAAAGACAATATCGTCAATGCGGTTCAAAAACTCGGGACGGAACTGCGATTTTAACAGGCCATATACGTTTTCACGCGCTTCCTCCGTAATTTGCCCGTCCTTGATGCCTTCCAGCAAGTACTGGCTTCCCAAGTTGCTCGTCATGATGATGATCGTGTTCTTGAAATCCACCATTCTGCCTTGGCTATCCGTGATCCGTCCGTCGTCCAATACCTGCAGCAGTATGTTAAACACATCTGGATGCGCTTTTTCCACTTCGTCCAGCAGTACCACGCAATACGGTTTTCTGCGCACCGCTTCCGTGAGCTGACCGCCTTCTTCATAACCCACATATCCCGGAGGGGCGCCTACCAAACGGCTCACGCTGAACTTCTCCATGTATTCGCTCATGTCTATGCGCACCATGTTCTTTTCATCGTCAAAAAGGCTTTGCGCAAGCGCTTTGGCCAGCTCGGTTTTGCCAACGCCCGTGGGCCCTAAAAACAGGAAGCTGCCAATGGGGCGGTTTTCGTCCGCAATGCCTGCGCGGCTTCTCAAAATGGCTTCGCTCACCTTGGTCACTGCCTCGTCTTGCCCAATCACGCGCTTATGAAGCTCGTCTGGCAGCAGCAAGAGCTTTTCACGCTCACCCTCCTTGAGCTTCGTTACGGGGATGCCCGTCCAACGGCTCACGATTCTGGCAATTTCATCATCCGTCACCTTATCGCGCAGCAGACCCTCTTCTCCGCGCTCGTGCTCGGCAATTTCTTCTTCCTTGCTTAGCTCCCCTTGAAGCTTCGGCAATGTGCCGTATTTGAGCTCGGCGGCCTTGCCCAAATCATAGCTGCTTTCTGCCTTCTGAATTTCGGCATTCACGCGCTCCAGCTCCTCGCGGAGCTTTTGCACCTTTTGAATCGCCGCTTTTTCGTTTTCCCAGCGGGCACGCATGGCGCTGAACTCGTCGCGGAGCTTCGCAAGCTCCTCTTCAAGCGTGGCCAAACGGCGCTGGCTGGCTTCGTCGCTTTCCTTTTTGAGCGCCGCTTGCTCAATTTCCAGCTGCATAATGCGGCGGCTTACCTCGTCAAGCTCTGTGGGCATGGAGTCGATCTCCGTGCGAATCATCGCGCAGGCTTCGTCCACCAAATCAATGGCCTTATCTGGCAAAAAGCGGTCAGAAATATAGCGGTTGGAGAGCGTTGCGGCGGCAATCAACGCGCCATCCGTAATTTTCACGCCATGAAAAACCTCGTAACGCTCCTTGAGCCCCCTCAATATGCTGATGGTATCAGGCACGGTGGGTTCGCACACCAGCACAGGCTGGAAACGGCGTTCCAGCGCCGCGTCTTTTTCGATGTACTTATGGTATTCATCCAATGTGGTTGCGCCGATCAAATGCAGCTCGCCGCGTGCCAGCATGGGCTTGAGCAGGTTGCCCGCGTCCATGGAGCCCTCGGTTTTGCCCGCGCCCACAATGGTATGCAGCTCGTCTATAAAGAGCAGAATTTTGCCCTCGCTCTTTTTGACCTCTGCCAGCACCGCCTTCAAGCGCTCCTCAAATTCACCGCGATATTTTGCCCCCGCAATCAAGCTGCCCATGTCCAGGCAAAAAACCTGCCGATCCTTCAAGCTTTCGGGTACATCGCCGCGTACAATACGCTGTGCAAGCCCTTCCGCAATGGCGGTTTTGCCCACGCCGGGCTCGCCGATCAGCACAGGGTTATTCTTGGTTTTGCGCGTTAAAATGCGGATGACGCTTCGGATTTCGTTATCGCGCCCCACCACGGGATCAAGCTTTTGTGCGCGGGCAAGCGCGGTCAAATCCTGACCGTATTTGGTGAGCACATCATAGGTATCCTCTGGCGTTTCGCCGGTTACGCGCGTGTTGCCGCGCACGCTCTGAAGCACCGTCAAAAAGCTCTTTTCCGTAATGGCGTAGCTTTTCCACAGCTCCGAAAGCGTGCGGGACGGCTTTTCAAGCAAGCCCAAAAACAGATGCTCCACGCTCAGGTATTCGTCCTTCATTTGCTGTGCGCGTTCCCGCGCGGCCACCAAAGCCTGCTCTACCTCGTTGCTGATGTAGATTTTATCCGCTTCACGCCCAGAGCCTGTTACCTTGGGTTGGCGTGCAATAAGTGCTTCCAGCCTTGTGCGAAGCTCTGCGGGGGCCTTGCCCATTTTGGTCAAGAGCTGAGAAATCAGCCCCTGCGGGTCCGCAAGCAAAGCACAGGCCAAATGCTCCTGCGTTACTTCCTGATTGCTGTATTCCACCGTAAGCTGCTGCGCAGTTTGGAGCGCTTCGCGGCTCTTTTCCGTAAATTGTTGATTCGTCATGGGGTTTCCCCTCCCTTATCAAAAATGGTTCATAGGCAGTCACTAAGTCTGACTATCTTTGACCTACGATAATAGTATAGCAGATTATTTTCGCCTGTCAAGAGGAAATTTGAAGGGAGGGAGTCCATGCGGAGGGAGGCACCCATGAAGTGGTACAACGCCCGCTGGCGGTCATCATATATGGTGATC
>JAVXND010000064.1:0-14963 GCA_036645955.1 Clostridia bacterium | reverse complement strand
GAGCTGGGCAGACAGCTCCGTTGTGTTAAGCTTTGAGCCTGGGAAAAGGATGCGCCCATAGATGAGCCTTGAAAGAACAGCATGCTAAGGCATGCTGTTCTAGTTGCCTGCAACACACCCAGCACCTGACCTTAAATCAAAAAGAACATTAGAAAAACAGTGAACAGCCTTTCAAATAATTGACATCACTCAATCAACTGCTATAATAAAATTATGCTTTTTACAATGAGGGAAAGAGTTATCTGGTCGGCTCTTTCCGTTTTTGTTCCAAGTTTTCATTTTCCAAACGAGGAGGCAATTGATTTGAACTCAAAATTCGCCATGTATATTGTAAAGCGCTTGGGGATGGCTCTTCTGACCATTTTCTTGGTCGTGTTCATCACCTTCTTTACAATGCATGCCGTTCCCGCCAGCCCCTTTAGCTCCGAAAAAGCAAAGTCGGACGCTACCATTGCAGCATTGGAAGCAAAATATGGCTTTGACAAGCCCGTGCCTGTGCAATTCGTTAACTATTTGGGCAACATTGCTCATTTGGATTTTGGCTTGTCTACGGGCTGGGTCGGCAATACGGTTTTTGACCTGATCAAGGGAGGCTTCAGCTATTCGGCGCGGATCGGCTTTTCAGCTGCGGTGATCGCGATGGGTTTTGGCGTGGTGTTAGGGGCCATTGCGGCGCTCAAACGCGGCAAATGGCAGGATAAGCTGATTCAGGTTGTTACAACCGCGCTGGTTTCCATGCCTTCCTTTGTGGTGGCAACCATTTTGCTGCTGGTATTTGGCCTACAGCTGCGCTGGTTTCCCACGCTTTCCAGCGAGCCGGGCGGCTTGGTGCTGCCGATCATTTCCCTAAGCCTATACCCCATGGCATACATCACGCGCCTTGAACGCTCGGGTATGCTGGATGTGCTTTCGCAGGATTATATCCGCACTGCACGCGCCAAGGGCGTGCCAAACCGCAAGGTGGTATTCAAGCACGCCCTTAAAAATGCGCTCAGCCCCGTGATTACCTATGCAGGGCCTATGATGGCGTACATTCTTACGGGCAGCATGGTGGTGGAAAACATTTTTTCCGTACCTGGGTTGGGCAGGCTGTTCGTGAACAGCATGCTTCGCACAGACTATATGATGATTATGGGCGTTACCATTTTCCTTGCGGTAATGATCATCCTCATGAATTTTTTGAGCGATATTCTGTACAAGGTGATGGACCCCCGAATTGATTTGACTTGAGGTGTGAACATGCAAAATAAACAAGCGTTTCAAAACCCCCTGAGCTTTCAGGTGGATCCCAACCTGTTTGCCCCCGCCTCTGAGGAGGAAAAGCAACAGCAAACCACCATGCGTCAATCCGTTTCCTTCATGCGGGATGCCATGCGGCGGTTATTTCAAAATAAGATTTCCGTGGTTTGCATGGCGATTATTTTGCTGATTACACTCATTGCGTTTATTGTGCCAGAATTTTACCCATACAGCTATACCAAGCAGGAGGTTAGCTCCAAAAACCTCAACCCCTTTGAGTATTCCAAAAAGGAACTGGCTAAGATCGAAAAAGGGCAGGAGGTATTTCCCCACATCATGGGCACGGATTCGCTGGGCCGTGATTATGCCATTCGTGTGATTTACGGCACGCGCATTTCCCTCTTGGTGGGCATTATTTCTGCTTTTATTGTGGTGGTCATCGGCATTATTTACGGCTCCATATCAGGCTTTTTTGGCGGCAGGGTGGATATGATCATGATGCGAATTGTGGATATCATCTATTCCCTGCCAGATGTGCTGATTGTGATTTTGCTTTCGGTAGCTATTAAGGATGTGGTCAGCACAAGCTCAAATGTGCTGATTGCAAAGCTCGGCGCTGGCATGGTCAGTATTTTCATCGTGTTTGGCTTGCTCTATTGGGTGGGCATGGCGCGGCAGGTGCGTGGGCAAATCCTATCCATAAAAGAGCAGGAATATGTGCTGGCTTCGCGTGCCATTGGCGCATCCCCCGCGCGCATCATTCGCAAGCACATGATTCCCAACTGTATTTCCGTTATTATCATCACCGCCGCCATGCAAATTCCCAGTGCCATTTTTACGGAAAGCTTTCTTTCCTTCTTGGGCTTGGGCGTGTCCATGCCGATGCCGTCACTAGGCTCTCTGGCCTCCGATGCGCGTTCGGGCTTGGTGAGCTATCCCTATTTGCTTGTTTTCCCCGCCCTTTCCATTTTCATGATTGTACTTTCCTTCAACCTACTTGGCAATGGGCTTCGCGATGCATTTGATCCCAAATTGCGTTCATAAAGGAGTGTGAATGAGATGGCTATGTTATCAGTAAAGGATCTGCACACCACCTTCTTCACCCCCTCGGGCGAGGTGCGCGCGGTGAACGGGATTTCCTTTAACTTGGATGCGGGGCGGGTGCTGGGCATTGTAGGGGAAAGCGGCAGCGGCAAGAGCGTAACCGCCTATTCGGTTTTGCAGATACTCACGCATCCGGGGCGTATTGTGAGCGGCAGCATCCAATTCAGGGGCGAGGAGCTTGTGGGCGCGCCTGAGGAGCGGATTCGCGCCATTCGCGGCAACAAAATCAGCATTATTTTTCAGGACCCCATGACCAGCTTAAACCCCACCTTCACCATTGGCAACCAGCTGATGGAGGCCATATTGCTTCACACCCAACGCAATAAAAAGCAGGCATGGGCGCGTGCGGTGGAAATGCTGGGCTTGGTGGGCATTAACGAGCCTGAAAAGCGCATGAAGCAATATGCGTATGAGCTCTCGGGCGGTATGCGCCAGCGTGTGATGATTGCTATGGCTTTGGCTTGCGAACCCGATATCCTGATTGCCGACGAACCCACCACCGCTTTGGACGTGACCATACAAGCGCAGATTTTGGAGCTGATGGGCGAATTACAGCGCAAACTGGGCATGGCCATTATCATGATTACCCATGACTTGGGTGTGATTGCGGGCATGTGCGACGAGGTGATTGTGATGTACGCGGGCAAGGTATGCGAACGCGGCACCGCCGATCAAATTTTCTACAACCCAAAGCATGAATACACCAAGGGCTTAATGCGTTCCATTCCCAAAATAGATAGCGATGATAAAGAACGCCTGGTGCCCATTGCGGGTACACCCATCGACCTGTTAAACCTGCCTGCGGGCTGTGCTTTTGCACCGCGCTGTGAGCGTGCCATGAAGGTCTGCTTGCAGCAGCAGCCCAAGGAATGCTGGGTTGCGCAGGATCATCTCAGCGCCTGCTGGATGAATGTGAAGGAGGGCGATGTGATGGATTCGCCTATACAAACAGCCAACAAGGAAGAAAACAAGGGCTAAAGCCTTGCATATGGTTTGTGGGTGCTTTTGGAAAGGATGGTTGATACCATGAGTGAAATCCGCGATGCGGGTGCTTCAAAATACATGATAGAGGTACGCGGCCTCAAACAATATTTTCCCATTACCACGGGCTTTATGAAAACCTCTGTGTTAAAAGCGGTGGATGATGTTTCTTTTGACATCAAGCGCGGCGAAACCTTAGGGCTGGTGGGGGAAAGCGGCTGTGGCAAAACCACGGCAGGGCGAAGTTTATTACAGCTCTACAAACCCACAGGGGGTGAGGTGGTTTTTGACGGCACCAAAATAGAGGGCAAGGAATCCATCAGCATGCTTCACAAGCGCGCTCAAATGGTGTTTCAGGATCCGTATTCCTCCCTTAACCCGCGCATGACGGTGGGCGATATTGTGGCGGAACCCATCGATGTACACAAGCTGTGCAAAAGCAAGGCTGAGCGCAACGACCGCATCAATGAACTGCTATCCATTGTGGGGCTTTCAAGCGAGCAGGCCACGCGCTACGCCCATGAGTTTAGCGGCGGACAGCGGCAACGCATTGGCATTGCGCGGGCGCTGGCCTCTAAATCGGAATTTATTGTTTGCGACGAGCCTGTATCTGCGCTGGATGTGAGCATTCAAGCACAGGTCATCAACATGCTGGAGGATTTACAGCACAGCCTAGGGCTTACGTATTTGTTTATTGCGCATGACTTGTCGGTGGTTAAACACATTTCGCAGCGCATAGCGGTAATGTACCTTGGCAAAATTGTGGAGCTGGCAGACGCTAACGAGCTCAACCATCACCCGCTGCACCCTTATTCCATTTCGTTATTATCTGCGGTGCCCATACCCGACCCCGTCAAGGCACGGAAAATGCAGCGCATTGTGCTGCACGGCGATGTGCCCAGCCCCCTGAACCTGCCCAGCGGCTGTAGCTTTCGCACCCGTTGCTCGCGTGCAACCGCGGCATGCGCACAGACCTGCCCAAAGATTCGCGAGGTGGCGCCAGGGCATTTTGTGGCTTGCCACAACCTATGATGATACGCACCCATGCTTTTTGAATGCTCTTCAAGCGAGAAAGCCATTCAAAAAAAGGGTGAACGTATGATAAAAAACCGCCAGATGAATGAGCGGGGGTAACAAAAGCTCGGTTCCGATTGCGAAAATAACGGTGACGTTCCTTTCGGGCAATGGAGCTTTTGATATCCGCAGCATCCATTTGGCAGAAAAGATCAAGGAGGGTTACAATGAAAAAGGTACTTGCAATGGTGCTCGCACTCACGATGCTTCTGGGCTGTGTGACAATGGCTGCAGCAGAAGAAGCAGGCAAAACGATTTCCGTGTTTTACGGCGGCGGCACACCCCTGTCCATCGATCCAGCGCTCAACAGCGCCTCCAGCGGCTCCAATGTTTTGAAGCTTGCGTTCGCAGGACTGATGGGTTACCAGCCAGTGGATGGTGTACCTACCCTATCCCCCGAGCTGGCGGAAAGCTACACCGTAACCGACGACAAGCTGGTGTACACCTTTACACTGCGTGACGGCCTCAAATGGTCCGATGGTACCGACCTCAAAGCCAGCGAAGTGGCCGCGAGCTGGAACCGTGCCGCGTCCGTTGATCTTGGCGCTGACTACGGCTTCCTCTACAGCTATGTGGACGGCTACAACGACGGCGCAGGCCCCCTCAACATCGTAACCGATGATGCGGCGCGTACCTTCACCGTTACCTTGGCCAACCCCACCTCGTACTTCCTCAACCTCTGCGCCTTTCCGACCTTTTTCCCCGTAAAGACCGCAATTGCCGACAACGAAGGCGCTTGGGCTACCAAGCCTGAAACCTACATCGGTACCGGCGCTTTCCGCATGACGAAGTATGCTGTGGATGACGTGATTTCCTTTGAGAAAAACCCCAACTACTGGAACGCGTCTGTTGTGTCGCTAGGCGGCGTGAACTGCTACCTATCGGAAGATAACGTAGCCATTTTGACCGCTTTTGAAAACGATACGGCACAGTTCATCAATGCCATTGACCCCACCGAGTATGAGCGCCTCTACGCCAGCTATCCCGGACAATTGGTGATGGGCGACTATATCGGCACTTGGTATATCCTGTTTAATGTGCACAAGGATATTTCCCCCAGCACGAAACAGCTCACCATCCAAGAACAGAGCAAGGCACGCTTTGCTTTGGGACAGATGATCAACCGCAAGGATTTGGTTGAGTATGTCACCATGGGCGGGCAAGAGCCTGCCACAGGCTTCTATCCCAAGAGCTTAAGCGACGGCTTAAATGCCGATGTTCGCGTCGCAGAGGGCTATAGCAGCTGGTACACTGGCACCGCCACGCCTTCTGCTGTGAATGAGAACTACACAGAGGACATGGTAACTGCACTGCAAACCTTGGTTGACTTAGGCTACCCCCACACTGGCACCATTGAAGGCGGCGACATTGTGTTCACCGACTTCCCCAGCATTGAGTTTGCCTTCAATAACAGCGGCGCTAATGCCGCCATTATGCAGTATGTGCAGGAAACATGGAATCAGGTTGGCATTACGGGCACCATCAACACCGAAGCTTGGGCTACCTTACAGGAAAAGCTCAAGAAGGGTGATGCGGAATCCGCGCGCATGGGCTGGATCGCTGATTTCAACGATTGCGTCAACTTCCTGGAGATCTTTGTTTCCGCTTCTGGCAACAACTATCCTCGCCTAGGCAAGGATCTGGGTGATTACAAGCGTAACACAGAAGCCACCAAGGACGCAGGCTTAGGTGCGTATTGGGGCCCCAACGGCGATCAAACTTGGGCGGATTGCTTCGATGCACTGGTTGACAAGGTCAAAGCGTGCACAGATCCTGCTGAGCGTGCCAAGCTTTGCGCCGAAGCTGAGAACATTCTGATGGCAACGGGCAGCGTTGCACCTTTGTACTTCTACACCAACCCCTACATGCTCAAGCCAAACGTGAAAAACTTGATACTTTTGAGCACAGGCGATGCGTTGTGGACCTACGCAACAGTTGAATAAACGGGAAATGCAAAAAAAGGGACTGCGGCGAAATGCCGCAGTCCCTTTTTCAGTAAAATGATCAGCCTTGCGCCCATCAATCCACTTCCACTTGATCCACGGGGGTGCGGTTTTCATAGGCCTTTTCGATGGCTTCTAAAATCAGCCCATGCCCATCGCTCAAGCTCATGGTGGCCATGCTCACCACATCATACAGCTGTTGCCGATCCTTTTCCGTTAAGGCTTTCAGCGCCTTTTGATCCTCTGCCTGCTCGCTATCCGGCTTGATGGGGCGGCCGTTGCGCTCGCTTGTGCTATGCGCAAACCAGCGCCGCAGCTCCTCCGTTGTTTTGCCAATCATCCACTGCTCATAAGCATGCATTTGCTGATACCATTCGTTTTTGGGATTCATGCCGTAGCTGTCCCCGCGCTCACGCTTGGTTTTCCACTCCGACAGCTCCTTGGCCGCGCTTTCCTCTGTGTTTTTGCTGACACCATCCACCTTGCCTGCTTCAAAGTTAAAAACATTATAGCCCTCTTGCTTTGGCCAGCCGCTAAAACGCGGCATGCTCTTGCCATCGTAATTGGGGGTGGCGACCTCGTAAATGTCCACGCATACATCCAATATTTTGCCGTCCTTGTCAAAAAGGGCATTGGCCATGGTGACATTAAAGCTATATACAGGGGTGCCTGTATCATCCTTGCCGGGGCCGACTCTGAAATTGGCTGTGCTGCCAAGCCCCGTAAACACCTCTGCCTTGGCGGGGTTGAGCGTGGGGCGCGGCGTGGCGGCGGCGCGTTCGCCCGCTCCGCCCGTTCCGCCCTGCGGGGCGGGAAATGCCGCCTGCGCTTGCTTCATGACACCCTCCAGCGCGGTGAGCAGCGTGTTAGAGGTGCCTGTTGCGCCGCTAACCGCATCTACGCCTTGCAAGCTCTGTTTTTCAAGCACTGCCGTTTGGAGCCCTGCCTCCGCTTTTTGAAAGTACTCGTTTTTTTGCGCGCCATCCTTGTTTTCCGCGCTAAAGGCTATGATTTTACCCTCCCGAACGCTCACCGTTACAATGAGCTCCCCATTTTGCCCGGGTGCTGAATCGCGATAAATGCCATCCTGTAAGGCGGCGGCAAAGGCCGCCTGCATGGTCATGCCGCACACAAGCACCAGCGCAAGGGCGGCTACCAGCATTTTTTTTGCTTGAATCATGTAGATTTCCTCCTGTTTGCTTGACATTCTATACACTGTATAGTATAAAGATGTGTGGGGTTTATGCCTCCAATCTACCACCAGAAAGGGGATCATTTTATGGTCCGTACCATCGTAGGCGCAAACTGGGGCGACGAGGGCAAAGGAAAGATTACCGACGTGCTCGCCGAAAACAGCGATGTTGTGGTTCGTTTTCAGGGCGGCGCCAACGCAGGTCACACCATCATCAACGACTATGGCAAATTCGCCCTTCATCTACTTCCCTCGGGCGTTTTTCATCCGCATATCGCTAACTTAATCGGCCCTGGCGTTGCGCTGGATATCGACAAGCTATTGGCCGAATACCAAAGTGTTATGGAACGCGGTGTACCCACGCCCAAGCTGTTCATTAGCGACCGTGCGCAGGTGATGCTGCCCTACCACGTGGACTTTGACCGTTACGAGGAGGAGCGCCTTGGCAAGGCGAGCTTTGGCTCTACCAAGAGCGGCATTGCGCCCTTCTATGGCGACAAATACCTCAAAATTGGCATTCAGGTATGCCAGATTTACGATGACGAAATTCTTCGCACCCGTTTGACCAGCGCTGTAATGCAGAAAAACGCGACGCTGGAAAACCTATACCACAAACCGCTGATTGATCTGGAAGCCCTCATTGCCCACATGAAGGCGCTAGGCGAACGCATCCGCCCCATGGTGATTGACACCACGCTCTTCCTGCACAAGGCGCTCAAGGAAGGCAAAACCGTGCTATTGGAAGGGCAGCTGGGCAGTCTGCGCGATCCAGACCATGGCATTTACCCCTACACCACATCCTCCTCCCCCTTGGCGGGCTTTGGCACCGTGGGCGCTGGCGTGCCTGCGAGCGAAATGAAGGACATCTTCTGCGTAACCAAAGCGTATTCCAGCTGTGTAGGTGCAGGCCCCTTCACAACCGAGCTGTTTGGCGACGAAGCCACCGAGCTTCGCAACCGCGGCGGAGATGCGGGTGAATACGGCGCTACCACGGGCCGCCCCCGCCGTGTGGGCTGGTTTGACGCTGTGGCTACGCGCTATGGCTGCATGGTACAGGGCGCAACCGAGGCGGTGCTTACCAACCTGGATGTGCTGGGCTATTTGGACGAGATCCCCGTATGCATAGCGTATGAGGCAAACGGCGAAAAAATAACCAATTTCCCAAGCACGCCCACCCTGATGAAGTGCAAGCCTGTGTACACCATGCTGCCCGGCTGGAAAACAGACGTGCGCGGCGTAACGGAGTGGAGCCAGCTTCCCGAAAACTGCCGCAAATACATTGAATTTGTTGAAAAAGAGCTTGAAGTGCCCATTCACATGGTATCTACAGGCCCCAAGCGCAGTGAAATGCTTTACCGCTAAATAACAAACAAAAGAGCCAAGGCGCACAGCGCAATGGCTCTTTTGTTACAAGACTTCGAAACTTTGAGCAAACCCTTGAATACAAGAGGGAAAACATAGTATAATGGTTGCAGGGTTAAGCAAACTACCTCACAAACGGAAAGGATGAACCGAATATGAAAAAGCTACTCTCCTTGCTTCTATGCATTGCAATGTTGGTTACCTTGGGCATTACCGCGATTGGTGAAACCGAAAAAGCCGCACCCGCGCAAGGCGGCGAACCCATGAAGGTGGCGCTTTGCGTGGCTGAAACGCTAGGTGACCTTGGGTTTTATGACAGCGCTAACGAGGGCTTGAAAAGCCTCGAAAAGGATTATGGCGTGGTTGGCAGTGTTGTGGAATGCAAGAGCGATGCCAGCGCCTATCAACCCGCGCTTGTGGAAGCGGCGGAGCAAAACGACATCGTCGTTGCAGTTGGCTGGCAGTTTTGGGATGGCTTGAGCGCTGTGGTGCCTGAAATGCCCGAAACACTGTTCATCTTTGTGGATAATGGGCTGGAGGGCGTGGGCGATAACCTGCTTTCCATCACCTATGCAGAAAATCAGGGCAGCTTCTTAGCAGGCTACATCGCTATGAAAATGGCCAAATCTGGCACTGTGGGCGTGATTGGCGGCGAAAACAGCGATACCATCAACAACTTCATTGTGGGCTACAAGCAGGGCGCACTGTATGCCAACCCCGAAGGAACCGTGCTGGATCCCGTGTACACCGACGATTATGAAGCGCCCGACAAGGGCAAGGAAGCGGCGCTATCGCTTTACAGCAAGGGCGCGGATGTGGTGTTCCCCGTGGCGGGCAAAACAGGCTTGGGCGTTTTCGAAGCCGCGCAGGAGCAGGGCAAGTATGCCATTGGCGTGGACAGCGATCAAAAGCATGTGAACCCCGAGGTTATTTTGTGCTCCATGCTAAAGCAGGTGGGCAACAGCATTTACGACGCGGTAAGCATGTACCTTGAGGATAGCGTGTTTAACGGCGGCACCATTTGGAATGCGGACATTTCCTCTGGCCTTGTGGCCATTGGCTATGGTGACGAAACCATGACTCAGCAGGTACCCGATGAGCTCAAGGCCGAGGTGGAGGCGCTCAAGCTCAAAATTTCCTCTGGTGAAATTGTTGTGGAAAGCACGCGGTAGAACATTCATTTTTAAAAAAGAATTTGCACACAGCACCCCTTGTCTTTTGCGGGCAAGGGGTGTTGCTAAATACGGCACCAAAGCGAGGGCAGTCCTATGCAAGAAAAAACCACGGCAACAGAGATCGTCCGCTTTTCCCACGTAAGCAAGCAATATCCCGGGGTGCTGGCAAATAAAGATGTGAGCTTGAGCATCAGGCGGGGCGAGGTGTTTGCGCTGGTGGGGGAAAACGGCGCGGGAAAATCCACGCTGATGAACCTGCTCTATGGCATGCAGCGCCAAACGCTTGGCGACATCTACATCAAGGGTCAAAAAACAGGCGCACAGCACAACCCGGAGCGTGCCATGCAAATGGGCGTGAGCATGGTGCATCAGCATTTTAAGCTGGTGCCGAGCTTTACCGTGGCGCAGAATATTCTGCTGGGGCATGAGCCTAAAAAGCTTGGCTTGCTGGTGGATCAGGCAAGCGCAAATGCATTTGTGCGCAAGCTTTCTGAAACCTACGGCCTGCGTGTGGAGCCTACGGATGTGGTGCGCGAGCTAAGCGTAGGCCTTCAGCAGCGCGTGGAAATTTTGAAGGCGCTTCGCACGGGTGCGGAGGTGCTCATTTTAGACGAACCCACCGCCGTGCTCACCCCGCAGGAGACGGACGAGCTTTTTGATGTGATCCGCCGCATTGTGCGTGAAAAAGACATGACGGTGATTTTGATTACCCACAAGCTGCCCGAGGTCATGCGGGTGAGCGACCGTGTGGGCGTTATGCGGCGCGGACAGCTGGAAAAGGTGCTTCTGAGCTCCGAAACGAACGAGCGGGAAATTGCCTCGCTCATGGTGGGGCGCGATGTGCTTTTTGACGACCTGCGCACCGAGCACCCGTTGGGGGCGGAGGTACTGCAAATCAACGGGCTATGCGCCGCTAACGACCGTTGCCTGCCTGCGCTTCGCGGTGTGGATGTAACCGTACATGCGGGGGAAATTGTCGGCATATGCGGCGTGGAGGGCAATGGACAAACCGAGCTTGCGGAGTGCATGATGGGCATGCGCCCCATGACAGGCGGAACCGTTCGGCTAAACGGCAACAGCATTACAGGCATGGACCCGCGCGAAATCAGGCGGCGAGGCGTGAGCTATGTGCCGGAGGACCGTGTGTCCACTGGCATGGATGTAAAGGCGAGCATTGCGGAAAACCTGCTGCTAGGCAAACAGCGCACCCGTGATTTCAGCGATTTTGGCATCCATTTGCGGCATGGCAGGGTGAAAAAATATGCGGCAGAGCTTGCCGAGCGCTTCGACATTCGCATGTCGGGGGTGGAGGAGCCTGCGGGCTCGCTTTCGGGCGGAAACATGCAAAAAGTGGTGATTGCGCGTGAATTCAGCTTTGGCACGCCTGTGCTGGTGATCAGCCAGCCCACGCGCGGCGTGGACATTGGTGCCATTGAATTTATTCATGAGCGCATCATTCAAAAGCGCAATGAGGGCTGTGCCATATTGCTGCTCAGCGCGGATTTGGACGAGCTTTTTCGCTTGAGCGATACATTGCTGACCATTTTTGAAGGCCGAATCACAGGCCGCTTTGACGCGGGAACCATAGACAAGCAGGACATCGGCTTTTATATGACGGGCGGCAAGCAGGAAATGGAGGCGGGCACAAATGCATAACAGCTTGATTCAGTCCCTGCGGGCGCTGTTTCGGCTTAAACCCTCACAGCGCATCAATCGGGATTACCTCGTTTCGCTTTTTGCGGCGGTGCTATTGGCCTTTTTGCTGGGCGCAGGCATCATGCTTCTTTGCGGGCATGACCCCATTGCGGGCTATGCGGCTTTGTTTGAGGGTGCTCTGGGCAAGCCCCGCGCTTTGGGCAACACGCTTGCCAAAACGGTCACGCTTTGCCTTACAGGGCTTGCCATGAGCGTGGCGGCCAAGGCGGGCGTGTTTAACGTAGGCGGCGAGGGTCAGCTCTACATGGGCGCAATGGCGGCCGCTGTGGTGGGCGCACAGCTGACAGGCGTGCCTGCGTGGATGGTGGTTGTGCTATCCTTGCTGGCGGCGATGCTCGCTGGCGGGCTCTACGCATTTCTACCGGGCGTGCTCAAGGTGCGCTGGAAGGTGGATGAGGTGATCACCACCATCATGCTCAACTCCGTGGCCATTCATTTTTGCAGTTATCTGGCAAACGGACCGCTGAAAACCGCAGAGCGGGGCATTGCCACAGGCACGGACAGCATTATGAAGGCGGCGGCGTTTGCGCCCATCATCAGGCTGAGCAATTTAAACACGGGCGTGCTTTATGCGGCGGCGATGGCGCTGTTTGTTTGGTACCTCATGAGCCGCTCCACCCTTGGGTTTGAAATGAAGCTCACGGGTGAAAACGACCGCTTTGCCAAGTACGGCGGGGTTCATACGGGCAAGCTGATGCTGTGGGCGATGGTGCTAAGCGGTGCCATTTGCGGCTTGGTGGGCATGCTGGAGGTTTTTGGCTTGCACAAGCGCTTCCTGACCACGGTGAGCAACGAGTTTTATTTTGACGGCATGCTGGTGGCCATGATCATGCGTTACAACCCATTGGGTGTGATTCTGATGAGCTTCTTCTTTGCCATTCTAAACATTGGAAGCAAGTCAATGGAGCTATCCGCAGGGGTGAGCAGCGAGCTGGTGCTGATTGTGCAATCCATCATTATTTTCTTTATGGCGGCGGAGGGCGGCATTCGCAAGATGCTTTCGGATCAAGCGGTGGTGCGCAGAGCACGGGCCGAGGCAAAGCGCACACAAAAGGAGGAAGCGTAACATGGGCGAGATTTTTAACATTCTATTGCTTCAAAACACGCTTCGTACCGCTACCCCTGTGATTTTGGCGGCGCTGGGCTGTTTGCTTACACAGCATGTAAACATCACCAACATTGGTATTGACGGCATGATGCTGATGGGCGCATTTTTTGCGGTGCTGGGCAGCTATTTATGCGGCAGCTGGGTGATGGGGCTTGTGTTTGCCATGGCGCTGGGGGTGCTTCTGGGGCTGTTTTACTATGTGTTTGTGATCAAATTCAAGAGCGATGAGTTTATCATCGGCGTGGCGCTCAACATCTTTGCGGGCGGGCTGACGGTGTTTTTACTGCGCACGCTGTTTCATGTCAAGGGCTCCTTTTCGGGGCCTGGCATTGTGCCGTTGCCCACCATTACCTTGCCGCTGATTCAGGACATTCCCTTTCTTGGCGAGCTATTAAGCGGCAATACATTGCTTGTGTATGTAAGCTGGGTGCTGGTGCCGCTGATTTGGGTGTTTGTGTACCGCACGCCCATGGGCTTTCATTTACGTGCGGCAGGCGAATACCCCGATGCCTTGACGGCCTGCGGCAAAAGCCCGAACCGCATGAAATGCTGGGCAAGCGTGCTTTGCGGCGTGCTAAGCTGTGTGGCAGGCGCACATTTATCGCTTGGGTATTTGACCATGTTCAGCGAGAACATGAGCGCGGCGCGTGGGTATGTGGCCTTTGCCTGTGTGATTTTTGGGCGCGGCAATCCGCCGAAGGTGTTTTTGGCGGCACTGCTCTTTGGCTTTATAGAAGCCTTGGGCATGCGCATGCAAAAGTACATCCCCAACGACATTACAGCCATGGCGCCATACCTCATGACGGTGGTGATGATGGTGCTGGTGGTGCTGCTGGAAAAGCGCCGCAGAACCAAGACACTGCCGCTTGCAAACGGCAAAATGTAGGATATGGTCACGATGTTTCCGTAACAAAAATTAATGATTTTGCAACAGAAGGTTACTTTTCCACAGTTGTTTTCCACATATGGGAAAGTGAGTATGCAGACATTATTCGACAAAAAGTTTTCCACAAAATTCGACTTATGAAGCGAGAAAAGCACATTATCTGTGGGAAACCATGTGGAAACTGTGGAAAACCGCGTTTTTGCTATGCATATATGCATAAGGTACAATGACCTCCAAAGGCATGTTTTGAAGCCGCCAGCGCATAGAATACTTCAAAACTCGGGGGAGGCATTGCATGAAACAAACGGTTGATTCTTTCGTCATAAAACGTGCCGCGCGGCTACGCGTGTGTGTACTTCTTGTGCTCATAGCCCTTGCGGGGGGCATGCGGATGCAGCAGGGTGAGCCGTCTGTGGAAACCGCCGCGCAGGGCAAAGCGCCGCTTGCGGGCTACACCATTGCCATTGATCCCGGACACGGCGGGTATGACGGGGGTGCGCGGGCGCGCGACAGCGGCATATGGGAGAAGGCTTTGACCTTGCCCATTTCACTCAAAATCGAAAAAGAACTGTTGGCAAAGGGGGCGGCCGTGGTGGTTACACGGCGTGAGGATGTGTGCCTTTGCAAAGGCAATACCGCCACCCTAACCCGCAAGCGTCAGGATTTGCAAAAGCGTGTGGACATTGCGCTTGAGGCGAATGCGGATGTGTTTTTGAGCATCCATTTAAACGAGTACCGCAGTCGGAGGGAAAGCGGGCCGCAGGTGTTTTATCAGCGCGGAGGAGATGCGGGGCGGCTTTTGGCGGGGGTGTTACAGCAGGCGATGGTGCAGGAGCTCAAACCCGCCAAAAAGCGTGTTGCCATGTCGGGCAATTACTATGTGCTGCGGAGCGCCTTGCCGTCGGCGCTGGTGGAATGCGGGTTTGTGAGCAATGCGGAGGAGGAAAAGCTATTATTAAGCGAGGCCTATCAGCAAAAAATAGCGGAGGCGGTAACGCGCGGGGTATGCGATTATTTTGAATTACTGGATAAAACTTCGGAAACAGGGGGGATGTAGGGACACCATATATGGTGTCCGCCCCACCTCGCGGGGTTCGCCCTTTTGCGGAATTGGCATGCTGCGGTGATGCATCCCCTGCGGGGGGAACGGGGGATTGCGGAAATGGCTTTCCGCGTGAGTGAT